>NZ_CP099966.1:2400000-3065000 GCF_025403485.1 Chryseobacterium paludis
ATCATTCAATACGACTTCCAGAGCGGGAAGATTTCCGTGTACATCACTAAAGATAGCTATCTGTATCATACTTCATTCAATTTGCTAAACAAAATTACTGGAGAAATACCGTAATAAGATTAAAGGACAATATGATATTCACCCATAATTCTTTAAATTTAATATATCATTATTCTGATACTAAACTATAATTTATACTATTTTTATCATAGAACGACAGGAACTAACTTTGCACTATCAATTTTAAACAATCATAAAACAATGAAAAAAGTATTAATAATTAATGGTGGTCAAAACTTTGGACATTCTGGAGGAAAATATAATAAAACAATCGCTGACAACACATTAGAAGCTTTAAAAGATTTTGAAAATGTAGAAGTTAAGGTAACTAATGTTGCAGAAGGTTATGACAATAATGAAGAGGTTCAGAAATTCGTGTGGGCAGATTATATTATTTACCATACTCCGATCTGGTGGTTTCAGCTTCCTAATGGATTTAAAAAATACATCGATGATGTTTTTACTGCAGGTCATGCCAAAGGTATTTATCTGAGTGATGGCAGAACAGCAGAGAATCCTGAGATCAATTATGGAACCGGAGGAATGCTTGGCGGAAGAAAATATATGGTAACAACAAGTTGGAATGCGCCTGAAACTGCATTTACATTACCCGGAGAATTCTTTAGCGAAACAAGTGTAGATGATGGACCATTATTTGGGTTTCATAGAATGAATGCCTTTGTTTCTTTACAAAAAATGGATAGTTTCCACTTCCATGATGTAGAAAAGAACGCTAATATAGAACGTGATATGAAACTTTACCAAAGTCATATTAAAAATGTTTTTGAAAAAGAACTAAAACCACAATACGTGTAATGAAAAAGGTACTGATCACAGGAATTACAGGCTATATTGGTGGAACAATTGCCAAGAAGCTACAAGAAAAAAGCTATCATGTAATTGGCTTAGTTCGTAACAACGCACAAGTAAAAGAACTGGAATCATTAGGAATCGAATCCATTATAGGAAATATACATGATGAATCGGTTTTAAAATCTGCTATTGCGAATGCTGATGCCATTATCCACAACGCAGATTCTGCAGATGATGCTTATGCATTGGACAGTATCATCAATGCTTTGGAAGGAAGTGGTAAGACCTTAATTTTCACCTCAGGTTCGGCAATTCTCGGCGGAAAGGAAAATGGAGAAAAAAGCGATTTTGTCTTCACTGAAGATATTCCTTTAAATCCCAGGCTGGAAATGGCTTCAAGAGTTCTTATTAATGATTATGTTTTACGATCTGCTCAAAAAAACATCCGAAGTATTGTTATCGTACCCACAATGGTATATGGTACAGGCTTAGGTCTAAAAAAAGACAGCATCCAGATTCCGGCCTTAACTCAATTTTCAAAAGAAAAAGGATTTGGCATTTATTTCGGAAAAGGAGAGAATATATGGTCAAACGTACATATTGAAGATCTGTCAGATTTATATGTACTAGCTTTAGAAAATGCAAAGGCGGGTTCTATTTACTATGCAGAGAACGGTTCATCAACCATAAAAAACATTGCTGAGAACATCAGTAGAAAACATAATCTAAACCCGGCACAATCTTTAAGCGTACAGGAAGCAGTCAATAAATTTGGTCCTGCAGGAGGATATTTTGGTTTTGCTTCTAACAGTTTATGTAGTGCTGATAAAGCAAAAACAGAATTGGGTTGGAATCCACAATATTCTTCAATAGAAAACTTTATTTAATTAAATTATTATGAAAATATATCTTACAGCAATTATAAAAGCAAAAGAAGAACATCAGGCAGAAGTATTGGAAGTTCTTCAAAATATGGTAAAAGAAACCCGTAAAGAAGAGTCCTGCGAGCTCTACAGTTTACATCAGGGAATAGAGGATAAGAATGAATTTGTATTCTACGAAATATGGAAAGATGCTGCAGGACTTGAACAGCACAATCAGCAACCCTATATCCAGGCTTTTGGAGCTCTGATTGATGAAAAGTTGCAGGAAATTCCTCAAATTTATAAAACCAACATTTTGTAATCATGAAAAAACTTGCGTTTCTGGTACTCAGCCTATTCATGATAGGATTAATCAATTCACAAACAAAAAAATCAATTAAAATGAAAAAGAAAATTTTATTCGTTGTGACAAGTCATGACAAAAAAGGAGATACCGGAGAAAATACCGGATATTATTTAGGAGAAGTTTCTCATCCTTGGGAAGTTCTTCACCATGCAGGATATGATATCGATTTTGTAAGTCCTAAGGGAGGAACTCCTCCAGTTGATGGATTTGATCTTAAAGATCCTGTAAATAAGGAGTTCTGGGAAAATAAAGAATACAAAAACAAAATTGACCATTCTCTTACTCCTTCTCAGGTAAAACCAAACGAATATTCAGCTATTTTTTATGCTGGCGGTCATGGTGCTATGTGGGATTTTGCAGACAATACGGAACTCGCTTCCATTGCTTCGAAAATTTATGAGAACGGCGGAATTGTAGCAGGAGTATGCCACGGTCCGGCTGGTTTGGTAAATATCAAGTTGAATGATGGTAAATACCTCATTGATGGTAAAAAGATCAACGCTTTTACCAATGAGGAAGAAGCTGAAGTAAAATTAACGAACGTTGTTCCTTTCCTTCTGGAAGAGCAGTTAAAAGCAAGAGGCGCAAAATTCGAAAAATCCGGGCTTTGGCAGACGCATGTTGTAACAGATCAAAGAGTCATTACCGGCCAAAATCCGCAATCTGCAAAAGCTGTTGGTGAAGCTATTTTAAAAGAATTAAACAAATAAATTTCAAAAATTTTAAGACAACAAATGGAATATAGAAAATTAGGTAATACTGATCTCGAATTATCAGTCATTACTCACGGTGCTTTTGCCATCGGTGGAAATATGTGGGGTGGAAATGAAAAACAAGATTCTATAAACTCTATCCACGCTTCTTTGGATAACGGAGTAACCTCTATTGATACTGCCCCATTTTATGGTTTTGGATTAAGTGAAGAAATGATCGGGGAAGCCATTAAAGGAAAAGACCGTTCAAAAATTCAGTTATTAACTAAATTTGGTTTGGTATGGGATGGAAGTAATAATGGAAAAGGAGAGTTCTTTTTTAATGCCGAAGAAGCTGGTAAAACACTTCCGGTATATAAATTTGCTTCTAAAGAAAACATAATCAAAGAAGTTGAAGAAAGTTTAAAACGTTTGGGAACAGATTATATTGATCTTCTACAATTACACTGGCCAGATAACTCTACGCCTATCAGCGAAACAATGGAAGCTTTAGAGCTTTTGATCCAACAGGGAAAAATCCGTACTGCGGGAGTTAGTAACTACCTTGTGGAACAAATGGAAGAGGCTTCCAAAACAATTCAACTGGCAAGCAATCAGGTTTCATACAGCATGCTGAACAGGGCTATAGAAAAAGATATTGTACCTTATTCTTTGGAAAACAATACTGGAATTATTGTTTACAGCCCAATGGAGAGAGGTTTATTAACCGGTAAATATTTTAAAAAGGCTCAGCTAAAAGCTGATGATCATCGTAATGGGTATTTTGCCCAGTTTGATCTTGAAAAAGTAAAAACCTTCTTAGAAACTCTGGAAGTTATGGCAGAGGAAAAAAATGCCAGCGTTTCTCAATTGGTATTACGTTGGACAAGCTTACAGCCTGCTATAAGTGTTGTATTAGCCGGAGCCCGTAATGCTCAGCAAGCTATTGAAAATGCAAAGGCAATGTCTGTTGATCTTTCTCAGAAAGAATTGAATACCATCAATTCAGCATTAAATAAAATATAATATAGAAACTTCTGTCAACAGGTTCTTTTCTCAGAAAATGTTGGCAGAGTTTTTCTTTCTTCTCAATCACTCAATTTACAGAAAATGAAAAATAATCTGATCACAATGTTCGGATTGGCAGCTTTATTGGCTTTTAATACAATATCCATTAAAGCTCAAAACCAATATATCAACCCTGAAGATCAATCATGGTATCCATCTTCATATGGTGCTCATGACGAAATAGGAGCAGCTAATCTTTTAACTCCTGATGTGGTAAAAGGAGCTATTACATTGGTAAAACAAGGTAAAACATTACCACTAGCTGTTGCTATTGATAAAAACCTTCCTGCTTTCCGCCATAGAAGTTTTAATTTGTACAATATCCAACCCGGGGAACAGGGTGGCCAAAGTATTGGCACCAATAAATTCACATTCAATGATGAATTGGTCAATGGCTGGACTGGTGTCGGAACACAGCTTAATGGAATTGGACATATCGGAATCAACAATACCTATTACAACGGAAATAAAGCTGCTGATTTTGTAACCGTAGAGGGCGTGAAAAAATTAGGTATTGAAAAAGTCCCTCCATTTGTAACCCGCGGGGTTGTACTGGATATGACCTCTTATTACGGAAAATCCATTGTTCCCGGAGGAACAGAATTTACAGCATCCGATATTAAAGCAGTATTAAAAAAACAGGGAATTAGCCTTAGAAAAGGGGACGTTGTCCTTTTTAATACAGGATGGCTTGAACTCATTGGTAAGGACAGCAAACAGTTTTTAGAAGTTGAACCAGGCATCGGCATGGAAGCCGCAAAATGGCTTGCCGATCAGGGTATTGTTGCTTTTGGAGGTGATACGTGGGCTTCTGAGGTTTATCCAAACCCAAAAAGTAAGGAAGAGTTTCCAATCAATCAATTTATGCTGGCTAAAAAAGGAATTTACAATCTGGAATTAATTGACAGCCGTCCGTTGGTAAAAGAAAAGATATGGGAATTTATGTTTGTTTTAGGACAGCCTCTTTATAAAGGATCTACTCAGGTTAACATCAATCCTGTCGCTATTTATTAAACTTTCAGTAATAATGTGTAATTTAACATAATCATTATTGAGCTTAAATTAATGAAAATGAAGATTTTAATCCAAAAATTTCGCCTTGTAGCATTACTGTTTTTTGTCACCGTACATATATTTGCTCAACAGGTCTCTAAGACAGAGATTCCACGTTACAATAAAACCCAAACCGGATATATCATGGTATTGCGTGAAGGCGATAATGTAATTGCAGAAATTGAAAAACTGGCAGTCAATGAAAAAATTCCATTTGCCAATTTCTCAGGAATTGGTTTTGCAAGTGAAGTCACTTTTGGATTCTACGATTTTAATAAGAAAAAATTCAATCCTAAAACTTTCAACCGTGTAGAAATGGGAAACCTAACCGGTTCAGTCGCCTGGAACGAAAAAGGACCTTCCATACATATTCATGGCATCGCAACAGATGAAAAATTTGATGCATATGGCGGTCATATTTTGTCATTAAAAGTAGGAACAGGTTCTATGGAAATTTATATTACATTGAATGACAAAAAATTGCAACGTAAAATTGAACAGCCTTTAAACGCAAATGTTCTACAACTGAATCAAGAGCCATAACACTTATATAATCACAAAATTTCAAACAATGGAAAAATCATCAAATCAAGGTTTTACCCGAGCTAATCATGTTGGTATTACCGTTAAAAATTTAGAGAAATCAATTGCTTTTTATGAAGCCTTAACGGGAACAAAAGTTTCCAATATCGATGAAATAGGAGGTGAAAGAATGGCAAAAACACAAGGATTAAAAGACACCCGTATCAAATATGCCAATCTGCATCTTGACAACCTCAATATAGATATCCTGGAGTATGTCATTCCAGAATCTGAACAAGCTTCCTATAAAAATGATCAGATCAGTGCTATGCATTTATGTTTTGAAGTTGATGATATCGATGCAGCAGTTCAAAGGCTAAAGGAAATAGGTATAGAGCCTCAGGGAGAACCTATTGTATTTCAGGAAGAAGATGGTTTAAAATCCGGATTTGGTACCGCTGTCGCTTATTTTCAGGATCCGGATGGAACCAATCTGGAAATCATTGCACCACAGGGACCTTTTAAAAGAAAAAATCACTGAAAATTTTTATAAACCTTTTACAAGCAAAAGAGCTTCTCAATATTGAGAAGCTCTTTTGTAATGATTACAATTTTCATTTTACCATTCCGGGTTTTGCTGACCGGCAAGAAGTGGATTAACACTTGTGGTCATTAATGGTATAGGCCACAGAAATCTTTTATCCGTATAAGGAATACTGTTTGTTAGATTTCCAGAATATGGAATTCCTATTGTATAACTTGAAGCTGAAGGAAATCCATTTGGCACTTTTGCTGGAATTCCATAGGTAGGTGCAATATCATCATTGATCAATCTATGTATATCTGCCCAACGAACCCCCTCACAGCTCAATTCTATTCTTCTTTCTAACAGAATAGCTTTTATCATACCTTCTTTATTAGAAAAAGATGAGCTGGTGTAGGCTTCTGTATTGGGGGTTTCTAATGCTCTGTTTCTAACTTCATTAAGAAGTAACAACGCACTTGTCATATTATTTAATCTTGCATGAGCCTCGGCTGCTGCTAATTTCATTTCGGAGAATCTAACAATTGGTGATGCATCAGAAAATGTTGTTATATCTTTATATTTCCTGGTAAATCTGGACCCGGAGACAACATCTGTAACCGATCGTCTTTTATCATCTTTCAGCCACAAAGGATTATTCCATAAAATAGGACTGATGGCTATTAAAGAACGACCACTAAATTGCGAAGCTAATGCTCCGTTGACTCCCGGGTTATTATTTGCTGTGTTAATGATAGAAAAAATAGACTCTGTATTGGTCAGGTTGTTATTAAATACTGTAAGAGGGTTGGATTCTAAAGTATACATAGAGGTTAATTTATTATATTCTTCTATTACCTTACTCCAGTTTCTCATATTCAAATAAGCTCTTATTTTAATAGCAATTGCAGCTCCTTTGGTTATTTTGCCTATTTTATTTATTCCCTGTCTTTGAGCATTACCAGGAAGACCATTTTCTGCAAAGTTCAAATCTTCAAAAAGCTTCTCATATCCCTCTGCCACAGTACCTCTACCTACCTGCATTGCCTGCTCTATAGTAGCTTCAGTATCTACCCCAATTGTTCTGTAGGGCACTCCCATGGAAGATCCATTGTCTAAATGATAAGGTCTTGAAAAATGCTTCAGAAGTTCCAAATGAGCCAAAGCTCTAAAAAATAAAACCTCTCCCTTATATATATTTCCCTGATCCTCAGAAATTACTTTATTGTTCACGGCTCTATTAATCCCCTCATTAACAAGATTAGCTCTGTTAATAAGTCGGTAGGCATCACTCCAATAATATGCATTATTGGCAGTAGTAGGATCATAATTAGACTCATAAGTCAATTGATAGAATGCTTGTGTATTCACTACATCTTCTCCCCGTACCTCATTTTGCTGAAAATAAGCTGCGCCAAAAACATAGCCTCTTGCACTGTTCGATAATGGAGTACTGCTATAATATCCAATTTGTGCTGCATTATAAACTCCATTTACCGCCAACTGAACCAATTCAGGAGAAGTAAATGCCAATTCAGGATTTGGATTATTAAAAGATGTAGTATCTAAAATATCCTGTTGGCATGAGCTGAATACCAATCCTACAAAAACTAATAGTATATATTTTTTTAATTTATTCATCATAATATTTTTAAAGGGTAACATTTAATCCAACTGAAAAAACTCGCTGTCTTGGGATTCCATTAAAATCCAAACCATTAACCTGCATTTCCGGATCTGCACCTGAATATTTAGTAATAATGAATGCATTTTGTGCCTGGATATAAAGTCTCATTTTTTGGATATTAATTTTATTCAAAAATTCTCGTTCTAAACTATAACCTAAAGTGAGGTTATCGAATTTTATAAAGTCTCCCTTTTCTATAAACCTACTATTGGAAACCGATGGCCCGTTTACTCCCGGATCATTACCCGCCATCAGCCTTGGAGTCCATCCATCACCAGGATTTTCCGGGCTCTGCCATCTTCCCATAATTTCTTTAGAATTATTAACAAGATTCTGACTCAGCATTTCTCTTCTTGTAATGTTCATAATATAGTTTCCACCACTAAACCTCATCAGAGTGCCCAAGTCGAAATTATGATACTTCACTGATAAATTGAAAGCTCCAAAATATTTTGGGATTGTATTTCCTAATAATTGATTCTCCGGAGCTTTTCCACTCTGAGAGACATTGCTCGGATCATCCTGATTAAAAACATTATATAATCTTGTATTTAAATTATATTGTACCAAAGAACCATCCAACCTGTAATAAACAGGATTACCATTAGCCGAATTTACCCCCCAGTATTTTATTCCATACAACTGGTTCATAGAATAACCTTCCTTATGTACTCTGTAAAAACGGTCGAAATTTCCCCAATCCACATTTCCAGGGAAAATATCTGCCCCTTTATACAATTGTGTGATTTTATTATTAATCAATGAGATGTTACCGCCAATATTTAATTCAAAATTGTCTTTTTTAATAGGGGTATAGTTCACTGTCAGTTCCCAACCTTTATTCTTCGCTACCCCAATATTTGAGCTGTATTGATTGTCTGGGATTCCTAAAGAAGGATCAACAGGAACCTGCTGAATCATTTCATCAATATTATTTACAAAATAGTCTAAAGTAACTTTAAGCTTATTACCTAAAAAGCTCATATCCACACCATAATCCAACTTCTCACTTCGCTCCCATCTCAATGAGTTAACTCCCATCTGGAAATAGCCTAATCCATTAGAATCTCCATACCTAGCTGGTCCATATAAAGACATATATGGATAATTTCCAATACTACTATTACCTACTCTACCATAAGAAGCACGAACCTTTAGCTCATTGACAATATTTTTAGCTTTTTCAAAAAAGCTCTCATTACTCACATTCCATCCTAACGAAGCTCCTGGGAAATACCCTACTCTACCCTCTTTAGGAAGAGAAGACAAATCATCCCTTCGTATTACTCCCTGGAAAAAATATCTTTTTCCAAAATCATAATTAAATCTTGCCAGATAGGATATCAATGCAAATTCTGTTTTTCCTCCCCCTGAAACCGGGGTTCCATAAGAACCTGAAATTACATTCGTATTAAAATAAGAATCACCCAAATCTATTCCACCTCCAAAAAAGGAGTTCTGATTTTCTTTCTGATATTCATTCACCAATGTAATTCCAATTTTATGCTCTCCAAAACTTTTGTTAAAGTTTAATATATTTTGAATATTATACCTTTCCATAGTTGTATTGCTGTTTTGGATCCGCCCATTGCTACCCCGCCCATCTCCATGAAATGCATTCCAGTACATTAATCCCTCATTCTGAGATCGATCTATGCTCATCTGAAGCTTATAGGTAAGAGATGGTAATATTTTTATTTCTCCATAAACATCTCCCAGCACCCGTAGTACTTTGGACTGCAATCTATTGGTATTAAGAACATACATAATATTTGGAAGATTATTTGCAATATGCTCCGTGTTTTGCCCTCGCCCTGTAATTGTATTGGTGCCTACAACATCAATATTATATCCAAATGGACCATCTGCTCTATATATAGAAGTATTCGGTAATTGTTTTACAGCATTAGCCATCGCTCCTGAGAGAGAATTGACCCCCGAATTAAGGGATTGATATTCTGTTCTCGTTACTCCCAGATTAGCACCCATTTTCAGCCAGTTGGTCACTTCCTGATTTACATTAAAACGGGCTGTAAACCTTTCCATGCCATTACTCAAAATAATTCCATCCTGTTTAGTATAGCCTACAGATCCAAAATACGAACCCTTACCCAAACCTCCCTGAAGAGATATATTATGGTCTGTTTGAGTTGCTGTTCTTAAAACCGCTTTTTGCCAGTTTGTATTATATTCTGTTCCAAAGGCCCAAGGTGCTCTCCCTGCATTTGTTCTTTTTTCATTAGAAATCGTCAGAAAATCTGGTGTCTGAAGAAGATCAAACTGTTTAACAACCTGGGCAAGTCCTGTATAGGTATTGTAATCTAACTGAAATTTACCTTTTTTACCCTTCTTTGTCGTAATGATCATTACTCCATTGGCAGCCCTGGAACCATAAACAGCAGCGGCAGCTCCATCTTTTAAAATTTCTATACTCTCTATGTCCGAAGGGTTAATATCTCCCAAGGCATTGCTTGGAGCATATCCTCCCGTATCACCTGTGAAAATTGGCATCCCGTCTACTACAACCAAAGGATAAGTTCCTGAATTAATGGAATTTATTCCTCTAATATTGATAGCAGGAGGTGCTCCTACCATACCTGAACTGGTTGTTACATTGACCCCTGCTGCTCTTCCAGCCAGCTGAGATTCAAAACTAGCAGTGACCAGGCCTGCCATATCTTCAGCTTTTACCTGTGACATTGCTGCTGTTACCTCGCTTTTCTTCTGTGTTCCATAACCCACCACCACTACCTCTTCTATTTTTTTTTCTTTAGTGACTGTATCTTTCTTTGTACTCTGGGCATAAGCAGACTGTCCGATAAAAAAGAGGACCGCAGTACTTAGCAAATGTTTTTTTATATCCATATTAACAAAAATTTAAAAAGTGAGTTGTTTTCCCAAAAGTATGTTAACAGATATTAATCCTCCATGAACTGAAAGTGATTTATTTACTAGGCAGGAATGTCAATTCATCAATTTTTTTTCACAAAAAATATATTCAATTACTATTTTAATCACAAACATTAAAAAAACGTCTAAATAATAAATATTTTAACAATATGCTTATTTTAATTAATTCTAAATAATTAAATATTTGAAGGATAAAAAAAGATTATTCCATATTTCAAATACTGAGAAAAAAGAGGATAGGATTGACAAGAAGAGTATAAATTATTAAATTATCTGGATGATTTAGGTAATAATAACAAGAAGAGCTTTTCATATGAAAAGCTCTTCTTGTTAAAAAAACAATTTAAAAAAATTATTTCATGATCGGCAAATGTGTGCTTATCGCAATTCTGTTCCATGCATTAATCGTTACAATAGCCATAATGATTTGTGAAATCTGAGTTTCATCAAAAAATGATTTTGCCTTCTGATAAGTCTCTTCTGTTAAACCTTTATGACTAATTAAAGTAATCTCTTCTGTCATCATAAGCAAGACCTGTTCTTCTTCTGTAAATAATTCTAAAGCTTCTCTCCATGCATTTAAAAGATATATTCTTTGTGGAGTTTCTCCATACTTCATGGCATCCTTTGTATGCATATCCAAACAAAATGCACATCCATTGATCTGTGAAGCTCTGATTTTAATTAATTCCTTTTGAATAGGGTTTAAAGAAATAGTCTGAAGATATCCCTCTAATCCCATCATTGCTTTGTAAGCTGCTGCATCTGTTTTTGCGATGTTCACTCTTGTACTCATAATATTATATTTTTTTGGTTAATTGATCTAAACTAAATGAAAACTCTTGTTGGCTTGCCAGTAAAAATGCAGCGGCACTTCCTACCCAAACTGAATAATCTAAAGGTGCTTTTACCCCTAAAGCTATACTCATGGATAATGCAAAAATCAACAACAAAAATCCTGCACCATAAGCTGCTATTTTGGTTTTGTATCCTACAAGCAATAACAGTGGAATAGCAATTTCAAAGAATGTGGCTGTATAAGCTGAAAACTGACTTAAACTTTCGGGTAGAAAAAAGGTTAGTTTTCTGGTGTATTCCTCAAAATTCGCCCAGTTTCCCCAAGCTGAATTTTTACCCCAGAATCCGAATCGGTCTGCCACTGCGGAAAGCATTGTTATGGCAATCGCCACTCTTAAAAATAACTGCGAAAATTGAACTTTTTGATTAGTCATTGTATTAGCTTTTAATAACATGACAAAATTCGGACTTTTAATTCTAAATAATCTTAAACTGGTTTAAGAACGTAATTTCGCTCTTATTTCGCTTAGATATTCTGGTGTAAAACCTAAAAAAGAAGCAATTAAATATTGTGGAATCCGCTGAATAAACCATGGATACTGTGTACTGAAATGAATATAAAGATCCTCTCTTGTCATTTCATATAAATAACGGATCCTTCTTTCCGAAGCGGCATAAGCTCTCTGATAGATCATCCTGAAATAACGTTCCATAACCGGATGCTTTTGCAATAACAGTTCCTGGGTTTCAAGATCGATAACTAAAATCGTTGACCGCTCTACTGCCTGTATCGTAAACTCAGTTTTGATTTGCCTTTCATAGGCAAAAGTATCTGTCATCCACCAGTTTTCAACAGCAAACTCAGTCGTATGTTCTACTCCTTTTTCATTCACAAAAAACTTTCTGAGACATCCGTTTAAAACAAAGTACATGGATTTACAGACTTCACCCTCAAGAAGTAGATTCTGTTTCTTTTTAACTTCCATTACCTGGAAAAAAGACAATACAGAAACATAATCCGCATCATTGATGGTAATAAATTTATCCAGATGTGTTTTAAAAGTATCCATTTTGAAATTTAGTAATCAAACTTAACTTTATTTTTTTAGTTTTACAATGACAAAAAACAATTAATCATGGAAATCGTTGCAAAAATTTTGATCGGATTAGTAGCATTAGAACATATTTATATTCTCTGGATGGAAATGTTTGCCTGGGAAACAAAAGGTAAAGAAGTTTTCAAAGCTGCGTTACCAGCGGAAATGTTCAAGCCAACTAAAGGGCTGGCAGCCAATCAAGGTCTTTATAATGGTTTTCTGGCTGCAGGATTAACATGGACTTTCTTTATCAAGGACGCAGAATGGCAAACTAATATTGCTTTATTTTTCTTGAGCTGTGTTGCTATAGCCGGAATTTACGGAGCTATTTCTGCAACAAAAAGAATATTCTTTGTTCAGGCTTTACCCGCTATTTTAGCAATCATCGCGGTACTTTTAAAATAACATTTATTTTCCCCGCAGATTTTACAGATGGCGTAGATGCTAACGTTAAAAAATCTGTATGATCTGTAAAAATCTGTGGGACATTATAATCTATCACATGTAAAGCCCAGAAGGGCTTCAGCTTTTGAATGTTTTAATTTTTAAATCTTTCAATCACCTTTACCCACCCATCGATTCTTTAATCTTTTCCCGATGGTGAATTCCCCAATTAACCAGAGTTTCTGTAACCGGAAGCACCGACTTTCCATACTCGGTTACTGCATAAGTTACCGTAATTGGTTTGGTATCCTGAATCGTACGGGTGATCAGCAAATTGATTTCCAGCTCTTTTAGTTCCTTACTCAACATTTTTGCAGAAATTCCATCAATCCCTCTCTGGAGTTTTTTAAAATGAATCAGCTGATCAGTTCGGTTGGTCAGATAACGTAAGATCATCAGCTTCCACTTTCCTCCTAAAACATCCAGACTATCGCGCATTGCGAATAATTCTTCGGTACATGTGGCTTCACGTTCTACCCCGTTTTCTATAATTTTTGACATAATAGTATCCTTAAAGTTACTAGTTACCAATAGTTAACTAGTAGCAAATATAAACTATTCTGGTTTTACATTTGTCCTATAAAATTGTTATAATGAAAACAGTCATACTTAATAAAGATTTCAAACTAGAAGATGGTTATATAGAAAAACCGTACCCTAAAAATAATGAAGTTTTAATTCAAATAAAAGCCAGTGGATTTAATCCCATCGACTATCAGATGATTGAAAATGAGCTTGAACGCAAGCTTGTCAGTTCTCCTGTTTTAGGCCGTGAACTCTCAGGAATTATCATTGGTAAAGGAAGTGATGTTTCCCAATTTGAAATTGGAGACGAAATATTTTGTGGCAGCGGCTCCATGGGTAGTAATGGTTCTTATGCAGCATATATTACAGTTCCAGCGGCTATTGTTGCATTAAAACCTAAAAACATTTCTTTTGAACAGGCAGCAGCTATTCCATCGGTAGGAATGACTGCATTACAAACTTTTAATCGTATGTCATTAAAGTCTACCGATACTGTTTTGATCACTGGAGCTACCGGAGGAGTCGGATCCTTTTTGATCAAACTATTACTCGCTAACAGTTACAACAATATAGTTGCAACGGTAGGATCAGAGGACAACAGAAAGTTATTGCTTGAAATGGGGTTAAAAAATAATCAGATCATTAATTATAAAGAAGACCGGCTGGTAGAAAATTTAATTAAAGCAAATGATAATCTGTCTTTTGATATCGGAGTTGATCTCGTTGGTAATTACATGTCCGAGGTGACCGCCGAAGTACTGAAAATCCATGGAATGTATATAGATGTGACTGCGCTAATCAGTAAAGATGCCAAAGAATTACTATTTAATAAAGGAAACATAATCATGAACATCTCGAATTATACCTTTAGCATGACGAAGAATTATGATTATTATAAAAATAGTTTAACCAAGATTTCTAACCTTATCGAGGAAGGAATAATCGTTCCGCCAAAATATAAAGTGATTGGAAATCTTTCTTTAGAAACCGTTCTTCAAGCTCATCAAATGCTGAAAAACAACCTTACTCAAGGAAACAAATTAATTATGTCCCATTAGATTTATGAATAAAATACCAAGACGCGTTGTAACAGGGATTCAAAACGGAAAATCAACTATTGTTGAAGACAAGGAAGCAGAAAATGCAGTAGAGCATTTACCCGGACTCCTTATTTCAGATATCTGGAATACTCAGAAAGCTCCTGCAAGCCTGGATTTTGAAGTTCCAATTCCCAATACAGGATTTCCTCAAACTCCCAAAAACGGAACCTACTTCCGATATGTGGTCATTCCACCTGATAAAGACCTTGGAATTGAGTTTAAAGCCGGTGAACTTCATCCTATGATGCATCAGACTCAAACCTTAGATTACATTGTTATTCTTTCAGGTGAACTGCATTTAATAATGGAGGAAGGTGAAACACTTCTTAAAGCAGGAGACATTGTGATACAAAGGGGAACGAACCATGCCTGGAGTAACCGTTCTGATCAACCTTGTATTCAGCTGGCAATTTTAATGGATGGAGAAGTGTGATTAAAAGATGGATTTATCTCAGCTTTTTAATCTGCGAGAGATTATTAATCAAATTATTTTAGCAGCATCAAGAACTTTCGCAGGTTAGGCTGATTTTCTATACTATTTAAATCAGTATTATCTGAAAAATAAGTGTAAAAATAGTAATTATTATAAAGCAGAAATTTCTTTAAGTTTCTGTTTCATTATTTCGGGTTTAAATTCTCCTTCATGGTAATAGACCAGATTCTGATCAGCATCCAATATAATCCACAGCGGATAAACTGGTTGACTTTTATTTTTAGATAATGCCAGAGCTAGCTCATGGATCCCGGAATTTCCATTCGGGAGATAGTTAAATTCTTTCCCTTCAAAACGAATCTTTTCTTTAGTTTTCTCCGCTTCGAAATTGATAAAATAAAAATGATCATTAATAAAATTAACAAGATCTTTATCTTTATTCAGATTAAAAGACTCAATTTTACAAATGGCACACCATCCGGTATACAAATGAATGATAACAGGTCTCTGATGTTTATTATGTAGGGTTTCAAGTTCAGAAAAAGTACCCTCTCTCATCTTTTGAGAAAGACAAAAGTAGGGCACTAACATTAAAAATAAAATTAAAAATATTTTCATTTCAAAGTATATCTTACTCCAAAAAATCCACGTATTCCCTGCATTGGTGCGTAGCCATAAGCAGTATCAAACTTGTAATTATTGGGGTTATTAATAGGATCATTTACATGCTGATCAAACGGGTCAAACGGCCTCATCAATGGATCTTTAGGTGTAAAATTTAAAAGATTTTTAATCCCACAATACACTTCAAACCCTGATTTAAAAGATTTCGAAACCTGAATATTAGCCAAAGAATAGAATGTAGAATACTCAGGACGGAAGTCATCCGGTAAAACCGGTAATCTCATCGGTCCATAAAACTGACCTGTAAAATCTACTGTAAGAGCATTCTGAAATTTATACGTCAGGCTATACGTTCCACTCCATTTTGGAGCATGAAGCTGTTGAATTTTGCCATTTTCACCATCCAACTTCTGAAATACTTCTAGATAAGTTACACCAAGGTTGACAGTCAGAGGAAAACTGAAGCTGAAATCTACATTCATCGACGCTCCTTTTGAAATGCCATATCCGTGAAGGTTATCATAAATAATTTTTCCGGGATCTGTATCAAAATCACCTACGATCTTATTACTGAAATAGGTATAGAAAGCAGAAGCATCAAGATTAATCAAACGATCTCCTACTGGAATTTTCCAGATGTAATTTAAATTTCCATTAATTGATTTTTCAGGTTTTAAATCAGATTTGATCACCACTTCCCGGGAACCCGTTAGAGCCGCATGATCTTCAGTAAATAAATTCACCACCCTGAAACCGGTCCCGAAATTAAACCGGAGGGTATGGTATGGATTAGGTGAAAATTTCCATGCAAATCTTGGTGAATGAACAGAATGATGGATCCTGTCGTAATCATATCTGTAACCAAGCAATATTGTGTTTTTAGAATCTATTTCCCATTGGTCCTGTATAAAAGCTCCTAAAATGGGAGACTTCATGGGTTCGTTCATAAGTCCGTCTCCTGATGAGGTTCCCGGAGTATTGTCATCGTAAAATGTCCGCTTATAAGTAGCTCCCAAGATCAAATCATGATTTCCAAATTTTTTATCCCAATACGTCTGAACGAAAGCCACTTTCTGCTTTGCATCATAAGGATTTGTTCCATAAAAGGAATCCTGATTATGATAGTTATAGGAAAATTGGGTAATAACCTGTTCCTTCAAAGGCCATTGATATACACCTAAAGCTTCCATTCTATTGGTATAAATACTTTCACCATATATTTTATTACCCCCTCTATCAGACCTATTCCATTGCATTTCCCCTCCAAAACGATCCTCATATAAGTAACGTAACGCTAAACTTGCCAGCCTGTTTTCTTTTCTCTGAAAGTTCCATTTATTAAAAACAGATATCCTGTTCTGTAGGGTAGCATCTGTAAAGTTATCTTTGTTCTGATCTATTCTCTTAGTAAAATTGAAATAGTTAAGACTTAATAATGAAGCCGCCTTTTTTCCAACATTGAATTTCGTTGATAAATCAATATTATCTTCACTCCAGGTACTTGTCATAAAATCTACACTAAGCCTCGGAGCTGTTAAGGCATTTTTTGTAATGATATTAATAACACCACCCATTGCTTCGGAGCCATAGAGAGATGAAGCAGGACCTTTCACTACCTCTATCCTCTCGACCAGGCTATTTGGAATTCCACTCAGTCCATAGACTGTGGATAATGAGCTCACAATCGGCATTCCATCGATCAGAATCATAGTATAAGGTCCTTCAAGACCGTTGATATGAATATCTCCTGTATTACATACAGAACAGTTCAATTGGGGACGTACTCCATTAACCATCGAGATGGCTTCAAAAATACTGGGCGTTGGATTCTTTTGAAAAAACTTCTGACTATAAATTTCTACCGCTACCGGGCTTTTAGATCTGCTCATCGGTTTTAGTGTTCCCGTGATCACTACGTCATCGATCAATTTCGTTTTGATCTCTTTTTTGGGAGTAGCTATAGAATCGGGTCTTGGAGCTTGATTTAAACTTAAACTGTCTGTTTCCTGAGAGAAACAATAGGATGATAAAAGTACAACAGAAAATAATATTCGCTTCATGAAATAATAAATGTTAGGTAAATCTAACAATTATTTTCGAAACAAAAAACTCTATGATAAATATCCTTAAAAATTATTCGTCAAAAATTATTAAATTTGAGAAAATATAAAGGTAAAATGAGATATAATCAATCTGGGAAAATCCCACAGAAAAGACATACGATTTTTAAATCTCCAGAAGATAAATTCTACTATGAGCAACTTTTCGGAACCGAGGGCTTTCATGGTATTTCTTCTTTGCTCTATCATATCCACCGACCTACTCAGATAAAATCAATAGGAAATGCAAAAGATGTAACTCCTAAGATTGCTGTTGATAAAAATGTAACTCCAAGAATGTTCAAAGGAATGCAGGTAACTCCTGAAGATGACTTTTTGGAAAGCAGAAAATTCCTTTTGGTGAACAATGATCTGAAAATGGGGTTATCAAAACCTAGAAAATCAACTGATTATTTCTATAAAAATGCTGAATGTGATGAACTTTTGTTTGTTCATGAAGGCACCGGAGTTTTAAAAACATTTGTTGGTAACCTGGATTTCTCTACCGGTGATTATCTTATTATTCCAAGGGGAACAATCTATCAGGTAGAAGTTCATACTGAAAATACTGTATTTTTTGTACTGGAAAGTCATTCTCCAATTTATACTCCAAAGCGATACAGAAATGAATTTGGACAACTTTTGGAACATTCTCCATTCTGTGAGAGAGACATTATCGCTCCAACTTTTGTTGAACCTAAAGATGAAAAAGGTGAGTTTTTAATTAAAGTAAAAAAAGAAAATCAAATCACTGACTTCATTTATGCAACGCACCCTTTTGATGTCGTAGGCTGGGATGGTTATTTTTATCCTTATAAATTTAACATCAAAAACTTTGAGCCTATAACAGGAAGAATTCATCAACCACCTCCAGTTCACCAAAACTTTGAAGGACATAATTTTGTCGTTTGTTCTTTTTGTGCCAGAATGTATGATTACCATCCATTAGCTATTCCTGCACCATATAATCATTCTAATATTGACTCTGATGAGGTTTTATTCTACACAGAAGGTGACTTTATGAGTCGTAACCATGTTGATCTTATGGACTTCAGTCTTCACCCTGGAGGAGTTGTTCATGGGCCACATCCCGGGGCAATGGAAAGAAGTATCGGTAAAAAATTCACTGAAGAATATGCTGTGATGGTAGATCCATTCCGTCCTTTAAAAATCACTGAAGAAGCTATGAAAGTAGAAGATCCAACCTATAAAACTTCCTGGTTGGAATAAACTGTAAAAACACAAATGACTGTAAACAACAGTCGGTATAAATATTATTTCAAAAAAAATTTAATATGTACAATTATATTAGTGCAGAGGAAGCCGTATATACTGTAAAAAGCGGAAATCGTGTATTTTTTCACGGGAGTGCATGTACACCCAATTACCTGATTGATGAATTAGCCAGACAATCCCACAGATTAGAAAACGTGGAAATGGTTTCCATTACTCAGCAAGGAAATGTTGAAATTGCAAAACCACAATATAAAGACAACTTTTTCGTCAATTCTTTATTTGTTTCAACTCCTGTAAGGGATGCCGTAAACTCTGAAAGAGGTGATTTCGTTCCCGTATTTTTAAGTGAAATTCCCATCTTATTCAGGAATAACATTTTACCTCTTGATGTAGCATTAATTACTGTTTCTCCACCTGACAAACATGGCTTCTGCACATTAGGTACTTCTGTAGATGTTGCAAGAGCTGCTGTAGATACTGCTAAAATAATTGTTGCTATCGTAAATCCTTTAATGCCGAGAACTCACGGAGACGGAATGATACATATTAGCAGAATAAACAAACTGGTATGGCATGAAGAAGAACTTCCTACGGTAGATTACGGATCAAAAGTAGGCCCTGAGGAAATGTTAGTTGGAAAGAACGTTGCCGATCTTATTGATGACAGATCAACCATCCAAATGGGTATTGGAACTATTCCGGATGCTGTATTGAAATGTCTTGGAAATCATAAAGACCTGGGAGTTCATACAGAAATGCTAAGCGATGGAGTAATAGATCTTATTCAAAATGATGTCATTAACAACAAATACAAAGGTTATAACGATAATAAAACAATTACCAGCTTTTGCTTTGGAACAAGAAAATTGTACGACTATGTAGATGACAACACTGTTTTTGCTTTTAAGGATGTAAGTGACGTGAACTTCCCAATCAATATCATGCGAAACAAAAAGATGGTTGCCATTAATTCTGCTATAGAAATCGATTTGACTGGACAGGTTTGTGCAGATTCTATAGGAACTCTACAATACAGTGGAATTGGTGGCCAAATGGACTTTATGAGAGGTGCTGCCTTAAGCGAAGGAGGAAAACCTATTATTGCGATCACGTCAAGGACTAAAAAGGGAATTTCAAGAATTGTTCCTTACCTGAAACAGGGAGCAGGTGTTGTTACCACGAGAGGACATATCCATTATGTCGTTACAGAATATGGAACAGCCTACCTGTATGGAAAAAATCTACGCCAACGGGCTCAGGAATTGATCAGTATTGCTCACCCTGATGACAGAGAGATGTTGGAACAAGCCGCTTTTGAAAGATTTAAACATTAAATAATTTCTTTTGCATTAAACGATCTGTAAACTGACCAAAAAGGGATAGACAAAAGACCTTCTAAGTCTTTGGCAGTATTTTTGATAAACCCTTTTAAAGTTAGGCAATTGAAAACGATATATAATTCGATAAGAGAGGAAATAATAAAACATTCCAAGGTAAAAAATTCGGTTTTAGGTAATGTTAAAGATTGGAAGAGGAGTCATTATATTATTCTCTCCGAAATTATAAAAGATGAACTATCAGGATCTGAAGAACTGAAAGGAGGTAAAAAATTTGAAATAGGAAGTACTATTTCTCATGTTACACTGCAGCGTTTTTTTGAAAATGATTATCAGGATAAAACACATAACGATCTTCGTTTTTTAAAAACACTGGATAAGATATGCATCTTTTTAGGATTTAAAGATCTCAATGCTTATATTCAGTTTATAAGGGAGAATAAACAGGATCATAATTCTGAAGATGAAGAGTTCTTCAGTAATATCATATACAACTATTGTTCTACAGTGTTTGAGTTTTACAAACAGTTTCCTTCTCATAATACTCAACTTTTTAAAGATCTTGTTTTCGATGATTCCCCTTTTTTGGAAAGAGCCACGCAGTTTAGTAAAGAACTATGTGACAGAGAGTTTAAACTTATTACAAAAAATAATCGCTCCAATTTTGAGGTTTTTGATATCCATATGGTTACTGATGAACCTGACAAAAAAATATTGGAATCTCAGGAATTTTGGAATCTCTTATTTAAAGTTGGCGAAACAGGTGAAGAAAATTTTGTTAATCAGTTAAACACCCAAATTTACTTTATCAAGAAAATAGATAACGTCTGGAAAATATGGGATAATTATAACCCTGATGCAGGGAGACTAAATCATAAAAAATGAAAGCCGTAGTGTCCTACGGCTTTCAAATTTTCGAAAATATTTTTTTTTCACTTGTCTTTGTAGATACAAAAATAGATAACCATCCTGTAACATACTAAACTTAAACATACTTAAATGAACTTTTCTTTAAATCTATGTTAAGCCTCACTAAGGATTTCCTATTAATACTTTTGCCATATCTAAGATTTTTGTAATTTGCATACCTATAAAAATAAAAGTAAAAAGAAAATATGTCAACACTTACATTTGCCGAAAAAATTGCTCAAGCAGAGAATTTTTTGCCAATTAATGGCACAGATTACATTGAGTTTTATGTAGGAAATGCTAAACAGTCTGCTCATTTTTATAAAACCGCTTTCGGTTTTCAGTCTGTAGCATACGCTGGTCCTGAAACAGGAGTAAGGGATCGTGCTTCTTATGTTCTTCAACAGGGAAAAATAAGATTAATCTTAACGACAGGACTTACCTCTGAATCTCCAATTAGTGAACATGTAAAAAAACACGGAGATGGAGTAAAAGTTTTAGCACTTTGGGTGGATGACGCTTACAAAGCTTTTGAAGAAACCACAAAAAGAGGTGGTAAACCTTATTTAGAGCCTGTAACTTTAACTGACGAGCATGGAGAAGTAAGAATGTCCGGAATTTATACTTACGGAGAAACAGTTCACATGTTTATTGAGAGAAAAAATTATACAGGTCCATTTATGCCTGGTTATGAAAAGTGGGAAACTACTTATCAACCGGAAGAAGCAGGTCTTTTATACGTTGACCACTGTGTAGGAAATGTAGACTGGAACAGAATGATCCCTACTGTTGAATGGTATGAAAAAGTAATGGGCTTTGTAAATATCCTTTCTTTTGATGACAAACAGATCAATACAGAATATTCTGCGTTGATGTCTAAAGTAATGTCCAACGGAAACGGATTTGCTAAATTCCCTATCAATGAGCCAGCTGAAGGAAAGAAAAAATCTCAGATAGAAGAATATCTTGATTTTTATGAAGGTGAAGGAGTTCAACACATTGCGGTTGCTACCAAAGATATTATCCATACTGTAACAGAACTTAAAAAGAGAGGTGTAGAATTCCTTTCTGCTCCACCAGAAGCATATTACGATATGGTTCCTGAACGAGTAGGTCATATCGATGAGGATCTTAAAAAATTACAAGATCTTGGTATATTAATTGATCATGATGAAGAAGGATACCTTTTACAAATCTTTACTAAGCCTGTAGAAGACCGCCCTACTCTTTTCTTTGAAATCATTGAAAGACATGGTGCACAAAGCTTCGGAGCAGGTAATTTCAAAGCATTGTTTGAAGCATTAGAAAGAGAACAGGATAGAAGAGGTAATCTTTAATTCCCAGATATCAATACTAAGTTTTGTCAGGATGCAAAGTCTTGACAAAACTTTTTTTTAAAACACTTAATATGAAAAAAATTGTATTTGGAATTTTATTTTTCAGTGCACTGGGCTTGAAAGCTCAATACGGAACACTTAATGAAATTCTCAACAGACTTGAAGAAAGAAAAGGCATCAATCAGCATCTGGAAAATGTAAATATTGACGACAAAAAATTTGTCTTTATTAAAGATTCCGATGACCATACAGAAAGGGATTTCATTATTATTAAAGGTAATAATGCAACTTATGTAGAAGTTTTCGATGATAAGGCTACAGGTGAAAGCAGTTCTAATGTTTTTACCGGTGATATCGTCAGAAAAAAGAATATTGTTTCTTTAAGAGCTAATATTCTAGAAGGTAAAAAGGTTCCCATTCCGGTTACCAAAACTTTATTATTAACGAGACAGGATAATATACTTTACCTGATTGACGTTAATACTAAAGACAGATGGATCGATGAAGCATCGTATTCAAAAAAATAATATACATATCTTGAGGGCGCTCGTTATTGCGGGGAGCGTAGTGAGAAAGTAATTTATTTAATATCTCAATATTTGGTCAGTACTTAATGATTTTATCATAATCAAGGATACTGATGAGTTTAAAAATATTTAGTTGGAAACTTTGCTTTTCTACTACGGCCACTTGAGATATTAAAAACCTAAAATTTTAACAGATTTATTAATCTCAATTAAATTACAATCTTATGAAATCATTTGTAGAGTATTCCTCAAATTCAGACTTTTCTATACATAATATTCCTTTTGGAGTAGCGGTTTTCAATAAAGAATATATTGGATGTTGTACAAGAATTGGGGATCAGGTTATTGATCTGGCCAGCTTATTCGATTTAAGTTACTTTGAAAATATTGAAGGACTTGATGACAACGTCTTTGAAGCTTACACCCTGAACGAATTTATCGAATTAGGAAAACCTGTCACTAATGCTGTTAGAGCTAGAATCCAAGAATTATTACAGGAAGGTTCCATTTTATCTAAAGATCAGAAAACCATAGAAGATGCGTTCTATGATCTTGATAAAGTAAGAATGATCATGCCTATTCATATTCCAAATTATACAGATTTTTACAGCAGTATCGAACATGCAACTAATGTTGGAAAAATGTTCCGTGATCCAGCTAATGCTTTACTGCCGAACTGGAAACATTTACCTGTAGGATACCATGGTAGAGCTTCTTCAATCGTTATTTCAGGAACAGATATCAACCGTCCAAAAGGTCAGATGAAACCTGCCGATGCAGATAAACCAATCTTTGGTCCTTCGAAACAGCTGGACTTTGAATTAGAAATGGCTTTTGTTATCAATAAAAACACCGATATGGGTGAAAGTGTTTCTACAAAAGAGGCTGAAGACGCTATTTTTGGAATGGTTATTTTCAATGACTGGTCTGCAAGAGATATTCAATCTTGGGAATATGTGCCACTAGGACCATTTTTAGGTAAAAACTTTGGTTCATCGATTTCTCCTTGGGTGGTTACTTTAGAAGCACTGGCTCCTTTCAGAACAGCTTCTCCAAAACAAGATCCTGAAGTTTTAGATTACCTAAAATTTGAGGGTGATAAAAACTACGACATCAACCTTGAAGTATACTTACAGCCTGAGAATGGAGAAGAAAACCTAATCTCAGAAAGCAATTACAAGTTTATGTATTGGAATATGACCCAGCAACTGGCTCATCATACTGTAAACGGTTGTAATCTGGAAGTGGGTGATATGTATGCAAGTGGTACTATTTCAGGAAGTGATCCAAAATCATTCGGTTCTATGCTTGAATTAACATGGAGAGGCCAAAATCCTATTCAATTAAACAATGGCCAGGAAAGAAAGTTCATTGAAGATAATGATACTGTAACGATGAAAGCCTGGGCTGAAAAAGACGGTGTAAGAGTAGGCTTCGGTGAAGTATCTGGAAAAATCATTCCTACATTATAAAAAAAGTTTAAACACTTAAGTTAAAATAATTATGCTAAAATTAAGTTCACTTTAGTTTTTGTAATACTAGATTTTCAAAAGCTAAAGTAGCTTAAGTATAAAATATGAAAACAGTTATCCCATCCGAAATAACCGCTGTACAGCTTCAGATGATCATGCAAACCGCTGTTGCTCCCAGACCAATTGCTTTGGCATCAACAGTTGATAAAAATGGTACAATAAATTTATCGCCTTTCAGCTTTTTTAACATGTTCAGTACAGTTCCGCCAATTTTGATCTTTTCACCATCAAGAAGAGTTCGTGATAATACAACGAAACATACGCTGGAAAATGTTCTGGAAGTTCCGGAAGTGGTCATTGGAACAGTTAATTTCCCCATAGTACAACAAATCTCTTTAGCGTCAACAGAATATGAGGATGGCGTGAATGAATTCATCAAATCCGGGCTTACCATGAAAGATGCTGACATGGTAAAACCTAAGCTTATTGAAGAATGCCCCGTTAATTTTGAGTGCAAGGTTTTAGAAATAAAATCTTTAGGAGAACAGGGAGGCGCTGGTAATTTAGTTATTTGTGAAGTACAAAAAATTCATATCAGAGAAGAATACCTCAATGAACAAGGTAATCTGGATCAGGCAAAACTGGATATGGTTGCTCGTTTAGGAGGAAACTGGTATTCCAGAAATAATGAAAACAATCTCTTTGAAGTACCAAAACCTTTGGTAACAAAAGGAATTGGCTTTGATCTTCTTCCTGATGCTATAAAACTAAGCAAAGTATTTACAGGTAACGATCTGGGAATGCTTGCCAATGTGGAAGTTCTTCCTTCAGAAAGTTGCTACGCAGATGAAGATATTCATAAAAAGGCTCAGGAACTTTTACTGAAAAATAATATTGATGAAGCCTGGAAAATTCTAGTGATTTAATTATATATCTAAAATAAAAAAAGATGGTTTTTTAAACCATCTTTTTTTATTTTACCCACTTTCAATAGATTATGCTACTCCACTAAATTTTTTGATAAGAACGACCTTATCTTTAATATTATTTAAGTTAATATGGAATACATTTTCAAGCAAAATAAACAAATCTTCATGATTAATGACATCAATATTTTCTCTGGTCCCATTGTTATAGCGTATGTTTAGAGATTTATTGTTTAACGTGTAACGAGCTATTACATCCACTTTTGTCACAATAAGATTTTCTCTAAAGATGGAAGATGGATTCGTAGCGATATACCAGTTAGCAACTTCTACATCAGTCTGCTCGGCAGGTTCTAAAGAAAATTCATAGATCGGCATATTTTCTTCACCAATTAAAGATAGAGTGTAAATATGATTATTTGAAGATATTTGAAAAAGACCATTGGGCGTTATTTGTTCATTCTCTGACTGTAAAATTAGCGGAGATGTTAGCGTCACTGTCCCAAATCCCGAATCCACAAGATATTTTTCTCCGCTCAGGGTTACAGTAAGCAACATATGTGTACGAGCAGCTTTCCCTTCCTTCTCTCTTCCCCATAAAACTCTTCCAAGATGAGCGGTAACATCAAAGCCTATTGTTTCTAAAACATTTTTCAGCAAAACATTTTGTTCATAACAATATCCACCCCTGTTTTCTATCACCAATTTATTAAAAACTGATTCTATGTCAACCTTCGGGACATACCCTGTATAAGTATCAATATTTTCAAATGTAATGTATTGAGGATGCAATTCATGGATATTTTTCAAGGTTTCTATATTAACAGCAGCATTCCCTGTAAAATGTATTCGCTCAAAATATTTTTTCAATTCTGTATGTATCATTGTATTTTATTATTAAAATTAATATTATTTGAATAACCTGATGGAAGCAAAAATTCCAAAATTATTTTTCACTATCCTTTCCGGACCATAAGCATCAAAGTTTGCCCCAAATCCAAAACTATAATCATGATGACTGACCCCAGCTCTTATCATTAAATAACTTCTCGCATGATTACCGTTTTTAACAGACTGCGCATATAGTCCTTGAAGTCTTGAATATACCTGCCAATTCCCGTTCAGTTTTGGTTTATATTCCAGCATTCCAAAACCCTCCACATTACTATTATCAGACAGATCTACTCTGGGACCGAAAACGATGGTCATATTTTCTGCTACATAAGAATACAATACCATAACACTTGGCCTTAAACCTGTAGATGGTGTATAATGTATTCCTCCAAGTATGCGAAAGCCTTTCAGAAATTCATACGCCAAGTTGAATTGTGACATGGCATCTTTGGCATTCTGTTCGTTCCATTTTGAAGAAATATTACTGACACTGAAAAAAGAAAGTCCATGGACATCTTTAAAATTTTTATTGATATTCAGTTGAGAAGCAATTCCCACATTGCCTGCAAGTACTTCAAAAGCAACAGGAGCATTTAGCTTTTCTTTCACATCACTCGTCTGAGCCTTAGCCAAAACGAACCCTAAGAAAAACATCAACCCGCTTTTAAAATCCATAATTTCAAACTATTATATTGCAAATTTCAGCAATAAAACAGGCTTACATATAGAACAAACAAAGCAATTAATAGGACAAATCAATCCTCTTCCTATATTGATTGGGAGAAACACCAATGTGTTTTTTAAAGAAACGGGTAAAATAGGACGGGTCTTCAATTCCTAAAGAAAAAGCGATATCCCCGACACTTAATTGAGTATTGGAGAGCAGTGATTTAGCTTCCATCGTCAGAGTTTCACTGATAATTGACGAAGCCGTTTTTCCGGTTGCCATCTTTACAGATTTATTTAAATGATTAGGAGAAACATGCAGCATATCCGCATATTCCTGAATGCTATGAACAGTATTAATATATTGAGTAATTGCTTTTCTAAAGTGGAAAGCGATAGTTTCGTTTGCAGTAAGAACAATAGGTGGAAGATCTTGTATAATAGATTTTATCTCTGCTAAAAATGTCTGCAAGTATGAGATGATCAAATTGACATCATTCTGCTTATACAATTCCTTCATCCTTTTCAGAAGATATAAAAGATTCCCCTTCGTATTGTTTGCTATTGTGATACGATGATCATTTTTTAAATCTAAGTAATTAAGTATTTCCTGAAGGGCCTTAAATCCATTATCCCGTGAAAGAAGATCATCTGGAAAATGGCAGTAATACCCCTCGACATCATCTGAAAACTTCTCCATGGTCCTTATTTTATACGGCGGTAAAATCATTAAGGTAGATTCAGGAATAGAGTAAGAATCCGAGCATACCGTTTTTATGAGCTCGCCTCTGCTCACAAATACAAAATCATTAACGGTCAAACGATGTGGAAGAAATGGAAGATGAACTTTGTTTTTTTGAATAGCAAGATCAATTATAAAAAAGTCATTTGATTCTTTATGGTTAAAATTTTCAGTACTGTTCTGAAGTACTGTTCTAAAATTTTCAGGATCATATTGCGGAATTAAAGTCATACTTTATTAAACAAATTTACATTTGCCCTACATTTTCAGATTAATAAAATCAATACATTTTTCCGTAACCGTATTTAAATCTTGAGGAAGACCAGCTTCAGTCCAAGGTTCTTTTGCACCAAAAGTATGATTGGCATTTTCAACTAAAAACAATTCGGAATTAGGGTTCAAAATATGTAAATGTTCTGCATTCTTTACCTCTACACTTTCATCATTTGTTCCATGGACAATCAATAAATGAGCCTTTGCCATTTCTGTAGCCATTTCTACATCAAAACGATGAGCATCTTGTTCAAAATTTTCATAGAACTGGTAATAATGAGGCATCTCCTGTTTAGTTCTTCCATTTAAAACATAATAAACTCCTTCGTTTTTCCATTTCTCCAAACTAGCCCCATCTGGAAAACGGTCTAAAGTATCTACACTAGCTAATGTAATCAACCCATTAATTCGTTCATCTTCAAAAGTTTTAACAATGGAAATCCCACCCCCTCTGCTGTGGCCTATCAGTATTATTTTCTGATCATCAACTTTGGGATCCTTAATAAAATAATCAATCACTACTCCCAAATCTGAAAGCTCTTTAGAATAGTTATTCTTACCAAAAGCTTCTAAATCTGCAAAATTATCAGGATCTTCTACAGTTGTTCCATTATGTGAGAAATTAAACTTAACAAAGAAAAATCCGGCTTTTGCAAATTTTTCAGCCATCAGATTCCAGGCTCCCCAATCTTTGTAGCCTTTATAACCGTGAACAAAAATCACTAAAGGTAGTTTGTTATCCGTTTCGGAATAAAACGCATCAGCAAGGAAATCCCTGGTTTCAGGATTTGAGAGGATTATATTTTGTTTTTTTGTGATTTCCATATTTCTTTTTTTAGTTAAAAGTGAAAGTCCTTATGAGATGCAATTAAACTTATCTTATGATAAAATGACTTTATCCTTTTTGCTACTAACTTAATTTCAACTAAAAATATTAAAAATAGAAACAAACACAAAGTAAAATCTTATTTTTGCGATATGTTGGATTTAAGAACGGTAACCGTAATGCGTTATATCCTGCCTTTAAGAGAGGGTGGATCTCTTCCTGCTTTGGCGGAAGCTGATGACGATTTTAAATATGTGTTAAAATTCCGTGGTGCAGGTCATGGAGTAAAAATGTTGATATCAGAACTTTTGGGTGGAAAAATCACAGAAGTTTTAGGATTAAAAATTCCTGAATTGGTTTTTGTAAACCTTGATGTTGATTTTGGGAGAACTGAAGCAGACGAAGAAATTCAGGATTTACTGAAATCTTCAGAAGGATTAAATCTTGGTCTTCATTATCTTTCCGGATCTATTACTTATGATCCTGGTGTTGTTATTGACCCACTCTTAGCCTCAAAAATCGTATGGCTGGATGCATTTATTACCAATATCGACCGTACTTACAAAAACACCAACTTATTAATGTGGCATAAGGAACTCTGGGTAATTGATAATGGAGCTTCTTTTTATTTCCATCATTCATGGGAGAATTTTGATACTGCTGCAAAAACACCTTTTAAATATGTAAAAGATCACGTTTTACTTCCTAAAGCTAAGATGCTGGATGAAGCTGATCAGTGGGCACATGAAGTTTTAAATGATACCGTGTTCAGGGAAATCGTTAATTTAATCCCTGAAGATTGGTTACAGTGGAATGACGCTGATGAAACTCCTGAGGAGATTCGTGAAGTATACTTCCAATTTATGAAAACAAGGCTAGAGAATTCACAAATCTTTCTAAACGAAGCGAAAAATGCAAGAGGATAAAATATACGAATACGCCGTAATACGTTTGGTACCAAAGGTTGAAAGAGAAGAATTTTTCAATGTAGGTCTTGTTATGTTTTCAAAAAAGGAAAAATTTATCCGGGCTGATTTTTATCTGTGTCCCGATAAATTCAATCTTATGCACAGTAAACTGGACTACGAAGATATTATTCAAAATCTGGAAAGTTTTAAAAAAATTGCCAATGGAGATAAAGACGGTGGACCTATTGCACAATTGGAACTTCCAGAACGTTTCCGTTGGTTAACCGCTGTACGCAGCTCTGTTGTTCAAACCTCAAGACCTCATCCCGGAAAATCCAAAGACCTGGAAAAAACTTTTGGTAAACTTTTTGAGGAGTTAGTAAAGTAACTAATTTCCTCAAAAAAAATCATATGAAATCATTTAACAACCATACTACATTATACAGGTTTTTATTAAACCTGTTTTTTGTTTTATCTTTAAGTGCATTTAATTTAAATTTCTCTCAAAATCAAATTCAATCACAAACTCCCAAAAGTATACTCTTACAGGAAAAAACAACTGTTTCAGAAAATATTTTTTATAAAACTAATAAAGAAGGCTCTGTAGCTTTAGATATTTACAGCCCTAAAAACAGTTCCGATGAAAAACATCCTGTTCTTATTTATGTGCATGGTGGAGGTTGGATAGGAGGTGATAAAGTGATACACGCTGATTCATATATAGAAAATATGATTCTAAAACTTGTAGAAAAAGAATATACCGTAGTGAGTATCAACTACACGCTGGTGAATAAGGATGTCCATTTTCCTCTTCCTATTCAGGACACTAAAGATGCCATTAGATGGGTAAGAAAAAATGCCGATAAATATCATTTTGACACCAATAATATTGGTCTTTTCGGAGCATCTGCAGGAGCTCATCTCTCATTATTGGCAGCTTATACTGAGGACAACGAGTTTGTTGGAGCTCCAGAGCTTTCACCCTATTCGGCAAAAGTGAATTATGTTGTAAATAATTTTGGACCAACTGATCTTAATAAATTACTACATACCCGTGTAGGAAACGTGGGTGCTTTTTTTGTCAGCCTGTTTTCAAAAAAAATTGTTGATCTCAGGGATAAGCTGATCTTAGGAATCTCAGGTTATGATATAAAAAAAGACAAAAGAAAAGTGATCGATTATTTTAAAACCTTATCTCCTGTAACCTATATTGACAATGCTACACCTACTCTGATTTTACAAGGTAATAAAGATAAAATTGTTCCCTTGAAACAATCTGAAATATTAAAAAGAAAATTAGATAAAAAGGACATAAAAAATAAACTAACCATTGTTGAAGGAGGAATACACGGTTTTGGAACAACCGATAAATCCTATCTCAATCGGCTTGTTGATGAAATGGTAGACTATATCGTATCTCAAAAAAAATAAACCCAGTAAATGATGATGAACGAGTAGTGATTAATTATTAAAACCGATTAATAAATATAGTTCACAAAATCAACACCACAATATATATACTGGTTTATAGTACTTTAACACATAAAAAAGCTTTCCACTTTATTAATTTGCTAAATTAATATACATATCTATATTTTTTATTCATAAATTAATTAACTTGGCCATTGTTTAAATTATTCAAAGTAAAATAAACAAAAAATTTAATTATTTATTCATAAAAAACTAAGATGATATGGATTTCCTAAATAACATAAACGCCTTAACTTTAGTTTTCACTTCAGTCCTTATTTTCGCAATTGCCTACCGTTTCTACGGGATTTTTCTGGCCAATAAAGTATTGCGTCTCAATGATAAAAATACAACCCCTGCATTGGAATTTGCCGATGGTAAGGATTATGTTGCCACTAACAAAAATGTTCTTTTTGGGCATCATTTTGCGGCCATAGCTGCTGCAGGACCTCTGGTTGGACCTGTACTCGCAGCTCAATTCGGATATCTTCCAGGTGCTTTATGGATCTTGATCGGCTGCGTCCTGGGAGGGGGTGTACATGATATGGTTGTTTTATTTGCCTCTGTTCGCCACAAGGGACAAAGTTTAGCTACCATAGCTTCTAAAGAAATTGGAAAAACAACAGGAACCGTTGCCGGTTTTGCCATTTTATTCATCCTGATTCTCACGTTGGCAGGTTTATCACTTGCCTGCATCAATGCCATGCACGAGGCATCATGGTCTCTCTTTACAGTAGTGATCACTATGCCTATCGCTATTATCATGGGCTTAATTATGCGCTACCGAAAAAATAGTGTGACCTTTGCCAGCATCTTAGGCGGTGTGCTTTTGATCGCAGGTATTATTGGTGGGCATAACCTGATGCAGAATGAAACAATGAATAATCTATTTTCCTGGGATATTACTACTATTTCTATCGCTATTCCTTTATATGGTTTTTTAGCTTCAGTATTACCTGTTTGGTTACTTCTGGTACCAAGAGACTATCTTTCTACCTATTTAAAAATCGGAACCATCGTCATGCTTGCCATAGGCGTAATTGCTATACATCCAACGGTACAAATGCCAGCGATCAGTCAATTTGTAAATGGTGGTGGCCCTGTTATAGGAGGCCCGGTTCTGCCCTTTATTTTTATAGTGATTGCTTGTGGGGCCATTTCAGGATTCCACGCCGTTATTGCAACCGGAACCACACCTAAAATGCTGAATAAAGAAAGAGAAATTCTTTTTGTAGGTTATGGGGCGATGTTGGTAGAAGGATTTGTTGCCCTTATGGCTTTAATTGCCGCCTGTACTTTAATGCCCGGCGACTATTTTGCGATCAATACCCCTAAAGAATCTTACGATGCATTTCTTGCGGCACATCCTTCTCTTCACGGAGTAGACATTGATTACTTTTCTCAAAAAATAGGCATCGACCTACATGGAAGAACTGGTGGAGCTGTTTCTCTCGCCGTAGGAATGGCTCATATTTTTAATAAGATCCCATATATGGATCAGCTGATGGCTTATTGGTATAACTTTGCGATCATGTTTGAAGCTGTATTTATCCTTACTGCCATTGATGCCGGAACAAGAGTAGGACGGTTCTTTTTACAAGAAATGCTGGGCTCTGTCATTCCAAAATTCAATGATAAAAACTGGATACCGGGAATCATTATAAGCAGTCTTATTTTTACTTTTGCCTGGGGCTATCTGGTCTTCACAGGAAATGTAAGCAGTATCTGGCCATTATTCGGAATTAGCAATCAACTTTTAGCAGCCTGTGGACTCATCGTGTGCACTACGATGCTTATCCGGCTGAACAGAGGAAAATATGCACTTTGCTCAGCTATTCCAGGAGTATTTATGGCAATCATCACATTTTGGGCTGGCTATATTCAGGTAACAGTTATCTATCTCCCTAAAGAACAATATCTACTTGCTACACTAGCAGTTGTTGCCATGGCATTAATGCTTATTGTATTTATTGGTGCTTTTAGAAAATGGTATGAACTTTTAAAAATCAATAAATCTGAAACTGATTTTTATGGAGAAACCGTAAAGGAACTGGTAGAAAGATAAAAAGATCCTTTGCTGGTTCTTTGCCTGCTCTGATAATTTTTATACATTTGTCTTGCTTTAGGGGTATTCTGAAAAAGAATTGAGAGAGTCCCTTTGAACCTGATACGGCTTACACCGACGTAGGGAAAAGCAAAAAGACATTCTCTACAATGTACTTTTGTTTTGGATTTTTTCCTGAAGCTATTTTTATTTTAATCAATAACAATGGACAAAAATCTTTGGGAACTGGTACAGTTGGTAAAACAACACTCTCCTCTTGTACATAATATCACGAATTATGTTGTGATGAATAACACAGCTAATGCTCTTTTGGCTGTCGGAGCTTCACCTATCATGGCTCATGCAAAATCTGAAATTCATGAAATGGTCAATATTGCCCATTCAGTGGTCATCAATATTGGGACACTCGATGAATACTGGTCTGAATCGATGTTAATCGCTGCTGAAGCCGCACATTCAGTAAAGAAACCCTGGGTTTTGGATCCGGTAGGTGCAGGAGCAACAACTTTTCGGGATGCTACTTTAAATCAGCTCCTGCAATACCAGCCTACAGTGATAAGAGGTAATGCCTCTGAGATTATTGCACTTGCTAAAGCCAATACGAGTATTACTAAAGGGGTCGATAGCACAGCAAAAAGTAGTGAAGCCATTAACGCTGCACATTTTCTCGCAGATCACTACCATACAATCGTATGCATTTCCGGTGAAACAGATATCATTATAGATAGTCAACAAATATTTCTTATCAGCAATGGACATCCGATGATGACTAAAGTAACAGGTCTTGGATGTTCTGCTACTGCAATTATCGGAGCATTCATAGGTATTACGGAAAATATAAGTGAAGCTGTGGCAGCTGCAATGGCATTGATAGGTATTGCTGGTGAACTTGCTGTTTTGGAAAGCAAAGGACCAGGAAGTCTCCAGGTCAATCTTATTGATAAATTGTATAACATGACGGAAAAGGAATTTATCAGTTATTTAAAGATAGAAAGAAAATGAGTTTACATCCTTTTCCTTATCAACTTTATCTTGTGATCTCTGAGGCAGATTGTATCGGAAGAAGTTTTCTAACAGTTGCCGAAAAGGCTATTCTTGGTGGCGTAGATATTATTCAGCTGAGAGAAAAAAACTGTTCTAATAGCGAGTTTATCAAAAAAGCCAGTCAACTGATTGAAATTACAGACAAGTATAATATTCCACTTATTATTAATGATAATATTGAAGTTACAAAAAATATAAATGTAGCCGGAATTCATGTAGGTAATAATGATGCAAAACCTACTTATCTCAGACAACAGCCATTTCTTCAAAATAAAATCATAGGCTACTCTATAGAATATCTGTCTCAACTTGAAAATGAACAGACCACAGAATCTGATTATCTTGGAATTAGCCCTGTATTCAGAACGAATACAAAATCTGATACGGTGACAGAATGGGGACTTGATGGAATTACAAAGATCAGACAGCTCACAGAAAAACCTTTGGTGGCAATTGGTAATATTCATCTCACTAATGTTAAGGATATTATAAACGCCGGAGCAGATTGTATCGCTGTGGTTTCGGCCATATGCAGTGCTGATGATCCTCAAAAAGCTGCTTATGAATTAAAAAATGAAATTCTAAAATGAAAAAGTATACATATCCATCGGTATTAACGATTGCCGGATTTGACGGAAGTGGTGGTGCAGGTATTCAAGCTGATATTAAAACAGCCTCCGCGTTAGGTTGTTTTTCCACATCGGTCTTAACCGCTTTACCTGTACAGAATACACAAGGCGTAAGAAAAATCTACCCTATTCCTGTAGAAGCTGTAGCAGATCAGATAGAAGCTATTCTGGATGATATTTTCCCTGATGCCATTAAAATCGGAATGGTTCACACCCCGCAACTGGTAGAAGTCATTGTTTCAACACTAAGTAAATACAAAAAAATACCTCTTGTTTTTGATCCTGTAATGGTAGCAACAAGCGGACATAGGCTTATTGAAGAAGACACCATTACAGCTATTATAGAAAGACTCTTTCCTATTGCTGATGTTATTACTCCAAATATGGATGAAGCAGCCATTTTAGCTCATATGAAAGTAGAAACTCTGGATGATCTTTATACTGCGGGAAAACAGATCAAACAATTGGGCTGTAAAAGCATTCTTCTTAAAGGTGGACATCAGGAAACTTCCATGATCACATCCTTATTCTATGATGAATACGAGAATTACCACTGTTTTGAAACAATAAAATTTAACACCAATAACACCCATGGTTCTGGCTGTACACTTTCCTCTGCTATTGCAGCTTATTTGGCCCTGGGGAAAACTTTATATGACTCCGTTTCTCTTGGTCAACAGTATATTTATCAAGCTATAGAAAATGGCAAAGATGTAAAAACCGGCCTGGGAAATGGTCCGCTTAATCATTTTTTTAACCCTCAAAAACTCGTCAAAAATGAAATGGTCTGAACAAACCTGGCAAAGTATTGAAGAACGATATCAATCTATTCTGAAAATGCCCTTTATAAAAGAATTATCAGATGGTACCTTACCACAAGAGAAGTTTAAATTTTACATGGTTCAGGATTCCTTATATCTTGAACATTTTGGAAGAACACTTTCAATGATTGCTACAAAAATTCACGATCTTAAGGATGTACTTGCCTATATGCGATTTGCTGAAAATGCCATCGTAGTGGAAAATGCATTACATGAGTTTTATTTTAAAGATTTTGGGGTTACTGATAAAGGAGTATTAGAACCCGCCTGTCATCATTACATCCATTTCCTTAGAAGTACTGCAGCTATAGAATCTGTAGAAATTGGTGTTGCCGCGGTATTGCCCTGTTTCTGGATCTATAGAGAAGTAGGAGATTACATTTACAAAAACCAAAACACAGTTAATAATCCCTATCAGAAATGGATTGAAACTTATGGTGGTGACGAATTTTCTGTTGCGGTAGACCAGGCCATTGCAATCTGTGATAAAATAGCAGAAAATGCGACCATGGAAACAAGAAAAAAAATGACTGAAGCTTTTATCATGTCAACCCGGATGGAATATCATTTCTGGGAAGCAGCATATGACCTAAAGACATGGATATAAAATCTAAAAGAGCCGTAATTTTCGATATGGACGGTGTTCTCATTGATAGTGAGAAATTCTGGAAGCAGGCTGAATATGAAGTTTTCAGCTCTTTAGGAGTTGAGGTCACTGAAGAATTAAGCAAGCACACACAATCGATGACGACTTCCGAAGTAGCTCGATTCTGGCATGAAAAATACCCCTGGGAAAACGCTGCACTAGATGTTATAGAACAGCAAGTCATCTCAAGGGTAATTGAATTGATACAAACAGAAGAATGTTCTGTTGCAGGTATAAAAAAGTTTATAGAAGATCTTAAATTAAAACAATATAAAATAGGCTTAGCCACCAACTCTCCTTACAGAATTATTCAAACTGTTCTGGATAAAATAGGGGTCACCCATTTATTCGATCACATTACCTCAGCAGAATTTAAAAAGCAAGGCAAACCTCATCCTGCGGTATATTTTACTTCAGCAAAAAATCTAGATGTTGATCCACAATATTGTTTCGTAATAGAAGACAGCCATTCCGGTATTATTGCTGCAAAAAAAATGCGGGAATGACTGTTATTGCTTTTACTAATCAAAATCCTGATATTTATTTTGATCTTGCAGATGATAGGATCATCAGTTTTGAAGGTCCCTTACCCGCAATATTTAACTAGATGAAATAAAGTTTTAGAAATTAAAATTTAATCTCGTGAAGACATACCTACCATTCTGTCCAAACTGTGAAGTGGAACGTGAGTAGATAAACTGGTCATTATTACTGGATGCCGGAAGATTTTTCGTAGGATAAATATCAAAGACATTATTGACTCCTAACGTTAAACCAACATTTTTCGTAAACTGATACGCTACAGAAACATCCGTAATCACTTTATCTGCAATCTTTTGATGTTCATCAAATGCAATAATCCCATCTCCATTAGCATCTAAAACATCCGCTCCGGTAACTTTTCCGAAATACGTATTTCTAAGATAGAAACTTGCATTTTTCCAGGAAACACTATGTGACAAAGTAGCTTTTACTCTTGGAACAGCTTCTTCAAGGTATATTCTTGATTTCTCAGAAAAATAAGTATTTTCCAGATTAGCAGATTCCAGTAAACCTGATGAATGAACATTTCCTACTTTTTTGGTCTGGTTAAGATTAACAGCAAAGTTATTATCCAATTTTACTTCAGAAAATCTCGCATTGTGCGTAATTACAACATCCAAACCTTTGGTTTCTGTATCTATCGCATTGGCAAAAAATTGTCCCGCATTGACTCCTGCTTTATCAAAGGCCACTTTTGCTGCATCAGGAACCGCAGCTCTTGTAAATTGATCGGTAAGGATAATTCTATTTTTAATTTTAGTAAAATATCCATCAGCTGTAAAGGTTAAGTTAGCCGAAGGAATTCTATAAGTAAATCCGAAGCTTGCTGATTGGGAAGTTTCCTGTTTCAGTTTTGGGATATCTAATAATCCGGCAATTTCTGAATCATTACTAAAAGTTCCAACATCAAGCAGCTGACCATTTGTAAATAATGTTGAAGTCACATTATAATAGATCTGATGGATAGAAGGAGCTCTGAATCCTGTAGATCCGGCAAATCTCAGATTTAAATTTTTATCAAGCTTGACTCTTGAAGCAATTTTATAATTAAAGGTAGAGCCAAAATCTGAATAGTTTTCATATCTCGCTGCCGCATCTACCAATAGCCAATCTGTAAAGTTGAACTCAAAATCAGCATATCCGGCAACAGATTGTCTGTTTTTATTTACAGCATTATCAGGCCTGAAACCACTAAAAACCTGTGATCCACCAGGAAGAAATTGCGTACCATTTCCGAAGAAATCAGTAGGTCTTGGAGTACTCCCGTTCCATACATTTCCATTTACATCATAGGTTGCATAAGAAGCTTCCTCCCCTGCTGTTATTTTAAAATTCTCATAACGGTGTTCTGCCCCAAAAGCAATATTGATCCCCTGCCAAACATCATATTTTTTTGAGAAATCGAGATTTATTGTGTTTTGAGAAAACCTCAATCCTCCAGCACTAAACTCATTTGGTGAAGCAAATCGCAAAGAAGTATTTCCTGTATTCTGGATATTGTAATCAAAAGAATTCTGTCCATAGGTATTACTGAAATCAATATTCCATCCTTCCCAGTTTCCTTTGATTCCTGCAGAAAGAGATAAATCCTGAATATCTGTTGCGATCTGAGGTAGATAACCATCCGGATAAAGCCCCGTAAAAGTTCTACTTTGATTAGGTCTTCTGAAAAAACCTCCCGAAGTTCCATGTCTGAAACTATATCCTCCAAATGTATAGACTTTCCAATCATCATTAATAGGAACTTCTATATTGGCAAAAAGCTGATGATTATTCAGTTTTGATTGTCCTACTTGCATATTGAAATCCTTTCTGTCTAATCCTCTATACGCCAGTTCCTGATCACTAACATCACGCCCTAATATCCCCTGTAATGCTCCAATTGTATGAGCCCCCTGGATTTGATTCTGAAAATCCTGAGAAAAATAATTTACATTCTGGGAATACTGATGAATATAATTTACGATCTGCTGAGAGTTGGGCGTATTATTAATGTCTGTGAATAATGTGGAAAGATTTACGCCATCATTCAAAGCTCTTTTTTCAATTGCGTTATAAGCATTATATATTGCTCCACTTTCTGTTCCTGCTCTATAAGTAGGATTTCTGAACTGAGAAGTCCAGGTAATATTATAAAAACCACCTTTCTTTCCTATTTTATTACCATAATTCAGGTCAACCTGAAAATTTTGACCATCAAAATTTCCGGTATGGTCATTGGCTGTTGGAGTAAGATTTCCACCATATGTAAATTGTCCGGTCAGTTTGCCGGTGTCTCTTTTTAACCCTAAGTTGATCACTCCTGCAATGGCGTCTGAACCATATTGGGCAGCTGCCCCATCTCGCAAAACTTCTATTCTATTGATTGCAAAAGAAGGAATTGCGTTCAGATCTGTTCCAACCGTTCCCCTTCCAGGAGTTCCATTAACGTTAACTAATGCTGAAGTATGTCTTCTTTTCCCATTCACCAAAACCAATACCTGATCTGGACCAAGTCCTCTAAGCTGAGCAGGATCCAAATGATCCGTACCATCTGAATTGGTCTGAACCGTAGAGGTAAAAGAAGGGGCAATAGCATTTAAGATCTGGGAAATATTGGTTTGAGGTAAAACCAATGAAGATTCTTTTATATTAAAAACATCTACAGGAACCGGGCTGTCTACTTTAGATCTTGCTCCACTTCGAGAACCTAATATAACCACTTCTTCTACATTAGCCGTCTTTACTGTATCTTTTTCCTGTGCATAAGCATACGTTCCCAAGAAAAATAAAACAGAAGCCGAAAAAATTGTCTTTCTATTTTTCATACATTTTATGTTAAGATTTCTTTAACTTTTTTTGAGGAGCAAATGTATGTCATATTTATTAGTCTACAAAACAAGTGGACTAATAATTTATAGAAAATGTTAATAGCTGATATCTATTCTTTTTTAAATCTTGGTTAGTTTCGCGTATTTCAGAATAAGATTTTTTTCTCCTTCATGCATGAAAATAACTTTTGCTTTGATATTCTGAGGATCAGTTCCATCCAGGAAAGTAACTTCGCCAATACCAAAGCGGTCATGCCTTACCCTGTCGCCAATCTCAATGTCCTGAGAAGAAGCTCCGCTTGGGTTGATAATTTTAGCTGTACTTACAGGTTTTAATTTCCTTGGTTCAGCAATAGGTTTCGCATCATCACTCTTTTCAATCGTTTTCTTTTCAACTTTTTTAAAGCTTCTCATTTCAGAAGGATGCTCGTCAAAAATATTAGACTTAAGGCCACTTTGGTTTATGAAACGCTTTTCCATTGCCGGATTAATGAATTCCAGATATTCCTCATCAATTTCACTTAAAAATCTTGAAGGCTCAGCATCTGTAATTTTTCCCCATTGAAAACGGGAAATAGCATAAGAGAAAAAAGCCTGTTTTTCAGCTCTTGTTAAAGCAACGTAGAAGAGACGTCTTTCTTCCTCCAGATCTTCTCTGGTTGCAGAACTCATAAAACTCGGGAAAAGATTTTCTTCCATTCCTACAAGGTGTACCACAGGAAACTCCAAACCTTTTGAAAGGTGAATGGTCATCAGGGAAACCATATCTTCTTCCTCTTCCTTAGCTTGTGTATCTGCAGAAAGGGCAATATTCTCGAGGAAATTAGATAAACTGGGATCTCCATCTTCCAACTGCATCTGTTCTTCAATGAAACCCTGCATCGAATTCATCAATTCCTGCACGTTTTCCACTCTCGAAATACCTTCCGGAGTTCCATCGTCTTTTAAAAATTTGATCAAACCACTTCGCTTAGCCACTTCCATAGCTACGCTGTAAGCCGTTTCGGTTTTTAATAATACCTGAAAGGCTTTGATCATGGACCAAAAATCGTTCAGTTTATTAAGAACGCCATTATTGAAACCTAACTGTTGCGAATACATTGGTAGATTATCTAATACTTTTGAAACAGATACATTATGAGCATCTGCAAAAACAATCAGTTTATTTTGAGTAGTTTCACCAATTCCTCTTGTAGGATAATTGATAATTCTTGTCAATGCCTCCGAATCATTTTCGTTAATCAAAAGACGCAGGTAAGCAATTAAATCCTTCACCTCTTTTCTTTGATAAAAAGACAGGCCTCCATACACTTTGTACGGAATATTTTTACGTCTCAATGCATCTTCAAAAGCACGCGTCTGAGAGTTTGTTCTATATAAAATAGCGAAGTCATTGTATTTTCTCTGATCTCTGTTACGAAGTTCCCAGATATTTCCGGCTACGAAATTTGCTTCATCAGCATCGGAAAGAGAACGGTAAATTTTTATTTTATCTCCTTCTTCATTTTCACTGAATACGTTCTTCTTGAACTGTTGAAGGTTTTTTGCGATCACTACATTAGCTGCATTTACAATCGTTTGTGTGGAACGGTAATTCTGCTCCAATGAAACTGTTATTGCGTCCGGATAATCTTTTTTAAAGTTTAGTATATTATAAATATTTGCACCACGGAATGAATAAATTGACTGCGCATCGTCCCCTACCACACATATGTTTTCAAATTTTGAAGCTAATGCTTTCACAATAAGATACTGCGAATGATTGGTATCCTGGTACTCATCTACCAGAATATATCTAAACCGGTCCTGATACTTTGCCAAAACTTCAGGGAAACGGGTAAGCAATTCATTGGTCTTTAACAATAAATCATCAAAGTCCATGGCTCCATTTCTAAAACAGGCATCTACATATTTTTCATAGATCTTCCCAATAAATTTCATATTGGCCTTTTCATCAGCTTCCATCAATTCAGGATTATTGAAATAGGCCTTTACTGTGATCAGGTTGTTTTTATAATTTGAAATTCTTGCCTGAACTTTTTTAGGTTTATAAAGGTCAGCATCAATATTCATGTCTTTCAGTACTTTTCTGATCACATTCAAAGCATCTTGCTGATCATAAATCGTAAAGTTTGAAGGATAGCCTAAATAGTGTGCCTCACCTCTTAAAATTCTCGCAAATACAGAGTGGAAAGTTCCCATCCAAAGGCTTCTTGCATTGCCTGGCCCTACCACCTTTGCAATACGCTCCTTCATCTCTTTTGCCGCCTTATTGGTAAAGGTAAGTGCTAAAATATTAAAAGGATCGATTCCATTAGTAATCAAATGGGCAATACGCATGGTTAGTACGCGAGTTTTCCCGGAACCTGCTCCTGCAAGCACCATTAGTGGTCCCTGTAAAGTGGTAACGGCTTCATATTGTGATTCATTTAATCCTTTCAAATAGTCCATGCTGCAAAAAAATTTGGGAATACAAAAATAACGTATTAAAAGGAGAATTCAAACTGTATATAGTCTCCAGTTTTCAAACTTATTTATTACCAACCATCTCTGAAAAAAAACATTTCACGCTTTTAATCTCGGTACATTATCCCTGCTCTATGACTTATTAACACATTGAAACTATAAGTAAATAAGATATTTACACTTAAAATAATCAACTTTACAATTATTTTTTTATCTTAGTTGATAACTAAAAATTAAAATAATATGAAAAATTTAAAGTCAATTTCAAGAGAAAATTTAAAAACAATTAAAGGAGGACTTAAGTATTGTGGTGATGGTACACCATGTGGTGCAGGCTGGTGCTGTGCAGGAAGCGCTTGCAGACCAATCAATTCTTCTTACTGTTTGATAGTACCGGAAGAATAATGCAATAATTTTTGTAATTATCCAATAATTGAATTTCAAACTAAATTAAATGATATGAAAAATCTAAAAACAATTTCCAGACAAAATTTAAAAACGATTAAAGGAGGACTAATACAATGCGGTGAAGACCTGCCACCATGCGCAACAGGATGGTGCTGTGCTAAAAATAGCTGTAGACCGTTAAGTCATCCTTATTGTCAATAATAAATCACCTTACTGATACCATAATAAATACCCCTGTAAATACAGGGGTATTCTCTTTGCCTGAGATACTCTAATATTTAATTTTCATATTCAATAACAATGAAAAAATCAAATTTGTAACAAGTAAGCTTTTTTAATGACTAATTGACAAACAATTTCGACTTTATGAAAAAACGACTTCTTTCTGTTGCTGCTGTAGCTTTCTTTGGAATGATGCTGAATGCGCAACAAATCAAATTCGAAGAGTATGATTTACCAAATGGTTTACACGTAATTCTTCATCAGGACAATACGGCACCAGTAGTTACAACAGGGGTAATGTATCACGTAGGTGCTAAGGATGAAGTAAAAGGAAGAACCGGTTTCGCTCACTTCTTCGAACATCTTTTATTTGAAGGAACACCTAATATCAAAAGAGGTGAATGGTTTAAAATTGTTTCTTCCAACGGAGGACAAAACAATGCCAATACGACGAATGACAGAACTTATTACTATGAAACCTTCCCTTCGAACAATGAACAATTAGGTCTTTGGATGGAAGCTGAAAGAATGCGTCAGGCAGTGATCAATCAAGTAGGTGTAGACACTCAGAGAGAGGTTGTAAAGGAAGAAAAAAGATTAAGAATGGATAATCAGCCTTATGGAAATCTATTTTCAACTATCCAAAAAAACCTATTTACCAATCACCCATACAACTGGCCAACTATTGGATCAATGGAGGATCTGAACTCTGCAAAATTGGAAGAGTTTCAGGCATTTTATAAAAAATATTATGTTCCTAACAACGCCACTCTTGTTGTAGCAGGAGATATCAAGCCAGAACAGACAAAAAAATGGATCGAGGAATATTACGGTGGAATTCAAAAAGGTACTGTTACTCCAAAAAATTTCCCGAAAGATGCGCCTATCACTCAGGAAAAAGAAGTTACGGCAACCGATCCTAACATTCAGCTTCCAGCTTATGTTTTTGCATACAGAACACCTGCCAATAAGGAGAAGGATGCTTATATCTTAGATATGCTTTCTTCTTATTTAAGTAATGGAAAATCTTCCGTTTTATATAAAAAATTAGTAGATCAGGAGAAAAAAGCGCTTCAGGTAGCTGCTTTCAATCAGGGGCTTGAGGATTATAGTATCTTTGCTTTCTTTGCTATTCCAATGGGACAGACTACAAAGCAAACTTTACAGTCTGATATAGACGCTGAAATAAAAAAACTACAAACAACTTTAATTTCTCAGGAAGATTATCAAAAACTTCAAAATCAATTTGAAAACCAGTTTGTAAATCAAAATTCAAGTATTCAGGGAATTGCTGCTTCACTAGCAACAAACCACGTATTGATGGGTAATACCAACTTAATTAATAAGGAAATTGACATTTACAGATCGATCACAAGAGAAGATCTGCAAAATGCTGCTAAAAAGTACCTGAATCCTAACCAAAGAGTAATCATTAATTACGTACCTGAAAAAAAATAATCCTAGATAACTTTAGGTTTAAAAGTGATTATAACAAACAATTATTTACAAATGAAAAAGCAATTAACATATATAGCGGTAGCATTTTTATTTACTGGAATGCTTTCAGCACAAAAAATAGATATTAATGCGATGCCAAAGCCAGGACCCACTCCTGCCATTAACATTGCAAAGCCAAAGACTTTCCAACTAAGCAACGGCCTTACGGTAATGGTTGTAGAAAACAACAAATTACCAAGAGTAAGCGCTAATCTTTCTATGGACAGACCTCCTTATTATGAAGGAAATGTGACAGGTGTAAGCCAGATCATGGCAGAACAGTTCGAAAACGGAACAACAAACATCAGTAAAGACGAATTCAATAAAAAGGTTGACTTTTTAGGTGCTAACTTAAGCTTTTCTTCAGCGGGCGCTTTTGCGAGTTCACTTTCAAAATATTTCCCAGAAGTATTAGGTTTAATGGCTGATGCTATTATAAACCCTAAATTCTCTGCTGAAGAAATTCAGAGCTCCAAAGAAAGAGCAATTGAAGGTTTAAAATCTGAAGAAAAAAACGCTTCATCTATTGCATCAAGAGTTTCTAATGCTTTACAGTATGGAAAAAACACATCCAGAGGAGAATTTGAAACCGTTGAATCCATCAATAAAATTCAGCTTGCAGATGTTCAGAATACGTATAAAAAATACTATTCTCCAGACAACGCATACTTAGTGATCGTTGGAGATGTTAAATATGATCAGGTAAAATCTTTGATTGAAAAGGCATTTAATAGCTGGAAAAAATCAAATACTGCATTTACAGCATTAGAACCCGCTTCAAACGTAGCTAAAACCGAAATTAATGTTGTTGACGTACCTTCAGCAGTACAGTCAGTAGTTTCTGTAGGAAACTTGAATACACTGAAAATGAAGGATACCAATTATTTCCCTGCAACAATTGCTAACTACATTTTAGGTGGTGGTGGTGAGGCCAGACTTTTCATGAACCTTCGTGAGAAAAATGGGTTCACATATGGAGCTTACTCCAGCATGAGTGCCAGTAAGTATTCTCCTGATTTCTCCGCTGAAGCAAGTGTAAGAAATGAAGTTACCGACAAAGCGGTTAAAGAATTTATGAATGAGCTAAATGCAATTTCTACAGTAAAGCCGGAAGAACTTGAAAACGCTAAAGCTAAACTGAAAGGAAACTTCATTATGTCTTTAGAAAAACCTGAGACTATCGCAAGATTTGCTTTAAATCAAAAAGTTCAGGATCTTCCTTCTGATTTCTATACAAATTATCTGAAATCAATTGATAAAGTAACTGCTGCTGATGTTTCAAACGCTGTAAAAGCTACGATCCTTCCTAATCAAAGCAGAATTTTCATTGCTGGTAAAGCTTCTGACATTTCTGAAGGATTGGAAAAATTAGGATACCCTGTAAAATATTTTGATAAAGATGCCAATCCTGTAGCAAAGCCTGCCGCTCAAAAAGTTGACGCAAGCGTTACAATAGGTTCTGTTGCTGACAAATACATCAATGCAATTGGTGGATTAGCTGCTGTTCAGAAAATCACTTCTATTTCTAGCGAAGCTACTACTAAAGTACAGGGAATGGATATGACCATGAAAATGATACAGGCAAAAGAAGGAAAAATGGCTATGAACATCAGCATGATGGGAAATACAGTTCAAAAAATTGTGTTTGACGGGAAAGATGGTTATATGGAAGTTCAAGGAAAAAAAGTTCCTTTAAGTGACAAACAGAAAACAGAAATGTCTCAGGAAAAAGAACTATTTCCGGAATTAAACTTCGCTAAGTCTGCGGAATACAAATTAGCAGGAATCGAAAAATATAACAATGAAGATTCTTATGTAGTGAAAAATGCAAAAGACACTTACTACTACAGCGTAAAAACTGGATTAAAAACCGGAGAAGTAAAAGCTGGAGAACAGGGCTCTACTCCTACAAGCTATGCCGATTATAAAGATGTATCTGGCGTGAAATTGCCTCATACGATTCTTCAAAATATGGGCGGAATGGATATTAACCTTGCGATAAAATCTTATCAGATCAATCAGGCAAAAGATTCTGATTTTAAATAAGGATAATCTCTTTTAAAGAAAAGACGGCAACAAATGTTGTCGTTTTTTCTTTTTACTAAAATCTTATTTTGTCATTCGGTAAAAAAAGATTAAATTTGCCCATTCAAAAAGATATCAAATTAATGGATTCTATATTTATACTATTGATGGTTCTTGTTATGATTGCTAGCATTTTACTAGTAATTATTGTTATGGCTCAAAACCCTAAAGGTGGAGGCCTTTCGAGTACTTTCGGAGGTGCATCATCTGCACAGTTTGGAGTACAAAGAACCAATGACTTCATGGAAAAAGCAACATGGACTTTAGGAGGAACGATCATCGTTCTTATTCTGATAAGCGTTATTGTTACAGGAAAACCTTCACAAACAGCTCCGGTTCAACAACCAGCTAAGAAAGAAGCTCCTGCAAAACAATCTACGCCTGCTTCTCAAACAAGCACACCTGCAAAGACTCCTATTGCACCAGCTAAATAAGCAAATAATATTTTTATATATTTAAAAAGCAACTCTACCGGAGTTGCTTTTTATTTTAATTTAATCTTTTCTATTTTGTGTCGAAGTCTTAATCCGGCTTTTAAAAATGAATACTGAATCGGTTTTGATTCTTTATAGTATTTGCTGATAAAAATTTCCATTGCTCCATAGAACCTTTCCAGGTAAATCTCATCTTTTACTGTACTTTCGCCCTTATGATGCAGTATTGAAGCCTTACCATAATAATAGTTTTTCAAGCCACTTCTGAGCAAGGTATAACAAAGATCAATATCTTCTCCATACATGAAATAAGCCTCATCCAGGCCTCCTACATTTTCATAAATATCTTTTTTAACAAGAAAAAAAGCTCCCGTGATCACTTCTACTTCATTAATTTCATTTTCACCGATATCATTTCGATAATAAGATTTTGAATTGTTATTTTTAAAATTGACAAATAACTTTTCAAAAGAATTGAACATATCAGGAACAGAACGCTTACTTTCAGGCAAAAATACACCATTAGCATCATGCATTCTAACACCCAAACATCCAAAATCAGTTTGTGAATCAGCGAAGCTTAAAATATCATTCATATAAAAGCCTTCGAGTTCCGTATCAGGGTTTAAGATAAGAATATATTCGCCGGTTGCCGTTCTTATAGCTTTATTATTAGCTTTAGCAAAACCTTCATTATTTTCAGAATCAATAAAATGAAATTCCGGAAATTCCGTGATAAGATCTTTCCATGAAACATCTGTAGAAGCGTTATCAATGACAATTACTTCATATGCAATTCCCTCTATATATTTTTGAATAGATAAAAGACAATTTCTAAGTAATCCAGTAACGTTATAATTAACAATTACAATTGATAGTTTTGTGTTCATTTTAGTCCTTTTCGTTATAAGGAAGTCTGTTGATAATCGATCTACCCAAAGAGATCTCATCTGCATATTCAAGCTCATCCCCTACTGATATACCTCTGGCAATACTTGAGAAGCTCACATTGAAATTTTTGAATTTTTTATAAATATAGTAGGCTGTAGTATCACCCTCCATCGTTGCACTAAGAGCAAAAATAAACTCTTTTACTACACCTGCATTTAATTTTCTTTCGATACTTGGAATATTCAGCTGGTTAGGACCTACACCTTCCATTGGAGAAATTTTTCCACCCAAGATCAAATACTTCCCTGTATATTTCCCCGTATTTTCAATCGCAATAACATCACGAACATCCTCTACGATACAGATCACTTCGTCATTTCTTTTAGAACTGCTGCATATCTCACAAATTTCAAAATCAGAGAAATTATGACATTCTTTGCAGTACTTTATTTCATTAACAAGATTGATGAGAGAATTTCCAAGACCTACTGCCCTGGAATTCGGTTGTTTCAATAAGTGAAGTGCCAAACGCAAAGCTGTTTTCCTGCCAATTCCGGGAAGTCCTGAAATCTCATCCACTGCTTTTGCCAAAACTTTACTTGGATAATCCATAATTACAAAAATAATATAAAAAGATGAGTATTTAAGGGTTTACAAAGCTTAAATACTCTCCTTTCCAATAAAAAATCTATCTTTGAGAATTATATGAAAAAAATAAACTAAATGGTACTTAAGAACCTTAATTATCCACTGGATTTTAAATTTAAAATCACAACATTAGCCAGTGATTTCAACATTACGGACAAAAATGGAAATTACGTTGCCTATGTTCGTCAAAAAATGTTTAAACTTAAAGAAGATGTTATTGTTTTTAATGATGAAAGCAAGTCTCAGGAGCTTTTCAGAATACAGGCTAACAAATGGATCGATTTTAATGCTTCTTATTCTTTAAATGATCTGATTGATAAAAAGAACTTTGGAAGATTAGCAAGAAAAGGAATGCGTTCTCTGTGGAAATCCACTTACAATATTCTGGACTCAAATGATCAGCCAAAATTTACGGTAGCAGAAGATAATGCATGGACAAAGTTTTTTGATGGAATGGTAAGTGAAATTCCAATTATCGGAATGTTTACAGGATATTTCCTTAACCCTGCTTATACGGTAAGAGGTGTGGATGGCAAGGAATATTTTAAACTTAAAAAAATGCCTTCTTTCTTTGGCAGAAGATTTCAGCTTGACAGATTGATTGATATTGATGACGAAGACGAAAGCTTAGTTGTACTTTCTTTATTAATGATGGTTCTATTGGAAAGAGCCAGAGGATAAATGCAATAAACCACAAACAATGAAATATCTTATTATTCTCTTTTCAGCGCTCTTATTAGTCGCTTGTAAAAAAGACAAAGAACCTGTTTCCAATTCTGCACCTAAAGATTCACTGAATGTTGTTCAGGACTCTTCGAAAGTAGAAGCATCAGGAAAAATTTTAGTTGAAACGATCACATTCCCGAAAGAAATCAAAGAATGCTCATGTTATTTTGCAAAAAGCAAAGCTGATTTTGAAGCGGAAAAATACATCTACGCAGATGATGCCGGAAAAACAGCATATATGAAATTGGACGGAAAAAGATTAGCAATGAATCTTATCTCATCCAGTGATATGGAAGCTGATGAACAATTGACGAAAGAGATTGAAAATGATAACTATAAAATTTCAGTAAAAGGTAAAAAAATAAAAGGTGAAGAAGCCTTATTATTTGAAGGTACGATTACAATAGAAAAACCAGATGGCACTGTAATCACTTTACCAATTTATGGTGAATGTGGATGTTAAAAAGTAAAATCAAATAACTATTAAAGTACTAAAATGCAAAATCGTTTATTATTGTACTGGCGTTAATTTATAACCTTCCAATCCAACGATTTATTATTTTAGTGATTTTTCATTTCACAATAACACAATAAAAAGAATGCTCCTGAATTTACGGGAGCATTTTTTATTTCGTAATTTTGATAAAAATAAATTTTATGGAATTATCCAACATAGAACCACAAATTATCTGGAAAAATTTCTCCAAATTAAATGCGGTTCCAAGACCTTCAAAAAAAGAGGAAAAAGTAATAGCATTCATCAAGGCATTTGGTGAAAATTTAGGATTACCTACAACAGTCGATGAAGTAGGGAACGTTATTATCAAAAAGCCAGCTACTGCTGGAATGGAAAACCGAAAATCTATTGTCCTACAGTCGCACCTTGATATGGTTTGTCAAAAAAACAGTGATGTTAATTTTGACTTTGAAACTGAAGGAATTAAAATGGAGATTGATGGGGACTGGGTAAAAGCCAAAGGAACTACATTAGGAGCTGATAATGGTTTAGGGGTAGCTACGATCATGTCAATTTTAGAAAGCTCTGATATTCCTCATCCTGATTTAGAAGCACTTTTCACAATAGATGAAGAAACAGGAATGACGGGAGCTTTAGGATTAAAGCCAGGTCAGCTAACCGGACAAATTTTATTAAACCTAGATACAGAAGAAGACGATGAAATAGATATCGGTTGTGCAGGAGGAATTGACGTTACGATTACTCAGAATTATGGATTAGAAGATTCTAAAGGACAAATTGTAAGAATTGAAATCAAAGGTTTACAAGGTGGACACTCGGGAATGGATATCCACAAAGGGTTTGGAAATTCAAATATTATCCTGAGTAGATTGCTTTATAATGGCTTAGCTAAAGAAAATATACAGCTTATTTCAGTTGATGGTGGAGGCTTAAGAAATGCTATTCCAAGAGAGGCTGTTGCCACAATTTCCGTAAGAAATGCCAATGAGTTCATTGAAGAGCTGGCAAATGGTCTTAAAAAAGAAATTTTAGAGGAATTTGCCACTGTGGAACCAGGCCTTCAAATCAATATTGAAAACTCAACAAGTTCTGACAAAGCAATCTCTGAAGAAGATTCTAAAAAGATCATTTTAGTTTTAAAATCTCTTCATAATGGGGTTTATAGAATGAGCCCAGATGTAAAAGATCTTGTAGAAACATCTAATAATGTAGCAAGAGTAGAATTGAAAGGAGGAAGTTTAAGAATTTTAAACCTTTCAAGATCATCTGTAGATTCAAACAAATATGCGGTTGCAGAGCAATTAAAGTCTGTTTCTGAATTGGCTGGAATGCAGGTAGAATTTAGTGGCTCTTATCCGGGATGGAAGCCTAAACCAGGTTCTGAGATCGTTCAACTAATGGAAAAGATCTATACTGAAAAATTCAAAGAAACGCCTCATGTTGTCGCTTGTCATGCCGGTTTAGAATGTGGGATCATTGGAGCTAATTATCCTGAAATGGAAATGGTAAGCTTTGGACCTACCATCAGAGGAGCTCACTCTCCAGATGAAAAAGCAAATATCCCTTCAGCACAAAAGTTCTGGAGCTTCCTAAAAGAAATTTTAGCGAATATTCCTCAGAAATAAAACAATAAAATTTCTATATTGAATATCCAAAGTCGTTTGATTTTGGATATTTTTTTGCAAAATGAATTATCGATTTTTTATTAGAATGTTTCAATAAAAATAATAATGAAGGTATTCTTTGAGATAAACAAAAAACTCCTGAAAAATATTTTTCAGGAGTTTATATTTTTAAGTTAAAAATTTTCTAGGGGTATGGAGCAATTTCCACTTCAAGTCCTTCCATTTCTTCTACCATATGCAGCTGGCAACCCAGTCTGCTGTTCTCCTTCACATGGAAAGCCTCCGCTAACATTGCATCTTCTTCATCTCCCATTTCCACTAATCCCGGATCATTGATCACATAGACCTGACATGAAGCACACATGGCCATTCCTCCACAAACACCGATTGTTCCCTCTTCAGCTAATTCATATGAACGGATAATTTCCATTAAGTTCATAGACATATCCGTTGGTGCAACAACGTCATGAGCTACCCCCTCTCTATCGGTAATTTTTATATTGATATCTGACATAATTTTGCAAAATTAGTCAATTTTTTTCACAACTGCTTTCTCTGCTTCTTTACGGCTTCCATCAAATCCGTCTACTCCACTTACTGTTGTATATTTTAAAACGTATTTTTTACCTGGATTTAATCTGTTATAAACACTTTGACACATTAATGTTGCCTCATGGAAACCACACAGAATAAGCTTTAATTTACCAGGATATGTATTGATATCTCCGATCGCGTAAACTCCATCAATGTTGGTCTGATAATCTAGAGCATTGTTTACAACAATGGCATTCTTTTCAATATTAAGTCCCCAACTGGCAATATCTCCAAGTTTTGGAGTTAAACCAAATAAAGGAATGAAATAATCTGTCTCGAGATCATAAGCTTCTTCTCCATCTTTCTGCACAGTGATTGCAGAAACCTTACCCTCTCCTTTCACACCAATAACCTCAGCGGGAGTAATTAATTTTATTTTTCCGGCATTCTTTAGATCCTGAACTTTTTCAACAGAATCCAAAGCACCCCTAAATTCATTTCTTCTGTGAATCAGAGTCACTTCACTTGCTACATTTGACAAGAAAATACTCCAGTCCAAAGCAGAATCTCCACCTCCGGCGATTACTACTTTTTTATTTCTGAAATGCTCAGGCTCTTTTACAAAATACTCAACTCCTTTTTCCTCATAGTCGGCAATATTTTCAATAGTTGGTTTTCTAGGTTCAAAAGTACCCAATCCACCTGCGATAGCAATTGCTTTTGCTCTGTGTACTGTTCCTTTATTTGTAATCACCTCAAACCACTCTTCATCTACTTTAGTCAGCGTTACAGCAGTTTCTCCTAAGGTAAATCCCGGTTGAAACTGTTTGATCTGTTCCATTAAGTTATCAACTAAATCTCCTGCATTTACTGAAGGATAACCTGGAATATCGAAAATAGGTTTTTTAGGATAAAGTTCAGCCAATTGTCCTCCAGGTTGAGGAAGAGCATCTATAATATGGCATTTCATTTTAAGCAAACCAGCTTCAAATACTGCAAAAAGTCCAGTTGGCCCTGCTCCTATAATCAATATATCAGTAGTAATCATAACAAAATTTAATTTTACATATAGCTGCAAATTTACTAATTTTAACGACAAGCTGATTTAATTGAGTCTAAATAAAAACCTGAGATTTATCAAATAACAGGAAAAAGAGAAAAATTTTAATTTTGGCAGCGTTTTTGTAAAAACCATAGTATGAAGAAAATTTTCAATATCCTTGCATTATTCGTATTCTTTTTGGGCTTTGGTCAGATTGAAAATATAGCGGATGGTGAATCTATTACCTTTAGAATCCATTACGGAATTCTAACCGCTGGAAATGCAACCCTCACAACACAAAAGACAACCTACAAAGGTTCTCCGCATTTGTATGTAAAGGGAACAGGACAAACATCTGGTGCTGTAAAAGCATTCTTCAAGGTGGATGATTTGTATGAAAGCTTCATTAATACAGAAACAGGACTTCCCAGTTTTTATGTAAGAAATGTAAAAGAAGGCAGCTATCGCCAACATTTTGAAACGGTCTTCAATCACAACAACAACACACTGATCCTAACTGATAAAAAAACACCTGCTAATGGTTCCAAGGTAATAAAGTCGGTAAAAGGAGTACAGGACATGCTTTCCTGTTTCTATTACCTGAGAAGTCAAAGTCAGACAGATTTAAAAGTAGGAACAGTCATTAACATGAACGTATGGATTGATGATGAAATGTTTCCTTTCCGTTTGAAAGTGATCGGTACCGAAGACCTAAAAACAAAGTTTGGAAAGATCAATTGTTTAAAAATTATTCCTTCAGTAATAAGTGGAAGAGTATTTAAAGAAAAAGAAGGCGTTACCATGTGGGTTTCAAATGATGCTAACCACGTACCTATGCTGTTAAAAGCTGAATTAGCAGTTGGTTCTTTAAAGGCAAGTATTGATGATTATAAAAATGTGAAGTATCCGCTGAAGTTTACAAAATAATAGATGACCTTTTTTAAATTTTACTTTTAAAGTAAACCACAATAAATAAGAAGTAAAAAGCCTCCGAAATATCGGAGGCTTTTCTATTATAAAGTTTTAAATTGCTCTAAAGTTCTGATATCGTTTTCGAAGAACATTCTGATATCACTCATTTGATAAAGAAGCATTACAATTCTTTCGATACCCATTCCAAAAGCATATCCTGAATATTTCTCTGAATCAATATTTACATTTTTCAATACGGCTGGATCTACCATCCCGCAACCCATAATTTCTAACCAACCAGTACCTTTTGTAATTCTGTAATCAGTTTCTGAGTTTAATCCCCAATATACATCAATCTCTGCACTAGGTTCAGTAAAAGGGAAATAAGAAGGTCTCATTCTGATTTTAGATTTTCCAAAAAGCTCAGTAGTAAAAAACTGAATCGTTTGTTTTAAATCGGCAAAACTTACATTCTCATCAATATACAAACCTTCAATCTGATGGAAAATACAGTGAGAACGAGAAGATACCGCTTCATTTCTGAAAACTCTTCCCGGAGATAAAATTCTTATGGGCGGTTGGTTTTCTTCCATATAACGGATCTGTACTGAAGAAGTATGAGTCCTCAACAGAATATCCGGATTTTGCTCTATAAAGAAAGTATCCTGCATATCTCTTGCCGGGTGATATTCGGGAAGATTAAGTGCTGTAAAGTTATGCCAGTCATCTTCAATTTCAGGTCCGTCTGCTACAGCGAATCCAATAGATTTGAAGATCTCAATAATTCTGTTCTTCACCAAGTTGATAGGATGTCTTGATCCAAGCTCTAAGGGAAAAGCAGGTTTCGTAAGATCATCTTTCTCCAGAATAATAGAAGATGCAGAAGCACTTTTCAAGTCTTCTAATTTTATGGCAATAGCCTGCTTCAAAGAATTAACCTTTTGTCCGAATTCTTTCTTCTGATCATTAGGAACTTCTTTTAATGTTTCGTAAAAATCGTTTAGAACTCCTTTCTTACCATTATACTTGATTCGGAAATTTTCGATTTCCTCTTTAGATGTAGTATTGAAGCTGTTTACTTCAACGAGTAGTTCTTCTATCTTTTCTATCATTATTTTACCCTTTCAAAATGTTTTGCAAAAATACGATTTTTCAGTTTAAAAACTTTCTTATTTTATCATAAAAAAAATCTGCCCCTTATTCAGAGGCAGACTTCAATCACTTATTTCACTTAAATAAAAAAATTATTTCTTTTCTAAAGCTTTAACGTTGATCTGAAGAGTTACCTCATCTTTAATGACCCCGTTTTCAGCAGGAGCCTGGAATTTCACCCCAAACTCTTCTCTTTTAATATCTTTTGGCTCAGTTGCCACAGTTACCTCTCCTTCTTTCACAGAAACATTAGCTTTAAGCTGAAGTGGTTTTGTAATTCCTTTAATTGTTAAATTACCATCTAACAAGGTATTGTAATCACCTTCAGCAGCCGGTGTAACTTTAGTAATTTCATAAGAAGCAGTTGGGAATTTTTCAACTTCAAAAAAATCACCACTTTTCAAATGTCCATTTAATTTTCCCAGTTGGTCAGCATCATCTTTCAAATCAACTGATGTTAAAGAATTCATATCAGCAACGAATTTTCCACTTTCCAGTTTCCCTTCTTTTACTGTAAGATCTCCACTTTCAAACTTGATCGTTCCAAAATGGCTTGTGCTTTCGGATTTAAATACTTTATATCCTTTCCATTCTATTTTACTATTTAAAGTATCTAATGCATATTGAGTACCATCTTTTGTAGTTGCAACATCATTACTTTCGCTGGTAAGCGGTTTATCTTTTTTACAAGAAACCACTACAGCTGTAGCAAAAACGGCAGGGATAACGAAATAAAACAGTTTTTTTCTCATTTTTGATATTTTTTTATTACGTCCGCTAAGATAATAAAAAAAATAATTCTTTTATAAAAATACTACATTTGTAATATGCTATTAGAGATAAACAATTTATACTTTTCACACCGCGAAGATCAACCGCTTTTCCAAAACCTGAATATACGATTTGAGGAGGGCAAAATCATTGCATTGGCAGGAGAAAGCGGATGTGGAAAATCTACATTATTAAATTTAATTTATGGACTTTTAGACTGGGAAAGTGGAGAAATTATTTTTGATGGAATTCCACTTTTAGGTCCTAAAGGAAATCTTGTTCCGGGAGAAGCTGAAATGAAATTTGTAGCTCAAAATTTTGATCTGATGCCTTATTCAACGGTTGCTGATAATGTGGGGAAATTTATTTCAAATATTAATTTAGCTAAAAAAAGTGAAACTGTAGCGGAGCTTCTTGAGGTGGTAGGACTGGAGGAATATGGTAACGTTTTCCCAAAAAATTTAAGTGGCGGTCAGCAACAAAGAGTTGCCATTGCAAGATCACTCTCGGTGTTACCTAAATTACTTATTCTGGATGAACCTTTTAGTAATATTGATTTTCCACGAAAAATAGAACTTCGTGAAAGACTTTTCAGATATGTAAAACAGCACAATATCTCTTTAATTATTTCTACTCATGAGCTTCAGGATATTATGCCTTGGATTGATCAGATCGTTATCCTCCAAAATGGCAGATTAATTCAAAACAACAATCCTGAAGAAACTTATAAAGAACCTTATAATTCTTATGTAGCAAAGCTTTTTGGAGAAGTAAATATTTTTAATGAAAATGAAATAAATGATTTTCAGATTTCAAAGTTCTTTTATTACCCACATGAAATTAAAATTTCCGAGAATGGCTTAGATGCTGAAGTTCTGGAAAGCAGATTTGCTGGCAATCATTACTGGAATAAAATCAGTACGAAGAATAGAGACCTCATTGTTTACAGCAACAATAAACTGGAGAATCCGATTAAAATCACATTTGAATAGAAAGTTAAAAAAATAAAATATCGAAATCTAAGCGGTCATCTTTATTTTAATAACCCGTTTGACGATTTCAGTTAATCAACACATTTACTTATAGTTAATGTTAGTTTGTGGATAAATAATAAAAATCTAAGAATTCATTTTTAAAACTTTTTCTTACATTTGTATTTCCACAGCATAAGGAAACTTTTGGTTAATTCTCTTTCTGCCTCCAGGACAAACATTAGCAGAATCCTGCAATCTAGTCTTTGAAAGATTACACTGTCCAATCTTTTCCTTTTTTTGTTTTCTATAGACAAAAAATGCGTCCAAAGACGCACCAATATAGTTAAGAAATTTCTTCTAAGCTTTCTTTACAAACTCCGATTTTAGTGCCATTGATCCAAAACCATCAATTTTACAATCTATATTATGATCACTATCTGGTCGTAAACGGATATTTTTTACTTTAGTCCCTGCCTTTACTGGCTTAGGAGCACCTTTTACCGGTAAGTCTTTAATGACTACTACAGAATCTCCATCCTGCAATTCATTTCCATTGGAATCCAGTATTTTTCCTGAATTTGCAGCTTCAGCAGTAACTTCCTCCGCATTCCATTCATAGAAACACTGAGAACATACCGTCATATTATCACTTGGATAAGTAAATTCAGAACCACACTTTGGACAAAGTACAATATCACTCATATCTTTAAATTTCTACAAAGGTAGAGCTTTTTGAATGATAGAGTCAAGAGATGGAAATGGAATTCGAAAACCAAGAGTTAAGAGAAAAGAACAAAGAGAGAAGATAGATTGGTTTATTAGAGGAAGCAACATTTTATACTACTTCTGCCTTTATTTTCAAATCCACTTCTTCTCTTCAGAAGGCTAAATCTCTCAAGTATTAATTCTCAACTATAATTTGTACTTTTGCAGATTGAAAACAGGAGAAGCAATTATGGAACTTATTCACAGAAACTTAGCAATCGGAATTCACGATGCCCTACAAGAAACATTTTTTGAAAAAAATAAATACGCCGATAAAGTAATTGAAAGACTTTTAAAGGCTCATAGAAAATGGGGAAGTCAGGACAGAGCCGTTGTTTCTGAAATTTTTTACAATATCATACGTTGGAAAAAACGTTTGGAATATTATATGGGAGAAGGTGTAAAACCCAATAATGTTTATAAACTGATCATTGCTTATTTGCTTTGGAGTAAAACAAACTATAAAAGATTTGAAGAATTCGAAGGGGTAAAGATCGCTGATATCATTACTAAATTAAAAAAAGGTACAGTTCCTACAAAAGCAATTGAACATTCAATCCCGGAATGGTTAGCTGAAACTTTAGAAAAAGAATTAGGTGCTAACTGGGAAAAGGAAATGAGAGCTTTAAACGAACAGGCTCCGACAGTTTTAAGAGCGAATTCTCTTAAAACAACGCCAAAAGAACTGATCTCTGATCTATCCGATGAAGGTGTTACTGCTTTTACTGTAAGAAATTATCAAGACGCGGTACAATTAGAAGAAAAAAAGAATGTCTTTTTAACTACAGCTTTCAAAGAAGGATTATTTGAGGTTCAGGATGCCTCTTCTCAAAAAATCGGATATTTTCTTGATGTAAAAGAAGGACAAAGAGTCGTTGATGCTTGCGCAGGAGCAGGTGGAAAGACGCTTCACCTTGCTGCTCTAATGGAAAACAAAGGACAGATCATCGCTTTAGATATCTACGAATGGAAATTAGCAGAATTAAAACGTCGTGCAAAAAGAGCCGGAGCACACAATATTGAAACCCGCATGATTTCCGACAATAAAGTAATCAAACGCCTTCATGAAAAAGCTGACAGACTTCTTATTGATGCTCCTTGTTCAGGTTTAGGGGTTTTAAAAAGAAATCCGGATAGTAAATGGAAAATTGATCAGGCTTTCATTGACAGGATCAAAACAGAGCAGCAACAAATTCTACAGGATTATTCTAAGATCCTTAAAAAAGGTGGAAAAATGGTTTATGCGACATGTTCTATCCTACCTTCTGAAAACAATGGACAGGTTAAAGAATTCCTTAAAAACAATCCTGATTTTAAACTGATCAAAGATGAAAAGGTAATGCCTAGTGAAGGTTACGATGGGTTCTATATGGCACTGATCGAAAGACTTGCTTAATTAGAATTTCATTATTTAACATACAGCTACTCCACTTTCCTGGAGTAGTTTTTTGTTATATACCAATCCACCACCTCGAACTTAATATTTTAAACCAAAGGACATCTTATGATATTATGATAAAAATATTTTTATAATTCCGTAACATTCTTATTATATGTAACACCTATTATATCAAAAACCAATTTTAATTCGCAAAATAGACATGTATTACTAATTCTATCTTTGTGATAAACCCCTATTACTATGTATAAAAGAATTTTATTAAGTCTATCTATTTTCGTATTTTTTGTTACGAACGCACAGACGTATGAAATTCAATACATCAGTTCTTATAACGGAAAAGAACAAGCAGACCAATCTCCTACCTTTATATGGGTAAATTCTGAGGAAAATTATATTCTCAATAATTCAATAAGAGAGAAGAAAAGTGAATATCCATTTGAGATTACAAAAGTAGAGAAACCATCTAACACGATCGTTTCTTATGCTTTTTTAAAACCCTCTGAAACGATTTCTACATCGGATAAGGAATCGGTAAGCAAGCAAACTTTTGAATTAACCAGTGAAACTAAGAAAATATTAGGGTACACCTGTAAAAAAGCGGTTACCAAAATAAATTCCAACACTATTGAAGTTTGGTACACCAATGATCTAAAAATAAACGGCGGGCCATCAACATTAGGTCAAAATATGGGTTTGGTATTAGAAATTGAACGAAATAAAAACTCATTAATTACAGCCAGCTCCATTAAAAAAGTTAAGAAAGCGGATATTGATGACATTATAAAAGGTCAGATCAGAACTACTGATCTGTCAGGATATAAAGATCTTCTCTGGAAAAGCAGGTTTACCACTTTAAATATCTTTGAAAATGAAATTATTAATTTTTCAGATGAGTCAAAATCCGATGAGAAAGTAAAAAGATTCGCCAATGGAACTATCATTTTAAAAAAAGTAAAGTTTCCTAAACTATCTGATGGTGAAAATATTTTTGTTGAACTAAAGCAACAATCTAATGGTGACGCCTATGACAGAACGGGAACCGTATTTTTCATACCCCAAGATAAATCGCAATCTTTTTTTGATGGTTTGGAAAAAGGAGCCAAAACACTTCCTGTTTATGAAAATGGAAATGGAAAACAATATTATGGTATTACTTCAACGGAAAACTATGACCCAGGTATTGAAATGATGCGTTTCTTTACCGCTTTTGGTATTCAGAAATTTAATCATATCCAGTTGAAAGGAAAAGACTGGCAAACAATAAGTCCTTACCGACAGGATATTACAGATCTAAAGCCTTCTTTATCAGAAAAAGAACTTTGGATCGGTACATTTATAGGTAATTATGACAAAGGTGGACATAAGGTAAGCCTTGATATTACGATTCACAAAAGCGAACAGACCATTCATAAAAATAATATGGTACTACCACTGTTCAATACAGTAAATATTATGGAAATGGCTGGTCAGGATTATTCAACAATGTTCAATCAAGATAGAGGACTATTTGTAGAATTCACTTTGAAAAAGGATCTTAAAAATGTACAATTAAGGTACATTACTACTGGTCATGGCGGATGGGAAAATGGTGATGAGTTTGTTCCAAAGGCCAATTCTATATTCTTAGATGGCAAAATGACATTCTCTTTCACACCATGGAGAACAGATTGTGGATCTTATAGACTATATAATCCTGCGTCAGGAAATTTTCCGGACGGCCTTTCTTCCTCAGATCTGAGCAGATCAAACTGGTGTCCCGGAACACTTACCAACCCTAACTTTATTCCATTGGGGGATCTTAAAGCAGGTAAACATAATATCCAGATAAAAATCCCACAGGGACCAACAGAAGGCACAAGTTTCAGCTCATGGAATGTCTCAGGTGTTTTACTAGGAGTCCAATAAAAACAAAACCTTCTTGTGATATTAGTCACAAGAAGGTAAAAACACAAATGATGAAAAAAAATTATTTCGAGCCACAAAGTAAATGTAAAAATTCATATAATTAATTACCATAGATTAATAAATATATCGTTTTAATTTCGTATGAATAGTAGCATTAGTTTGTAGTGAAAAATATCAACCAAAATCATTTATTCTCATTAAATTAATTTATATTTTTAATTAAATTCAATTAATAAGTTAAAAATATTAACTTATATTTAATTTATATTGTCTTTTTTAAATTACAACCCTACTTTTGTTTCTAAATAAATGATAAAAAATGTGTGGAATTGTATGTTTGTTTGATGCGAAACAAAAAACTGAAATATTGAGACCTCAGGTCTTAGAAATGTCAAAAAAAATCCGTCATAGGGGTCCAGACTGGAGTGGTGTTTTTCAAAATGAAAAAGTAGTATTCTCTCATGAAAGATTGGCAATCGTGGATCCTACTTCTGGAAAACAACCGTTATTTTCTAAAGATGGAAATACCGTCTTAGCTGTAAATGGAGAAATATACAACCACAGAGAATTGAAAGAAGAATTCCCTGACTATGAATTTCAAACTCAATCTGACTGTGAAGTTATTTTGGCTCTTTATGAAAGATACGGAAAAGACTTCCTTGAAAAACTAAATGGTATTTTTGCTTTTTCACTTTATGACATAAAAAATGATGTTTATCTTATTGCTCGTGACCATATGGGAATATGCCCTTTATATCAAGGCTGGGACAGAAGTGGAAACTTTTATGTAGCTTCAGAATTAAAGGCACTGGAAGGGGTATGTAAAACAATAGAGACTTTTTTACCGGGACACTATATATATAGTAAGGATGGCAATGAAATCCAACAATGGTATAAAAGAGACTGGGTAAACTTCGATGAAGTAAAAGACAACGAAAGTGATATAAAAAAACTTAGAAAAGGACTTGAAGATGCCGTCCACAGACAATTGATGAGTGATGTTCCTTATGGTGTATTATTATCCGGAGGTTTAGACTCTTCTGTTATTTCTGCAATTACAGCGAAATATGCAAGACAAAGAGTTGAAAGCGGAGATACTCAGGAAGCATGGTATCCAAGATTGCATAGTTTTGCCGTAGGACTGGTTGGATCTCCTGATCTTACAGCCGCTAAAAAAGCCGCAGAACATATAGGATCTGTCCATCATGAAGTCAATTTTACTGTACAAGAAGGGTTGGATGCCATTCGCGATGTTATTTATCATCTTGAAACTTACGATGTAACAACGATAAGAGCTTCAACTCCAATGTATCTTTTAGCAAGAGTTATTAAATCTATGGGAATAAAAATGGTACTCTCTGGTGAAGGTTCTGATGAACTTTTTGGTGGATATTTATATTTTCATAAAGCACCGAATGCAAAAGAATTCCATGATGAGACGGTAAGAAAATTAGGAAAGCTTCACCTGTACGATTGCTTAAGAGCAAATAAAGCTTTAATGAGTTGGGGAATTGAAGGTCGTGTTCCTTTTCTGGATAAGGAATTCATGGATATAGCCATGTCCATTAATCCGAAGGATAAAATGATCAATGTCGCTGAAGGAAAAATAGAAAAATGGATCTTAAGAAAAGCTTTTGAAGACACGCTTCCGGAGTCTATTGTCTGGAGACAAAAAGAACAGTTCTCTGATGGTGTTGGCTATTCATGGATTGATACTTTAAGAGAGGTCGCAGAAAAAGAGGTTACCGATGAAATGATGATTAACGCAAAATTCCGGTTTCCACTGAACACTCCTCAAAATAAAGAAGAATACCGATACCGTACTATTTTTGAAGAGCATTTCCCAAGTGAAACCGCAGCAGCAACTGTACCATCTGTACCGTCAGTTGCTTGTTCAACCCCTATTGCATTAGAATGGGATGAGGCATTTAAAAAGATGAATGACCCAAGTGGAAGGGCAGTAAAAGTACATGAAACATCGTATGAATAATTAATCTTTGAGAGATAGATTTTTTGGAGTTAGACCATCAGAATAAAAATTATTCCGATCTGATTCTAAAGCCTCACATCCTATCTTCTAAAGTAAAATTTATTAATCCTGTAGCAATACAGGATTTTCTTTTGAATTAACAGCAAGAATATTGACAGATTTTAACCGACAATCAAAAATAGTATCTAATAAATAATTATATTTGGAAAACGAAAAAATCAATTTTATAAAATGAGAAGAACCATTACTATCTTTTTTGCTTTATTATCCATAAATTTTGCTTTTGGCCAAGGTAAATTTGGTAAATATCTTAACTCAAAAAAACTTGCCCTAACTTATAAGACTGTAAAGGATAACGAAAAAGAAAACTACTATCAACAATATTACTGGCTGGCAAAAGCTGAGCAATTAAAAACATATCCTCACCTTAAGGATGTAAAACCAATTGTTTTATATGAGTTTGTAAAAAAAGTAAACCCTCAAAATCTAACTAAAAAATTAGATGCAAGAGGTAAAGAATTAAGAGAAACAGCGGAATTATCTCTAAATCAATATTTTAAAAATAAAAATTTTGAGAACAATGCTGTTTTGATGTACAATCTCGAAACGTATGTGGATCCTTCTCAAGGCGAATATTTCACAAAAGTAGATCCTGAAAAAATTAAGGAACTGGTACCAAAAGAATTATTTGCATTCAACTCTCTAAACAAAAAAACTCAGGAAGAGAAAACATACTACCTTTGGATCGACAAGAAGAAAGATGATTTTAATATTGTAGATATTATTCCTAGTGAAGAAGATAAAAAATTCTATGCTTCTTTAAAGCAATACCTTCCGGGATATAAGTTTTCAAAATATGTTCCTTCTGTGAAAAAAGGAAATAAAACAGATAAAACAGATGTTGATTTTTACTACATCATGCCATTTGAACAGAACACGGATAACATTGAGTATAAAACAACAGATTTCAAAACTTTTATTTTAAGCCAGTACAGAAAAGCTGGGGATGAATGGAAAGGAGTAGAAAAAACTAAAAAATAAATTAAAAAGTCTTGTGAAATTTCACAAGACTTTTTAATTTTATAGATATTTCTTATATCTAATAATAAATTCTATTAAGTTTTTTAATGCGTTAATTTGAGCAATTTATAAACAAAGGAAAGAAAATAGGTTCTTCTTTTAATTCCACTACTACATTTTTAATCAACTCAAATTAGCTGAAATTTTACTGATATAAATTATTTAAAGATTCTAGCTGATATAAAATGTCTGAAACCAACTCGTCCACAACATCTATTAAAAAGATCCTCCCATTGATTCTTGCCACTGCCATTTTTATGCAGATGCTGGATTCAACAATTTTAAATACTTCCTTACCTTCTATAGCAAAAGATCTGAAGGAATCGCCTTTGAATATGCAGAACGCTATTATCAGTTATGTTCTGACATTAGCGGTTTTTATGCCTGCAAGTGGTTTTTTAGCAGATCGATTCGGAACGAAAAAGGTCTTTATTTTCTCTCTTGTACTCTTTAGTCTGGGTTCATTATTTTGTGCCTTATCACAGAACCTCACGCACCTTGTTATTTCAAGAGTAATACAGGGAGTTGGTGGCAGTTTGATGACTCCTGTTGGAAAATTAGCTTTAATAAAAACATTTGATAAAAATGAACTATTAAAAGCGATGAATTTCGCCATTATTCCTGCACTTATTGGCCCTGTCCTCGGTCCTCTTGTTGGAGGATATATGGTAGATTACCTATCGTGGCACTGGATCTTTCTTATTAATATCCCTATTGGGATTTTAGGAATTATTTTAGGAATTAGATTCATGCCTAATTATAAATCTGACGATGTTGATTTCGATCTAAAAGGATTCATGATTTTTGCGGCAGCCTCTCTCCTGCTTTCTATCTCATTGGAACTTTTTGGAGATTTACAGAATACGACTCCCGTTCTTCTTGTTTTTATTCTGGGCTTCTTATTTCTATACTATTATTACAGACATGCAAAAAGAGGTGGAAACCCTATATTTCCTTTAAACTTATTTCAGGTGAGAACATTCCGTGTAGGAATTGTGGGAAACATGGCCACTCGGTTAGGAATCAGTGCTGTTCCTTTATTACTCCCCTTAATGATACAGATTGCTTATAAACAATCTGCAGTTACATCAGGCTGGATTATTGCCCCTATGGCATTAACAGCGATATTTGGAAAGTCTTCAGTTATCAAGATCTTAGACAAATTCGGATATCGCCAGACCTTAATGGTCAATACATTCATTATCGGAACATTAATATGCCTGCTTGCTATTCCAAATATCCATACTTCCTTATACTGGTTTGTTCCTATTATTGCTGTTTTGGGATTTTTCAATTCCATTCAGTTTACTTCTATGAATACTATTTCCATCGCAGATTTGCGAAACTTCCAGACCAGTAGCGGAAATTCTCTGATATCTGTAAATCAACAGCTCGCTATAGGTTTTGGGATCGCCTTCGGTCTTATTGTATTAAAAATATTTGAAAGCACTGATCTTATTAAAGGAGAAATACACAATGCATTCCGTTACACTTTTCTTACGGTTGGCATACTTACGATTCTCTCAGGATTGGTCTTCAGAAGGCTTCATATTTCAGATGGTAAAAACATGAAATCCAAAGAATAACACCTTTATTCTCAATCCTTAACAAATCTGTGAAAATCAGATCTGTACGAACTTAACACAGATCAATGCAATTGATCTCCATCTACTCTATTTTTGTTTGTATAAAAAATCAACATTATGATGACAACTAAAAAAGTAGAAATGGTGATATCACCAAAACCTGCACATTTTGTAGGTGATGGTTTTAGAGTTCATAACTTTATACCAGGAGCATCCGGATTGGACATGAAAAGAATGGATCCTTTTATTATGCTCGATTATAATTCAAAATTTCATTTTAACGGATCTGAAAAACCTAGAGGCGTGGGTGTACATCCACACAGAGGTTTTGAAACAGTAACAATAGCTTATAAGGGAAAAGTCGAACATCATGACAGCTCAGGTGGCGGCGGCATAATCGGAGAAGGAGATGTACAATGGATGACTGCAGCAAAAGGAGTTCTGCATAAAGAATACCATGAAAGAGAATGGTCCAAGACCGGAGGAATTTTTCAGATGGTTCAGCTTTGGGTAAACCTTCCTGCTAAGGATAAAATGAGTAAACCAAAGTATCAGGCTATTCAGAATTCAGATATGAAATTGGTCGATCTTGGAGAAAATGGATCAATTGAAATAATAGCTGGAGAATATAATGGAAATAAAGGTCCGGCCTTTACTTTCACTCCTGTACATATGATGAATGCTAAGTTAAAAGCTGGTGGAAAAGCTGACTTTCATTTTCCTGACCATTATAATACCGCAGCTCTTGTGATTGAAGGAAGTATTATGGTGAACGGAAGCGAAAAGGCTGCAAGTGATCAGTTCGTATTATTTGAAAATCAAGGTGAAGATTTTACTATTGAAGCAAGCGAGGATGCAATCGTACTGATCATTAGCGGAGAACCAATCAAAGAGCCTATTTTTCCACACGGCCCTTTTGTAATGAATACAAGAGAGGAAATCATGCAGGCTTTTGAAGATTTCAACACCGGAAAGTTTGGATACCTGGAAGATTAACTAACAAATTAAGGAAATTAAGCAATAATTAAATAATCTTAATCTTAAGCCGATTATTTAATTATTGCTTTTTATTACCTTTAACGAAACACTTTTAAGCATTATAAATATTATAATTAAAAAAATACATAATGAAATCAGAGTTTGAACATATTCCTTTAGTTAAAAATGACTCAAAGAAAAGATTTGAAATAGAAGTAAACGGACATTTTGCTTTTATTGATTATCGTGAAATGGGCAGTCAGATAATTTTAGTACATACAGAAGCTGAACCAGAATTAGCAGGAACAGGAGCCGCGGCAGCTGTTGTTGAGAAAACCCTTTGTTATATTGAAGAAAATACCAAAAAATTACTTCCACTCTGTCCTTATGTTTTCGCTTATATTAAAAAGCATCCGGAATGGAAACGTATTGTCGATGACAGATTTGAAGGATACAGTAAACTTTAATATCACAAAAAAGTAACAACACTTTAATTAAATCAATTTTAAAAGAGCACATTATTATGTCAAATATTGGACTTATCATAGAAGAAAAAGCTGCAGATATAGGAAATTTTTTGGTGGGAAGACTTTTACCTTTCCGTGAAAAAAGAGCAGTTGGTCCGTTTGTTTTTATAGACCATATGGGACCATCAGAATTAAAAGATTATCAAAATCTGGATGTGCCGCCACATCCACATATCGGACTATCTACTTTAACTTATTTGCTTGAGGGTTCTATTTTTCACCGTGACAGCATTGGAAGCGCCATGGAGATAAAACCTGGAGCAGTTAACTGGATGACCGCGGGAAAAGGCGTTGTTCATTCTGAAAGAACACCTGAATATTTAAGAGAAACGGATAAAAAACTTCATGGTTTTCAAATCTGGGTAGGACTTCCAAAACACTTGGAGCAAAGTGAGCCAACTTTTCATCATATCGAAGCAGACGAGCTTCCGGTTTGGGAGGATGGTGAAATTCATTATAAATTAATTGCTGGAGAAGCATTTGAAAAAAAATCTCCGGTTCCTGTACACAGTAAATTATTTTTCATTGAAATAAAAACCAAAACCGCACAGAAAATAAGTATAGGACAGGATCTGTATGGTGAAGCCGCTATGTACGTTTTAGATGGAACAGTAAATATCGAGGGAAATACTTATGGATCAAAACAGCTTCTAATAGCCAAAGACACTAAGCTATGTGAGTTTGAAATGAGTGAAAATGCTACTGTTTATATTTTCGGAGGTGAACCCTTCGATGAAGAACGATTTATATTCTGGAATTTCGTAAATTCGGATAAAGAATTACTTGATCAGGCTAAGGTAAACTGGAATGATCAAAACCATGATGCTTTCCCATTAGTTCCTGGAGATGACCAAGACTTCGTTCCACTTCCAAAATCAATTTTGAACAGAAAATAAATTGGATCAGAGCCAAACAACTTAAATAACCAATGAAAATATTAGCATTTGCAGGAAGCACTTCTTCCACTTCGATTAACAGAGAACTGGTAAAATTTGTGTTAAAAAGTTTTCAAAATGAAGAGATCAATCTCATTGATTTGAATGACTATAACATGCCTGTGTTTTCTGTGGATCTTGAGAAAAAAGGTTTTCCAGATCCTGCTCATAAATTTTTAAAAGTAATTGGAGACTGCGACGTGATTATCTGTTCCCTTGCAGAACATAACAGGTCATATAGTGCTGCATTTAAAAATGTTTTCGATTGGGCTTCTAGAGTTAATGTAAAAGTATTTCAAAATAAACCGATGCTTTTAATGAGTACTTCTCCTGGTGGCTATGGAGGTGGAAATGTGATGAATACTGCAAAAACCTTTTTCCCGCAATTTGCGGCAGAAGTTAAGGATACTTTTTCCTTACCAAAGTTTTATGAAAACTTTGATCTGGAAAGTGGCGTTATCAATCCGGATATGCTCAAAGAACTGAATGATAAAATTGAAAATTTTAAAAACCAGATTACAGGATAATGACCAAGGGAAGACTAGAAGCATTCAGTGATGGTGTCTTAGCCATTATCATTACCATCATGGTCCTTGAACTCAAAGTACCGGAAGGAGATAGCTGGGCGAGCCTTAAGCCCATTGTTCCAAAGCTCTTAGCATACATATTCAGTTTTATTTATGTTGGGATCTACTGGAATAATCACCATCATCTTTTTCAGGCTGCAAAAAAAATTAATGGAAGTGTACTTTGGGCAAATCTGCATTTACTCTTCTGGCTTTCATTGATGCCCATTGCAACAGAGTGGATCGGAAATACCCGTTTTGCTAAAAATCCTGTTGCCGCTTATGGTATTGGACTGATTATGTGTGCCATTGCATATACTATCATGGAGAATTTAATTGTACAATGTGAAGGGGAAAATTCAAAATTAAAAGATGCAATACATTCAAAATTTAAAGAATACATTTCAATTGTATTTTACATAACAGGAATCGTAACTTCTTTTTTTTATCCTTATATTGCTATCTGTTTTTATTACATCGTTGCTCTTATATGGCTCATTCCTGACAGAAGAATCGAAAAAATATTAAAAGAAGAATAATGGAAACGCACGAATATAATAATGGAGATCTTGCTGTGATCTGGATGCCAAAAAAATGTATCCATTCCGCAATTTGTGTAAAATTGCTTCCGCAAGTTTATAACCCTAAGGACAGACCCTGGATAAAGGTTGAGAACGCAACAACACAAGAACTTAAAGATCAAATCGAGCAATGTCCTTCAGGGGCATTGAGTTACAAATTCAATACTGAAAAATAATGGGGGTAACCGTAAAAGCAAGTTTAGGAAAAACAAAATATTATACGGAAGTAATAGCCGGTGAAAATAAGATCATTACGGACGAACCCATTGATAAAGGAGGACAAAATAAAGGTTTCAATCCTTTTGAAATTCTGGCCACTTCTTTGGCGAGCTGTACTGCTGCGACTTTAAGAATGTACATCGACAGGAAAGAATGGGATGTAGAGAAGATTAACGTAGAGGTTGATCTGGAAAACTTTCCGCTTTCCAAAAGAGCTGTTTTCACAAGAAATATCAGCTTTGAAGGAACCAACCTGGATGATGATCAAATGAAAAGGCTTCACACTATTGCTGATGCCTGCCCTATTCATAAAATTTTAACAAACGATATAGAAATACTAACCAAATTTTCATAATATGACAGAGGTAAAACAAAACAACGACGAAAAACACGGAAGTTTTGAGGCTTTCATAGACGGAAACCGCGCAGGATTAATGACTTATACCTGGGCTGGAGAAGAAAGATTCATTATTGATCATACAGAAGTAGAAGAAGCGTACAACGGAAAAGGCGTTGGTAAAGACATGGTTTTAGCGGCAGTAGATTTCGCAAGAAAACAAGGCAAAAAAATAATTGCGCTTTGTCCTTTTGCGAAAGCTACTTTCCAGAAGAACGAAGACCTACAGGACGTCGTAGTCTAGCTGACGAGAAAAAATACTTTGTAAACCTTTCAGGAATCTACCCTGAAAGGTTTTTCTTTTTTATCAGAACATAAAAAAACTATATTTGTAAAATTTTAATTGCAAAAAATATGTCTCCAGTTATATTATTGTCCATTATCGTTGTATACTTTGCGCTGCTCCTTTGGGTAGCTTATAAAACGGGTAAGGGAAGTGACAATGAGAGTTTCTTTATTGGAAACCGTAAAAGTAACTGGATGCTCGTTGCCTTTGGAATGATCGGCACCTCTCTTTCGGGGGTAACTTTTGTGAGTGTTCCAGGTGCAGTGGGTAAAGACAGTTTTTCTTATTTACAGATTACACTAGGGTACCTTATAGGTTATATTGTCGTTGCTTACGTCCTACTCCCTTTATACTACCGATTAAAACTAACTTCAATTTATGGCTATCTTCAGCAGAGAATGGGACAACTTTCATACAAATCAGGAGCGTGGATATTCATTGTCTCAAGATTGGTAGGTGCTACAGCCAGGTTATATTTGGTTGTCAATATTCTTCAGGTAACTATATTGGATAATTTAGGAGTTCCGTTTATTGTAACCACTTTGATCATTCTTGCGATGATTATTCTTTATACTTATGAAGGTGGCGTAAAAACCATTGTATGGACAGATACGTTACAGACTTCATGTATGCTCCTGGGCTTGATTATTTGTACCGTTTATATGCTTAATCATTTGGATCTAAGTGTTGGACAAAGCTTAACAGCAATGAGTGATAAAGGCTACACTAAAATATTCGAAATGGATTTTAATTCTCCCGGTTTTTTTATAAAGCAGATTCTTGCTGGAGCATTTATTACCATTACCATGACCGGAATAGATCAGGAAATGATGCAGAAAAGTCTTTCTGTAACCAGATTAAAGGATTCTCAGAAGAATATGGTTACGCTTGGGTTTATTTTACTGGGTGTGATTTCATTATTCCTTTATATGGGTGGGCTTCTTTATCTTTTTGGAGAAAGCCAAGGAGGTCATTTTACTGAAATCATAAAAGACGGCATCCCTAAAAAAGAATTCTTATTGGGTGGTAAAGAGATTTTTGGAGATAAAATTTTCCCTGAAGTGGCATTAAATCATATGCCTGGTTTTATTTCAATTATATTCATTATAGCTTTAATTTCAGCCTTATTTCCAAGTGCGGATGGCGCTATGACGGCTCTTACGTCTTCATTGTGTATCGATATTTTTGGAATGAAAGAAAAGAAAGACTGGACTGACAAAAAGAAAGAAAAATTCCGCAAAAATGTACATTTGATCGTTGCATTTTCTTTCCTGATAATGGTTGTTATTTTTAAGATGATCAATGATAATTCCATGATTGGATTGATCTTAAAATTAGCCGGATTCACTTACGGTCCGCTTTTGGGTCTTTTTGCATTTGGTATTTTTACAAAATATAAGGTTGAGGATAAACTTGTTCCTTACGTCTGTATTGCGGCACCCATAATTTCTTATTTCATCGATAAATATCAGGTAAGTATTTTCGGTGACTTTAAAATAGGATTGGAATTACTTATCATTAATGGTTTACTGACGTTCTTTGGCCTTTGGCTAATCAGAAAAAATAATTCTAAATCACATTTAAAAAAAACAAAATAATATGAAAAAAATTATTCCACTTTTATTGGTTCTTTTTGCTTGTGGCTTTCTTTCTGCACAGGAAAGTTTTGAGGTTTCAACATTAAGAATCGGACCTTATAAAGTATTTATGAAAAGTGCAGAGATTGAAAAGTATTCCGGAGCAAAATTAAGATTAACGAATGGAGAATTTAAAAATTCGGTAAAGTACAGTGGAGAAACCATTATGATCAGCACCTCCCAGGAATATGATAATGAAGGGAAAGAGACCAATGGTTACAGTATATATGGTGTTTCTACTACCAGTAAGAAATTTAAAACAAAAAGTGGTATTGGTGTTGGAAGTACGAAAGATGATATCATTAATGCTTACAAAAATTATCCAAGCTACAGTACATATCCTGGATGGGATGACCAAGGGAAACAGGTTAAAAATGAAAGTTATTTCATACTGAACGACACTGATGCAGGAACAGTATTATCTTTCAAGATGGTTAATAATATTGTCACTGAAATTTCAGTATCCCTTAACGAAGGCTGCTAAAAAGATAAATTCTTTAAATAATTCAAAATCCGAGTTTTCCGCTCGGATTTTGTATTTCCATAAGCCATTAAAAAATTGTAAATTCGCGTGCAAATAAATCAGATATAATGAGTAAAAGTATCGAAGAGTTAAAATCTCTTACTACGCAAATCAGAAGAGACATTTTAAGAATGGTTCATGCTGTTAATTCAGGACATCCAGGCGGAAGTTTAGGTTGTACAGAGTACTTCACAGCACTTTATGGGAAAGTATTGAACTATCATCTTCCTTTCACTATGGAAGGTAAAAATGAAGATCATTTCTATCTTTCAAATGGTCACATTTCACCGGTTTATTATTCTACTTTAGCTAGATTTGGCTTTTTTCCGGTAGAAGAATTAAAAACTTTCAGAAAGCTAAATTCAAGATTACAGGGTCACCCGACTACTCACGAGGGATTACCTGGAATCCGTATTTCTTCAGGATCTTTAGGACAAGGACTTTCTGTTGCTTTAGGGGTTGCTTTAGGGAAGAAATTAGATGGTGACCAATCATTAGTTTACTCTCTTCATGGAGACGGAGAATTACAAGAAGGTCAGGTTTGGGAAGCTTTAATGTTTGCTGCTGCTAAAAAAGTAGATAATATTATCTCTACTATTGACTATAACGGTCGTCAGATCGATGGTGACACAGATGATGTATTAAGTTTAGGAAATCTACATGCTAAATTGGAAGCATTTGGATGGACTGTTTTAGAAGAGAAAAACGGTAACGACCTTGAGGCAGTGATCGCTATTCTTGAGAGAGCAAAAGCCGAAACGGGGAAAGAAAAGCCTGTTGCTATTATCCTTCATACAGAAATGGGTGCTGGAGTTGATTTTATGATGGGAAGTCACGCTTGGCATGGTAAAGCTCCTAATGATGAGCAGTTGGAAACAGCATTCAAACAACTTTATTTGGAAGCTCCGGCAGATTACTAATATCTTAGATGATCACATTTATTAAGTTTTCCATGAAAAAATTCATCTTAATCTGTCTGCTTACAAGCTTTATTTTGGGAATAGCGCAAGAGAAAAAGATTTCTTTTGCTAAAGAGTTCAATTATCAGATGATTGATAAAAAAGCTCCTATGCTATCTTTAAAAATGTTTGCAAGTAACAACAATGAATTTCTTACCAAATTGAACATTAAGGATGTTCCAATGTATTACTATACAGATGCATTAGGAACAACTTCTGTTTCATTAGAAATGAACAGCCGTCTTAGTGGATCAGGGTTGGGTGCATTGATGTATCTTGGTTATAGCAATTACGGTTATGGAGAGAAGGAAGAGTATACTTTGGAAGCCAAGAAGCTGGGTACAAAAGAAACTATTTTAGGAACATCTTGTTCACATTATCTGATCAATTACCGATCAAAGGATGGTACAAAAAAGGAAAATGAAGATTTGAAATTATGTATTGATGATCAGTCATCTATTAATAACATGAGTGTATTTAGTGGACTTTTGAATCAATATCTTCCAGGTATCAAAATGAAAAATTCAGGTTTAAGCGGACTTATTTTAAAAGCGGGTCCTGAAAAAACTTATGACAAAGAGTATTTCGTTTTGGCTTCAATTAAAGATTCTAAAGATCAGGTGTTTTTTGATCATAAAAAAGCAATGACTGATCAGCAAAGAAAGCAGGACTCTATCATGATTGCCTATAAAAAACAGGAAGAAGAATATGCAAAAAATGATTCTGCATATGCAGTAACAGATTCTACAGCAGTTATTGCTGATTCAGCAACGGCGGCTATAGATCCATATTCAGATCAGGCCTATTATTACATTCCGGATTATACTTCAGACTACAAAAAGAATCAGGATGAAGATGGAAGCTTGGCTATTACCAATATTCCAAGTGAAACTCTTTGGAAAGGACTTCCTTCACATTGCAAAAATTTCGAAAAAGATCTTCCTAGCTTTGATTTTAAAGAGCTTAAAGGACATGTAAGAAATTATGTAGGTCAAGTCTGTGATATGTACCTTACACAATCTTCCGGACATAATGTAGGAATTAAACTGACTTTAGATGAAATAAGACGTGAAGTTCTTTATCTCAATACTATTCAGGAAACACTTAATCAATCTGATAAGAAGAAATTAAATAATTATTTAAAAAATCTAGATTAAAAAAATAAAAATGAAATATACATATACAGAAAAAAAGGATACACGTTCAGGATTCGGAGCCGGATTAGCTGAACTTGCTGATAAAAATCCAAATGTAGTAGCACTTTGTGCAGACCTTATTGGTTCTTTGAAAATGGAAAAATTCATTGAAAAAGCACCAGAAAGATTTTTCCAGATAGGAATTGCTGAAGCTAACATGATTGGTATAGCTGCAGGTCTTAGTATTACGGGGAAAATTCCTTTCACGGGAACTTTCGCCAATTTCTCTACTTCAAGAGTATATGATCAAATTCGTCAGTCTGTCGCTTATTCAGGGAAAAATGTAAAGATCTGTGCTTCTCACGCTGGTCTTACATTAGGAGAAGATGGAGCTACACACCAGGTATTAGAAGACATCGGTATGATGAAAATGCTTCCTGGAATGACGGTAATCAACCCATGTGACTACAACCAGACAAAAGCAGCTACTATTGCTATCGCCGATTTTGAAGGCCCGGTATATTTAAGATTCGGAAGACCTACAGTTCCTGTATTCATTCCTGAAGATATGCCTTTCGAAATTGGAAAAGGAATTCTTTTACAAGAAGGTACGGATGTAACGATTGTCGCAACAGGACATTTGGTTTGGGAGTCTCTTGTGGCCGCAGATGAGCTTGAAAAAGAAGGGATCTCTTGTGAAGTGATCAATATCCATACTATTAAACCGTTAGACGAGGAAATCATCTTAAAATCAGTTGAAAAAACCGGAAAAATTGTTACTGCTGAAGAGCACAACTATTTAGGAGGTTTAGGAGAGTCTATTGCTGGAATGTTGGCAAGAAAAAGACCTACAAGACAGGAATTCGTTGCAGTACATGATACTTTCGGAGAATCCGCTACTCCTGCTGAACTAATGAAAAAATATAAAATTGATTCTGCTGCCGTAAAAGAAGCAGTAAAAAGAATTTTAGAGAAATAATTTATCTTTAAAATATTCATTAAAAGCATCCCAATGGGATGCTTTTAATCTTTTTAGTTTTTGAATTTCCGATCTTCTTCTTTTATAGCAAGATCATTAATGCTTGCGTATCTTTTTTGCATAAGCCCATTCTCGTCAAACTCCCAATTTTCATTTCCGTAGGCTCTGTACCAATCCCCATTTTTTGTCTGATATTCATATTCAAATCGAACAGCGATGCGATTATCCGTATGTGCCCAATATTCTTTTTTAAGTTTATAATTAAGTTCTCTTTCCCATTTTTGACGAAGAAATTCAACAATTTCTCCTCTTCCGTTTATAAATCGATCTCTGTTTCTCCATTCACTATCTTCTGTATAAGCTTTGGAGACTCTTTCAGGATCCTGACTGTTCCAGGCATCTTCTGCCAATTGAATTTTTTCCTTTGCCGTTTCTAGAGTGAAAGGTGGAAGTGGGTGTTTCTGTTCCATTATTATTGTATTAAATTGGTCACTATTCTTTTAGATTTCTCTACTAATTCATTCGACTTAAATAGCTGGCTCTCTATTATACTGCTTTCAAAAAGAAGATAAATATGATCACATATATCATCCGATAACATTTTTTTAAAATAATTCCGAAGCTCCAGTTTATGGTCCTGAATGGCATTTAATATTTTAGTATTATCTATAGGGATTTCTGATAAGATGTTCAAAAAACTACATCCTCTAAAGTTCTCCTTATTGTTCATATAGATCAGAAAATCAAAAGAAGCAATTATCCTATCTTTATAGTTTTTTCCTGTTGCAATGAAACTCTCCAGCTCATTAAACCAATAATGATGTCTTGTATTGAGAAATTCAACACATAAATCCTCTTTGGATTTAAAATGCTGATAAAAGCTTGCTTTAGCTACACTCGCTTCCGAAATGATTTGATTGATCCCTGTTGAATTATATCCCTGTGTAGAAAACAATTTCAGTGTAGTTTCTACAATTCTTTCTTTAGGAGATGTCATAGTAATATGTTTGTACAACAAATATACAATAAAACATCATACGGACAGACAAGTCTGTCTGATTTATTTTAGATAAAACAATTCAAGGATATACTTATTGGATCAGCAAGATTGCCGACCCACTTTATAATACAAAAAAGCCTTCAAAAATGAAGGCCATATATACTATTTAAAGAATTTCCATTTGGGAATTATAGCCAGCATACCAAATCCTGTAAAAAGGAAAAGGTTGGTAACATCTGTATATAAAAATGTAGACAGATAATAGTTGTGCATAAAGAAGTGCAAAACCAATAATACGGGAAAAGTAAAGATCCCAATTTTTTTATAGAAGAACATCAGAACAAGGCTGACCATCATCAATAGATCTAAAGAAAAAATGATATAGAAGTACCATCTTGGAATATTAAGATATTCGTGTTGTAAATACTCATCCACATCTATCCCCAACCCCATGATCGTAAATAGCATTAAAGATGCAAATGCTAAAATAAAACCCCATCCTTTCTTTGGATCTTCATCAAAGTAACTGTATTCTTCCATAGGTACAAAAATAAAGAACTTATGAGTAATTTCATAAGTTCTTCTATAATTATTCGTTTACAATTTGATTAAATAGAAATAGCGTTGATTAATCTATTCTTATCACTTAAGTATTCTTCCATAGAAATCATACTCTCAGTTCTCATTACGTCCTGAATATCATCTATTTGATAGATAATTCTCTTCGCATCTTCAGTATTCTTAGCTCTTACTTTACAGAAAATATTATATTTTCCAGAAATCACGCTCGCTTCGATTACATTAGGAATAGTTGTTAATTCCTTTAAAACCTCTTGCGTACGGTTTGATTTAGTTAAAAGAACTCCGATGAAGGCTGTAAAATGATAGTCCAACTTACCATAATCGATATTAAGGGATGACCCCAAAATAATACCTGCATCTTCCATTTTTTTCACTCTTACGTGAATTGTACCCGCAGACACATCCATCTGTTTAGCAATTTCAGTAAAAGGCATTCTTGTGTTTTCTACTAAGAAATCAAGAATCTTTTTGTCTATTTCGTCCAGTTGATAGTTCATATTAGTTAAATTACAATTTTCTTAAAAAATCTATGTATTTTTTGCAAATCTATAAAAAATAATTTAACTAAAAAAATTATAACAATAATTAACAATAATTAACACAGATGATAAAAATCATTAAAATATTCAAATTATTTACCCTCTGCTTTTAGGGAATCTGTTTTTATTTCCTTTTTCACATCTGGTTGTTTTTTATCTTTTCTTTTCCTTTTAAATAAAGAATTGAAGCTTTTACTCCAAACAACACCGCCTCCATAGGCTTGATTTGCAGATCCGTTAGTGCCGGTTCCACCTGGTCCCATTCCGATATTCGTAGGTTTAGAGTACCCTCTTAAAACTAAACTTCCGTCATTTTTCTTAGAAATATCATATTCAATAGATCCCTCGCCGGAGAGATAATTAGCTTCAGTACTCTCAGTTTTCGTTAATGGAATTCCCAAACCGGTCTTCACTTTTATCCTTGGGGAAAGTGCAAAACTTACCCCCGCATTCGCCCGATCTCCAGTGTTTGAATTCTGATCGCCTTTTACGTAATTTAAGTCGATCTGGAATTCATTACTCATTGTATTAAGAACTGAGCCCAATTGCTTTAAAAGCATATTATATCCTGAAGATTCAGCTACTCCGGCAACATCGACACCCACTCCACCGGTATTTGAAATATTAAAACTATTTAACAACAGTATAGAACCAAACTGAAGAACCTTTTCACCCTCTTGACTCATTTTAGCAGCCAGCGTTTCTTTTACCTGACTTGATACATCCAGAGCAGATACATCCAGATCTATTTTAGGATCAACAAGAGATTGCGTAATATTAGCCTGTAGCAATATACTTATAGGCTGAAGATTACCCATATTTAAATATTGTCCTGCATTGGAAACCATTCTCACATAGTTGGCTGTAATATTCAATGCCGGCTTCATAGCATCACCATCCCAACGGATACTGCTGCCCTTTTCTATCTGGAATGTTTTATTAAGAATTGCTTTTGAAACAAAGGTCCCATTATCCACTCTATAGGTTCCAGCCATAGCAATACCCCCTTGTCTGTTCATTTGGAATTTCAGGTTCTTAGCCTCTCCTTTTACCGTAATATTCCCCACATCATCTCCAACCAGAACATTTACTGTCGTTCCCTTATCAACATCAAGAGAGAAGTCAATATGCATATTAGCTCCCGTTTTTTTCTTATCTTCAAGTGTTACCAAGCCATCTTTTCCTTCTTTTAAGAACCTCAGCATTTTAAATTCTTCAACATTGGAAGTTGAACTTGAATTAAACGTAAATGTACTTCCACTAAGTGCTTTCATATTAGGTGTCGTAATACTAAGACCCGACACAGGACCATCAATATACAGATCTCCCTGGCCATATACTCTACCCCAAAATAGATCAAGATCTTTTTGGGTACTATTAAGCACCAATAAATTATCTGCCCTCATTACAAGGTTGACCCCCATTGAAGAGAGTGTCTCAAACTGTATAGCTCCTGAAATATTTCCTTTAGAATTGGATCTTCCATCATGAACTTCAATATTATTAAGAATCGCCAGACCTTTTGATAATGGTATAACGGTATCATCAAATGAATAATCAACTCCTGTAAATAAGAGTTTTAATCCAAATTCTTTTAAAGCAATATCACCACTGTAGTCAAGATTTTTCAAAGTCCCGTTTATTTTAAGATCTCCTGTAGCTTTTCCTCTAAGGTTGCCAAAAATTGACCGTACAAACTGCTGCGCAAAGGAAACATTGAACTCACGCATCTCTGCCACAAGATCGATTGTAGGTGAAGAAGTATTATTATTAACAGTTCCTGTCAGATGTAGATTGTTATTTCCGATAACCCCGGCAGAAGTTACTTTTACATCTATATCATACACATTCAGCGAAAAACTGTTTGTAGCAGAAATGGTAAGGTCTCCCATATCACTTCCGTTCATCTTGATATCATCAACCGTTAAATCAACCAATGGTTGAAGGGTGCTTTTATCCATTCTTATTTTCACACTCCCATTTGCCAGTCCCTTTAGATTCATAGAGTTTCCACCAGACTGCATTTCCAGAAGTTTTTCAATAGAAAAGTCATTGATATCAGCGTCTACGTAAAAATCTTTAGCTGATTTAAACGTGGATTCTTTAATGAACAATACGCTTTTATCAGAATAGATTTTCAGGTTTCTGATCTCAAAATCGCTCGTTTTTTTCCTGTACGTTATCGAGTGATCAAGTTCCGGACTTGTATCTATAGCCCAGGTTACCTCGTTGAACTTTACTTCAGTGGGATCAAATTTGAATACAAAATCACCAAACTCGTTGGTGGACTGATTTACATTGATGGCATATTCTTTAAGCTTGTCCTCCAGTTCATCTTCAGGACTTCCATGTTTAAATTTAGTGGCAAGATGAAGAGTTGTGTTATTTTCATTCTTTCCACTGAGCGTAATATCTTTGAGTATATTTTTGTTATACTGAACCTTATTTATTTTTGCATACAGTTGCTCATCAAGATTGGCTGTATTTATTCTGACCATTACACTATCAACCAAAGCACTGTCTCTGGTGATATTATCTCTCGCATTTATCTTATATGCAGGATTTGCTTCTGCCAATGCCTTATCTGCTTCTGTAATCTCAACTTCTTTGGTCATCATATACTTTAATGAAGCTGCATCTACATTAAGAATGAGATTATTTGAATTACCATCATACTGTCCCTCAACTAATGCTCCCTGGGGAAGTTTCAAATCAGGTAAAAAATAACTCACTAATCCTTGCTGAACATCAAAATTCATTGCAAAATTCTGCCCTCTATATAGCTTTCTTGGTGGTGGTCCAACTAAGATCTTCCCTAATCCATTCTCAACCATCCCCGCAAGATCCGCCAAATTATACTTGCCGGAAATTTTTCCATTTACTGCTCCTGGAGCATCAACGGAAATAACCCTACCTCCAGCTTCAATAAATGTTTTTAATTTAGCATTTGGAACTATATACTTCTGTGTCGCGGTCGCAAAATTGATATTATTGGCCTCTACATCCAATGTCAGATCATTAAGAGATGACATCGCCATTTTTCCAACCACCTTCCCACTTACGATCTGATTTCCAGGTTTATTAGTAAAATAATTCATGTTCAGATAGGTAACATCAGCATTTACATCTGTTGCAATTCTTGATGTACTGAAATCAATAAGTCCTTTTATCGTAGCTTTAGCCTGCTCATCATTTACTGTGATTGTTCCATTATATTTTTTGTGATCCAATAAACCGTCCAGATAAAGATTGTTAATTTCTTTATTCATGATCTCAATACTTGAAATCTGAGATTTTGTAGTCAGCCGCATGGTATTAACATCGAAGCTTTGTCCATCGATATCAAATTTCCCTGATATTAATCCTACTGATTTATTTTTTGTAATGACTGAAGTATTTAGGTCTGTTGCTTCCACATATCCAGAGTACTTTGGCATTGCCGTACTATATCCTGTAAGAGAAAGTTTAGAAATCTTAGCCTGTCCGATTCCCGTCATTAAATTACCATTGGGAATATAGATCTGATCAGGATTCACTCTTGCTGATCCATTGTATTTTAGTTTTCCAAAATCATCTGCAAAGTTCTTCATCTTTTTAGAGATAAATGAAGGCATCATTACTTTTAGATCTTTATAGGTAAAGTCTGTAGAAAGGTTATTTGTTTCGATCAGGAATTTACCCTTTAAAAGATTATTTACCTTCATGGTCTGAGTCGCAATATTCACGTCAGGATTTCTAATAAGGAAATTTTCAAGGTAAAATTTATTTAATGGCCCTGTCATTTTCCCAGAAACATTAAAGGGCTTAAAGTTATCCCAATTGGTAACAAAGTAACTGATATCATAACCACTTAGCTGACTTCCCTGATTAAGATTCATATCCCATCTTACCCTATCTGCAAAATCTGCCCATGAACCATTATTAAGATTAAACTTAATATCTCCCTGTAAAAGAGTATGATCTGTATTTAGGGTTAAATCTTTAAGAGAAAGGGATTTATGAGTCAGTGACAATTCAGTGGAGAAAGTATCTACAAAGTGAGATTTTCCCCATCTTGTAGTTACAAAAGATAAGTTATTAATAAGTGCTGAAATGTCAGCTCCATTAACTTTTAAATTAGGGGCTTTCAGGTTAAATTTAGTGGCAGTCAGCCATTTCCCTGCTTCACCAGGTGAATTTTGATTAACAATCGAAACCTTAGAATCTACGATATGTACTCTGGAGTTTAATTGGAAAGCAGGTTTTTTAGGATCTCTTTTCTTTCCATTATCAAACAATTGTGTAAAACGTATGAAGTTGGAAATGCTATCCCCTTTATAAGTGATTACTTTCACATCTGCATTTACCATGGTAAGGGAATTAAAACTCAGCGAGTTACTTTTCCCTGAAATTGCCCCAGCCGCCAGTGACAACCAATCTGAATTGGCACGAAATTCCCGGGCTTTAATAAACTCTAGCCCTTTATAATCTTTAACTTTTAATCCTTTAATAGTAACATTCCCGAAATAATTCACTTCCACACTTTCTGTGGACATTTTTGCTTTGAAATCTTTATTAACGATTTGCAATGCCTGATCAGCTGCCCATTGCTTAGTAACAGGAAGATTTATAATAACTATAACCGCAACAATAAGGGAAAAACCTAACCAGAATAAAATGAGCAGAAGCCTTGCCCACCAGGAATAGCTGGTAACATCTTTAGCAGCCTGCTTGCCAAACTCCTGGGCAGTTTCCACAGGATGATGAACGGCATCTGAAGCCAGTTCAGATGCCTCTTTTACGGTTTCTTTTACCTTCTCCTCTACATTTTCTACAGTCTTTTGTACCTGATCACTTAAGTTTTCAGTTACAGATTTTTTATTCTCATTTTCGTTATTATTCTCTAACTTTGCCATTATTATGAGCGAGTCTATAATTTTAGGTATCGAATCGTCTTGTGACGACACATCAGCAGCTATCATCAAGGGGAATACTATTCTCTCTAATATTGCTGCAAATCAGGCAATTCACAAAGAATATGGTGGTGTTGTTCCTGAATTAGCTTCAAGAGCCCATCAGCAAAACATCATTCCCGTTGTTGAAAAATCTCTCACCAAAGCAAATATACAACAAAATGCGATTTCTGCTATAGGATTTACACGCGGACCAGGACTTTTGGGTTCCCTCCTTGTGGGTACTTCTTTTGCTAAATCTCTGGCTATGAGTTTAGATGTTCCATTAATAGAGGTAAACCATCTCCAGGCACACATTTTAGCGCATTTTATTGACGATGCAAATCCTATGCCGCCAAAATTCCCATTTTTATGCCTTACTGTGAGTGGTGGTCATACCATGATCGTGTTAGTAAAAGATTATTTCGACATGGAAATTATGGGCAAAACAATAGATGATGCAGCTGGTGAAGCTTTTGATAAAATTGGAAAAATATTTGATCTTGACTACCCGGCGGGTCCTATTATTGATAGGTTGGCTAAAGAAGGAAATCCCGATGCTTTTAAATTTAATAAACCTAAACTGGAAGACTACAATTATTCTTTTAGCGGGATAAAAACTTCAGTATTATATTTCATTCAGAAAGAAGTAAAAAAGAATCCTGATTTTATTAGAGAAAACCTCAACGATTTATGTGCTTCGGTTCAAAAGGCCATTATTGAAATTTTAATGAATAAACTTGAAAAAGCAGCAAAAGAGCTGAATGTCAATGAAGTTGCTATCGCAGGCGGTGTTTCTGCCAATTCAGCATTAAGAGAAGCAATGCAGGTAAATCAGAAAAAACTAGGCTGGAATATTTACATCCCAAAATTTGAATACACTACAGATAATGCTGCAATGATCGCGATGGTAGCGCAGTTAAAATTTGAAAGAGGAGAATTTACTGACTTAAGAACAAGTGCTATTTCGAAATATGACCTATAAAAAGGTACATCATTAATTTATCGATTCACATAAAAGAAGAACTGCCATGAAAATTATGGCTCATACTAATAAGGTCCTTCATGGAAATCGAATAATAGCAAATCATATTTTTTTAAATATCGCTTTTGGTTTAACAATAGAGGTAATTGGGTCTTTAATTCTTTAAACCAATCTGGAATTTTAAATAATGAAGATTAAATTAATTGAGGGATCAATCAAAAATCTCAGTTTATTAATTTACAGTTCAACGATTTAACAATTTGGCAAAAAATGAAATTATTTTACGGACATATAGAAGATCATAAAGTAACTATCAATGATGAAGAACAGCAACATATTGTGAAAGTTCTTCGGATGAGAAATGGAGAAGAAATTCATGTAACTGATGGCAAGGGAAATCTGGCTTCCGGAAAATTGGTTTTAGAGGGTAAAAAAGCTATTCTTAATGTTTCTGAAATTAAAACTTATATCCCGGATTTTAATCCTAAACTTCATATTGCAATTGCACCCACCAAAAATATTGATCGAATTGAATTTTTCGTAGAAAAAGCTGTAGAAATGGGTATTTCCGAAATTACATTTTTGATCACAGAAAAAACAGAACGTAAAAACATTAATATTGATAAGATAAGAAAACAAAGTATTGCCGCGTCTAAGCAAAGCCTGAGGTTTCATTTTCCCATTGTAAATGATCCTGTAAAGTTTTCAGATTTTATTAAAAACATAGATCCGAAAAATACTTTTGTTGCTCATTGTCATGAAAACCTGGAAAGAATTGAGCTTAATAATATCCCAAAACTAGATCACTACACCTTCTTTATTGGTCCTGAAGGGGATTTTTCTGAAAAAGAAATTCAAAATTTAGCAGAAAATAAAGTAAAAGCAGTATCTCTAGGAAACCAACGACTTAGAACTGAAACAGCAGGTATATTTGTAACATCCTGGAATTATCTCAATCTGAATCCCAACACAAATAGCTAACCTCTTAAAATCATCGCTTTAAGTATTGCTCTAGAATTTGATGACCACTTCTAATGGAATTAACTGTCCAGCGTATCTTCATCTCCAAAAGCTTTTGTTCATTAAGTTTATAATCTATACCAGATCTAAGGAGTTTCTGTTTCAATTCATACATACAGATTCCCGCTGCAACTGAAACATTAAAACTTTTTGTAAAGCCATACATTGGAATAGCCAGTGTTTCATCCGCAAAGTCCAGTACCTCTTCTGAAACTCCTTCCAGTTCGGTTCCAAAAACCAAGGCAATAGGCCCTGTGATCTGATAATCAGGAAGCATTACGGCATTTTTTTCCGGTGAAACAGCTAAGATCTTATACCCGCTATTTTTGATTTCCTTGAGAGACGAAATATTTTTTGGCATTTTTTGTACCTCAACCCAGGTTTCAGCTCCTTTAGTCACTGTAAGATTGGGATTAAAAACATTCTCCTCTTCCATCGCTACAACTTTATGAAACCCACATGCTTCAACAGATCTTACGATTGCTGCTGCGTTTCTGAATTGATAGATATCTTCCATCACAGGAAGCACAAAATCAGAGCTATCCTGGGAAAAGTGTTCAATCTTCCGTAATCTTTCCTCTGTTAAGAACTGTTTTAAATACTCAAAAGTTTGTGCTAAATCTTTCATCTGCATTAGTCTTTTCTTTTTTTATAGCCTGATGTAACGCTAACAATTATAACCTGATTTTTATAAAATTTTTCCATAAGCCTTTCATTCATTTTCAAATCTTTGCAAATTAACGTAATTTTGAGATTATAAACCTGAGCAAGATTCAACTTCTTAATAAAAAGTATACATGAAACGAAAAGTTCTGTTGATATATACCGGTGGTACGATTGGTATGGAGAAAGATTATGAAACCGGAAGTCTCCGAGCGTTTGATTTTGGCAATATCTTCGAAAAGATGCCTGAAATGAAACTAATGGAATGTGAAGTTTTCGTGCATCCCTTTGCAAAACCACTGGATTCTTCAGATATGGGACCGGAAGAATGGAAAATTATCGCTCATTATATCCATAAGAATTATGATAACTATGACGGCTTTTTAGTTCTTCACGGCACAGACACCATGTCCTATACAGCTTCAGCTTTAAGTTTTATGTTAAAGGGATTGAAAAAACCCGTTATTTTTACGGGATCACAGTTGCCGATAGGAGATCTAAGAACTGATGCTAAGGAAAATCTTTTAACAAGCCTGTATTACGCCAGTTTATATGAAAATGATGAAGCCGTTATTCAGGAGGTTGCCATCTACTTTGAATATAAATTATTAAGAGGAAACAGAACTTTAAAATATTCTGCCGAATATTTTGATGCTTATGCTAGTCCAAATTATCCTATACTTGGACAATCTGGGGTTCATCTTAACATTGTAAAAGACAGCTTATACCGCTGTGATCCCAATGTAGAATTTCATGTTGATGATCATATTTCTGAAGATATCTTATTCTGGAGGATTTTTCCAGGAATGCACTTAAGTCATTTCAAGGAAATCCCTAAAATGAAAGTTTTGATCCTTCAGGTTTTCGGATCAGGAACCATTTTTAGCAGCGAAAAAACACAAGAAACATTACAGGAAATCCGGAACAACGGAACTGAAATCGTTGTGGTAAGTCAATGTATTTCAGGAGGTATTTCATTTGGCAAATATGAAAACAGTAATATTTTCTCAAGAATAGGTGCTATTAGTGGAAAAGATATGACAGCAGAAACTGCCATTACAAAAGCCATGCACCTAGTTGATAATCCAAAATATTCCGGGAACTTTGCTGATAATTTTTCTAAAAGCTTATGTGGAGAAATTACAGACTAATCGCTTTAATTATTTGTTAATTCAAGAAAATACATTACTTTTGCAATCTCGAAATAGAGAGGTGTCCGAGTGGTTGAAGGAGCTACCCTGGAAAGGTAGTATACGGGTAACTGTATCGAGGGTTCGAATCCCTTCCTCTCTGCAAAACAATTGATAATCAATTAAAACATTTACACCCAATAAGTTGGGTGTTTTTTTTTGAATCATTTATGAATATTATTTTTATTTAGATCATGATTCATGAGGTATAATGATCAAGAAAAAGCATTATAATAATAAAAAACGACTTCTACAGTAGAAGTCGTTTTTTTATATTTTTCTGAAAATCCTGAAAGATTATTTTTTCAGATCTGCTTTTACATCTTTATAACCATCTGCTACTGCATCTGCACCTTTTACAGCGGTCTTTTTAACATTTTTTGCACCTTTGGTTGCCGTTTTGCCAACCCATTTCGTGCTTTTTTTAACACCTTTTTTCGTAGCTTTTGCCCCTTTTTTAGTTTTATCTCCAACCCATTCAGCACCATCTTTCACTCCTTCTCCTGTTGCTTTCGCTCCTTTTTCAATTGCAGTACCAACATTTTTTACTTCTTGTTTTACAGTTTCCTGAGCATTAACAGCTGTTGCAAATAATCCAAAAGCTAATAAGGCAAATAATTTCTTTTTCATATTTTTATTTTTAAAATTAACCTGATAAATATAACATAAAGCAAGCCAAATGTATATAATCCTAAAAAGATTAATGAAAATAATTTAATCAAATTGAAAAAATAACCTACGACAAACAGAGTTTACTCAGGTTGGGAATACAAAATTTTATCTGTCGGAACTACTGATAGAAAATATGAAATTGAACTTTTAACTTCAGCCTGCCTGACGCAAATCATATCGGAATTACGAATACAATTGTAATATCCAATTTTCATGTTCCTTTCTTTCTGAAAAAAAATAAAGCAATGAAAACCAATGCTTTATTTTTCTATTTTAATATAATAAATTTATTGATACTTAATCAATCTTACAAACGACTAACAGTCAATTGATATGTTTTTGCTACATTTCCATTATTAGTAATGGTATAAGAGTCAACTGTCGGCTTCATAACCGTAAAGTCAAATTGCGTTCCTATCCCTCCATCAGCACAATTGGTTACGTTGGCAAAAGTTACAGTCCACGTTCCTGAAGTATTTGCTGAAGGTGCAATAGGAGCAATCGCAGGATTTCCTATTTTGTCTCTTGCTACTCCAGAGATGTAACCTAAGGATAAGCCATTATATGCAAAACTGGTTATCATTGCCCTGGCACATCCGTTTGTTGATTTTACAATAAAAAGACCACTTGCAATATTAACTGTAGCGGGTACAGTAACTGTTGCACTTGCACCAGGTGCCACTGTTACACTTTCACTGTAGCTGTACGACGTCGCAACCACATCACTAGTAGTTAAATCTCTTGTCAGTATATCATAGCTCGCAGGAACCTGTCTAACAAGATTTCGAATTCTGAGACTTTGATTTTTGGCGTCTACATCCAATGATCTTTGAGGATTAGCATTTCCGACACCGACATTTCCGGAGGCCGTCACTACAAAATCATTTGCTTCTTGAGCAGCCGTTGGTGCACCGGTAACGGCATTGTCTTTTGCGCCGTCTACATGTAAAACAGCCTGAGGATTAGTTGTCCCAATTCCAACCTGTGAATAATAAGATACATATAAACATAGACAGTAAAAAATAATTGATTTTTTCATAATTTGATTGGTATTTAAGATTAATATATATAATAATTTAATTACAAATAATCTTACTCGAGAAAAAACAAATTTTAGTACAACCTAATTCAACCGCTAGATATTCTTAATAAGAATATTATCAATCATATACTCAAAGATATAAAAAAAACATCTCAAATGTATTATTAGAATCGTTAAAAAGTTAATTAACAGGCTAATAGAAATTCCACCAATCTTTCATGGTTTAATAATATCTTTTTAATCAAATTCATAAAATTTAATTAAATTGTACATAAGAATAATTACAATTCATGATTTTACAAAAATTAACTGTATTAACCTTTATGGTTATTAATATAATTGCGGCGGCACAGAACAATAAGAAAGAGATGTCAAAGCTTATTCGAAATGAATTTGAATTTGCTGAAAAGCAATATAAATATTTGATAAAATCTGTCCCTCCAGATAAAATGCCCCAATCTTATAATGCTTCTTCGAATAAAATTACGACCAGAGATATTACCTGGTGGTGTTCAGGATTTTATCCGGGTTCATTATGGATGATCTATGAACAGACTAATGATCCAGAGATAAAAAAAGAAGCGGAAAGAACTTTAAAAATAATCGAACCTAATAAAACATTTACCCGCGATCATGATTTGGGGTTTATGATGTTCAGTAGTTTTGGCAATGCATACAGAATTACTAAAGATCCTGCTTATAAAGAAGTGATCTTAACATCTGCGGAGTCTTTATCTACAAGGTTTAAACCTGGAATGCAGGCTATCTTGTCTTGGGATAAAATGGCAGATTTCAAAGGACCAGTGATCATTGATAATATGATGAATCTGGAACTGCTGATGTGGGCCGCCAAAAATGGAGGTAGTAAAAAAACTGAAGAAATAGCTATTACTCATGCTAATACAACGATAAAAAACCATTTCCGTCCTGATTACAGTTCATATCATGTTATCGATTATGATGTAAATACGGGTAAGGTTTTAGGGAAAAAAACTTTTCAGGGTTATTCAGATTCTTCCGCCTGGGCACGAGGGCAAGGATGGGCTCTATATGGTTATACGATGATGTATCGATTTACAAAAAATGAAAAATATTTAAACCAGGCTCGTCATATTGCAAAATTTATTCTGAACAATCCTACTCTTCCAGAGGATAAAATTCCATATTGGGATTTCAACGATCCAAAAATTCCAGAAGTTCCCCGCGATGCTTCTGCTGGTGCTATCATAGCCTCGGCACTTTTGGAGTTAGGTCAATATGTAGAAAAAGATGAAAGAGCAAACTATGCAGATGCAGCCCGCCAAATGATAGTGAGTTTATCTGGAGATAAGTACCGTTCACAATTAGGCGAGAATGGTGGTTTTCTTCTAAAGCACAGCACAGGAGGCTTACCTCTTAATTCAGAGATTGATGTTCCGCTAATTTATGCAGATTATTATTTTCTGGAAGCTTTGAAAAGATATAAAGACTGGTATCTATAATAAATTCATTTTTAATGAAAGCAATACAATGGGTTATAGTAATGGTAGGCATAGGATCATTGGTTCATGCACAACAATCTACAATACTATTGAAACTACAGCTTAAAAACAGCCTCGATCTTCAGCGTAATACACAGTCAATAGAAATCCCGTTGAAAAAGGTTAAACTTCTTATTGGTAAAACTTTCAGGATCAAAGAAACGTCTACAGGTAAGGAAATACCTTATCAATGGCTCAAGAACGGTGATCTTCTTGTTCAGGGTGATTTTACAGCTAAAGAAACAAAAAAAATAGAATTCTCTCAAACGCCATCACAATCCTTAAGCAATATGGTGTACGGAAGATTTATACCTGAACGTTTAGGAGATTTCGCCTGGGAAAATGATAAGATCGCCTTCCGTATGTATGGTAAAGAATTGGAAAAAGTTCCTGAACAAAATGGATGGGGAATGGACGCATGGGCTAAAAGAACCGACCTAATGGTAATCAATGAATGGTACAAATTAAATAATTATCATGAGGATAATGGAGATGGTTTAGATTTTTTTCAGGTTGGAAAAACCTTAGGAGCCGGAGACATTTTACCTTACATCAGTGGAGAGTTTGTTTATCTTGGAAATTATACTTCATACAAAATTCTGGAGGAAGGACCTCTACGTTTTACTTTTGAGCTTACCTATCCTCAAGTAGAAAAAGGTGGTTACGAAATTTCTGTTGTCAAAAGAATTAGTCTCGATGCAGGCTCTCAACTTAACAAGTCTGTAGCTACCTATCACTTTTCAGGCAGACAAACGCTTCCTGTTTTCGCTGGAATTGTTCATTGGGATGGCAAAGGTGAAAAGGTAGCAGACCAGAATAATCATTTAGCTGCTTACTGGCCTGAGAATTCAAAAAACGGGATTGTAGGAACAGGGATGCTTTTTCCTTACGCTAACTATTATATTGTAGATAAGAATAAACATTTAGGATCAGAAATTATTTTGAGTAATAAACAATCTGTGACCTTTTACGCAGGAGCCGCATGGGATAAAGCAGGAGAAATTACTTCCGCTAAGGATTGGGAAAAATATCTTCAGGAGTTTTACCTAAAACTTAAATATCCAATACAGGTTTCCAAATAATAAAACAAAATCCTGATCAATTGATCAGGATCTGTCTGTTTGAATAATATGAGATATTGTTCAAACCATAATTGAGTTATAATGAATGTTTTGGTGTCGTTTGTCATACTAATTACACATGGTAAGAAACTGATGGCTCATCTGTACTTTGAATCTGGCATCTGATTTTAACTTACTATAAATCGTAGCTTCTATAGCCTGTACAGCTTTTAGTTTCTGATCAATGAAATTAGCAATCTGTACCACAGAGAAAATAAAATCTCTATATACTGCAATATTAACCGTTTGTCCGTAACAAGGTAAATAAGCCTTTAAAAAGGGAATTGTCTGCTGATGGAGGTTATAATTCACACAATAACCGGCTCCTTCTTTAGAAGTAATAATTTCATAATTATTAATATAATCAAGAACATTTTCTTCTTTTGGAGAAATCGATTTTTTTGTAAAATGACGATTAACTTTATCCAGAATATGTTGAGCATATTCCATCATCGTAATTGTTTTCCATTCAAAAACATGATTGATATTGTTTTTACTGTTCTTCTTTTCTTTTCCATTTTCACAACTGGTACAAAAGGAAAGACCAATCTTTTCATAATATGGAAAAAAACAATCTTTGATCTGAATGGAAGCATCAGTCTGAACTCTGTCATTTCCAAAATTATAATACAAATAAGGACGATACATATCTGTGAAGCTTTTCAGAAAATCAATTTCACTGGTATTGTGATACTCTTCAAACCATTTTTCAAGGTTATCGTAATAATGACTTTCAAACTCTTTATAACTTAAGTAAAACGGCAATTCCATAGCTTTATATTTTGGTGAGACAAAGCTATTTCAGTAATGCGACAAAACTTGACGTGTTATTATTAATTTAAAAAAATTAATTAGTGAAAAATGAGAAGATGAAACTATTTATTTGTCATAGTTTTTCATAATATACTCAAAGTACTGAATCATTTTCATATAATTTTCTATGCTTATATATTCGTTGGTACTGTGAATACTCTGCTTTTCTGCATCAGTGATCTTTATTGGCATGAATCTATAGACATTCTTACTAACGATCTGATATTTATAAGCATCCGTTCCGGCCATTGTGAGATATGGTGTGGTAATAGCATTCGGGTAAATCTGCTTAATACCTTCCTGAATTAGTTGATAGGCTTTAACATTTGTAGGCGACACAGCAGAAGCTTCCCTTGTATTATCAATCTCCTCTACTTCAACATCAAAACCTTTTGTAGCTTTTTTAATATGATCCCTGATGTCTTTAACGGAGTCTCCTGAAAGAAGTCTGAAATTAACAACAAATTCAACTTCCGGAGAAAGTACATTCGTTCCATCACTACCTTTCATCATGGTAAGAGCTGTTGTAGAGCGAATTAAAGCATTCGTAGAATTATTCTTGGCAAGTTGGGAAAGTAATACCGATTTTAAAAGCCATTGATTGGAAATAGCAAGTCTATTTACAAAAGGCATTGTTCCACCAATATTATCAAAAAATTCCTTTATTAAAGGAGTAATCATGGGTTTCATCTGATCTTCTTCCAACCTCTGCATAATAACCGCCGCTTTACCAATAGCACTTTGCATAGGAGGCATGGAAGAATGGCCGCCTAAACCTTTTACCTTTATTTTTGCAGAGAGAAATCCTTTTTCAGCGCATCCCACTACCGCTACATCAGAATCTATTCCTTTAATACTTCCTTTCTGTAATATTAAACCTCCTTCATCATAGACGGCATCAAACTTCAATCCTTTTTCTTTAAAGTGTTTGGCAATCTGCTTTGCTCCCTTTCTTCCTCCAACTTCTTCATCAAATCCCAAAGCCAGATAAATATCCCGTTGTGGAAGTGCCCCGCTTTTAATCATATTGGTAAGAGATTCCATCAAAGAAAATAACATTCCCTTCATATCTATCGCACCTCTTCCATAGATCCTCCCATCAGCAACTGCTCCCGAAAAAGGTGCATAATCCCAATCTTCCGATACTTTTGTTACCGCAGGTAAAGCCTTATCATTAGGCCTGAAAATATCTTGTGCATTATTTTTGATGTCAGCGTCTCCGGGAGGAACGACATCCATATGTGATAAAAAAAGAATAGGTTCAAGATCTGGTTTACTCCCTTTTAACTTAAAAACCAATCCATATTTATTCACTTCATAGTTTTCTGTATTCTGATATACTAAAGGATAAGATTTTTTCAGATATTCTTTAAACTGATCAAATGGTGCATAATTGAAAACATCCAAATCACCTGCTGATACAGTTGGAACTTTTATTCCGCCTGAAAGCCTTTGGATTGCAGAATCATTTTTCACCCATTTTACTTCAGCAACTGTGGTTGTATTATTTTTCTTAAATGGATAGGTAAAAGTTTTAATCAGAAGTATTGCTACCAAAATAATTACAATACTTAAAATTGCTAAAAAGAATTTTTTCATGATAATTTGGTTTTGTGATGGCTTTCCAATAAATATAACAAAGATATTTCTATTAAAAAAACTTAGAATACAAGACCAACCTTCAATGACGTTCGAATAATAAATATTTAAATAGGATTAAAAGCCGAAAAATTATTCTTGTTATCAAGTTCCTGTCTCCTTTTCCTGATAAAATCTGTTGGACGGATTCCATTAATTTCATAAAACAAATCTGAAAAATTTTGTCTGGAAGCTATACCACATTCTTTAGCTAACGTTTCAATTCTATATTTAAGATATTCTTTATTTTCAAATAGCTGTCTGGTTATATAATTGATCCTAAGCTCACTTAAATACTTATTGAAATTCATCCCCTTGCAATCATTAATCACCTGTGAAAGGTAGTTGGAATTGGTTCCCATTTGGCCGGCAAGTTTATTAATAGTAAGCCCTTTCTGAGTATATTCCTTCTTGTCTTCAAAAATTTTTAATTTTCGAAGTAATTCTTCTACTTTGTTTTCATCTAATCCTGTTTTTTTCTCTTCTGTCTCTATAGGCACAAGAGATTTCTCAAAAATCAAATTCTGTTGTAGGCTAAATTTTTCTTCTAAAATAATATATTTTCGTTGTACATCCTTTTCTCTTCTGTACCTTATAATCAATAAAATTGCAAGCAGAACAGCCAATAAAATCAGGCCAACAATAATAGATCTTCCCCATGAGTTCGCCTTCTCTAATTTACTCTTTTCTTCAAGCAGCGTTTTTGTATCAAACTCTTTATGGATCTTGTTTGATAAGTAAATAAAATCTCTTGAGATAATACTGTCCGCTTTTAAAAGCTGGCTGGTAAAATATAATTGTTGTCCCTGATCTCCTTCTTTTTTATAATGCTTGATCAATATCTCATAATTCTCTCTGAGTTCAGGAAGGATAAACTGATGCTTTTGAAAAATTGAATCTACTTTTTTGAAATATGAAATTGACTCTGCATTATTTTTTAACCCTGCATAACTTTTACCAACGTAAAAATAATCTACAGAAAGTCTGGCAAAATCTCCACTTTTCTTAATCGGAGGAATTGATTCTTTTAAGTATTCTGTTGCGGCTAAATATTCGCTGTCATCATATTCTAAAATCCCCTTAGAAAGTAGGAAGTAGCCTTTTTCCTGTTCATAATCACTATCACTGCCTGCTTCTTCAAGTCCTGTCTCAATTGCTAAGGTTGCCTGATCTGGCTTTTTTAGGTTACGATAACAAATAATCAGCTGATGAAGACTATTAAGATAACCTTTCTTATTGTTATAAACTTCGTTGGGATGTAAACCCGATTTGGATTTAGGATTATAATAATCAATGCATTGCTCAAACAATTTTGAGGCTTCTTCGTAATATCCCAAATAACTTTTTACAACCCCAATATGATATAAATTCTGATATTTTAAAAAATCGTTCTTTGTATTTTTAGAATACTCATAGGCTTTAAGGTATTCATTAAGTGCTGCCTGAAACCTCTTGTAGTGATAATAATATACCACACCCTTTTCCAGATACGCCGTGCTAATCAGATCCCTATCTCCTGATAGCTTCGCTGCCCATATTGTACTATCTGCGTAGATAAGCTTTTTCTCATTGGAAGAAGCATAAAATACACCGTCTTTATATCCCTGAACTAGCTTATCATAATTCTTCTCTCTTTTCGCTTTATTAATATAAGGTTGAATAAATGGAAATGCTTCCGTATTATTTTCTTCGAAATTTTCGTATTTAACTCTCAACTTATAATAATCGCTATACCCTTCTTGGGAAAAGAAAAGTTTAAAAATTACTAAAAAGATTATAAAAAGTAGCTTTTTGATCACATTGAATGATTAATGGTGCCTATATAGTAATCAAAAATACACAAAATCATTTAAATCTTATCAAACATTCATGAATTAATACCTCCCATTCTAAAATCAAAAAACAAACATACAATAGGCTGTATATCAACTATTTATAATTGTCCTTATTTACGAATTAGGACGTCTTAATTGCCGAATAGAGACAACAAGTACTTTTTTATGTCATTTTATGCATATAATTTCGAACTCAGAATTCTGAATGATAAACCTGGCCGGGATAACCTTTTAACTCTGAAATATTATGAAAAAGATTATCTCATTAAAAACATTTCCACTACTAATTGTAATAGCAATGACATTAGGTGCTTGCAGACAGGATGATGAAAATGATTTTCAAAAGGCAAAAACAAGTGTTATTGACAGTAAAATAACGAACACTAATCAATTAAAAACGACCAATGATGAGAATCTGAAAGAAACAGATCCACCCGTAAAGAATGGAACTCATTGGAAAGCCCAACAGTAATACAAATAAGGTATTCTGGGATTACTAAGAACTAACAACCATGTTTATATATAATTTAGTTGCTATATGCAGGTAAATTGCAAAGGACTCAGTTTAATTACCGAGTCCTTTTTCTATACTTAAAGTTATCAGAAAACTGGCTTATTCAATTGCAGAGCAAAAAAAGAGACTGTCTTTCGACAGTCTCCTTCTATTAAAAAAACATTAAGGATTTATAATCACTTCCAGCCTCCGCCTAAGCTCTTATAAATATCAACAACTGTACTCAGCTGTTTTTCTTTAGCTTCTACCAATTCCATTTTGGCATCCAAAGCGTCTCTTTGATTTAAAAGTACCTCAAGGTAGTCTGCTCTTGAATTTCTGAATAATTGATTGGCAATATCGATTGACTGATCTAAAGCCTGTGTTTCCTCAGATTTCAGCTTATAATATTGGTCTATATTTTTAACCTTCGACATTAAGTTTGCAACATCCAGATAAGCATTTAGAATGGTTTTATCGTACTCATATAATGCCTGGATCTGTTTTGCATCGGCCGTCTGAAAATTAGCTTTAATCGCAGTTTTATTAATCAGAGGTCCCGCTACTTCACCTACTAGATTATAGGCAATAGATTCTGGCATTTTCACGAGATATGATGGCTTGAATGCCTCCAATCCCAATGTTGCAGAAATTTCCAAAGAAGGATAAAATTCCTTTCTTGCTGCCTCTACATCTAATTTCGCAGATTTTAATTCCAGTTCAGCTTGTTTTATATCCGGGCGATTTGCTAATAACTGCGCAGGAATACCTGTATAAACTGTTTGCGGAATTGTTGACATAAAGCTTTCTTTTGTTCTCACAATCGGCTGTGGGAATCTTCCTAAAAGTGCATTGATCCCATTTTCTTTTTCGGTGATCTGCTGACGGATTGTATACTCTGTTGCTTTGGATTTAGCCAGTTCGGCTTCAAATTTCTTTACCGCTAATTCCGTAGCCGCTGCCGCTTGTTTCTGTATTTTAGAGATCTCTAAGGCTTTCTCCTGAAGCTTAATATACTGTTGAATAATATCCAACTGGTTATCAAGAGACAACAACTCGTAATAATTATCAGCTACTTCCTCAATAAGGTTCGAAAGAATAAAATTCTTTCCTTCAACTGTAGATAAATAGTGGGCAACTGCCGATTCTTTCTCAGTTCTCAATTTTTTCCAGATATCAATTTCCCAGTTAGCCATTAATCCACCTTCAAAATTCCCCAATGGATCCGGCATTTCTCGACCTGGTTCAATCTCTGTAGTAGCATCACCAGCTCCTTCACTGGTATAACGACCGGATTTTTTCACTCCAGCTCCTATTGTGGCTGCCACAGTTGGGCTTAGCTTTCCTTTTTTATAAAGGACTCCGCTTTTTGCAATTTCAATTTCCTGTAAAGTAATCAATAGTTCCTGATTATTTTTCAGGGCAGTTTCTATTAAGCTTACTAAGTTTGGATCTGTAAAAAACTGTCTCCAGGGTGTTGTTCCGCTATTGGAATTAGCATCCTGCTGCTCGTTTTCTCCAAAATTCTGAGGTAAATTTTCTTTTACCTCGTCTTTTATAACGGTCGCCATTGGAGCTTTACAACTTGCTACAACAAGTGATAATGCAATGGCTGTAAGAATTGATTTAATCTTCAAATTTTCCATCATGTTCATAAGGTTCAGTTTGTTCTGTTAAAGGATTCTCTTCTTCATATCTTGCCAGTCTGGATTTTTCAGCTATCGTTCCGAAGATGTAATACAATCCAGGAATGATCATTAGTCCGAAAATAGTTCCTATAAGCATTCCTCCAGCCGCAGCTGTTCCAATGGTTCTGTTTCCTACAGCTCCAGGACCCGTTGCCATTACCAATGGAATAAGTCCGGCAATAAATGCAAATGAGGTCATTAAAATAGGACGGAAACGGATTGTAGCTCCTTCAATTGCTGCTTTCATTACAGGAATGCCTTCTTCTGCTTTCTTCTGTACGGCAAACTCAACAATCAACACAGCATTCTTTCCTAATAGTCCGATTAACATTACCATTGCCACCTGAGCATAGATGTTGTTTTCTAATCCTAAAAGTTTAAGGCATAAAAATGCGCCAAAAATACCTGTAGGAAGAGAAAGAATTACCGGTAACGGAAGTATAAAACTCTCATATTGTGCGGAAAGGATCAGATAGACAAAGCCTAAACACACCAAAAAGATAAATACAGCTTCATTTCCACGGCTAACTTCATCTTTGGAAATACCAGCCCAGTCGATACCAAATCCTCTAGGGAGCGTCTTATCAGCAACTTCCTGAATTGCTTTGATCGCCTGACCACTACTATAACCAGGAGCAGGAGTTCCACTTACCTCGGAAGAATTATACATATTATGTCTTGTGATCTCTGATAGACCATATACTTTTTCAAGCCTCATGAAATCAGAATAAGGCACCATTTGTTCTTTATCATTTTTAACGTATAATTTCAAAAGATCACTCGGTAAAGCACGATATTGCGGACCTGCCTGAACAATTACTTTATAAGGTCTGTCAAAGCGGATGAAACTCGTTTCATAATTCGAACCAATCAATGTCGACAGGTTGTCCATAGCACTCGCAATAGTTACACCTTTCTGTTCTGCCAGATCGTTATCAACTTTCAGCATATACTGAGGGAAACTTGCAGAGTAAAAAGTAAATGCTGATCCCAGTTCAGGTCGTTTTTTTAATTCCCTTACAAAATCGTTACTTACCTGTTCCATTTTATGATAATCCCCACTTCCAGCTTTATCCAGTAATCGAAGTTCGAAACCACCTGCAGCTCCATATCCCGGAATAGACGGTGGCTGGAAAAATTCAATATTAGCACCAGGAATATTTTTAGCCTTTTCTTCAAGCTTTTCAATAATTTCCGCAGCAGATTCTTTACGATCTTCCCAACTTTTTAAATTGATCAAACAAGTTCCTGAATTCGACCCCGTACCCTCCGTAAGGATTTCATAACCTGCAAGAGAAGAAACTGACTGTACGCCATCAATATCCTCTGATTCTTTTAACAGTTCTTTTGCTATCTGATTCGTTCTCTCTAAAGTAGATCCTGGAGGTGTCTGAATAATTGCATAGATCATTCCCTGATCTTCACTTGGAATAAATCCTGAAGGAAGCGAATTACTTAGAAAGAAAGTACATAAACAAAAAGCCAATAACAGAGGTAATGTAAACATCTTTTTAGTCACTGTTTTATTCAGCAGCTTTTCATATTTCCCAGCACCCTTAGTAAATACACCATTGAATTTATCTAAAAATATTGTGATCAGATTTCTCTTTTTAGCTTTCCCGTGATTATTCTTTAATATTAAAGCACATAATGCGGGAGTCAATGTCAAGGCTACAATTCCTGAAAGGATAATTGCTGAAGCCATCGTGATCGAAAACTGACGGTAGAAAACACCAACCGGGCCAGACATAAAGGCAATAGGGATGAAAACGGATGCCATTACTAAAGTAATTGCGATAATTGCACCACTGATCTCATGCATTGCTTCTTCTGTTGCTTTTAGTGGAGAAAGTCCTTTCTCTTCCATTTTAGCATGGACAGCTTCAATTACTACAATTGCATCATCGACGACGACCCCGATCGCCATAACTAAAGCAAAGAGCGAGATCATATTTAATGTAATTCCAAAAGCGGACATTACAGCAAATGTTCCAACCAATGAAACAGGAACTGCTAAAGCTGGAATTAAAGTTGAACGCCAATCTCCTAAAAACAGGAATACCACAATTGCTACCAAAATAAATGCTTCGAATAAAGTATGCACGACCTTTTCAATAGAGGCATCCAGGAATCTTGAAACATCATAACTGATATCATAATGCATCCCTTTTGGAAAAGAGTTTTTCTGAAGGTCAGCCATCAAAGTTTTTACATTCTTAATAACGTCACTTGCATTTGAACCATAAGATTGTTTTACAGTAATCGCCGCAGAAGGTTTCCCATTTAATGTTGAATAAATATCATACATTGAACTACCAAACTCGATATCGGCAACATCTTTTAATCTTACAAATTCTCCAGCTGACTTAGCCTTTAGAATGATATTACCATAATCCTTTTCATTACTAAAACGACCAGGATATTTTAGGATATATTCGAATGATTGAGAACGTTTTCCGGAGCTCTCTCCTGTTTTACCTGGAGAGGCTTCTAAGCTTTGCTCATTTAAAGCTTCCATTACTTCATCTGCCGAAATATTGTAGGCTGTTAATCTGTCTGGTTTTAACCAAACACGCATTGCATATTCACGGGTTCCAAGAATATCTGCAAATCCAACTCCACTTACCCTTCTCAATTCAGACATTACATTAATATCTGCATAGTTGAACAGGAATTTCTGATCGGCCTTTGGATCATCACTGTATAAATTAATATACATCAACATGTTTGGTTCTTCACGGGTAATTTTCACCCCTTCACGAACTACCAGCGGAGGTAATTTATTAACCACCGAAGACACACGGTTTTGAACGTTTACAGCAGCAACATTGGGATCAGTACCCAAGTCAAATACAATTTGAATAGAGGCTTCACCGTCATTTCCGGCATCTGAAGTCATATACTTCATACCTGGAACACCATTTAAACCTCTTTCTAAAGGAATAACTACAGATTTAATTAACAGTTCATTGTTTGCTCCCGGATATTCCGCTGTAATATTTACTTTGGGTGGAGAGATGGAGGGAAACTGTGTCACGGGCAATTTTACCAATGACAGAACCCCCATAAATACGATAATCAATGAGATTACGATAGACAGAACAGGTCTGCGAATGAATTTCTTAAACATACAACTTCATTTTACGAGTAGACTACTCTGCTTTTAATTTCAATGATTGAATTACTTTTCTAGGGTCCTGGAATTTCACTTTTACTTTTTGATCATCTTTTACTTTTTGAACTCCTTCTAAAAGAAATTTATCTCCTTCCGAAAGTCCAGAAGCAACCACATAAAGATCTGGTAATTCGTAAGCTACTTTTATATTTTTAGATTTCAATACGCCATCTTTCCCTACCACAAATACATATTTCTGATCCTGAATTTCGTACGTTGCTTTTTGCGGAATAATTAGAGCATTTCTAAGGGGCAATGTCATTCTTACTTTTCCAGTTTCTCCATTTCTCAACAATTTATCTGGATTTGGAAACTTGGCACGGAAAGCAATATTTCCTGTCTCATTATCGAATTCCCCTTCAATGGTTTGGATCTCTCCTTTCTGAGGAAGCGCATCCCCATTTGCCATAATTAAAGTTACTTCTTTACTTCCCCTATCAGCAGCATGCATCTGATAGTTCAGGTATTCGGGTTCTGAAACATTAAAATAGGTATAGACATTGGTGTTATCAGACAAGCTTGTCAATAGATCACCTTCATCAATCAAGCTCCCTAACTTCAATGGAATTCTGTTGATAATACCAGAGTAAGGTGCTTTAATATCTGTAAATGATAAATGAATCTGAGCTAATTTCATTTCAGCATTGGCAGCATCTAGTTTAGCTTTTGCCATTGCTTTTTCATTCTTTGAAACAATATTATTATTAGCTAATGTACTGGCATTTCTCAGCTCAATATTAGCTTGCTCTACTTCAGCTTTAGATTTCATTAATTCAGCCTGATATAGCTGAGGCATAATTCGGAACAAGGTCTGTCCTGCGTGAACATACTGACCTTCATCTACATAAATCTTTTCAAGAAATCCTTTTTCCTGTGCGCGGATCTCAATGTTTTTTACGGATTGAATCTGAGTAACATAATCCTTATTAATTACTGTATCCATCTTTACCGGAGACGTAATTGGATATGTTGTGACTTCTTCTTTTTCTTCCTTCTTCTTATTGCAACTAGCAAATAACAAGAGGGTGCTTAGCGCTATGCCTGAGGCAGCTCTTTTCATAATTTTGAAATTATATAAATCGTTAATGTTTAATAGAATAGAATGGTAATAAAGATTAAACGTTATGATGATTACCAGCAAACACAACGCAGGAGTATTCCGCTCTGATAGGAGAGCAGAAAATAAATCAAAAAATGAATTTTATATTCTAATAGAACGTATCAGAATGAATTTTTTTACGGAGGAATAATTAGAAATAAAACCTTGTATAGCAGGTTTTAGCCGTTTGTAATTAAACAATCCAAAGAAGTATACTAAACTACAGACACTTACGAAAAGTACCACATTTTGCACGGTATCCGAAAATTGGAAATCATCTTCAATCAATTCCAAAGAATTATTTCCGACATTATCCGGCGCTTGCTGAATAGATAATTTCTCGTAGGTCTGATTTAAGCGATTTGCCTTTTTTGGTAAGTGGTGAGAAGTATGATCAGGAAAATGATTTTGTAATGTTTTGACATTGATCTTACTTTCCACTATAAAAAGCAGAAATAAGCTTGTCAAAAAGTATACAATATAGGTTCTCATTTTGAAGTGGCAAAGGTAAGCTTAGATTTGAATATTATTATACAGATTAACAAAATTTAACTCACCTTGAAAAATTCTGAATCCAAATTATTACAAAAATATAAAACTAAAGATTTAAGATTTAAAAAGACTTTACACCTTCTTCAGGCCATTTATGAATCAAAAAAACAGCATAAAAAAAATTCTTAAATAAAAAAAATATAGTTAAAAAAACAAAAATAGGTTTTTTGAAACCAACATATTTACCCACAATATATATGAATATTTATTTAATTTATTAAAAATTAACAAATATCCCGTAAAAAAATTGTAATTTTACACATTATAAACATCTAACCAATGAAAAACCAAATCACTTATAATTATGAAAAAAATATTTTATCCCATCATTATTGTTCTGGCTGTTGTATCAGTAACAGCGTGTAAAAGTTCGGCAAAAGATGAACCCGAAATTACAGCAACCCATCCTGTGGAAACGGATGAAATAACCAAAGATGTTTTTACAGACAGCTATGGAGACAAAATAGAAGTTGCTATTAATAATACAGAAAATACGGTAGTTGTTCATTTGAACGGTAAATCTTATGAGCTTAAGAAAAACAAAGATTTACCAGATTATACTGCATCCAATTCAGAATACCAATACTCAAATATCAGAGGCAATATCACTTTCCTGAAAAGAAATGTTGACATGGTTTTATTTCATCATAAGCAAGACAAAAAAGACTCTGGATCCAGCAAAATGGCTTCTTACTAATTAACCTTAAATCTTAGGTGTTTAAATAAAAACAATAACTATGAAAAAATTACATTATTACTTATTGACACTTTTTACATTTGCCCTTATTGTAGGTTGTACAAGTAAGACCGTACAACAAAGCAATAATGACATTACTGGAAAAACATGGAAACTAACGGAAATTAACGGGCAACCCATAAAGCTTAAAAACCCAAAGAACAACCCATATTTCTCATTAAATACAACTGACATGAGATATGAAGGGAATGCCGGATGTAATGGAGTAGGTGGCTCTTTTGAAATCAAACAGGACATAATGCGTATAAAATTCAATCAAGGAATGTCTACTATGATGGCCTGTGAAGATTTAGAAACTGAGCAGCTTTTTACCAAAGCATTACTTGCAACAGATAATTATTCTGTAAATGGAAATACCTTAACACTTAATAAGGCTAAAATGGCTCCACTGGCAAAGTTTGTTCTACAAAAATAAAATTAATATTTTGAATAATAAAGGCGCTTTACCTGAGGTAAAGCGCCTTTAATTTTATTTTTTATAAATCATATAACATATCAAAAGAGAAATATTCATGAGCACAGCAAAAGCATTGGATAAAATAATTGGAAGCTCATTCTTTAATATGCCATACCATACCCATAAAGAAAGACCAGATATAAGTACCAAAAGCATAATCCAGGAAATATCCTCAACATTTTTCTCTTTCAAAACCTTTAAAAGCTGAGGTACCATTGATATAGAGGTAAGTATACCTGCTACAATTCCAAGAATATTTACATTCATTTTGTTTAGATCTATCAGTTTGAAGATAGGAAATTAGATCAAATTGTTTAGATAAATTTTAAAATATTTAGCATTAGTTTTATTTAAAACGGGACAGGGAAACTTCATCTGGTAAAGAAACCTCCTCTTCAATAAACTGATACAGCCTTTTAGAAAAATAACATCCATTCAAAATTCCTCTCGCACCCAACCCATTGAAAACATACAAATTCTGATGCTCCGAATGTCTTCCTACAATAGGTCTTCTATCCTTTACAGTAGGCCTGAACCCAAAGTTAACTTCACGTACTTCAAAATCATTTGGATACAATTCAGACAGCGCCTTTATCAACTGTTCCACCGCAGAATCATCGATGTGATGATGGAGTTGCTCTCTGTCATAGGTTCCACCATAAAAATGGAGACCATTATTTACTGGAAATAGAAAATGTTTCTTTTTAATCGTAACATCTTTTTGAATAGCTTCAGAAAGTTTGACTTTTATGTGATGTCCTTTATTTGGAATTACAGCAATATCAGAAAAAAAAGGGTTGTCTTTCACTCCCATTCCTTCGCAAAAAATAACATGCTTAAAGGAGATATCTTTATATATATTATCAGATGTATTTAACTGATTATAATCGAATTTTTCTTTTACCAGTTGTTCATTTCTCTCAAAATATTTGAAAAAATCACTAAAAAATCCATCCACATCTAGTCTTGCAGACTGATTTACTTTCCCCGTGGAGAAAGGATTATTAACCCCATCCAAATGTTGAAATTCTTTATTTAAGAATTCAGAAAGATCTTCATTATCTGATTTCTTTAACCAGAGGCTCTGCTCATTTTCGTCATGGAAAATCCGATGAATAGGATTGGTAATTAAATAGTTCTTTTTGGTATATGATTCAATTTCCAAAAGACTATCCTTCAGAAAGTCTATCTGCTGTTGAGCAAGCCAGAAGGTCGTGAATTTTTTTAGAACTACAGGATTAATAATTCCTGCAGAAACTTGTGAAGCGCTTTTCCTTCCTTCAGAAAAAATAATAAAAGATTTATTATTCTTAATTAGCTGATGGGCAAAAAATAGTCCCGCATATCCATCTCCTACAATAATATAGTCTATATTTTTCATAATAAAAAAACCTGAGTAAAAGTACTCAGGTTTTGTATAAATATCAAGTGAAATCTAATAATTCCACATATCATTTTCCATATCTAGAATCTGACCTTTAATTCTGTCACTTTCTTCTAATTGCTCATCAGCATTCTTAGGAATGTAATCTTTGATTACACCATCTCCTAAACCTCCTGAAGATTTGTAGATAATTGACGAGAATCTTCTTGCATTGATAATATCATCAAAAGATAAATCAGCTGACGAATTTTTTCTGTTATACACAAAATTATTCGCTAATATCTCTCTTGCACTTGGATAATAGATCCAGAATAGATCAATCAACTCATCATTACTGGCAAGCGGTTTACCATCTGGTCCGATAACACCTTGAACAGCTGGATCTGGTCCCATTGCAGCAATACCAAGAGGTCTGTATTTCATTTGACCATCTCTTTTGTCAATAAACCACATACCCATAATCTTTAATACTTTCACCTTTTCAGTTGTTGTTTTAAAGACATCAGTGTACTCCTTCTTCTCCTGCTCAGTTAATGCTCTTCCAGAATTTAAAATATCAATAGCAGCATCAGCAACTCTTACACTTTCTAATCTCTTTTGAATTCCTTCAGGAGTTAGCTTAGTTACAAAATTCTCATCATCATATACTTCCTGAATTTTACCACTTGTAGCTGCATCCAATAATAACTGATACAAAGATCTTGTTTGAGTAGCAAGTAGACCATCAGGATTATCATAGTATAATGGCTGATTAATCTTATCATTCATATCAATAATCTCCCAAACAAACATACTCTTTAAGATATCTTTATCTTCTACAAAACCATATTCCAAAGGCTTTACAGTTTTATCGACAATCGTATCTCCAACTTTTTGTTTATTTTCAGCTCTCATTTGTCTGAACTCTTCCGGAGAAGATGCATTCAGAATAGTCTGGGAAAAAGCAAACCCCGAAACTACTACTAAAAAAGTGCTTATATATTTTTTCATAATATTATTTTAACTTATTAAAATTACTGAACATTGATTACAACAGGAGAGATATTTCTCAATGTCTGGTTTCCTAAACCTGTAGCAGTTGCTTTAATATCAAAGATATAAACTACATCTCCTGCTCTCACGTTTTTAACTAATCCAGCAGCTTCATCAAGGCTATTACCTTTGATCAATAGTGCCGCTCTACCTGGTACTTTTACCATAAACTGGTTAACAGTAAACGAAACCGGGAAGTCGAAATCAGGTAATGCTGCCTGTACCATTTGATTTGGAATTGAAGTAGCTGGAATATTCAATACCGTTTGGCCTCTCATTTGACCTTGCGGATTAGGAACATTTTTAATTCTATATTCAAATACCTGAGAAACTGTTTTACCATAAGGATCAGTTCCCGACAATGTCAATTTAATAGTATTTCCAGTAGAAGGAGTAATATTCCATTTTCCAGGACCAGTTCCTTTTACAACAGCACCAGGAGCAGATAATGATAATTTAGAATTATCAGCACCTAAGATAGATCCCGATACAGGATTCTCCAATCCTCTATACATTACATTCATCTTATCTGCTGAAAGTAACAATCCTTTTTCTAGTTTTACTTCTCTTGGTCCGGCAATTACATTATAAGTATGCGTCCAAGGGAAACTTTGAGGCTTACCAGAAGCATCTGTTAATGTAATATTACCACTTAAAGTATGTTCGCCAATACCTGATCCAGAAATTGGGATAATCCCTTTTCCATTCTCAAGTTTGCTTACTCCTGTAATATTGATCTTATTACTTGTTGAATAAGTTCCTAACATAACTTTAACTTCTGCCTGCTTACCAGACTGGATATCAACCGGTCCAGAAACAATTGGCTCATAGCTGCTAAATTTAATGCTAGCATCTACTTTTTCTTGAAGTAATAATGCCAATGCATCAGATTGTACGTTTCTAGCATCATTCTGGATAATCTCTAAATTAGAGATCGCAGCAATAAGTGGCTGATGATAAAATTTATTCTGAAACCAAGTCTTCTCATTTGGTGATTTTCCTTTTGGATATTCAGCAATAAGAGATTTGTTAGCTCTTTCAACTAAGTCTTTTAACTGCGCATTGTTTCCAAAAGTAGCATTAATGTAATTTCTTACATCATCTATTTTACTTTTTAGTTCCAATGCTCCTTTCGAAGGTGAGTTTTCATCTCCATCAGCAAAGAAATAATGTGTTGTTGCATCATTATTGTTAAGTGCAGCAAAATTTTCGCTTACATCAACATCTTTCTTTGTTTCAGGATCTTTATCATGAAAGTCTGATTCCTTGTTAAGGGTATTTTTAATACCTTGAGCTGCAACAACCAATGCATCAATCTTTCCTTTTAAAACTTTATATTGTTCCCAAGGTTGTTGATAGGTATCTGGTACCTGCTGAGCTTTAGCTTCTAATGTTTTTTCAAAAATTTTCTCATTCTTTTTCTCCGTTAAAGTTCTTGTTTCATTAAGAGCTTTTGTAGAGTCATAATATGATCTGATGATTTCCGCATCAATATTTAGGGCCATCATAGCGATGAACACCAAATACATAAGGTTGATCATCTTCTGACGTGGAGTCTGTTTTCCTTGTGCCATTCTTTTTCTTTGTTTTGGATTAAAATTTAAATTTAAAAATGGTTAGGAAATTATGACTTCATAGCGGTTAGCATACCACCATAAACTCTATTTAAATTATTTAAGTTAGATGTTAAACCTTGTAACTCCTGATTGAATTTTTCTGAATGCTCAGCAGACTTCTGCATATCTGCTACATATTTGTTAGCAAATTCTGATTGTCTTTTACCATTCTCCAACTGCATTGTATATAAAGCATTCATGCTTTCCATGTGTTGAGCTGCTTTATTTAGTTGGTCGTTATATTTGTGAGTAGAAGCAGAAACGTCTACTGTTTGGTTGATTTGATCAACAGAGTTTGAAAATTTATCAATTCCTGTTCTTAATCTATCGAATAATTGAACATCTAATTTAGCATCTTGCAACATCTTATCCAATTTCGAAGAAAGTGAATTTTCTAGTTCTGCAAATTGAGCTGCAGCATTATTTCTAGAAGATACATTAGAGTGAAGCGGATTTGGGTTTGCATGTTTATCTAATAATTCAGGATATACATTTTCCCAAGCATAAGACTCCTCAGACTTTGGAGGGTCAAAAGCGAAAATAATGAAGATGATAGCTTCAGTAATAAGCCCTACAGTAAGAGCAACGTTACCACTGATTGGCCCCAAGTTAATGTGAGTAATCTTAAGCCAAGCTCCAAGAATTACAATTGCAGCACCGAATGAATAAAAGAAATTCATCCAAGCATCTTTAGTCTTAAACATATAAGTTAGTTTTTTTTAATGATTAAAAATAAATTGTATTGAAAAATAATTGTTTGATCTGATTATCTGTTAACTCTTCTTGGTTTAACAGCAGCCTCAGGAATATCCTGTACAGTTCTGAATCCAATATAACTTCTAGCCGAATCTTTTCTTTCCCAATCTCTTGCACCAGTCATAAGCATTGCACCTATATCTTTCCAAGAACCTCCTCTTACAGATTTTTTAGAATCTGTTTTATCTTTAGTTGAAGGATTTAAAGTTGAAGAAAATCCGTATGAAGAATTGTTATAAGAAGATTCTGTCCATTCAGAAACGTTTCCAGCCATATCAAATAACCCAAATCCATTTTTCTTAAATTTCTTTACTGGAGCTGAATATGTATAAGTCCCTTTCTTATCATCTTCCATATAATTACCTCGTTTAGGTTTAAAGTTTGCCAAGTAGCAACCTCTGTCATCCATTAAATATGGACCTCCCCAAGGATATGTAGCATTTTGCATACCGCCTCTTGCTGCATATTCCCATTCGATCTCTGTAGGTAAACGGAATTGTAATGGTCTTTGTTTTCTTCTTTTCAAGCTTTCATTGTAATCTGTTTTCAATTTAGATCTGAAGTTACAATAAGCTCTTGCCTGATCCCAAGTTACCCCAACAACTGGATAATCTTTATAAGCTTTGTGCCAGAAATACTGTTCAAATAAGGGCTCGTTATATGCAAAGTGAAAATCTTTTACCCAAACTGTAGTATCCGGATAGATCGCGATGCTTTTACTTTTAAGGTAGTTTACTCCTCTTTCGTTGTCAGCAAGTGCAGCATCCATGTCTCCCCACTGATAATTATATTTTAATTTACTAACATCTAGGATTCTTTCATTCCCCATTCTAGAAGAAGCTGGCAAATACAAAGATTCTAGAACTTCCGCATATTCAACATCAGGATATTTTGTAGTATTCCAATGTAATGGGATTTTCCAATCTAATTTTTTACTTGCATCGTAACTACCGTCATCTCTTCCTCCCTGTCCTTCTAAATATTCTTGATAAGGAGTTAGGTTCTCTTCTTTTTTAGCAAGGTATGCATAATCTCCTATGCTTGCACCTCTGCCTCCGCCTTCGCCACCTTCTCCAGCAGCTTCAGCAAGTAGAGTTCTAGCAATAGAGTCTCTTACATAATTAATGAATACTCTGTATTCTGCATTAGTAGTTTCTGCTTCATCCATAAAGAAAGACGAAACGGTTACTGTTTTTAATGCTGATTTTTCAGGGGTATGTGTAATATCCTGATCAGCTAAACCTGCAATAAAAGATCCTGCAGGAATCGCAACCATACCGTATGGTCTTTCAGCAACAAATGATTTAGTTTTTTCTCTTGGTATCAACTCTCCTTTTGTTCCTGGCTTCCCTACAGAAGAGCTACCACCACCTGAACAAGATACCGACGCTACTGACGCAGACAATAATAATAGAAATATCCTTTTCATGTTAATTTTTATAATTAAGCCGTAAATATATAATTTTTTTAAGAAACTTTTAAGATTTTTTTTGAAATAACGCTAGAAATCTAAATTTATTTTATTTCCTAGTATTTTTATTCTACAGTTACCGACTTAGCGAGGTTTCTAGGCTGATCTACATTGGCTCCTCTATATACTGCAATGTAATAAGCTAAGAGTTGTAAAGGCACCGATGCAACGATCGGAGAAAAGCATTCAGACGTCTCAGGAATCTCAATAACATAGTCTGCCATTTCACTTACCTGTTTGTCTCCTCTATTAACAACAGCAATCACTTTCCCTTTTCTAGCCTTTATTTCCTGAACATTACTTACAATCTTATCATAGTGCCCCTTTTTAGGAGCAATAATAACGATTGGCATATTTTCATCAATTAAAGCAATTGGGCCATGCTTCATTTCTGCAGCAGGATACCCTTCTGCATGGATATAGGAAATTTCCTTCAATTTTAAAGCACCTTCTAAGGCTGCAGGGTAATTGTACCCTCTACCTAGATATAAGAAATTCTGAACTCCAACGAAATCTTTAGCTATGCTCTGTGTTAATTCATGTGTAGAATTCAAGACATCTTCTATTTTCTTTGGAATGGCATCCAATTCTGAAATAAGGCTCATGAATTCGGCATTTCCAAGGTTACCGTTATGTTTACCTAGTTTAAATGCTATCAACGTTAGAATCGTAAGCTGAGCTGTAAAAGCTTTTGTTGAAGCTACTCCAATCTCAGGTCCAGCATGTGTATATGAGCCGGCATCCGTAATTCTTGCAATAGATGAATCTACCACATTACATATACCATATATAAATGCTCCTTTTTCTTTAGCTAATTTTAAAGCAGCCATTGTATCAGCTGTTTCTCCAGACTGAGAAATTGCAATTACAACATCTTTATCCGTAATAATAGGATTTCTATATCTGAACTCTGATGCATATTCTACTTCAACAGGTATTCTTGCATATTCTTCTATAAGATATTCACCTATAAGACCAGCATGCCAAGAAGTTCCACAGGCAATTATAATTATTCTGTTGGCATTCTTAAATTTTTCAACATGATCCCAGATCCCTGCCATTTTTATTACGCCCTCATCTACAAGTAACCTTCCTCTCATTGTATCGTGAATGGACTTAGGCTGTTCGAAAATTTCCTTAAGCATGAAGTGCTCATATCCCCCCTTCTCTATCTGCTCTAAGTTCAATTTCAATTGTTGAATTTCAGGTTCTATTTTAGAATTCTCTTTGATCGTTCTAATGTCAACCCCTCCTTCTAAGGAAATTGTTGCCATATGCCCCTCTTCTAGGTAGATCGCTTCTTTCGTAAATTCTACAAAAGGAGATGCATCAGAAGCAATAAAGTACTCTTTATCACCAATTCCAATAGCTAAAGGAGAACCTAATCTACCAACTACTAAAACGCCAGGATAATCTTCATGCATAACCGTAATAGCATAAGCTCCATATACTTCATTCAAAGCATACCTTACAGCCGTTGGAAAATCTATTCCAGCATTTATATCCATAAAATACTGAATAAGATTTACTAATACCTCAGTATCTGTTTCAGACCTGAAGGTAAATCCCTTTTCAGTAAGCATCTTTTTAATGGTATCATAGTTTTCAATGATTCCATTATGGATAATAGCAATTTTGTTATTATTAGATAAATGCGGGTGAGAATTTCTATCACTTGGAACTCCGTGAGTTGCCCAACGGGTGTGCCCCATCCCCATTTTTGCAGTACCTTTTAGTTGACTCGAAATATTGACAAGATCATCAACTTTTCCTTTTGTCTTTTCAACTTCAAATGAATTATTCTCTTTTTCCAGAACAATTCCTGCACTGTCATATCCTCTGTATTCTAGTCTTCTAAGACCATTTATAACTACATCGTAAGCATCTTGAAAGCCTGTGTATCCAACTATTCCGCACATAATTTATTTGGTGTATTTTTAAAATTTTACTTTGTCGCGTATGTAATTTTTAACTGCATTTTTTTAGCATTGCTAATATCAGATCCTACTAATACAGCTCTATCCACTGTGTATGCTCTTGATGTGTATTTAGCTCCTGCTAAACCTGAATTATCTGACTTAGATAGGAAACCACCAATATCAATTCTAAAAGATTTATAGGTATTAACTGATGTTCCTTCAACTAGATCTTTTACTGATTTTGTAACAACAAAGTCATAGTAAGCTGGATTTTTATCTAAATCATAGGCTTTATATATACTAAAATTCGGAGTACCTGCTAGGGTAAGCACATCACTGGTAAAGTCTGTTTTTATTGGATCGGTTGCTTTTTCTTTATCATTTTGTAAGAAAGTAAACAACACTGGTTTCTTATAATTATTACTCCACGTTGAAGCATCAGTGTAGATTCTTATCTTAGCACTAATAATAGCAGCTTTATTTTTTTGATATAATGTTTTAAGATCATTGATTGCCGCATCAGGAATTTTCACTCCAATAGAAGGACCACCCATTCCCTGAGCAAATAATTTTGCATCACCTGTTTCAGTATTTCCAATTACTGCATTACCTAATGCAGATCCTACTCTGTTATATTCATATTGACCAACATGAGTATTACCAGCTCCTAAAGCAAATGCATAAGTCGCGGGTGTCTTAGTGGTTGTCCCATTTTCAGTCTTATCATATTTGTAATACATGATTAACTCCATATCATTAGGAGAAAACTGGAATAAATATCCATCACTCTCCTGAACAGAGATTCTAAGACCTCTGAAATGTCTTATAAAGTTAGAAGCATCTGCCAACTCAGGTTTTCCTTTTTTATCAATAATTTTTTCCTGAAATAATGTCTTCGCATTATCTAATGGAATTCTTATACCTGGTGTTGTTGTAGTAAATATTGAACTGTTATCAGAATCTTTGGTAATGGCAACTGTATTAATAGTTCCTTTAAATTCTTTTGAGCCCAATACAGTGGTATTATAAGCAAATGTCGCATTGGACTTAACTTCATCTGTAGCAGCTTTTAAGAAATCGGTAACTTCATTAACATTAATAGTAAGCGTTTTTTTAGTTCTACCATATTTGTTGATAGGATATGTTTTTACCTCTTTCTTTGCTGGTACATTCCCGTCTGGATAAACATAATTTTCATCTGTAGTCGTCGTAAGGGAATCCGAAGCATATGTAGGTTTCAAAACCAAAACCACTGAATCTACCTTAGCATTGGTCCCAAAGTCGGGATCATAGGTAGATAATCTTAGCTGTGTAACATAAGATGCCCTTTGCATTCCAAACTGTCCCTCATTAAAAGCACCAAGAATAGCCGCTCCTAATTGAGTAGCATCACTTTTAATAGTATCATTATTTTTGATGTTAAAAGCAATAAGGTCATAAGATTTTTCATTTCCATGAGCTGCTCCATCTAAAAATAATTGTTCCCCTAAAGAATCCGGATCCGGTTCACAATTATAAAGTAATACACTGCCGAAAATTGCCAGAGAAAGTATGGCAAAAGTTCTTTTAATAGTACGAGTCATTAAATGTCTTTTTAATAAAGTTTGTTTATAGAGTCTACATCAAGATATTCCGATTTAGAAGTTGATGTTTCGTTGAATGCTTTATCGAGCTCTCCATCTAAAAATTCATCTCCTTTTACAACACCATCAACATAGTTCATGCTTTCAATTACAAAACTTTGAAAGCTTGGCTTATCTAACGCTTTTAAGCCCGAAATATTATCGAATTCTAATTTTTCTCCAATTTTATCATTTAGAGGAGCGTCCTTCTCATTATATAAAGAAAGAACAATTTTAGCGTCTTTAAAGTAAGTATCGGATTTGTAGTAGGTTTTAAGATAAATAGGAACAAAAGAAGCCATCCATCCATTCAAATGAATAATGTCTGGAACCCAATTAAGTTTTTTAATCGTTTCTATTACTCCTCTCGCAAAGAATATTGCTCTCTCATCATTATCTTCAAAAGCAACGCCATCATCTTCAAAGTAATATTGTTTTCTTTTGAAATACTCTTCATTATCTATGAAGTATACCTGAAGTCTTTCTCCAGGAAGAGATGCTACCTTAATTATTAAAGGCTGATCCAGATCATTAATGATAATATTCATTCCTGAAAGACGGATAACCTCATGAAGTTGAAACTTCCTTTCACTTATTTGTCCAAATCTTGGCATAAAAACTCTTACATCATTGCCTTCATTGTGCATTTTAAGTGCCATTTTGTTTACCACAGTAGCCATGTTCGTATCTTCCTGATATGGATACATTTCTGTAGTAATGTACAGTATTTTTTGATTCGGCATAAATTTCTATCTAATTTTTTGTAAAAATGCTTTAATGTGCAAAATTACAAAAAAACATCCAACATTATTTTAATTAACATTATTTTACGATAATTACCTTTTCCAAATTATCAAAAACGCATTTTATTATCTGATATTTTTACTATTTTTGAATTGGTATTAAAATTAACTATGGAAGTTCTAAAAAACAAAAAAACACTTCAGGATTTCATTGAGAGACAGAAAGAAATGGGAAAAAAAATAGGGTTCGCACCAACAATGGGAGCTCTGCATAATGGACATCTTTCACTCTACGAAATGGCCAGAAAAGAAAATGATCTTGTAATTTCTTCAATTTTTGTGAACCCTACTCAGTTCAACAACTCCGACGATTTGGCAAAATATCCCCGTGATATCAATAGAGATATACTTATTTTACAAAATTCCGGATTAGTAGATGCTGTTTACATTCCTGAAATTGTGGATATTTATCCTGAGAAAGCTCAAAGCCAACATTATGATTTTGACGGGTTAGAAAATGAAATGGAAGGCAAATCAAGACCTGGACATTTTGATGGTGTGGGTACTGTAGTAGAAGAGCTTTTCAGACAAATACAACCAGACAATGCTTATTTTGGAGAGAAAGATTTTCAACAATTAGCCATTATTAAAAAAATGGTTGAGAAAAAACAACTTCCAATAAAAATTATGGGAGTTCCTATTTACAGAGCAGAAAATGGACTTGCACTAAGCTCAAGGAATCAACGACTTCATGAAGATCGGAAAGAAGCATCAAAAATTATTTATGCTACATTAAAAAAAGTCAATGATTGGTTCCGTGTAGTCACAGTCCCTGAAATCAAAGACAGAGTTAATGATATTTTTGATCAGCAACATGGTATGAAGCTTGAATATTTTATGATTGCCGATGAGCACACATTAAAGGAAACTGATTTCTTTTATAAAGACAAATCATACAGAGCCTTTATTGTTGTCATAGTAGATGGTGTAAGATTAATAGACAATATGCATTTGGATTAAGAACCAACATAAAAAATCAAAGGCTTCCGGAAGGAAGCCTTTGAACACCAAATCACAAAATATTAATATGAAAAAAATTTACTTTTCAGTAAACTTGTGACCCGGCTGGGATTCGAACCCAGGACCCATACATTAAAAGTGTATTGCTCTACCAGCTGAGCTACCGAGTCGGTCATTAAATTTCTAATTTACAAATTTTAAATTAATAATAATCCAAAATTCACATTTTCTTTGCAGTGCCTGCGACTGGACTCGAACCAGCACATCCTTAGGAAACCACCCCCTCAAGATGGCGTGTCTACCAATTTCACCACGCAGGCAAAAAAATTACAGAATCTAGTAAAATTTTTGCTAGTGACCCGGCTGGGATTCGAACCCAGGACCCATACATTAAAAGTGTATTGCTCTACCAGCTGAGCTACCGAGTCGGCCACTTATTTTAAACAATTTTCATTTAAGTAATGTCCCTTGTTTTAAGTGGTGCAAAGATATAACTTTTTTTAATTTCTCAAAACTTTTTCGCAAATTTGTTTAAAAATATTTCATGATAATTTCACTAGTCGGATACATGGGTTGTGGCAAATCACACATTTCCAAAATTTTAAGCGAAAAAATAAATTTTAAATTAATTGACCTAGATAAAGAGATTTCCAGGCGAAATAAATCAACCATTCCCGAAATCTTCGAAAAAAAGGGAGAAATCTACTTTAGAAAGCTGGAAAGAGAAACTCTGGAAGAAATACTGGCCACCGAGGAAAATCTTATTTTAAGTCTGGGTGGAGGAACTCCTGTTTACTATAATAATATGGAGATCATCAATAACAATTCTAAAAGCATCTTTTTAAAAGCTTCTATTGGCACATTAACAGAAAGGCTTTCAAAACAAAAAGAGAAAAGGCCTATAATAGCCAATATCTCTGATGAAAACCTCCCTGAATTTATTGCCAAGCATTTATTTGAAAGAAATGAATATTATAATAAAGCTTTGATAAGTGTAAATACAGACTCAAGAGAGCCTGACGATATCGTAAATGAAATCATTGAAAAACTTTATCTATGATTTTTCCTCTTTATCTTCTATTTCACTGTTTTCACCAAAAAAGTCGTCCCAGTCTGTAAAATCTGAAGCAATATCATTTTCAACATATCCGTCCATGTCTCTTCTATCTTTTTTAGTAGGTCTTCCTTCGCCTCTATTTCTGTAATAGTCCTGAGACATTTTGCGTAGTTTAAGCAGTTCATATTGTTCTTTGTCTGTGACATCTTTGATATGAAGAGATACTAATTTTGCCCCAATCCGGCTTTTAGGAATCTGAATTACTTTAATTTTATAGTCTACCTGATTTTTACGGATTTTTATTACATCACCTTCTTTTACCTCCTTAGAAGACTTTACAACAGCGTCTCCAATAGAAACTCTGTTCTTTTTAATCTCCTCAGTTGCAACAGTTCTCGTTTTATAAAAACGAATGCTCCATAAAAATTTATCTATTCTCATAATTTTTTATACTTTTGCCGTTATATTATTTGTAAAGTAATTAAAGTTTTTGAAATGAAAAAAATATTTTTATATATCCTTGCAGGATCTTTATGTTTTTCAGCTTGTAAAAAAGATGACGATCCACAAACATTTGTAGAACCCGATGACGTTGCAGTTCGAAACACTTATGATGATCAGGCGATCCAAAAATTCTTAAATGATAACTATTTGGATACCCAAGGAAATGTAAAAGCTTTTAGCGCCACTGATACTATTGATGATCATGAGAAAAAACTAGCTGAGCTAAATCCGGTAAAACTTCCTTCAGGAGTAATCTATATTGTAAGAGCAGGTGCTCAACCTACTCCGGGGAAAGCAATTGGTGCTACTGATAACCTAAAAATGATGGTTAGAGCAGGCAATTACCTTGCTGTAAATACTGATGGCACAGTTTCACTTACAATTTCTCCTACAGTTCCTTATCTGGTTAATACAATTAATGGATCTGGATCTCCCTTGGTAGATCCTATGTGGTATTATGTTAAGAAACAAGTTTTAAAGGATGCAACAACGGATGCTGCTAAAGACAGAAAGTTTTATGAAATTGAAGGTTTTCAAGAAGGATTAAAATACTTTAAAGCTGCTTCTCCAGCTTTAGCAGATGAGGCTCCATATAACCTACAGGGAGTTATCTTAGTTCCTTCAAGAGCTGCTTTTGGAAGGGATGCACACTATAATTACACCGGATATTCTCTTCAAAACAGAACATTTATCTTTAATTTCCAAGTTTACAATACAACAACAAGACCTGTAGACGAGTAAATTAATGCTCTATAAAGCATACAAATAAATAAAAAGCGCTTCAATTAAATTGAAGCGCTTTTTATTTATTTTAAAGTCTTGCTTTTTGTCTTACATTCCCTAAAATATCCGGGAAATAAAGATCAGCCAAATGATCAAATTCATCACCTCTCATAAACATAGAAGCATCAACCTCTTCATAAGAACTTCTGCCCGCAGCTGCAATTAACTCATTACAAGTGTGAAGGGTATTTTTATGAAAATGATATACTCTCTCACTTTTATCCGTAACATCCAAACCTTTAATTAGCATTTTATCCTGAGTAGCAACACCAGTTGGACAGTTATTAGTATTACATCTTAAAGCCTGAATACAACCTAAAGAAAACATAAATCCTCTGGCATTATTACACATATCAGCTCCCATAGCAACTGCTCTTAAAATATCTAAACTTGTCAAAACTTTACCGCTGGCAATAACTCTTAATTTATTTCTTACGTTATAGTTATTAAGCGTTTTATTTACGAAAATCAATGCGGGCTCTAATGGCATTCCTACTCCATCAGAAAATTCCGGAGGTGCAGCTCCTGTTCCACCCTCAGCTCCATCTATTGTAATAAAATCAGGATAGATCTTCAACACATTCATCTGAACACAGATATCTTCAAATTCCTTTGTATCACCAATACACAATTTAAAACCAACTGGTTTCCCTCCTGAGAGGTTCCTTAATTGTTCCACAAACCTTAAAAGTCCTGCAGCATTAGAAAACGCAGAATGTGACGGTGGAGAAATAATAGTCATTCCTGGAGTAACGTGTCTTATTTTTGCAATTTCAGGTGTATTTTTCACCCCCGGCAAAACACCTCCATGTCCAGGCTTTGCGCCCTGAGATAATTTGATCTCAATCATTTTCACAGTCGGCATCGTTGAATACTTAGCAAATAAGTCAGGATTAAACTTTCCTTCTTCATCTCGACATCCAAAATATCCAGTCCCAATCTGCCAGCAGAGATCCCCGCCTTCTAAATGATGTGGAGAAATTCCTCCTTCACCTGTATTATGATAAAAGCCTCCTTTTTTAGCTCCTCTGTTTAACGAAATTTGTGCTCTGTCACTCAATGCTCCAAAACTCATTGCTGAAATATTGAATAAAGAAGCATGGTAAGGCTGTGAACATTGTTCCCCGCCTACCCAGACTCTTGGTAGCTCTTCAGAAGGAGACTTTGCGTAGATCGAATGCTTTATTCCTTCATATTTTCTATGATTAACTTCCAGCTGAGTTCCAAATGGAACGGTATCACTTAAGTTTTTGGCACGTCTGTAAACAGCAGAACGCTGGTTTCTGGGAAATGGCTTCCCATCAGTTTCCCGTTCAATAAAATACTGCTGCATTTCCGGAGAGATATCTTCAAAAAAATACCGGAAATAACCTAGTACCGGAAAATTTCTCAGTATTGCATGTTTTGACTGATAGGTATTATATACACCTAATGCATAGATTGCCGATAGCAGAATTGGGATCCAATAATGCGCTCTGATTAGTAAAGCTATAATCCATGTAGCAATTACTAATACAATTCCCCAAGATAAAAACTTATCTCTCATAGAATGTTGTATTTAAAAGTTAAAATAAATTTAGTAGAAATTTTGCAAAGAGACTATGCTTTTGCTAAAAAACTTTCGTAAGATGACTGCACAGAAACCGTGCCATCTGACAGGATTTTTTCTAAATTTAGAAATTCTATTTGGTTTACAGATGCCTGATCAAAATCTTTCTGCACTCTCACATAATTTTCTGTGAAGCCGAACATCTTGCCGTCTTTATTTTCATGCTCCCAGAGTATAGGAAGCGTTTTCCCAAGCTGGGTCTGATAAAATGACATCTTTTTCTTTTCGGAAAGAATACGCAACATCTTATTGCGTTTTTTCCTTTCAGGAATAGGAACAATATCCTTCATTTCCGCTGCTTCGGTATTTTCTCTTTCAGAATAAGTAAATACATGCAGATAGCTGATAGGAAGTTCATTCAGGAAGTTATATGTTTCCATAAATTTTTCCTCAGTTTCACCTGGAAAACCTACAATTACATCAACACCAATCGCAGCATGAGGCATAACCTCACGAATTTTATTTACTCTGTCCTTATACAACTTGGTTAAATAACGACGTTTCATTTTTTTCAATAAATCATCGCATCCTGACTGTAAAGGAATATGGAAGTGAGGAACAAAACTTCTGCTTTTTGAGACCAATTCAATACTTTCATCTTTCAGAAGATTAGGTTCAATGGAGGAAATACGTATCCTCTCAATACCATCAACCTGATCGAGTTCAGAGATCAGATCCAGAAAAGTATGTTCATGTCTTTTATTTCCAAATTCACCTTTCCCATAATCACCGATATTAACTCCTGTTAGAACAATTTCTTTAATATCTCTTCCAGCAATTTCCTTAGCATTAGTCAGAACATTTTCTATCGTATCTGATCGTGAGATCCCTCTGGCTAAAGGAATGGTACAGTATGTACATTTATAATCACACCCATCCTGAACTTTTAAGAAAGCTCTGGTTCTATCCCCTATAGAATAGCTTCCAATAAAAAAATCTGTTTCTTCGATTTCACAAGAGTGGACAAGACCGTTACTTTCCGACTTTTCTAAATCGTCCAGATAACTTAAAATATTGAACTTTTCCTTGGCTCCAAGAACCAAATCTACCCCATTTATCTGCGAGATCTCTTCGGGTTTTAACTGCGCATAACATCCAACAATGACTACTAACCCTTCAGGATTAGCCTTCATTGCTCTCTTTACATGAAGTTTACATTCACGGTCTGCATTTTCAGTTACTGAACAAGTATTGATAACATACACATTTGCCTTATCATCAAAACTCACCTTATCATAACCTGCATCTGTTAATTGACGGGCAATAGTAGAAGTTTCTGCAAAATTTAATTTGCAGCCAAGGGTATGAAATGCGGCAGTTTTGTGAAAATTTGACATTGAGTAGTCCTGAATTTTATGGGTGCAAAGATAGTAATTTAAATAAAAACTCTGAATCGATTCAGTCTATTGTTTATATTCTTCTCTTACCTCATGATTATTTTCGAAACAAACAGGTGAAGAATTAGAATTTAGACCTTCGCCCTCAAGTTTATTCTTTATTTCTTCATTAAATTCCTGAGATTTATTTCTTGCAATAGAAAGTGTGTTCCAATCATTATTTTTCATCATTTTTGCAATATAAACGATCTGTCCTATATGATAAGGATAATGAGCCAGCTGGCGAAAAACAGCATCTATAACCAAATGTCCCTCACCTCTTATATAAATAGTAGTATACAAGTTTTCTTCATTAATTTGGTTCAAAGCATCAAAAACACATTTCCAACCTGCTTCCCAAAAACCAATTGCTTCTTGTTTTGTTTTAAAGGTATTTACAAATTCTTCATTACGTTTCCGTCCCGGTTTTTCTCCATCTTCCGTAAGGAAATTTGTCCATCTTGAAATCATATTTCCTGCAATATGTTTTACAATAACTGCAATTGAATTACTTTCAACATTATACTGCCAAAACATTTGTTCATCTGATAATTGTTCAAAAGATTTATCTCCAAGAGATTTATAATATTCGAAACGTTTGATAAATAGTTCTTTCATACTTTAAAGTTAATAAAAACTTTAAAGATAAAACCATCTTAACAAAAGATGGCTTTATCTTGTTTTAGCACTACTCTCTATTTTTCACCATGATCCAACTAGAGAATTTAACAGGAGTATTTTTCTTATCATTCTCACTCCAGGTTACAGAATACCAATAGGTTCCAGTCGGAACTTTTTTACTTCCGTTGGTTGTTCCATCCCATTTATAGCCATTTGTTTTATCTGCCTGATGAACTTTATTGCCATATCTATCGAAAATATTCAATATTAAGTTTTGCTTGTGAGCCAGTGCAGAATAATCGATCACATCATTGATACCATCACTATTAGGTGTAATTACATTCACCAGGTTCGGAACTGTTACTGTAATATCAATAGGTTCACAATCATATATATCTTTTACATAAATATGACAGTCTCCTCTAGGAACATTGTTAAATACATTAGAATCCTGCCAAGTGATATTATCAAGTGAATATTTATAAGCTGGAGTTCCCCCTACAACATTTACAGTAATGGTATTCGTTGAGATATCTACATTTGATATTACAGGCTGCTCGGTAGGATATACTTTCACGGTCTGGGTTGTAATGCATTCCCCCGTCTTTAGTTTGACCCAATATGTTCCAACTGATACATTTGTGATTGCTTGAGTTATAGCACCCGTACTCCATAGATAGGAAGCAAAGCCCGGTCCTGCATCCAATGTTGTGGTATCCTCCATACAGATGATCTTATCAACCAGAACACTGGATTTTACTGGCGGCAAAACAATTAAAGTAATTTTTGCAACGGTGAAACAATTGTTTGAATTGGATACTCGCACATAGACAACACCATTTGGGGCAATATATGCTGCGAGAGTCGCAATTTGATTAGTTCCATTGATAGCATCTGTTAGAGAAGGATAATATTTTTTAGTCAACCCTACAGGACCTGTAGGTGTTACAAGAGCAGCAGTAAGATTAAATGAAGCTGTCGAAGGATTAGTTTCAATAAAGCATGATCTTAAAGTGGCTTCCTGTACAACAATAGGAGGATAAAAATTTAATGTAATTTTTGCTACTGCAATACATCCAAACTGAGAAGTTATTTTTACATACACAACCCCTGCAGAAGATATATAAGCACTTGGGTTTATAATTTCATTAATTCCCGCATTAAGATCATTCATCGTCAGATAGTACTTTTTGGTAACATTTGGAAGACCAATAACATTAGCACTCGTCAGGTCGAATACCGCTGTTCCCATGTTGTTGTTATTACAGGCAGTTAATGTTACATCATTGCCTGTTATCGTTCCATCTTTGAATTTAAAATTTCCTGTCTGCCTACATTTATTAATAGGATTGTTTGGATTTGCCGGATCTGTATAGCTGATACTATAGTAATAAGTGGTTGCTGTATTAATAGTAATTGGAGTTAAGATAGCATTATTTCCACTTAATGCATCATTTTGAGTGGTATGATAGGTAATATTAAAGTTTGGATTTCCATTAAGAATACCTGTTGATAAGGTACTGAAATCAAAAACTGCGGGGTTTGAACATACAATTATTTCTCTTGGATCTGCTGGATTAGCTGCAGGAATTCCAGGTGGATTAAAAGGATGGGGCTGTATTAAAGGATCAGTAAATGGAGATGCTAAAGTAGCTGTTCCACCCCAAACTAAATTAAAAGTAAAGACCGTTGTTGAAAAATTATCAACATATAAAAAATAGGTCTCCCCTGGTAATACGTCCAAATATTTAACGAAACCATCTCCAAATCCGGGTCCTTCACTTGTATCTGTTGCGGTCATATTCATACCTGTTGGATAACCCGCAATAGTTCCATCGTTTGAAGAACATCTGATAGGTGTTCCTTTTGTAGCACAGGTTTTGTTAGGTCCATAAATAGCCCAGTCGTAATCTACAGGACCTGTTGGGTTAATTTCAAATGTAAGGGTACCACCTGTAGCAATTGTAAATGAATACCAGGTTGAATTATTTTCAACCTGTAAACAACCACCAAGGGTTTCATTTATGGCACCGGGACCTGAAGGAGTGTATGTTATATTTGCATTACCACAAACTGCGATTGCAGTTACACAATCAGCCTGAGAAAAGAAAATTTGTGATATAAGCAAGAAAGCAATAAGTAGATTTTTCTTCATAAAATACATGTTTTTGTTAAAAATTAATCAATAATTAAATCAATACACAACACATATATCAAATATACTTATTATTTAATTAAAAATAATAAAAATGTTAAAATCGTAAATTAACTTCGATTAAATGAAGAATTTATTGAATATTAAAGGGTGTTTGTGACGATTATTTTATACTCGTCATATTTCCACAAAGATTTTCAAGATGAAAAATTTTATGAAATGGACTTTTTACTTCATTGAGATGTTCCTTATCCTGAATAAAAGTATATCGTGATGCAATAGAGTTCATATCGGAAACGATGACCAACCAACATTCGTCTACAGAAGTGTCATAATAGGGAAATTTTTCATTTTTCTTTTCAATTAATTCCAAGATCTTATCAGAACAAAGCTCATCAAATAAATTCATACTGTATTCGTGAGTAATAAAGACATTTCTACGGTGCGAAGATTTTCTAAGACTTTTCACACAGCCTACCGGCTTATTTTTTTTTATGCTTTTGTAAATGGATAAAATACTTTCCTGTTGCTCCTCCAAGATATCAAATTTAAAATCCGAGTGAAATTCTAAAAAATAAACACCACGATATTTCGTAGTGTCTTCTTGTTCTAATAATATTTCAGCCTGACGGAAAATCTTGTTCAAATTACTTTCAATCTTCTTCATTTCCAAATGATTGATCACCTCTGTTAGCTCGATCCCAATTTTTTTATCATTCAAATTAGCGATAAAATCGGGGCTTTCACAGGTAAGATTTTCAAACTTAACATCAGGGAAATGATGCATAAACGAATTCAGCAGTAAAATTTCTGATTTTTTCTTATATTTTTCCCGATCATGAAGTTGTGATTCATCTATTTTACGATGATACTTCTCTATCGGCTTTTTTTTCAAATGTCGATTCAGGTAATATAAGCTTAGATTCTTGATTAAATCTTCATCTGAAAATACCTTTTTCATCCTCTTCGTTTTTATTATTGTTAATAAAACATGAAACCTATAGTTTTATTCGAGAAGTTTTTGATTATCAAAAAATTACACTTAAAGGTAAGTAAAAAAACTATTCAACAGATACTTTTAAAAATAATTTGTTAAATAATTAATGTAGAGTTTATTTTCATTATCAATACCTTTGGCTATCTAATCTAAAACTCTGGTTCATGGATTTTAAAAATTTTAAAATACCCTTTAACATCAATCCTCAATATACGAAGAAAGTAGCCTATTTTTCTATGGAATTTGCTCTCGAGCAAGTTTTAAAGATCTATTCCGGAGGTCTCGGTTTCCTTGCTGGTTCTCATATGAGAAGTGCTTATAATCTGAAACAGGATTTTATAGGAATAGGTATTCTCTGGAAATTCGGATATTATGATCAAGCTAGAAATCATGATCAGACATTACAGCCCGTATGGACAAAAAAAATGTATAGTTTCCTTGAAGATACGGGAATAAAATTTCAAATAGAAATCCATAGTGCGCCAGTTTGGGTAAAAGTCTGGTATCTGGATCCAGAAACATTTCATACAGCACCCATGTTTTTTTTATCTACAGATGTTCCTGAAAATGATCACGTTTCAAAGACCATCTGCCACAAACTATATGATGCCAACGAATCGACCAAACTGGCACAATACATTTTATTAGGAAAAGGAGGCGCAAAATTACTGGATGAAATGAATCTTGATAGGGATATTTATCATCTTAATGAAGCACATGCTCTTCCTGCAGCATTCTATTTACTAAAAAAATACAAGGGAGACCTAAACAAAGTAAAGGAAAAACTGGTCTTTACAACCCATACACCCGAAGAAGCAGGAAATGAAAAACATAATCTGAAATTATGTTATGACATGTCCTATTTCTCTGATTTCAGCATGGAGGAAGCAAAAAGCATTGAAGGAGCTCAGGATGATCGTTTTAATCATTCACTTTGTGCGCTGCAGATGGCTAAAGTAGCCAATGGGGTTTCTCAGCTGCATGGGGTTGTTTCAAGAGCGATGTGGAGTAAATATCCTGGAATTTGCGAGATTAAGTCAATCACCAATGCACAGGAATTTAAATACTGGGCCGATAAACGACTTTATAACGCTAAAGACGAAAGAGACGAAACGGTATTCGATTATCGTAAAAAATATTTAAAAAAGAGACTTTTCAAGATCGTTGCAGATCAAACCGGAAATTTATTCGATCCAAATATCTTTACAATTGTTTGGGCAAGAAGATTTGCAGGATATAAACGAGCTGATTTACTTTTACATGATAAAGACAGATTTTACAAATTATTAAACAATCCTAAATATCCGGTTCAAATTATATGGGCAGGAAAGCCTTACCCAATGGATTACACTGCAATTTCCACCTTTAATACCCTTGTTGAAGAAAGCAATAACCATAAGAATATGGCTGTTTTAACTGGCTATGAGCTCTCTTTAAGTAAATCTTTAAAACAAGGTTCAGATCTATGGCTTAACAATCCAAGAGTTCCCAGGGAAGCATCTGGAACTTCAGGCATGACCGCCGCAATGAATGGCTCCGTAAATCTTTCAACAGATGATGGATGGATTCCTGAATTTGCAAAGCATAAAGAAAACTCTTTTGTAGTTCCAAAAGTCGACTACATGAATATGAGCATTTACGAACAGGATACTTATGATCTAAATAAATTATATGAGATTCTGGAGAATGATATTATCCCAACTTATTATAACAATACAAATGCTTGGAGAAAAATTCAATACAATGCAATGGATGATGTTAAAAACCAATTCAATAGTGATAGAATGGCCGATGAATACTACAAGATCCTTTATAATCACCAGTAGGATTAGGCTACAAATTATAAAGGAGTAAAAAATTAAACGCCAAAAAATTAAACAAAAAACGTGGAAAATTCCACGTTTTTATTTGACTTAATCCTTTTTCTTCTTAGGCACTTTTAAACCTTTTTCTCTGGCCTCTGAAATACCAATGGCAACCGCTTGTTTTTGACTGGTTACTTTCTTTCCAGAAGAGGATTTTAATTTACCCTCTTTGAATTCGTGCATTACTTTTCCTACTTTGTCTTGAGCTTTGTCTGAATATTTTGTCTTGCTCATCATATTATTTTTTAAGATTTTGGCAGGGAAACCCCTAATTCATAAACTTTAGCATGTTTCAAATACTTTGAACGTTCTCTTGAAGTAACCGATTCCAGTCGATCATTTTTGATCACAATAATCGGATCTTCCATATTTTCAATTTCAAAATTGGCGAAATACCTTTCTTCCGGACTCGTTTTATCATTTTTAGCCTTTATTTTTTGCAATTCTTCTGCATATTTCTTAAATCCAGGATCCGAGGAATGAATGAATTTATATTCATCACCAGCATCTACGTAATAATGAAGTTTTTTTTCTATTAAACCTGCTTCTTCTGAAATCTGAGGGTTGTCATTTCCATCTTTAAAACTTACTTCTACTAAAGTTCCTCCTTTTTTCTGAGCACATCCCTCAGCATCTTTAAAGCTAGAAAACCCTGTGTATACGATTTGATCGTTCAAAACATAACGGTTTAATTTCTGATTGAATGCATTCGTTTCCATAATTATTATTTTAGCTTGATTTATATAATACATCCAATTTTTTTGCCAAAGCCTTATCTAAAAAAGCTTTTTTGTGCATTTGATAAAATTATTATCTTTGAATCTCTTTAAAATTAGAAATGAAAAAAATCCTATTAACTCTTAGTATTGCTGCTGTATTTCAAAATCTATCAGCACAAGAAATTACATTAGACAAAATATATTCAGGATATTACCGCGGAAAGGGCATTGCTGGAATTACTTCCATGAAAAATGGAGAAAATTATCTGGTTATTGAACAGGGTGGAATTGCAAAATATTCTTACAAAACTTCCCAAAAAGAAGGAAATATTGTTGATGGACAATACCAGAGTTATGAGTTTTCTGATGATGAGTCGAAGATCCTCTTACTTAAAGATAGTCAGCCAATTTACAGACATTCCTTTTTAGGCAAATTTGATGTTAAAGATTTAAAATCAGGAAAAGTAACCAGCTTAAATGATGGTAAAACAGTGCAGGAGCCAAGATTCTCTCCGGATGCCAGTAAGGTAGCGTTCATTTCTGAAAACAATTTATTTTTCCAGGATCTAACCTCTGGAAAAATTACCCAGATAACTACAGATGGAAAGAAAAATTCTATTCTCAATGGATTGGCAGACTGGGTATATGAGGAAGAATTCGGACACGCGAGATTATTTGAATGGACAAAAAACTCGGATGCACTTGTTTTCGTAAAATCAGATGAGAGTCAGGTTCCGGAAATATACATTCCTATCTACGGTAAATCATTGTATCCGTCGGAAATGCGTTATAAATACCCTAAAGCAGGAGAAAAAAATTCTATTGTTTCAGCACAATTATACCGTCTGGATTCAGGAAAAACAATACCATTGAATTTAGGTTCTTTTAAAAATTATTACATCCCCAATGTTTTTCAAACTGCAAAAGCAGATGAAATGGTGTTAATTACTTCTGAAAGAATACAAAATGCTTCAGATATTTTAAAAGTTAATACAAAGACCGGAGCAGTTCAGAAGTTGTTTACGGAAACTGACGAAAAATGGATTGATACAGATAGCCCTACATTAGAATTTCTTGAAGATGATTCATTTCTTTGGGGTTCAGAAAGAGATGGCAACCGTCATTTATATTGGTATGACAAAGATGGCAAGCTGAAAAAACAAGTTACAAAAGGAAATTGGGAAGTAACAGATTATTACGGTTACAATCCAAAGTCTAAAGAAATTTATGTTCAGACCACTGAGAAAGGAAGTATCAACAAAGTGATTTCCAAGATCAATATAGAAAACGGAAAATCTCAACTGATCTCAAACGCAGAAGGAAATAATTCTGCCAATTTCAGTAAGAACTATAATTATTTTATCGAGACCTCCTCTACAGTTTCAAAGCCATTTACTTTTGTCTTAAAAGACGGAAATGGTAAAACTGTAAAAGAATTACAAAACAACAATGATCAGCTACAAAAACTAAAAGCTGACAATTTTGTTGATAAAGAGTTTATTACTATTCCAAACTCAGTGGGTGATCAAATGAATGCATGGGTGATGAAACCTAAGAACTTTGATCCAAACAAAAAGTATCCTTTATTTATGTTTCAGTATTCAGGACCTGGTTCTCAACAGGTGGCTAACACCTGGGATACCGGAAATACTTTATGGTTTAATCATTTAGTTCAAAAGGGATATATTGTAGCTTGTGTAGATGGACGTGGAACAGGATATAAAGGAGCGAAATTCAAAAAAGTAACCTACATGAATTTAGGGAAATACGAAATTGAAGATCAGATCACTGCTGCAAAATGGTTTGGAAATCAATCCTATATTGATAAAAGCCGAATCGGAATGTTCGGTTGGAGCTTCGGAGGTTATATGACGAGTTTAGCTATGACAAAGGGAGCTGATGTTTTCAAAGCGGGGATTGCTGTTGCACCAGTTACCAACTGGAGGTATTACGATTCTGTTTATACAGAAAGGTTCATGAGGACTCCACAGGAAAACGCGGAAGGATATGATAAAAATTCCCCAACAGAATATGCCAACCTATTAAAAGGAAAACTCTTATTGATTCACGGAACTGCTGATGATAATGTACATTTCCAGAATTCCATGGAATTCTCTGAGGCATTGATTCAAAACAAAAAACAGTTTGATTTCATGGCTTATCCGGATAAAAATCACGGGATTTATGGTGGCCAGACAAGACCACAACTGTATGAGAAAATGACAGATTTTATTTTAGATAATTTATAATCTAGTATCAAATAACCTATTAAACCTTCTAATTTATTTTAGAAGGTTTTTTAATATTAATTTCATTAATCGTTTTGCAAAGAGTAATTTATTTTATCAATTAAAATTAAAAACTTACTTTTGAGAAATTTGAAATTTGAATCGATGAAGACTAAACATCCTAAAGGCCTGCCTTTTCTCTTTTTTACTGAAATGTGGGAACGTTTCGGGTATTATTTAATTCTCGGAATTTTTGTTCTTTACGTTATTGAGCCTACAGGGTTGAAAGGTGGTCTCGGGCTGCCCGACAAAACTGCTGATGATATTTTTGGAACTTATATCGCTTTGACCTATTTAACACCTTTTATTGGTGGATTTCTAGCAGATAGAGTTTTAGGTTATATCAAATCTATCTATTTAGGAGGAATTTTAATGGCTGCGGGTTATATCGGGATGGGAGTTTTCAAAGATCTACCTTTATTTTATGGGTCTTTAGCATTAATTATTATCGGAAACGGTTTCTTTAAACCAACCATTTCTACCCTTTTAGGAAATCTATATTCTGAAGAACCTTATAGAGCAAATAAAGATTCTGGCTACAATATTTTCTATATGGGAATTAATATTGGTGCCTTTATCTGTAATATTATCGCCGCTTTTATGCGTAATAAATTCGGATGGGGTGAAGCCTTTATTACTGCTGGAGTAGGTATGCTAGTTGGTATGATAATTTTTACCATTGGAAGAAAACATTATATCCACGCAGCTCAGATGAAGCCTGTACAAGAAGGAGATACCAAACTTTCTGAAATCTTAATTAAGGTTTTCCTACCAGCGATCATAGCTGGAGCAATTGGATGGTTTGTACCTAATAATATTTTCGGAAGTGACAGTACAGATGCATTTATTTTTGCCTGTATCCCTGTTATTTACTTTTATGCTTCTCTTTATTTTAAGGCAAAACCAGAAGAAAAAACTTCTATTGGAGCCTTGTTATCTGTATTTTTGATCAGTATGTTTTTCTGGGCAGTTTTCAAACAGAATGGAACAGCATTAACGAGATGGGCTAATTATTACACAGACCGAAGTGTCCCTGCAGCTATAGAAAAGCCTTTAGAAGACATCTATATGGTAGATGGGAAAAGCTATAAAGATAAAGAGGTTCCTGTTTATGATGATCAGTATCAATCTCAAAAAGATAAAGACGGAAAAACAATAAAAACAACCGGCAAAGATGTCTATTTTAAAAATATTTCCTCTGAGCAACGTGCAGAACTTGAAAAGAATCCCGAGAAGCAGGTATTTCTGTACAATACGGAATTATTTCAATCCATCAATCCATTTTGGGTTATTGCTTTAACACCTTTAGTGGTTGGATTTTGGGCCTTACTGCGAAGAAAAGGAAAGGAACCATTAACTCCTACAAAGATTGTTTTGGGACTGTTTATTTCTGGATTATCCTGTCTGGTAATGGTTTTAGCAGTAATAGCCGGAGATAATGGAGCGGTTAAGGTTTCTCCATGGTGGCTGGTTGCCGGTTATGGAGTCATTACAGTCGGCGAACTTTGTCTTTCTCCAATGGGATTGTCTTTTGTTTCCAAGCTCTCGCCACCGAGAATCACAGCACTTATGATGGGTGGCTTTTTCCTTGCTAATTCTGTGGGGAACAAACTTTCTGGAATCTTAGCAAGCACCTGGTATAACTATGACAATAAAGTAAATTATTTCTTAGTAAACTTCGCTTTATTAATTTTTGCAACGTTATTAGGCCTTTCTATGTTAAAAAGATTGAACAAAATCATGAAAGAAAAAGGGCATTAATCATCCCTTTTAGATAGATAATAAAGCTGTAGCAGAGTTCTACAGCTTTTTTATTAAATATAAAATTAAAAACTTGCCAAAAACTCAAAAAAAACTATATTTGCTAGTCTTAACAAAAATTAACAATAAAATATGGATAATATTGAAGCATTAAATCCGAAACCGGATGAATTTGTAGAGAATAAAGGTTCCAGACATCCAAAAGGATTATGGGTTCTTTTCGGAACAGAAATGTGGGAACGTTTCAACTTTTATGGGATGAGAGCATTACTTACCTTATTTATGGTAAATTCTCTCTTAATGAAGGAGGCTGATGCATCTATTATTTATGGGGGTTTTCTTGCTTTATGTTATTTAACACCTCTATTAGGAGGTTTTATTGCAGATAAATATCTGGGAAACAGAAACTGTATTATCTTAGGAGGAAGCCTTATGGCAATTGGGCAGTTTTTACTTTTCCTGAGTGCATCTACATTTTCTGAAAGCTTAGGCGGAGCAAAAACCTTTATGTGGTTGGCTTTATTCATTATTATCTTTGGAAATGGTTTCTTCAAACCAAATATTTCCTCAATGGTAGGAAGTCTTTATCCTAAACAAGAAAAATCTAAATTGGATTCGGCGTTTACCATTTTCTATATGGGTATTAATATCGGAGCGTTTTTAGGTCAGTTTATTTGTCCCTATTTAGGAGATGTAAAGGATTCTGCAGGAGTTAGAGATATTTTCGCTTTCAAATGGGGATTCCTGGCTGCATCTATCGCAATGATTATAGGAACAGTAACATTTTTCATCCTTAAAAATAAGTATGTTGTAACTCCTGAAGGAAGACCAATCGGAGGATTACCTAAAAACAGTACCAGCGCAGACTTTGAAGAAGGAGAAACACAAACTGCAAAATTTTCAGGAAAATCTATGGGAATAGCAACTGTATTATTTGTTGCTCTTTTCTTTGTGTTCAGATATGTTCTAGTAGGTGAATTTGGATTCAATTCTGTAGGAATGGGACAGCTTATCAAAGGGCTTATTTATCCATTTATCTACGCTGCAGGGATCTCTCTGGCATTTTTGATCATGAGCTCTGCTGAAAACAAAGTGGAAAGACAAAGAATCTGGGTAATTTATATTGTTTCATTCTTTATTATTTTCTTTTGGGCCGCTTTTGAACAGGCAGGTTCATCTTTAACTTTTATCGCAGATAACCAAACAGACAGAAGTATTTTTGGTTGGAATATGCCGCCATCTATGGTACAAATCTTCAATGGACTATTTGTTGTAGCATTGGCATTGCCATTCAGTATCCTTTGGGATAAATTGAGAGCTAAAGGAAAAGAGCCGGTATCTCCAATGAAACAGGCAATAGGTCTTGCCTTAATTGCTTTAAGTTATTTCATTATCGCTTACAATGTAAAAGATCTGGGAAATACAGGTTTATTAGCCATCAAATGGTTAATGTTATTATATTTGATTCAAACAATGGGAGAGCTTTGTTTATCACCAATCGGATTATCATTGGTAGGTAAGCTTGCTCCAAAAAGATTTGCTTCATTGTTGTATGGGGTTTTCTTTATCTCTAATGCTGCGGGTTATGCCTTAGCAGGTTCTCTAGGGGCTATTATTCCTGCAACAGGAGACAAGTTTGTAAAAGCTGAAAAACTGGGTGTAAATCTACAGGATGTTTTGGATAAAAAAGTAACACTTACTCCTGAGCAATTGGCTTTATTTGAGAAAGAACAATTACCTATTGCCAATACAACTTTTGCGGGTGTAGAAATTCATAATTTATTTGAATTCTTCATGGTATTCGTTGTACTTTGTGGTATCGCATCTGTAATTCTTGCCATACTTTCACCAAGATTAAAGAAAATGATGAACGGCGTAGGCTAGTTTCATTAATAAAATACTATAAAAAACCTCTGCTAAGTCAGAGGTTTTTTTATAAATTAGCGAATCCGTTTCAAAATGAAACATCTTATTTTATTATTGTTCAATTAATATGTATACATTAGAAGAAATACAAAATTTTAAAGGAAAGTATCCTAAACAGCTTTGGACGCTATTCACGGTAGAAATGTGGGAGCGTTTTTGTTTTTATGGGATGCGTGGTGTTCTTACGATTTTCATGGTGGATCAATTAGGTTTATTAGAAGATAAAGCGAACTTACAATATGGCGCCATACAGGCTTTCATTTATGCTTTTACTTTTATTGGCGGAATTTTTGCCGATAAAATTTTAGGATTCAAAAAATCCTTGGTTTTTGGAGGTATTATCATGTCAATCGGTAATCTTATTATTGCCTTTTCCCCACACGATTTCTTTTATTTTGGTATTACCTGCTCTATTATTGGGACTGGGTTCTTTAAACCCAATATTTCTTCCATGGTAGGAGAACTTTATAAAGAGGATGATCCGAGAAGAGATGCCGGATATGGCTTATTCTATGCAGGAATCAATATTGGTGGGCTTTTAGGTGGTGCTCTGTGTGTTTATCTGGGAAAATATTACTCCTGGTCCTGGTGCTTCCTTGCAGCAGCTATTGTGATGATTCTAGGTTTAATTACTTTTTTTGCTACGAAAAAATCCTTAGGTCCTATTGGAGACTCACCGTTGCAAGTACTTCCACAATCAAAAAGAACTTTACGCGAAGTATTGGTCTATATTGGTGCATTATTAAGCATGCCGCTTATTTTCATTATGGTGAAGAATACAAATTATACAGATTACTTTATGTATTTAATAGGTATTGCAGCTGTTGGGTATTTTATAGTTGAAACACTAAAACAAACCTCTCCTTATCAAAAGAAACTTGTTGCAGCATTTATATTTATCTTCATGTACTTTTTGTTCAACTCTATTTATGAGCAAAGTGGCGGATCTTTATCTTTATTCGCGAAAGACAATTTAGTACATAAACTTTTAGGCTTCGGGATGGATCCCAATGTGATAAACAATAGTGCTAACTCTTTTTTCATTATTATTTTTAGTCCGCTGATCGGTTTAGCATGGATTGGTTTAAATAAAAGAAAACTTGAGCCTAATACCATTAACAAGTTCGGAATTGGATTTTTATTCCTGGCTGCAGGATTCTTTTTATTTTATAGCCTGAGATATTTTGCCGGTTCAGATGGTAAGTCTTCACTCAACCTATTTACTTTTACATGGTTGGTCATCACCTTTGGAGAGCTGTGCTTAGGACCAATAGGAATGTCCATTATCACCAAATTATCACCAAAGAAAATGTTTGGTATGATGATGGGATTATGGTTTTTGGCAAGTGCATTCGGACAATTTGCAGCAGGGAAAATCGGAGCCAGCTTATCTGAGGCTAATACAGGAAATACTAACATGAGTAAACTTGTTGCTTATACTGATGGATATAAAACATTGGGAATCTATGCATTAATTGCCGGAGTGGTATTAATTTTGATGTCCTCCTTTGTGAGAAAATTAATGCAAGATGTAAAATAAATGTAAGCTTATTATGCTTATTTTTATTAATAATTAAAAATTAAATGAAAAAAATTCTAAGCATAGTAAGTTTGTTTTTAATCACCTTCAGTTTTGCCCAAGTCAAATGGATGACTATTGAGGAGGCGCTAAAGGCTCAAAAACAAAATCCTAAAAAGATCCTTGTTGACTTTTATGCAGATTGGTGTGGCCCATGTAAAATAATGGACAAAAAGACTTATGGACATCCGGTTATAGCTCAAATTTTAAACGACAATTATTATCCGGTAAAATTCAATGCAGAAGAAAAAGGTGATATTGAAATCTTTGGAAGAACATTTTCAAATCACGATAAAGAGTATAAAAAAGGCAAAAATTCTTTGCACGAATTTACCCAATATATGAATGTGGCTGCGGTTCCAAGTACTGTTTTTCTGGATGAAAACGGAGGTCCCATTACGATCCTTCAGGGTGAACTTTCAGCGATTGAGCTTGAACCTTATTTAGAATTCATTTCTAAGGATTTATATAAAAAAATTCGAACCCGTGAACAATGGGAAGATTATCAGAAAAGATTCAAATCTAAAATAAAGAATTAAAAATCAAAGACTTTCAAATTATGAAAGTCTTTTTTCTTAAAAAATTTGAAATTTTATTCTATTTTGCCGAAATTAGGGCTCGCTTACAAAAATGAATAGCTGATATGGAATCTCATTTTTCTCACTAATTCATCTATTATTGTATTGAGCTTTTATCTGAATGACTTTAGAAACTTCCATAGAATATGTCAAGGGAATCGGTCCCGAAAAGGCTAAACTCATTAAAAATGTGTTGGGAATTTCTATTGTAGAAGATTTATTAAACTTCTATCCTATTCGTTATTTGGATAAAAACAAAGTGTATAAGATTGCCAACCTTCAGGAAAGCAATATCGAAATTCAGCTAAAGGGAAAAATTACAAGTGTTCAGGAAATACAGACAGGTAAAACCAAAAGACTTACTGCAAAATTTAATGATGAAACGGGAATGATGGATCTGGTATGGTTCCAATATTCAAAATGGCTAAAGGAGCAGCTACCAATTAATAAGGAAATCTATATTTTCGGAAAGATCAATTTATTTAACAATCAATTTTCAATGCCACACCCGGAGATTGAAATTGAGGAAAAAAAAGAAAATGACAATCGTCTAAGACCTATTTATCCCAGTTCAGAAAAATTAACAAAACGAGGTCTTAATCAGAAATTCTTTCAAACAATTCTTAGAAATATCTGCAAAGAAATTCCTAATCTTATTCAGGAGAATCTACCTGACTATATGATGCAGTCTTTTAAATTTTTATCAAGGCAACAAACTTTTTTGAATGTTCATTTTCCTCAAAATCTAGAATACTTTGAAAAAGCAAATTACAGATTAAAATTTGAAGAATCCTTTTTCTTTCAGTTGGGTTATGGCTTAAAAAAGATCCATCATAAAAGTCAATCATTTGGAAATCCTTTTCCAATTGTTGGTGATTATTTTACCGGTTTCTACGAAAATCATCTTCCCTTTGAGCTTACTAATGCCCAAAAGAAGGTTTTAAAGGAAATTCGACTGGATATGAAGAAACCTATCCAGATGAATAGACTTTTACAAGGCGATGTTGGATCAGGCAAAACCATGGTTGCCCTGCTGACTATGCTTATTGCAATGGATAATGGATTTCAAAGCTGCATAATGGCTCCGACTGAAATTTTGGCGCAACAACACTACAACGGAATAAAGGAATTACTGGAAAAAACAGATATTAATGTTCGCCTATTAACCGGCTCTACAAAAGCTTCTGAAAGAAAAATAATCCATCAGGAACTTGAAAATGGAGAACTCTCGATTTTAGTAGGAACGCATGCAGTATTGGAGGACAAAGTAAAGTTTAAAAACCTTGGTTTAGCTATTATTGATGAGCAGCATAGATTCGGTGTTGCCCAAAGAGCTAAACTATGGGCAAAAAACAAAATTCCACCCCATATTTTAGTAATGACCGCTACTCCTATCCCAAGAACACTTGCTATGAGCTTTTATTCTGACTTGGATGTGTCTGTGATTGATGAAATGCCTGTGGGTAGAAAACCTATCGTAACCGCACACAGAAGAGAAAAAGATCGAATGTATGTTTATAATTTCTGTAGAGATGAAATTAAAAAGGGCAGGCAGGTCTATTTTGTGTATCCCTTAATTGAAGAATCTGAAACCTTAGACTATAAAAATCTGATGGAAGGTTTGGAACACGTCATGGAGGCATTTTCAGAATATAATGTCAGTATGCTTCATGGAAGAATGAAACCTGACGAAAAAGATGCAGCCATGAATTATTTTGCCTCGGGAAAAGCTGAGATTATGGTTGCCACCACCGTTATTGAGGTGGGCGTAAATGTACCTAATGCTTCTGTTATGGTTATAGAAAGTGCTGAAAGATTTGGATTATCACAGCTTCATCAATTACGTGGCCGTGTGGGCCGTGGAGCTGAACAAAGTTATTGTATATTAATGACATCTGATAAACTATCTACTGAAAGCAGAACCCGTATCAGAACAATGACGGAAACGAATGATGGTTTTAAAATATCCGAAGTAGATATGCAGCTACGCGGTCCCGGGGATATCCTGGGAACTCAACAAAGTGGTGTTGTTGATTTTAAAAGACTGGATCTGGTAAAAGATTCAGCAATTATAAAAACGACTAAAAAGGTCGTTGAAAAAATTCTGGAAACAGACCCTCTTTTAGGCAGAATCGATCACCAGATCATAAAAAATTATTATTTAAAGTATTATAAAGGGAAAAATAAATGGAGCAAAATTTCATAAAAAAACCGCAAAAAGAAAAAGATCTTTCCGCGGCCCCCTTATAAAACTGTTATTTAGAAGAAATTACTTTCGTTCAGTAAAAAATTTATTTAGTAGAATGCTTACTATCTTGTGATGTAGTGTGGAGTGAAAATATTTATAGCATTTGTATTTTTGCCAAAGCCACTACTAAATAAATTTTTAAAAAACAAAATGAATTATGTTTCCAACTTACTTATTATAAAAACTAACTGTGTTTGTCGAAAGGATTTTAAAAGAAACGAATATAAATATCCCCCCAACGATCGAGTTTTCATGATTGTACCGTTTTGTTTAAAGATCTTCTTCGCTTTTCCGTTGGAAATTAATAATCCATTTTGTTTTACTAACATCGTGATTAATATAATTTACTTTCAAGATTTGAAAAAATAATTATTTACATTAATTGTTTTATATGATTAACTTGTGTTAGCACGTTTCTTGTACAAATTTCATCTATTGTTACTAATAACTATTTATATTATTATATTCAATAGTTATAAAATTTTCACCTTTTAGTGAGTATTATGTAATAAATATAAATCGTCTCTAAACTAAAAACCTAAAAAACTCAATATTCATCATACTTTAAGGATAAGATTATCCTTATTCAGTCCAGATGTATGATACTGCCAATTAAGTGTCACAACTTCGGAAATCACTCTTTTTAAATCTTTATAATTATCCGGTTTCTTGATATAAATATTCGATCCTTTTACAAAAATTCTTTCCACATCTTCTTCTGATAAAGCCTCTGCATATACTCCTGTAATGATATTACTTAATCTAAAATCCATTTTTATTTCATCCAGACATTCTAAAATACTCTTTTGAGGAATATGATAGTTCATCAATAACATCTCAGGAATAAGAGCTTCAGCATTGTTAAGGTATTTCATTAAATCTTTACCATTCTGAAAAGACTGAACTTTTACTGCTATTTTTAGATCTTTAAGTATATTTTTAAATAAAATAACATTTCCTTCATCGTCATCAACGAGGATCGCATTCAGATACTCTTTAGTCATACAGCATTTTATTAGTAACAATGACACTTTGTTCTTTTCGTCTCTTGCCGATTATTTTATGAAACTGAGAGGGAGTAATACCTGTTGTATTCTTAAACTGTGTACTAAGATGTGCTACACTGGAATAGTTAAGCTTATGAGCAATCTCGGTAAGATTAAGCTTATTATTGATAATCAATTCTTTCGCATATTCTATTTTCTGTAGAATAATGAAATTTTCTATGGAAGTATAAGCTACTTCAGAAAACAGATTTGATAAATAACCATAACTATGGTTCAATTTTTCTGAAATATAAATAGATGCTTTAACGGCAACAATATCTTTAGAAAATACCAATTCTACAATAGCATCTTTTATTTTCTGTACCAATGCTATCTTTTGGCTTTCTATAATTTCGATACCATAATCTTCAAGATTTTTCTTAAAAATAGTATGTTGTTCTTGGGTAAATGCTTCGTAAAATTCGACTTCCCCAAAATTTAATAATCTATATTTTAAGCCTTGTTCCTTAAGTTTTTCATCCAACACTTTTTTACAAAGAGCATTGAAATCAAATTTCACGTACATTTTCATCCTAGTATAAGTGTGTTAATTATTTTGTAAATATAATATTTTATTTCATATAAAAGTGAAATAGGTTAAAAAATTTAAAATAAAATTCACAAACGCAAAAAACTCCTGTATTAATGAATACAGGAATTTAAACACTAAGGATGAAAAAAATATACTGATAAAAGCTAACAGCTTAAAACCAAGTATATGAATGTATTATTTTGAAGTGATTTGGTTCTACTGCAAATATCAAGCTTATATACAGGTCACCCGTTATAGAATTATAAGATAATGTTACAGAATTATAAGTCTATTATTTGTGAATTATAAACTCCATGAGATAGTCGTCCATCACGAAATTATTTCCAATATCAAAAACCCCTTCATCATATATTTTATATCCTTGGGATTCATAGAATTTTCTTGCTGCATTAAATTTATTCACATTCAGGATAATTCTATTATCTCCATTTTCAAGTGTTTTCCCGGCTAGAAATACTAGTGCTTCTTTTCCAAACCCTTTTCCTTTACTTTCAGGAACAAGATAAATTCTGTGAAGCTTTGTGGTTTGATTTTCGTAACCGTGTTCATAGCCAACAAATCCTTCAGGCGAATCATTAACTTCATCTAATATTAGATAATAATGATACTTTGGATTCTTCAGATGATTCGAAATTTCATCGGCTGAATACATTGTACTAAGCATATAATCCATCTGTTCTTCTGAAAGAATTTCTGCATAAGCATTTTCCCATGACCTTCTTGCCAAATCCTGTATAAGAGGAATATCTTTTTCAGTTGCTTTAATTAATTTCATGTCTTTTTATGATTAAAAAAAGTGAAAAGCCGAAGCCTTTCACCTTATGTTATTTATTACTAATAAGAACAAACATTTTATCGACTCATAAATTGATAATCAGTTTACTCAGCTTTCTTAAATATTGATCATTTCTGCTTTTATCTTGGCATACAATCCTTCAGAAGCTGGAACAAGTGGAAGTCGCAAAAAGTTTTTAATAATTCCTTTTTCAGTTAAAATAACTTTAACTCCACATGGGTTTCCTTCAGCAAAAATTAAGCGCGTAATCTCAACGAGTTTGTTATGAATCTTGTAAGCTTCTTTCACTTTTCCTTCAAAAGCTAACTGCACCATTGTTGAAAATTCTTTTGGATAAGCCTGCCCTATTACAGAGATCACTCCATCTCCTCCTGCCAGTGTAACAGGTAATGCATATTCATCATCTCCTGATACCAGTGAAAAACCTTCCGGTTTTTTTCTTAATATATCAAAATACTGAAGAATATTAGGTGCTGCTTCCTTAATCAAGATTAAATTTGGGTACTCCTTTGCTAAACGGAGTGTTGTCTCAGCTTCAATATTCTGTCCCGTTCTGGAAGGCACATTATAAATGATAATTTTTTTTCCTGTAGATGCCAGCACTTTATAATGCTGATAAAGCCCTTCCTGATTAGGCTTATTATAATATGGTGAAACGGATAAAATTGCCTCAAAAGCAGACACATCTGTTTCTTCAATTTGTTTTTTTACTTCTAGGGTATTATTTCCCCCAATTCCTAAAACTAAAGGAAGGCGTTTATTATTTACCTTAATGATATGATCTATAACCTGTTTCTTCTCTTCTTCAGAAAGTGTTGCAGCCTCAGCTGTAGTTCCCAAAACAACTAAATAATTGGTTCCGTTCTCAATATTGTATTCAACAAGTTTTGTTAAACTATCAAAATCAACGGATAAATCTTCATTAAAGGGTGTTACCAAAGCTACACCTACTCCTTTTAAAATGCTCATCTGTTAGAATTATTTTTTCCAAATTTAATAATTTAGACTAAGAATTTATAATAAATAATAATGTTTTATTATACATATAATTATATTTGCATATACTAAAAGAAATTATGAAAAATAAATTCTTATTATTAGGAATTGCTTTGGTTTCCCTTACCTCTTGTAAAACAACTTCTTTACAAGTTGCAAATGTAGAAACTCAGAAAAATATTTCTATTAATAAAGAGCTAAAGAATGATGAAGCTTTTGTAAAGGTTATTGAACCCTATAAACTGAAACTGGATAAAGAGATGAATCAAAAGATCTCTCATACCAACGTAGATCTTACAAAACAGGGAGATAACAGCAATCTTGGAAATCTTTTAGCTGATTACACTTTCAGTGGAGCAGATGAATGGGCAAAGACTCATCTTAAAAAAAATGTTGATGCTGCATTAATTAACATTGGTGGAATTCGTACTTCGATTGGAAAAGGTGATATTTTACTTAAGAATGTCTACGAAGTAATGCCATTTGAAAATGAAGTGGTTATCGTTAAAATGAAAGGATCTGATCTTGAAGGTCTATTTGAATACTACGCAAAAAAACAGGTCAACAATCCTGTTTCCCATTTATACATAGAAACCGACAACGGAAAACCAGCCAAAACTTTAATTAATGGTAAAGCAGTGAATTCTAATCAGGATTACTATATTGCAACCTCAGATTATTTGGCACTGGGTGGAGATAATATGAGCTTCTTTGCAAAAGGAGAATCAATTCCTACTGGAATAAAAATGAGGGAGTTATTTATTGATTATTTCAAAAGAAACTCAGAGGTTGTACCCAACACAGATATTCGTTTAAATTTTATTGGTAAGAACTAATGGATAGAAAAAGTTTTTTAAAAGCAATAGGTGGTGGAACTTTAGCAATGGCTTTAGCTCCCAATATGATGATGGCAGAGGAATTAAAATTGAACAGTCTAACCTCGACAAACAAACTTACTATTCTTCATACCAATGATCAGCACAGCAGAATAGAACCTTTTGATGAAAGTTATACAAAGAACCCTAATCAGGGAGGGTTTGCCAGAAGAGCAAGTTTAATTCAACAGATCAGAAGCCAGGAAAGTAATGTATTGTTATTAGATTCCGGAGATATTTTCCAGGGCACTCCTTATTTTAACTTTTTCGGAGGTGAGCTTGAATTTAAATTAATGTCTATGATGAAATATGATGCATCCACAATGGGTAATCATGATTTTGATAATGGACTTCAAGGTTTTTTAAAGGTCTTGCCTAATGCTCAATTTCCGTTTATATGCTCAAATTATGACTTTAAAAATACTGTTTTAGATGGAAAAACTTTACAGTATAAAATTTTTAATAAAGATGGAATTAAAGTAGGAATCTTTGCCGTGGGAATTCAGCTAGAAGGTCTGGTGGGTAAAAAACAATATCAAGAGACCGTTTATTCTGATCCAATTGATGTTGCCCAGCATTATTCCAATTTTCTAAAAAATGAACAAAAGTGTGATCTTGTGATCTGCTTATCTCATATTGGTTATGATTATCATGATGAACCTAATAAAGTGAGTGATAAAATATTGGCTGCCAATACAGAAAATATTGATATCATTTTAGGAGGCCATACCCATACTTTTCTATCAGAACCTCAAAGTTTTAAAAACAGACAGGGCAAAAATGTTTTGGTTAATCAGGTTGGATGGGCCGGACTTTTATTAGGAAGAATAGATTTTTACTTTGACAACAACAAAAACGTACAACATATTTCTTGGAACAATCAGGTTATAGACAGCAGTATAATAGCATAATATGAAAAAACTCTCCATAATTTCCCTTGGTATTTTAGCATCCATACAATTCGCAAATGCACAGGTTATTTCGTCAAAGAAATGGTCGGATATATTCTCTTACAATAATGTGATCGCTATGAAAGAAGATCACGGAAAAATAATTGCAGCAGCAGAAAACGGACTTTTTTATTATACCATATCAACAGGTGAAATTACAAAGCTGTCTAAAGCAAATGGTCTACACGAGGTTGGTATATCTGCCTTCGACTATAATCCACAAACTAAAATAGGACTGATAGGTTATCAAAATGGTTCTTTAGATGTTGTAACTCCAGACGGGGTTACTTATGTGGTTGATATTCCTATTGCTACCGGATACAACGGAAGTAAAAAGATCAATCATATTTCTATTACTGGAGACAAGGCTGTTGTTTCAGTTGGATATGGACTTTCAATTTTTGATCTGAAGAAAAAAGAATTCAATGATTCTACATTTTTTCTTGTTGGTGGAGTTTATCAAGCGAGTAACGAGGCAACAATTGTTGGCAATAAAGTATACTGTGTAACCACTACCGGATTTAAAAGCCATGAAATGAATACTACCTTTCCGATATATTCTACATGGACTACTGAAATGCCAGGTTCATTTACGCAAATCGATTCAGAATCTGTACTAAGTTTTTCTTCTCCGACAACAGCATATCTCTACGACAACGGTGTAGCTACTCCACTTTCACAAACTTTTGGAAAAGTTAGCGATATCGTAGTAAATCCAAATAATATCATTGTAACCGATCAAGCCAGAATTTATTCATTTAATACTAATGGAAATTTCATGGGCGCTGTAAGTCTTGGTGAAGAATGTAACACAGCAACAACAGTGAACGGCAAAATGTATGGTGGATCCATATTATCAGGGATTAAGGACGAAGCCAGTAACTCATTTAAACCAGATGGTCCATATTTCAATAATGCATACAAGCTTAGTTTATATGGTGAAAATCAACTTTTAATATCAACAGGTTCCAGAGATGCAAGATTTAACGGGCCTGTAATCAATCCTAAAAACCCAGGTTTTTATTATTTTAATGGAATGCAGTGGATTTATCCATCTTATTTTATAGGAAAATCCCAAACTTTTAATGTTTTGGATGCTACTTCTAATCCTAGTAATCCTGATGAGGTTTTCTTTACCAATTACGTCTTTGGAGGGCAAGGTATTTACAAGATGAAGTATAATGCTGGTAATAAAGATTTCGATTTTACTAAATATTACGATTTAGCTGCACCTAGTGACTTTGTACGTCGTCCAGTTGGTTTAACATATGATGATCAAAATAACCTCATTGCTACTATTGCATTCATGGATACAGGTTCCATCGCAATAGCTCCCTATGATAAAGCAGCAGATAATTTCATTGTAAAAGATCTCGGTCTTTTAAGTAATGGTGTTCAAAAAGCATTATACTATGAAAATTTATTATGGATTCCCATGCCAAGAACAAATAACTTCTTGGTATATGATTATAAAAAAACACCTACAAATGTATCTGATGACACGCCTTATTTGTTAAGTCAGTCCAATGGACTTCCAACCAATTCTAACGGAAGTATTTCTGTCGCTATTGATAAGGCAGGAGACGCATGGATTGGTTCTGATAGTGGATTAAGAGTGTTCTCAAATGCTGTATCAGCAATTAAAGAACCTAATCCTGCTGTAGAACCAATTATTATTGAGCAAAATAATCTTGGAGAAGAGCTTTTTCGTGATTCTCAAATCTTACAAATAGAAGTAGATGCAGGAGATTACAAATGGATCTCTGTAGACGGCGGTGGCGTTTATTATATGTCTTCAGATGGACAGCGTACCATCAAACACTTTACTAAAGAAAACTCGCCATTACCCACCAATAGTATCACAGACATTAAAGTAGACAGGAAAACAGGAAAAGTATATTTTGTTTCCTATAGCGGAATTGTTACTTATCAGGGCGATGTGGCTGATGTAACTTCCAATTTTGGAGATGTTGTGGTTTATCCAAATCCTGTGGTATATTCTAACTTTAAAGGAAAAGTAACCATTAAAGGTTTAGCTGAGAAAACGAATATCAGAATTGCAGATGTAGCTGGAAATGTTGTTCATTCAGCAGTAGCAAGAGGTGGTTATTACGAGTGGGATCTCAATAATCAACGTGGCACGAGGGTAGCATCAGGAATCTATTTTGTATTAATGACCAATGAAGATGGTTCTGATAAGGCTACTGCTAAAATAGCTGTGGTTAATTAATGAATTCACAAAGAGCATTTTTACTTTCATTTATAAAATATGGTGAGAATGATGCGATTCTGCATTGTTTTACGGAGGAAGATGGTTTTCAGACTTATTTCCTAAAGGGGATATACTCTAAAAGAAATAAGAAAAAGGCACTGTTACAGCCGTTGAATCAACTGAATATTTCCATTAGTATGGGAAAAAGCAGCGGTATACGATCCATTTCAAAATTTGAATTGGTAAAAAATAATGATATTTATACAGATATCAAGATCAATACGGTCATCTTTTTTGTCTCAGATTTTTTAAATCAGATTCTAAGAAATGAAGATAAAAACCTGATCTTATTTTTTAGTATTGATGAATTTATAGGTAAGCTATCTTCACTAAACTATCAGTCTCATCTTATTTTTTTAATTAAAATATTAAAAATACATGGGATTACACCTCTGGTAAATGTATATGATTTTCTGGATCCAGAAACGGGAACTTTTTCACTCTCTCAGACTCATCAACTATTTAATCATGAGGTATCCTCACTCTGGAAGTCAATTATTTCTTCTGAGAATCCATATGAAATAAAGATCAATTCTTCCTTCCGGAAGGATTTCCTTGATAGCATATTGGTCTACTATCATTATCATATCAGTGATTTTAAAATACCAACTTCTTTGGAAATCATTCAGCAGATTTTTGAATAACCTGCTAAATTGTGAAATTGAAAGATCAATTTTTAAGATTTTACATCTTCAGGCTTCTCTGTTTCAGATTCTGCGATTTCTTTCTTAGGAAACTTCGGTTGAAGAATTTTTGCTATCAAGCCTGTCCATCCTGTTTGATGGGAAGCTCCTACTCCACGCCCACTATCTCCATGAAAGTATTCGTAAAACAGAATATAATCTTTAAAATCAGGGTCTGTCTGAAACTTTGGATATTGTCCATTAACAGGGCGGTTTCCATTTTCATCTTTTAAAAATATCTTGGAAAGCCTTTTACTCAAGGCATCTGAAATTTGATCCAGATTGGAATAGCTTCCACTTCCTGTTGGATATTCTACCATAAAATCTGGGCTATAATAGAAGAAAAAGCTTTGAAGGCTTTCAATAATTAAATAATTAATAGGAAACCAAATAGGCCCCCTCCAATTGCTATTGCCTCCGAATAGTCCGCTATCACTTTCCGCAGGGGTATATTTTACAGAATAGTCAATTCCATTCAGGCTAACTGCATAAGGATTCTGTTCATATACTTTAGATAATGCACGAACTCCATAATCACTTAAAAATTCATTGGCATCAAGCATTCTGCTAAGTAATCTTTTTAGACGATGTCCACGGAGGAGTGAAAGCAAATGTTTGGAATCATGCCCTTTTACTTCCCAATGAGAAACCAGAGCTGCCAGTTCAGGTTTATTTTTCAATACCCAATACATTCTCTTTTTAAAGTTCGGGAGTTTTTCAATTACCTCATCATCAATTACTTCAACAGCAAACATCGGAATAAGCCCCACTATGGTTCGTAGTTTCAGGTACATATGATTTCCATCCTTAGAGGAAATTGCATCGTAAAAGAATTCATCCTCTTCATCCCAAAGTCCAAAGTTTTCATCTCCCATATTATCGAGCGAGTGGGCTATTGAAAGAAAATGCTCAAAAAACTTCATTGCCATTTCCTCATACACATTATTATACAAGGCCAATTCCAGTGCTATCCTCATCATATTGAGAGCAAACATGGCCATCCAGCTTGTTCCATCGGCCTGTTCTAACTGTTCACCATTAGGAAGCATACTGTTTCTATCAAAAACACCTATATTATCAAGTCCTAAAAATCCGCCTTCAAAAATATTATTTCCATTATTGTCTTTTTTGTTTACCCACCATGTGAAATTCATTAATAGTTTCTGAAAAGCACTTTCCAGAAATTGCAAATCAGGCTTATCATTAAGGTATTCATCGATTTTAAAAACCTTGAAAACAGCCCAGGCATGAACAGGAGGATTCACATCACTGAAATCCCACTCGTAGGCAGGAAGCTGACCATTTGGATGCATATACCACTCAAATAGGAAAAGTTTTAACTGATACTTTGCGAAATCGGGATCAATTAATGAAAAGCTAATGGCATGAAATGCCAGATCCCAAGTAGCATACCATGGATATTCCCATTTATCGGGCATCGAAATAATATGTTCATTATTAAGATGTTTCCAATCATAATTTCTTATTTTTTCTCTGGATTTTGGAGGGTTTACTTCTCCAGGATCTCCTTTTAACCATTTTTCTACATTATAATGGTAGTACATTTTGTTCCAAAGCATTCCTGCAAAAGCTTGTCTTTGCACCATTTTTTCGTCATCAGACTGCATTCCTTTCTGAATTTCATTATAAAATTCATCGGATTCTTTTTTCCTTCCATCAAAAATTTCTTCAAAATCTTTAAATGGTTCGGTTAAGTCTTTATCAGAAATCCTGAATTCAAATGTTTTTGTTTCTTTAGCTTTAAAATTTTCATCAATAAAAAAACAAGCCTTTGTTCCAATATCATTGGGATTTATTGCTGATGAATTATTATTAATAATGAAATCATTGATTCCGTCCTTACAATATCGGGAGAGATTAGATGACTGATAAAGCCTTTCATTATTAGTCTCATTATCACAAAATAAGGTCTTCAATGACTGCTTTGCATATACATTTTTGACGTTTAGATCTTTATGATGAACCTTGATAGTTGTTGCTTCGTCAGAGCTCAATTGAGGCTTATAATCATCATATCCCCAATTCCAGGTATTTCTAAACCAAACACCAGGCATGATATTAAGAGAGGCTTCATTTTCTGATTTATTGATAATTGTTAGTTTCACTAAAATATCATTCTGACTTTCTTTAGCGTATTCAATAAAAATATCAAAATACTCATTCCGGTCAAAAATTCCTGTATCAATTAATTCATATTCTGCATCACTCTTACTTCTTTCGGCATTTGTTTTTAGCAAATCTTCATAAGGAAAAGCATTTTGAGGATATTTGTATAACATCTTCATATAAGAATGCGTGGGAGTAGAATCCAGATAATAAAAATATTCTTTTACATCTTCACCATGATTTCCCTGTCCATTACTTAGACCAAAGAAACGCTCCTTCACCATCTTGTCTTTTTTATTCCAGAAGCCTACAGAGAAAATCAGTTTCTGCCAATCATCACAGATTCCACAAATTCCTTCTTCTCCCCAACGATAAGTCTTAGCTTCAGCAGTATCATGATTGGTATAGTTCCATGCATCTCCATTCGCACTATAATCTTCACGAACGAGTCCCCACTCCCTATTGCTTACATAAGGACCCCATTTTTTCCAGGTAACATCTGAAAGCCTCTGTTTTTCTGTCATGTTGATATATTATGAATGATAAGTAATTAGATCTTAATTCTACAGTAATCTATCAGAATTAAAAGATGAGATTCTTCAATTTGTTGCTACATTTTGAATGACAAATTCTATCCTCCAGTAGAAAAACTCTCAAAAGTGGTCATTCCACCATCTACAAAAACGCTTGTTCCTGTAATGTAATCGGCCAAATCACTGGCTAAAAATGCAGCTAAGTTTCCGATATCTTCCGGTTGTCCAATTCTGTTATATGGAATGAGATGAAGAAGATTATTTAAAGCCTCAGGAGTGCTCCATGCATCCTTATTAATAGGGGTTTGAATTGCTCCGGGACAAATAGAATTAACCCGTATCTTATCAGCTCCATGCTCCTGAGCTAATGTCTGCATCAGCATTCTTATCGCACCTTTACTGGATGCATAATTAGCGTGACCAGCCCATGGGATAATTTCATGAACAGAACTGATATGAATAATTTTCCCACAAGCTTTGGAACGGGAAAGATCGATACCACGGCGTAGAAATTCTTTTATAGCTTCTCTGGCACAAAGAAATTGCCCGGTTAGATTGACACCAATTACAGCATTCCACTGATCGATGGTCATTTCTGTAAATTTAGAATCTTTTTGAATCCCTGCGTTGTTCACCAGAATATCTACAGTTCCGAATTGCGAGACTACTTCCTGAAACATTTTTACAACCTGATCTTCTTTTGAAACATCACATTGATAGGTTATCCCTTTTCCACCGGCATCAGTAATATCCTTTAAAACTGCTTTAGCCTCATCAGTAGATCTTTCTGAAGAATGATTAACAATAACCGTAGCTCCTGCCAAAGCAAGAGATTTAGCAATTCCGGTACCTATTCCGCTTGATGCACCAGTAACAACTACTACCTGATTACGAAGTGATATTTCCATATTTATTATTTGATGTTACTCAAAGTTAAGGGAAAGATCACGCTGAGAATAAGATTTTACTTTAAAATTTTCTTAAAGTTTTTTATACATGAGAAGTTGTGGCCCACTTCTGCCTATTCTGGTTTTACCATCGTATCGGTATCCTACTTTTAAATAAAGCTCATAGGCTGAGGTATTATTTTGATTCACTGCTAAAACAATTTCATCGCAATTCTTGAAATTTCTTCTGATAAAATCATCCACATGAATCATCGCTGCTTTACCAATTCCCTTTCCCTGAAAGTCGGGGTTTATAGACAGTGATCTCAGTAAAACCGAGTTTGGATTATCAGTAAGATCAAATTTATCATCACCAAAGTCCAGGGCGAAATAACCTGCAGGTTTATCGTCATCAAAAATGGTGATAGAAAAACCTTTCCCATCATTACGCTCTTTGATCCTTTCTATAGCGAATTCTGCGGTTGATGTATACTGTGATTGGATTTCATCCAGAATATAATTAACTTCAGAAAAGTCTTCTGGTTTGTAAAAGTGTAGGTTAACCATTTTTTAATGATGATAAATATCGTTATACATTACTCCTGCACGAATTTCTACAGGAAGCTTATTTTCTTCGGGAACGATCGGACAATTGTAATCATAGGCATTGTAAGCACAATAAGGCTGATATGATTGATTAAAGTCCAGAATAATAGTATTTCCTTTCGGAATTTTCAGATCCATATATTTCCCACCACCATAGGTTTCCTTTTCATTGGTTGCATCACGAAAAGGAAGGAAAAGATAATCTTTGTATTTTTCCTGCTTTAATAAGTCTAGGCTTTGATACAATGTCAGGGTATAAGGCTTTCCGTCCAATTGAAAACTAGCCTTTCCATATTCTTTGTATTGTTTTGTTTTCCCCGATGAAGTGGGAATTTCAAAAGGTTCAGAATTTTCTGTTTTAACGAAATTTGCAGTTACTCTGTATTTTAAATCAAATGGAAAGAAAGGATGTTCTTTGAAGTTGGTAAAATTATCACCGCGTAAAGGAGTTTCTTTAGAATTTAAGTATTCTTCATTAAGCTCTTTCTGAAATTTCTTTACTTCTTTCTCTTCTTTTGAAATCGTCTTTTGAGAAAAGACTAATAATGGAAATAGAAAGAGTATTAAAATATATTTTTTCATGAATATCAAAATTAAAAGAATAAAACTATGAATTTTTTAGAGGATGAACAGTATAAGTGCGGTAAAAATTGGGCAATATTTTAAATATAATTTATGACTTTTTTTGTTTTTCTAGCATGCTTTTTGAGAAATAAGGATCATGGATAGAAAGAAATTCATTACCACCAGTGCCTTAGGAATATCGAGTCTTTACTTCCTGAGTACTCATCTTCTTTTTGCATCACAGCCGAAAATTAAGAAACAAAGGAAAACATTAGAATCTCCTATCATTATTATTGGTTCCGGATATGGCGGAGCTGTCGCTGCTTTACGTCTTTGTGAAGCAGGAAAAAAAGTACTGATGCTGGAGATGGGTCTTAATTGGGAAAAATCGGGACTACCATTCTCCAATTTATTAAAGCCTGGAAAAAGTGCAGCCTGGCTAAAAAAGAAAACGATAGCTCCTTTTATGAACCTCTTTTCTTTAACTCCTTTTACAGGAGCTTTGGACCGATTGGATTTTGAACACATCAACATCTGGGTAGGAAGAGGTGTGGGTGGTGGATCCATCGTTAATGGCGGAATGGCAGTAACACCTAAGGAAAGCTATTTTAAAGAGGTTTTTCCTCAATTAGATGCTGAAAAATTTTATCAGTTTTATTTCCCTTTGGCCCGAAAAGAATTAAAGGTAAACGTTATTGATGAACAGTTTTTAAATGACTGTCCTTATTATAAATTTACAAGAGTAGGTGAAGAAGAAGCTCATAAAGCCGGCTTCAAGACCATCAGAGTTCCGAATGTATATGATTTCAAATACATGGAAAAGGAATTTAAAAATGAAGTTCCACGATCTGCTCTTAACACTGAAGTTATTTACGGAAATAATTATGGTAAGAACAGTCTTGATAAAACCTATCTCAAAAAGGCACTAGACACTGGAAATCTTGAAATCCTAGATTTACATTGTGTTGACTCTATTGAACTAAATGAAGACAAAAGCTATACGCTGCAGGCTCGTCACATCAATACTTCGGGAGATCTTGTGGCAGAAAAAGTCTTTCATTGTAAAAAACTGATATTATCAGCTGGAACCATAGGAACATTAGAGCTTTTAATGAAATCGAATTTCAGGAATCAGTTTCCTCTTGGAAAAAATGTCGGTGAGAATTGGGGCAATAACGGAAACTTTATGACGGGCAGAAACTGGGTGAGACCTTTATCCGGAGGTACCGGAGTTCAACAATCCACAATTCCAGTAGGCGGAGTTGATAATTGGGATGATAGGGAACATCCTTTCTTCACAGAGATTGCACCACTACCGATGGGAATGGACGTAGCCACTGCGTTGTATTTATTAATCAATCGCGTTGATAAAAAAGGAAAGGTTTCTTATGATCCTATTGCTAAAAAACTTGCTATTGACTGGAATGAAAGTCATACTGAAAAAATGAGAGCCAATGCTGATTATTTTATCAAAAAAATGAATAAAGCAAATGGTGGGACAAGAAGTCATTTTCTTTTTAAAAATGGTTTTGGACCTAATATATGCTACCATCCATTAGGAGGTTGTGTATTAGGCGAAGCAACGAACTCCTATGGAAAATTAAATGATCATGAAAACCTTTTCGTTCTGGATGGTTCTTTAATTCCCGGAACAATCGGAGTAAATCCTTTTGTTACTATTGTGGCTATTACCGAGTATTGTATCGAAAATTTAATCCAACAAAACGAATTTGCTTAGCCTTGTAACCTAATTTCAATCAGGTATTTTCTTACTTTATTTTCAAGCTCTTCAGGATAAACTGTATTGATCTTTGTTGCAATATCAATCCCTATTTCATGAAAGAGATCTGCATACGCAAATATTGCATTCCAGTTTTCCTCGATATTATTTCCTGAAAAAGTTGCTTCAACTTTCTTCCAGAGTTCAGGAGACAAATATCGCTTGAAAAGTCTTCCATGTTTATTGGTAGTCATATTATTCCATCCCTGTTCACTGGCAATATACCATTCCAATAGAGGAACGAAATAGTCTGTTCTTATGACATCCTCGCTCATGAATTTGGCATAGAAGATCTCATCACGCTTTAAACATTTTGCAACATAAGTTGTATCCCACCAGAAATCATTGATCAGCTGCTGAAACCTTTCGGGTGTAGGTTTCTGAATCATGATCGATTGATATGTTGGAGCTTTTAAATCTTTTGTAAGCTGATCCTTATCTACCAATACTTTATATCCCACATCCCAATCTTCAGGAAGTATTTCTTCCTGTACTTCTTTTATAAATTCAGATTTTTGATACAGCTTAAAATCAACTTTTACGTGGTCTTCATACAAAACCATTTTCATCGCATGCCTACCTTCAAAAAAAGTCTCATCTTCCTCCACCATAGAAATAGGCACTCCAAAAAGTTCAACCCATTTTTTATCGGATTCATAAGATGCCATATTTTCAAAAACTAGCTCTACATCCAGATCACTGAAATCATCAACAGGAGCGTAGGGATTCACCAATGAACTGGTTAATAAAACGACCCGGATATCCTTATTCTGTTCAGCCCAGGCTATGATCTGCTGTAGCTTCTCTTCCCTTGTTTTCATTAATAAGATTCTGAAATTTTCACCCGATATACATCCATAGAATTTCTCTTAATAGATTCCACAAAGAATCCTCCTTCTTCAGGAATAACTTCTTTAAGGTCAAAACTTTTACAGCCTTTAGGTAAACCAGAAAATATCAAAGTAAACCAAAAATCCCGCATAAAAGGAACCGGGGTCCAATCCGGAAATATAGAAATATTTTCAGCATGGATCAATTTGCTCTGATGTTCTGAACTATTATCCAGAAGATACGTTGTATTCCAAATCCTGATCAGATTACCTAAAAAAGGTGATGCCGGAAAACAACAATGCACAATGACCTGTTTCTCCTCCTCTATCTTCGTTTTAAGAGATTCCAGAAGTTCTTTAGCAATAATAGGTTTTACAATGATTTCTTCCACAGCTTTTATAGTAATTGGTAATCAGTAATGAATAGTCTGATACAAATTTATTTAAATTTAAGTTGATATGGATATTTTGAATGGATTATGATTGTGTTAAGAATTTTATTTAATGGAAAACAAAAAGCCAGCTTATATAAGTTGGCTTTTTAAATGATTATCAACTCAAAGTGATAAGCAGCGCGCACCTAAGAATTCTAAAGACAGAGACAAGATTTTTATCATCAATATCTTTTATCTAAACTAATACTCCAGCTCCAGCTTCTCCTTCGTATAATTTCTCACTTTCTCTGTAAGTTCTGGATTGCCTGCCAGCTTTTGTCCATAGGAAGGAATCATCTCCAACAATTTATCTTTCCATTCTCCATGAAGTTTTTCTCCAAAACATTTTTCAAGAACGCTGAGCATTGCATATGCTGCTGTGGAGGCTCCCGGTGAGGCGCCTAATAGAGAGGCAATCGTTCCACTTTCATTCACTACCACTTCGGTTCCGAATTCCAACTTCCCACCTTCTTTTTCATCTTTTTTAATCACCTGAACTCTTTGTCCTGCTATTTTTAATTCCCAATCTGCTTCATTTGCATCTTTTACAAATTCTCTTAAATGCTGCATCCTCTGAGCTTTGGTCATGGCAACCTGCTGAATAAGATATTTAGTTAAAGGAATATTATGCCACCATGCTCCGAATAGGGATCTGATATTTTTAGTATTGACGCTTTCAGGAAGGTCAAGATAACTGCCCTCTTTTAAAAACTTAGTTGAGAAACCTGCAAAAGGTCCGAAAAGAAGTGCCTTCTTTCCATCAATGATTCTTAGATCCAGGTGTGGAACAGACATCGGTGGTGCATCTACAGTAGCTTGGGTATATACTTTAGCCTGATGTTTTTCTACCAACTCCGGATTATGAGTGACCAACCATTCCCCTGAAACTGGAAAACCTCCATAACCTGCGCTTTCTTTAATATCCGAACTATCCAGTAATGGAAGTGCGTAGCCACCTGCTCCGATAAAAACAAAATCTGCTACCACTTCCTGTTTATGATTGTGGATCCTGTCTTTCACTTTCATTTCCCACTCTCCATTTTCTCTAGGATCGATATCTTTTACTTCATGGTATAAGAATACCTCAACATTAGAATCTTCCAATAAATGTCTTCCCATTTTTCTGGTAAGGCTTCCAAAATTCACATCGGTTCCTAAATCCATTTTTGTTGCTGCCATTACTTCAGAAGCATTCCTTTTGCTCATTACCAAAGGAATCCATTCTTTCAGTTTTTCATGATCTGTCGAAAACTTCATTCCGGAAAATAAAACAGAACCGATCATTGCATCGTGACGTTTTCTCAGGTATTCAGCGTCTTTATCACCAAATACCAAGCTCATGTGTGGGCAGGAATTGATAAAATCTTTAGGTTCCTGGATGTAGCCTTTCTGAAGCAGGTATGACCAAAACTGTTTTGAGATCTCAAACTGTTCCGCGATACTTTCCGCTTTCGAGATATCAATGGTCCCGTCTTCTTTTTCTGGGGTATAATTCAATTCGCAAAAAGCTGAATGTCCGGTTCCTGCATTATTCCAGGCTGCGGTACTTTCCTTGGCAAACCTGCCTAACCTTTCGAAAATTGCGATCTCAAGATTGGGATCAAATTCGTGGAGTAATGTAGCTAAAGTGGCACTCATGATACCACCACCTATGAGTACAACATCATATTTTGGTTTCGGTGTTCTGCTTGTAAGCAAATGTGACATAACATTAAATTTAATACTAATTTCGGGAAAAGTTTTAACAACAGGAACGTGTTTAACGATTTTAACATGTTAATTTTTAGATTGAAAAAAGTTTCAGATTTGACAAGAAAATGCAATCGAAAGTATCAATCTAAATCAATTAGCTTTAACCATTAAAGTGATATTTCATATGTAGATGTAAATCATTTTATAATCCTCAGAGTTGTAACCAATTCTCTTGCCGCAGCACTTCCAGCTCTGTTTGCTCCAATAGTGGATGCAGAGGGTCCATAGCCTACCAAATGAATCCTCGGTTCTTTTGCAACTTCGGTTGCCAATCTTCCAGACATGATGACACCACCGCCCTCTTCCTTAGGTAAAATAGCATCCAAATGTGACAGTGACGATCGGAAACCCGTATTCCAAAGAATAACATCAGCTTTTTCTTGCCTTCCATCTTCCCATTTAACGCCTTCTTCAGTGATTTCACTAAACATTGGAAATCGTTTAAGAACACCTCTTTTTTCCATATCTTTAATTTCATCAGTAACAGGCAATCCTGTTACCGAAACAACCGACATTGGTAATAATCCATTTCTCACTCGTTTGTCAACCATCGCAACCGCCAAACTCCCTGCCATATCATCAAACGGTCCTTCCCGGAATTCCGGAGGTCTTCGTGTAACCCAAGTAGTAGTGGTTATTCTTGAAATCTGATCAAGCAATTGAATCGCAGAAATACCGCCACCAACAATGATTACATGTTTTCCTTTGAAATATTCGGCATTTTTAAAGTTTCGGGTATGCAGTTGTTCACCCTTAAAAAGCTCAGCACCCGGATATTCCGGAATATAAGGATTTTCCCAAGTTCCTGTAGCATTGATGATACCTAATGCAGAAAATGCAACAGACGATGTATCAATGTAGAACCTTTCTCCATTCAAGCTCACTTTCTCAACTTTCACCGGTCGATAGACCTGTATTCCGAATTTTTTCTCGTACAAATCATAATAATGTGGTACGGCAATATTGGCTCGGACTTCAGTTTCATCTCCCTGAATAGTTTCTTCGAAAGACATTCCCGGCAAATCATGAATGCGATTTACTGTACTCAAGGTCAATGAATCCCATCGGGATTGCCAGGCACCACCGGCAAAAGGAGCAGCATCTAAAATAATAAAATCCTGACCGATTTCCAATCCCATTTTTTTGAGATGATATGCGGTAGAAAGTCCGGCTTGCCCAGCTCCAATAATTGCAATTTTTGTTTTATACCAAATTTTTCCTGCCATTTTCCCTTTTTTAACGCCAGCCCAGTTCAGGAGCAACATATTTCAAAATGGATTCAAGTACATGTACATTGTAATCAACACCCAATGTATTGGGAATTGTCAACAACAAAGTATCTGCCTCCTGAATAGCTTCATCCTGTGCCAATTCTTGAATTAGCTGTTCTGGTTCAGCAGCATAACTTCTTCCGAAAATAGCACGTTGATTTCCTTCTAAAACACCTATTTTATCAGTCCTATCTGCTTCCTGTCCAAAATAGTATCTGTCCTGATCATTGACTATGGCGAAAATGGATCGGCTCACAGAAACTCTTGGTTCCCGTGTATGTCCAGCTTTTTTATAAGCTTCTTTATATAAACGAATCTGTTCGGCTTGCTGAATATGAAAAGGTTTTCCACTTTCATCAAATTTTAAGGTGGAACTTTGCAAATTCATACCAACTTCCCCTGCCCAGACTGCAGTAGCATCTGAAGCAGACCCCCACCAAATACGGTCACGTAATCCTTCAGAATGGGGTTCTATCCGCAATAATCCGGGTGGATTAGGAAACATCGGATTAGGGTTGGGCCGCGCGAAACCTTCTCCTTTTAACAAATCGAAAAACTCCAAACCCTTAAGACGTCCCATATCTGTATCAGTTTGACCTTCTTCCAAATCATATCCGAAATATCGCCAACCATCAATAACCTGCTCAGGTGAACCTCTACTAATTCCTAATTGTAACCGACCTTCGGAAATCAAATCTGCAGCGCCAGCATTTTCTACCATATAAAACGGGTTTTCATAACGCATATCAATGACGCCTGTTCCGATTTCAATTTTTTTAGTTTTAGCACCAATAGCCGCCAACAAAGGAAACGGCGAAGCTAACTGATTAGCGAAATGATGCACCCGAAAGTATGCGCCGTCAATTCCTATTTCTTCTGCAGCCACCGCCAAATCTATGGATTGTAACAGAGTATCACCTGCTGTTTTGTTGTCATATGAAGGATGGTTTCCCCAATGTCCAAACGATAAAAATCCTATCTTTTTCATTTACCTAATTTACGAAATGTAATCTCTTGGAATATTATCATATGGTAAGTTCGAAGTGAAGCTACTTGTTGCTCATTGCAAATAAGTATCAAATATAAAGCAGACAATGTTTTCAGGTGATGAAGACAGAAATTGTTTGAATGTCTGAACTAAAGATCAACAAAGTTGTATTTTAACTAAATATCCAACAAAAAACATCAGCAAATTTGCTGATGTTTTTTGTTGGTTTATAACTTTCAAGTTGTTTTAGTTCAATTTTGCAGTCAGCTTTTTAAATTGCTTTTCAGCATTTTTCCCTTCATACAAAATCCCATAGATTGTGTCTACGATTGGCAGCTTAAGCTTTTTTTGTTTTGCTGTTTTATAAATAGAATCAGCTGCGTAATATCCTTCTGCAACCATATTCATTGATTGAATCGCAGATTTTACGGTATATCCTTTTCCGATCAGGTTTCCTAAACTTCTGTTTCTTGAGAATAATGAATATGCTGTTACCAGTAAATCACCTAAGTAAGCACTTTCATTTACATCTCTAGGTGCTTCATAGATGGCTTCCAGGAATATTTCCATTTCACGGATCGCATTTGATACAAACACAGCAGTAAAATTATCTCCATAACCCAATCCACTTGCAATACCAGCTCCGATGGCAAAAATATTTTTAAGGATCGCACTGTATTCATTTCCTAAGATATCTTTGCTGGAATGCATTTTAATAAAATCTGAATTGAAAATGCCCAAGAGCTTTTCAGATACCTCCTCTTCTACTGTGGCAACTGTAAGATAAGAAAGTCTTTCCATTGCCACTTCCTCAGCATGACAGGGTCCCGCAATAACTGCCTGATTTCTAAAACCGATCTGAAACTCATCTCTCAGATAATGTGCTACCACATCATTCACTTTAGGAATGATCCCTTTAATCGCAGAAACGAAAATTTTATCTTTATACTCACAGGTCATTTTTTCCAGTGTATCTGAAAGATAAATGGAAGGTGTTGCTAATACGACAACGTCGCATGCAGAAACCAATTCATTGATATCTGTGGTCAGTTTTAAATTTTTAAGATTGAAATTAACTGCCGTTAAATAGGTAGGATTATGTCCACGAAGCTCAATAGCTCCTTTTACAAACTCACTTCGTACACACCAATGTACTATTTTACAGTTTTCAACAAGCATTTTTACGATCGCAGTTGCAAAACTTCCACTCCCAACAACCCCTACCGAGACCTCATTATTATTCTTTTTCGGATTTGAAGATTCTGAAATTGTTTTCTTTTTCGCCATAATTGAAATGTGAACTGCAAATATATTAAAACAAAAAATTAGGATCTCTTTCACAGGCATGATAAAACCCAATTTTCTGAAAAAATTAACACTTTCATACAATTAAATAGGTAAATCGACGTTAAATATTGAAATAAGTAAATTTTAATTAAAAATAATTCACAAAACCAATTTTTAATTAAATTTGCACTCTTAATACCGTTTTAATACTAAGTGAAAGAAATATGAAGAAATTTCTAAACAGTAAAAAGAACGTAAATATCCTCTTAGGTGGACTTTTACTAGTAGTTTTTGCTCAAGGCATTTTTATAGCTAAACTATCTTCCGAAAGGGATGATAAAAAATATGAAGTGAACCTTGTAAAAATAAACACTGAAAAAGATAGTGTAGATTACTTAAAAATGAAAACTGATCTCACTTTAGTAGATCAAACCGTTGCACAGCTTAATTCATTTCTAAAATCAAAGGATGTTCCAAGTGAAAAGCTGATGTTCTTAAGTAAAGACAGTATTTCAAATTCTGTCTATCTGGCTAAACAAGCCAACCGATACAGCCAATATTTAATGGATTTACAAAAAAAACTAATGCAGGTTCCGTTAGGAATGCCTACAGATGGTTATATTTCATCCAATTTTGGAATCAGAAAAAATCCTATCCCTTTTAAAACCGTATATGCATCGGTAAAAACAAGCATGGCATCCAATTCTAAACCAACTGTTGCCGCTGCACCAAAACCGGAAGTAAAGGCAGAACCTGTTGAAAAAATCATTGAACTTACAGACAGCTACGGAAATAAAAGAGAAGTAAAAGTAATGGTTACTCCAAAAACAACCAGTAGTGCTCCTGCTCCTTCAGCAACCAGTTCTACAAAATCTGTTGCAACAACCTCTTCCTCCTCCTCATCTAAAACAGCTCCTATGGAAAGAAATAACCCACCAGCTGAAGCTGACCAGATGCAGTTTCATAAAGGACTCGATATTGCCGTTGCATATGGATCTGATGTTAGGGCTTCCGCTGCTGGAACAATTATTTTTTCAGGACAAAAAGGAGGTTATGGAAACTGCGTGATCGTTTCTCATGGAAATGGTTTAGCAACCTTATATGGACATTTATCCGAATTGATCGCTAAAGTAAATGATAAGGTAAAAGTGGGTCAGGTGATTGCCAAATCCGGAAACTCCGGACGTTCTACAGGGCCTCATCTTCATTATGAAGTACACAAAAACAATACGCCGGTAAATCCGAAATTGTTTATGAATTTATAAAAAAATAACGGCTGTCAGATGACAGCCGTTATTTTTTATTTTATATCAATTTGAATTTATTTCAGAATAGTAAGCTTTCCTTTAAAATGATTGAATGATCCATCTTTTGATGCAATATTAGTGTAGACTACATTTTTATTATAATCCTGAACGTGACTTACATTATCTCCTGTTTTAGGTTCATGCCAATATACCATAAATACATTGCTTGCCACTTCTGTAACAGTGTATTGAACAGTATCTGCAGCTCCTTTAAAAGCACCATTCGTACCTGTAAAAGACATGGTCTTATTATCTTTATAATCCAGAACAAACTTTCCAGTACCGAAATCAACTTCAACTTTTCGTCCTATGGCTGGATAAGGAGATCTTAAATCCCAGTTCATTTCGCCTAAAAATACCTTTACTCCCATTTCAAGTTCATCTTTTCCCGGAAGATCAGGATATTGAGTCACCATAAATTTTACGATCGTATCTGATGTTTTATTCTCAGTAACCGCTTTCTTATAATTCTCCAAATATCCTTTAACAAAATCCAGTGACTGAGGAGCTAAATTTAATTTTGCAAAATGTGATGGAACAACTTGCTGTGGTTGTAAAGCCTTCATAGCGTCAATTTGTCCGATCCATTTATCAATAGCTTCTTTGTTTTGTGTATCAGCCATCCAGATATGAGAATCTACTGAAACTGAAATTCCGCCCACTATTGTTTTTATTGAAGGGATCCAAATAAAGCTATGGGCAGGATCATCAGGATTTTGTTTGATCTCTATCTTATTCCCTTCTAAATCGGGAATTGAAGTCACAGCTTCTGGCACGAAAACCTCTGATGGAGCATCTCCTTTCAATTGAGGATTCCAGACTGCCAGTTTATCATCCTTCGATGCTGAAATCAGATAAGCAGTCTGAGCTGTTGAAATGATCTTTACATTCGGAAAGGCTTTTTTAATAACATCCAATCCAAAGTAAAAGTCGGGATCGCTATGTGAAATGAAAACAATTTTAAGGTTTTTTCCTGTTGCTTTTATTTCCTTAACCAATTGCTCAGCATATTGTTTCTGAAATTGAGCATCCACCAATATGGCATCTTTATCTCCATAAATAATTGTTGAAGCGATTGGGAAAATAGCCTTCGTTCCAGGATTATATACTTTGATCTTAAGATTGCCCGCTAACATTGAGCCTGTAAAACCTAACAAAATGAATAGTGATAATAATTTCTTTTTTAACATCATTATGTATTTTTAATTAATAAGCCGCTGTAAAACGTTCACGAATATGATTATTTTGCTCTAATTCATCTACTAAAGCGACAGCAACATCTTCTACTGAGAGAATACTTCTTCCATTATCATCAAAAACCGGAGTTTCCAAAGAAGTTCTGTATTTTCCTGTTCTGGCTCCTACATTTGCCTGATTCATTTCAATCGCTGGGCTAAAGAAAGTCCAGTCAAGGGTGTTATTTTCTTTGATCTTATTCAAATAATCCCTTGCTGCCGTTGCTCCCGGCTTATACGCTTCCGGGAAATCCGGTGTATCGACGATCTGAACATTATCCGGTGTGTAAAGACTTCCGGCACCACCTACAACGATTAATCTTTTAACACCTGATTTCTCAACTGCTTTTTCAATGTTCTCAGAACCTGTAAGGAAATCATTATAAAGGTTTGGATTTGTCCAACCTGCGTTATAAGTACTGATTACAGCATCACTTCCCTGTAGTCCTTGAGCCAGCTCATCAATGTTATTCACATCAATACTTTTTGCTTTTACATTGTCATTCTGTTCAACTTTAGAAGCATCTCTTACAATTGCTTCAACTTCATAACCTCTGTTTGCTAATTCTTTCACAACATGTGAACCTACAAATCCTGTCGCACCGATTACTGCTACTTTTTTCATAATATTTATTTTTAATTAAACTGTAATAACTTTTGTTACATTTATGGTTAAAAAATTTTTATGCGAATTGGTCACAGAACTCCTGTAATGATTTATCGCCCAAAAACTGAATAACCAATTTTTCTGTTTCACTGAATAATGTATTCAAATGATTATTGATCTCTTTGCCAACGGTACACGCCGGATTTGGATTTTGATTTTTCTTTCCAAGAACTTCGGTATTTTTTACCGCTGAGTAAATTTCGGAAATATTAATTGATTCGGCACTTCTTGCCAATTGGCTTCCACCTTCTTTTCCTTGTCTGCTTGTCACTAAACCAGCAGCTCTTAAAACACCTAATTCTTTACGAACAACTACAGGATTTATATTAATACTACCCGCCATCCATTCAGAAGTTAACCATTCCTGTGGACTTTCCGCCAATAAGGTCATAATATGTACTGCCGTAGCAAATCTTGTATTGTTCATTATAATTACATGACAAAGATAAAACAAATTTTTAACTGTAACAAAATTTATTACAGTTAAATTTTTCTTAAAGTACTAATTTATCCAGATCCAACAGTAAATAATTGATATTCTGATTGATCGTTCTGGTTGCAGATTGCATCTGATTAAGCATTGCCGCACGATTTTGTAAATCATCAGCACGATAAAAACCACCATCACTGAAAATAACTGATGTATCAGCCTCGTTCTGGTTATCATCAAACTGATAATGCAGCCATCTTTCCTTCATGTTCTGAATAATGGAATGCGATTCTTTATTGGAAAACTTTTTCTCAGTATACATATACCAGATAAAAGGTGGAAAATTGGGTGATTCCAACTTCTCATGCCAGACATCCCGTAGGAGATTTCTCTGATGGATAAACTCTACTTTTTTTCCTTTGGGGTTAAGTGTCGCCAAACCGAAACCTGCACCTAAAGCACCTCCGCTAATATCTATTGCACTACTCCATCCTTCATCTTTTACAATCCCGCCGGCAATTGATGCTGCTGCTCCTGCAACAATAGAGTATAAAATCAATTTGTTATTTCTGGAAGCATTAAGGTTGTCTACATAGCTTCCGATCTGAGCTACACGTTCACCTTCACAGTCGAATTCCGCAGCCACAGCATCCAATTCTGTTAAAGCAATGGTTATTTTACTGTTTATTCTCGTTTTAAGTTGTAGAACTTTAACCTGGGAACTTAATGAGGTATCTTTTTTCAGTTCCATAATTTCATGTACCTCATCCAGATTATCTAAGGCATTTAAAATAAGAATACTCTGATCGGAAAACATTCCTTTCAGTTCTTTATTTGCAGCCAAAACAGAATCAGAATTATATGATGGAAGCTTCTTGCTGTAATTATATTGAAATGGAGCTTTGCAGTAGCTATCTTTTAATGTCAGAATATTTTGTTTAATCGCTTGATTTTTCTTAGAAACACACGAAGTCAGTAAACTAAAAAAAGCAAAAAGGTAAAGTAGTTTTTTCATCCAGTATATTTTTATGCAATGAGTCAATCGCAAAAAGGCTTCCTATTTTATTCATGATAAAATATGATAACTGCTGAATTTGCAGAAAATTATTCCGCCTTATGATCAATCTAAAGTACTAATTTAAGACAAATAAAAAAATTTACCTGACATGCAGGTAAATTTTAATTCATATTTAAGGTTATCCTATTTTATACCCAATAATTCAACTTCAAAAATAAGCGTACTGTTTGGACCTATTTCTTTGCTGATCTGCTCTTCACCATATGCCAAATTAGGCGGAAGGAATAATCTCCATTTACTTCCTACAGTCATTAATTGTAAAGCTTCTGTCCATCCCGAAATCACACGATTCAAAGGAAAAGATGCCGGAGTTCCTCTTTTCACTGAACTGTCAAATACATCACCTTTGATCGTTGTTCCATGATAGTGACATTTTACGGTATCTTTTGCTTTTGGCTGAGCTCCGCTTCCCTCTGTTATGATCTCATATTGCAGACCACTTGGCAACGTTACCACACCATCTTTTTTGGCATTTTCTTCCATGAAGGCTTTTCCATCATTAAGGTTCTTTTCAGCCAATTCTTTTTTGCGTTTAAATAACATATCTGCTACTCCCATTATTTAATTTTTTTACAAAGATAAACTTTCTGAAAAACACTGAAAATCTAATGTTAAGGAGATAAAACACTAAAATAACATTATCTTAACATGCAATCCAAAACTTGGTGTTATAATTGAATTTAAAAATTAATGCCAATCCCAATACTATATAATAAGAAATTCAATGAACTGACGGAGGATGAAAAAGAACTCCTTAAAATCAATAAAAAAAGTATTTCCGATTTTGTTGAACAGTCATCTATCATAAGTGATGTAAATTATGCCACACGAAATGCGCACGCAAAAACGTATGCCGTTTTAAAAGGAGAATTTATAATAAATCGTGATCTGCCGGATCAACTACAGCCTTTCTTTGATAAAGAAAGATATGAGTTGGTTATACGGTTTTCCAATGCTCACTTGAAAATTAAGCAATCTAAAAAAGATATTCCTGCGTATGGCTTTTCAGTAAAAATAAAAGATGACAATGGCGAGGTATTAGCGAATTATCCATTGGTTAATTTTCCTCTGTTTCCGGTAAACTCTGTAAGTACATTTCTGAAACTATTTACTTCAATCAACCATTTCTTCATCAAAAAGTGGAATAATTTATTCCCACTCCTTATTCAGATTGTAAAAGCAACACCTTCTTTATTTACCTTTTCATTTTTAAAAAATATAGTCAGATTGATTGGGCAGCGGAATCATTTCTTCCTGTCATTTGACTACCATTCTATTGGAGCCTACCGATTAGGGGAATATGTGATGAAAATACAGCTCAGTCCAAAATCCGTGGAAAAGAATTTTGGCAGGAAAATGAACACCCGTGAGGCTATTGAAAGCTATTTTACAACCAATGATTATACTGCGGATGTATTCATTCAGCTCTGCTATGATTTAAAGGATCAGCCGATCAATAAGTTGAACCGGGAATGGAAAAACTCACCATTAATCAAAGTAGGAGAAGTTAAAATCGAAAAAAATTCTATACTAGAGCGTACCTGTGAAAATGAATTATTATCCTTTAATCCTTTTGAAAGCAAAACCATCTTTCAGCCTGTAGGCAAAATACAGAAACTCCGGGATGAAACATATAAGGTTTCTGTGCAAACCCGGCGTAAGATCAACAAGTTGTTGCATGGATAACCTAAGTGGAAATCCTTTCTATGATAAAATAAAAAAGCCTTACTTTTCAGTAAGGCTTTAATCGTTATTTTTCTTCTAATTTCTCTTTTTCATCTTCCTTTTTCTCCGGGAACATGATTGATAAAAGAACCGAGATCACCAATACTCCACCTACTATTCCCAATGAAATAGGAGAAGAAATATGGATCCATGGTGCAATTAACATTTTAACTCCAATAAAGGATAATATAATCGCCAGACCATATGGCAATTTGCTGAACATATGAATAAAATTCGCTAATAGGAAATAAAGTGATCTTAGTCCTAAAATGGCAAAAATATTTGATGTATAAAGAATGAAAGGATCATCTGAAATGGCAAAAATCGCAGGGATTGAGTCTACCGCAAAAAGAACATCGGTAAATTCGATAACTCCTACCACTACTAAAAGTGGCGTTGCCATTTTTATTCCATTCTGGATTGTGAAGAATTTATCACCATCATAATTATCTGAAACTTTCCAAAAGCTTTTAATTAATCTTGCTCCTGCTGTATTGCTATAGTCTTCATCATCATCGTCATCTCCGTCACCCCATGATTTAATACCTGCATAAACAAGGAATAAACCGAACAGCATCATAACAATATTAATTTTAACAGCCTCACCGAAAATATTCATTTCAGGCAAATACGTTAAGTTGATAAGACCAACTCCTGCAAAAATAAATATAGCCCTGAACAGTAATGCTCCGATAATCCCCCAGAATAAAACTTTGTGATGTAAATATTTTGGAACTTTAAAGAATCCGAAAACAAGAATAAATACAAATAAATTATCTACAGAAAGAGCTTTTTCAATCCAATATGCTGCCTGATATTGTGTAAACTTTTCTACGGCCAGAGCATGGCCATCGGATTGGTTGAAAACCCAATATACTACTCCTGAAAAAATCATGGATAATGAAATCCATACAACTGACCAGATCGTAGCTTCTTTAGATGAAACCTCGTGACTTTTTTTATTGAAAACTCCTAAATCCAGAAGTAACATGACAACAACTGTTATCGCGAATCCCCACACCAAACCTGGATGCAGTTCTAAAATACTTTGATGTTTTTCCACTTTTATTATGTGTTATTATACGATAAAAGCAATAGCTGTACAAAGTACAATTATTGCTGTTTTTTTTCTGAATGCATAGATACAATTAATTTCAATAGCAATCTTTCGAGTAATTTATTTATAAAAATAAAAACCCGACTTGTACCGAATATCAATTACTTCTAAAACAATTTCTATTTTACAGATATTTCTGCTGTACTGTCTGAATCGTTTGCTCCAATTTTTTATCCGCAGTAGGATCTCCAATCGCATTGAATTTCCATTCTCCGTTTCTCTTATAGAAAACTCCCATTACCATGGCAACGTGTCCACTAAATGATGCATCATTAGCAATATCATATTTAGCAAAAACCTCTCTTACATTGGTAGGTGTTCCTTCATAAATACGGATTGAAGCAAAAGGAATAGTTCCGAAATCCTGTCCTCTGTAGCTATTTAATACCATAGCAACATGTTCAACACTTGCATCCAACTGACTGAAATCTACAGTGATTACCTCATTATCAAGACCATCATCCCCATCTACATCTCCTGTAAGATCATCCCCACTGTGTTTTACGGATCCGTTTTTAGATTTTAAATTTCCGAAGTAGATCACTTCAGTAGCATTTTTGTTTGAGTCATATAAGATACAGCTCCCATCTAAGTCTACTGCTTCTTTTTTACTTCCGCCAAAAAAACTTTTTTTCTCTATCGCACCCCAGTTGATACCAACACAAGCTTGCGTAAGAGCCGTTCCGTTTTCTTTAGTAAGGTTAATTCTTTGACCTTTTTGTAAGTTAATAGCCATCTTTTTATGTTTAGTTATTTTTTATTGTTTGGTTAAAAGATGAATTTATTTTTCACCTATTTACCTTCTTTAATTATTCAAATTCAAATTGAGCATTGCCCTAAGAATATTGGTTTCTTCGTTAACATCAAATATTTTGCTCATAATATCAACACTTTCCAGGTTTCGCAGATAGTCTTTTAAAACGGATTCCACATCATCCGGCAACGCTCGTTTCCTTTCGTCTATGGATTCTTCCAATTCTTCATTTTTATTTTTCAGCTGATTGATAATCAAAATCTGATTGGATTCGTTTTCAGAAGTATTTAAATATGCAAGTTCATCATCGATCAGATAAAGTCTTTTCTCTTCAACATTGAAAATAAAATGTTCATCGGATTGAAAGATCTTAAACAACTCATATTCGTTCCTATCGATGCGATATCCACACATAAAGCGAACTTTAAAATTCTGTATATTAAGCTTACCCAATAGCTTTCTTTCTATCGAATAATCCTGATACTGATAAGAAGGAACCTGATGAAACTTAAGTTTCGATTCATCTGCTTCCGTTCTATAAAATTCTGCTCCATATTTTTTTTGAAAATATAAAACATCATTCCAGTTCAGGGTAAATTTGTCTTCTGTAAGATCTTTATACAAATTCTTCAGATGCTTGGAAAATATACCACTGTACATCTTCCTGTCTATTTCAAAACTATCAACTTTCTTTTCCTCAAAAGCTGAAATATATTGGTTATTGATATTGATCTCGTTAATAACAGCCAATAAATTGTTTTCCTTTTTCTTTTTAATTTTGGTCAGCAATTCTATCAGACTGTCGGTATACTGCAGATGAAAAAGCTCCAGTTTACTATAATCTAATGCTTTATTTTCATTGAATAAGTTATGTATAATATCTGTTTTAATGTAAATCGATATTATATCAACATTTTCAAAGAAGTTAGAAAGAAGCTTAAGCTTTGTTAATCTTCTTTTACTTTGAGACATTATGATTACTGCTTCATCATCCACCGGTATATCGTATTATTAACCTCTAATATTTGCTTTCAATTCGCTTTCTAATGTCTGTAGATCCTGATCCAGTTTTCTTCTGTTTTCGGTACCTTGTTTTTGGATCTGCTTCACTTCATTCAATGTATTGATCAACATTGCTGTTGTTTCTTTCAGTGTTTCAGCAGAAACAATGGTCTGCTCATTAGCTTTAGCAACATTTCTTGAATTCTGACCCAGGCGCTCTGCATTTTTTCTAAGTATCTCTTCTGTCGTAGAAGATACTTTCTGCTGAATTTCAATATTCTGCTGTTGTCTGTGCATTGCAACAGCTAAGGAAAGTTGGTTTTTCCATACTGGCAAAGTCGTTGTAAGGATAGTCTGTGCTTTCTCAGCAATAGAAACGTTATTGTTTTGAACCAGTCTGATCTGTGGAAGAGACTGCATCATGATCAAACGTACTACTTTAAGATCAGCTAATCTTCTGTCTAATCTGTTGATAAAATCTCTTTTATCAGCAATTTGATAATCGGCATAATTCTGAACATTAGCCTCCATTTCTGCAAGTTCTCCCGATGCTCTTTCCATTCTTAAATTCCCAGCAATCACAAGATCTTCAATTTGCTTGATAGAATTTACGTTACTGTCAAAAATAGTCTGTAATACAGCATTATCTTTTGTAGAAGTAATGATTCCAGCATTTACTTTATACGAGATCTGGTCGATATTATTAACGATCTTATCATACTTCGCAAATAAGTTTTCTACCTGGGTGATCATCTTTTTCATGAATGGCAAACGACTGAAAAAGCCTTTCACTTTATTGCCACCGTTGATTTCATCAACATCCACATAATTAAGTTCGACCAATAAATTATTGATCAGCTCTCCTACTTCGCCAGAATTTGATCTTCTTACATTATTTAAAAAACTATCACTTTGATTAGCTAAAGTTTTTTGAAGTTCAGAACCAAAATTCACGATAGAACCAGGATTGGTCTCATCTATAGCATTAGCTGCAGTTTCATATTTCTGAAGATCTGCACCTTGTATCTGGGTTAGATTTACATTTCCGTCTCTATCAACTAGAACCGGAGGTACTCCCTGAGCTGGTTGACTCTGCTGATTGGGCTCAAAGGTTTTAAGAGGTTCAATCGGCTGAATTGGGTCATTGGATTGATTTGATTGGTTATCCATAATAGATTATTGATAGATTGATACAAATTTTTCAAGACCATCTCTTTGTCCACTTCCTACAGCTTCAAATTTCCACTCTCCATTTCTGTTGTATATTCTTCCGAATTCAACAGCTGTTTCGATAGAGAAATCTTCATCTAATTCATATTTTAAGATTTCTTCATTCGTATCTGTATTGAAAATTCTAATGAAAGAATTTCTTACCTGTCCGAAGTTTTGTTTTCTGGATTCTGCTTCATGTATCGTAACAACTACTGTAATTTCTTTTACAGCATCATCAATTTTAGTTAAATCAATCTTGATTTGCTCATCATCTCCTGCTCCATCTCCTGTTAAATTATCACCTGTGTGAATAACTGCTTTATCCGGAGACTCAAGATTGTTATAAAAAATGAAGTGATTATCTGAAACTAATTTTTTGTTTTCTCCCAATAAAAATAAAGAAGCATCTAAATCGAAAGCACCTCCCGTAGATGTATTATTGATATCCCATCCTAAACCTACTGTGAATTTAGGTGCATTTATATTTTCTCTTTGTCCTTTCTGTAAGTTAATAGCCATAATATAATTCGGTTTGTGTTAAAGTGTTTATGTTATTTTCGTATTCTTTTATTAAATGATAATTGTTGCTGATAGCTAATTCCAGCAGATCATCCATATGTTCCTTTTTTACTTTAGACGTAAGATATTCAAAATTACTTGATTCTAACCCTAAAATATATTTTACAATTCTTGTATTGAACTGAAAACTGGGCTTTATCATGACCTCTACAATGTGCTCGACATTTTTTACAGCGTAGTAATTGAAGTAATTTTCGATAGTCGGATCAATATCAAAATTCATCAACTCAGCATAATATAAGAATATAAAATCCGCCTGTACAGCATATTCATCTAATATTTTGTTCACTGTATGTTCGTGACTTCCTGTAATTTTTATATCATCTATAAAAATACAAAGTTTTCCGCGTAAAAAATCCTTATCGATATAATAAGTATCATTGGCAATCAAATTTTTACGATCTTCAAAACTAAGATTTCCATAATCTGTGGTATAGGTATGATTACGGTTTATCTTTGAGAGAATACTTGATTTCTTTCCTCTCTGAAACAGATAAAAATCCAAGCACTTTTTAAAGTAGAAGCACAAAAAATTAGAAGCTGTAGGAATTGCCATATAAGGACTTGGTAAAATCACAATCTCTTTATCGACATTGAAAAGTCCTTCGTTATGAGAAATAAACCCATCGAATAGTTCCTTAGCAAACTTTTCGGCATAAGATTTATCTCCATACTTAAAATAACTGTATTCTGCAGGGGAAAAAGTAAACTCTTTTGCAGAATGGATATGGTGTAAACTGTACCTCTTGTTCATGTTATATTGAGTATTTAAGTAAGTGTGCATTGAAACCAAAATTTTTTGCTCCATTAAAATCAGCGATCAGATTATCACCTATGTGTAGAATCTGATGCAGTTCTAAATCTTGATTTTTAATTTTATTTTTCACTTCCTGAAAAACGATCGGATTAGGTTTTGAACAATTAATTTCATCGGAATAAATATGGAAATCGATAAATTCATCAAGGTTCTCTTCAATCAAAAATTTCCGGAGTGTTTTTCCTTTAATAAATCCCGTATTACTTAATATATTAATGGTCTTTCCCTGACTTTTAATTTCGTTAAAAAATTGATGTACATTTTCGAAGATAATAACTGGTTTATATTCGAGAAATAATTCTTCACTTTCAGTGTAAAATCTATTTAAATCATCCCTGTTTAATTCTTTTATATCAACATTTAAAGCATTTAAAATCAGCAAATAGATTTCAAAAGTATCCACATTCCCACCTATAACCTCATTGATGGTATTGCATAAATCATCATAGTATTTTACAGTTTTTGCAACCTCTTCTATGGGTCTGTTGATATTGAAAAATGAGGAGAACAGCTCAACTCTTTTTGCTTTAAATTCGGGATGAGATTTTATTAAAGTGAGCCACAGATCAAAAGAAAAATGATAGTGGTTATGGATGTCGATATCTGCTTTCAAAATGGTACCAATTATAATTTACATTAAGCTCCTCTTGAAAAAGATTGCTTATATAATTTCATGTTTTTGTCGTTAGTTTTAAGCTGAATTATTCAATTCCTTCCAAAGATAATTTTTTTAAAATTAATGTCTGTTTTTTTATAACTTTTTAAGATTTAACACTAATAATTAAGAAAAAATTGAGAAAACTAAACCACAAAAAATTGAATTGACATGAAATACTGTCCATATATATTAGTACAATATGTTCATCGTTAACCTATTGATAACCTAAAAAGACAAGGACTGTAAATATTTCACAGTCCTTGTTTGGTTATTTTTATCTTTCAGGCATCACTTTATAAGTAGGATCATCCTCAATATTAACATCAATGACTGCTTCTGCATTTTTCAATACCTTTCTACAATCCTCACTTAAATGACGCAGATGCAGTGTTTTATTAAGATCATGGTAACGTTTCGATAATTTATCCAGAGCATCAATGGCGCTCATATCAACAATTCTGCTTTCTTTAAAATCAACAATTACATCATTAGGATCACCAGCAGGATCAAATTTATCTGTGAAGGCCGTTACAGAACCAAAAAATAAGGGTCCAAATATTTCATAGTGCTTTGCTCCATCTTCGTCAATATATTTTCTAGCTCTGATTCTTTTTGCATTATCCCAAGCAAACACGAGAGCAGCAATTACAACCCCTACTAAAACTGCAAGAGCCAGATTATGCAATACAATTGTTATTAAAGCAACTACCACCCCAACAAATATATCGGACTTTGGCATTTTATTGACAATCCTTATAGAAACCCATTGGAAAGTACTTATCGCCACCATCATCATTACCCCAACCAATGCTGCCATTGGTATCTTTTCAATAAATGGAGCTCCAAATAAGATAATAATTAAAATAGTAAGGGATGCAATGATCCCCGATAGCCTCGCCCTTGATCCGGCATTAAGATTGACTAAGGTCTGTGCCACCATTGCACAGCCACCCATCCCGCCAAAGAAGCCGTTGGTAATATTTGCTATTCCCTGAGCCACAGATTCACGATTGGCATTTCCTTTAGAATTGGTAATTTCATCCACCATAGACAATGTAAGGAGAGATTCTATAAGGCCAACGCCTGCCATGATCAAAGCATATGGGAAAATAACATTCAGTGTTTCCAGGGAAAATGGGATATGGGGAATATGAAAAGAAGGAAGGCTTCCGCTAATATGAGCAATATCGGCAACTGTTTTTGTGTTAATATTAAACCCTAAAACAATTCCGAAGACCATTAAAATAGCGACTAATGAAGCTGGAACAACTTTAGTGATTTTTGGTAAAAAATAAACAATAGCTATGGTAAAAATGGTAAGCCCTGCCATAATATATAAAGAAGTCCCCTGTAGCCACTGAACGACACCATTGCTGTCCACAAATTTAAATTGCTCGACTTGAGCCATAAAAATAATAACAGCCAAACCATTCAAAAAACCGTACATGACAGGCTGTGGGATCAACCGAACGAACTTTCCTAATTTAAAGATACCCACAAGCATTTGAAAAACCCCCGCCAGTATAACAGTAGCAAACAGATATTCAACACCATGAGATTTAGCTAATGCGATCAAGACAACAACAGTAGCACCCGCTCCACCGGAAACCATTCCTGGTCTACCACCGAAAACAGCCGTTATCAACCCCATTAAAAAGGCTGCATACAAACCCGTTAACGGAGAAAGTCCCGCTAAAATAGCAAATGAAAGAGATTCAGGAATCATAGTCATTGCAACTGTAAACCCTGCAAGTAATTCATTTTTATAGTTTACCTTTTTAGAAAAATCGAAGATCTTTATATATGTACTCATAACTGTGGACAAAGGTAAATACTTGAAACATTATATACAATAATCGAATTTTCAAAATAGCATAAACGAATAAGCATTATTCGTAATAATTCATATATAAATTTATATTGTTAAAAATATAAAAATTTAACACCCTAATTTTTTCGTTAAAACCATTTTTTAACATTATTTATTACTATATCTTTTGCTTCAATTTCTATTTTCTCTATATTTGGGAACCAATAAGTTGATTATTTCTTATATATCTTTAAATTAAAATAAGATTTTACTAATTTAACTTTAATATAAAAAAGTAATCTATCAGTAGAACAAAATAAAGAGAAATTACATGAAAGCGCTTTAGATAATGTATTATTACTACTACAGTCGTAAAATCTGATATTTATAGTATTTTATTAGACGAAATGAAAAATAAATAATCGCTAAAAGCATCGATGGAAGTTGGAAGGATACTCAATTAATTCTTTAAATACTCAAAAGCCAGCAAATAGTAATGTAAAAGATTTTACAAATTTTGCATTTTACCATCATTATAGCTCAACAGCATCTGATTACATATTTCATATCATATTCTATTATCATTATCTATTTCAGAATACCAATAAAAATTGTAACACACTATTTACTTACACATATTATTAATATAAATATTTATCTTATAAATGTTATACAAAGAAATACATATAGGACAATTCATAAAAGAGCGAGTTGAAGACAAAGGAATTACAATAGAAAGGATTTGTAACTTCCTAAACAAAGATGAAGAGTTTGTTGAAAACATGCTAAATAGCAGATCGATCGACACAGAAGTTCTGTTAAGATGCAGTAAATTATTAGAGTATGACTTTTTCAGACTGTATAGTTCTCACCTTATTCTATACGCTCCACCAGCAGCAGTAAATAAGAACACCGAAAAATCCGAAAAAATACCTTATTTCAGAAAGAATATCTACACTCAGGAAATCAAAGAATTTATTATCAAAAGAATTCAGTCCGGAGAGATGAGCTTGAATGACGTAATAAAAGAATATTCCATTCCAAAAAGTACGCTTCATCGTTGGCTCCAGAAAATAGACACCCCAAATAAATAAGATATAATGCGACCAAATTACAGCAAAATTTATCATGACATGCTCAGACTTGAACATCCTGATAAATTAGAAGAACCGAAAATTAAAGAATTACTCAAAAGACTTAATACTTCAGATGATGTTCTAAAACTTAATGAAAGGCTTTTTGAACAATCAAAAGAAAGTGCAAAAAACAACCAGAAACTAAAAACATACGATAAGAAAACAATGCTGAAGCTATTGCAATATCAGAGAAAGCATGGTTTTTCTACAAGTTATATGTCAAAGAAGTATAAGATCAGCAGAACCACTATTGCGAAGTGGAAAAAGAATTTTGAAGAAGAACTCAACTAAAGTATAAGCCGGTAAATAAATATTTATCGGCTTTTTTATTCGACATTCTAAATTTTTTAAGTTATAATATCTATCACTCTTTTTTTATAAAGGAATTGGTGAAATATCATTTTTGAGGAATTGATTTATACTTTTGTTATTACTTATAACATTTAATACGACAATTATGATCAAAGGATTATATGAAACACATATTCAGGTAAGTAATTTAGAAAATGCTATTCAATTTTATACTGAAGTTTTAGGACTAAAACTAGCACATAGAGATGAAACCCGACCGATTGTATTTTTATGGGTTGGTGAAGGAAAAGAGTTTATGCTCGGCCTATGGGAACAAAAAGAAAATTTACAACCCAGGCATTTTGCTTTTTCGAGCGATAAAGAAGATATTCTGAATTATTCGGTTGATTATTTAAAAACAAGAAACCTAAAACCTTACAACTTTCTGAAAGATGGGATGGATAAGCCGATGGTCTTTGCATGGATGCCAGCTTTAGCCATTTATTTTAATGATCCGGATGGAAATAGTTTGGAATTCATCTCTATTCTCGATGGTGAAGGCCGACCTGAATTGGGTGTAATATCTTATGAAGACTGGTTAAATTATATGAATGCGAAATGAGCTTCTGTTTTCACAGAAGCCCATTTCTATAGTAATAGTTATTAGTTTTATTTTGCAAAAATCTCTTTTAGCTGAGAAACAATATTACTGTTTCCGGAAACGGTAATATCTCCAATCTTATCTGCAATCTTCTCCATAAATTCCATTTCTTTCAACTTCCACAAGACTTCATTTTCCTCCATTAGTTTCGCTGTGTTCAGTAAACTTCTTGTAGAAGCTGTTTCTTCACGACGCATGATGCTGTTGGCCTGAGCTTTTTTCTCTGCAATCAAAACCTGATTCATGATTTCCTTCATTTCTCCTGTTAGGATCACATCCCGGATTCCAGCATCTGTAGCCTTCAATCCAAGATCGTTGGCTTTATGTCCAAGATTCTCCAGAATTTCTTTTCCTACAGAATCCTTTTTCAACAGCAATTCATCTAATGTCAAAGCACCCACAAACTCGCGAAGAGCCAACTGCATCAGTATATACAATTGTTTATCATACTCTTTATTATCCATCAATGCTTTCACGATATTTTCCACTTGATAACGAACATAAAAATTGATACGAAGCATCGCTTTATCTTTCGTTAAAAGCTCCTGGCCGGCAATTTCCATTTGCTGCATACGAGTATCTACACTTTTTACTTCAACGGAAATTTCATTCACCCAAAAATAATAAGTTCCTGCATCCAGCACTTTCGTTAGCTTACCATCGATGATTAACAAACCTTTATGCTGATTAGTCACCACAAATTTTCTGGTAAGGTTTTTCAATTTTGCATTTTCCAGAATGGTTTTGGAAATCTTTTCTGTAATATCAACTTTCGTCAAGTCAGCTTTTAGAAATTCTCTGTTCATCACACCCTTCCAAATGACATATTGACCAACATGAAGTACCTCTTTAAAGATTCCGTTCTCATAAACCAATACAAGTTCACCATCTTTCACCTCCACGATTTCCAACATCGCATTTAACTCTTCATTTTTCAATAAAAGAATCAAATCGTCATTAGCTTTCAACAACGTCTTCATTTCATAGATTTCCACAAATTTACCACCAAAAACCCAGTGATTACCTTCTTTCAGGATTTCAATCAGGTTTCGGTTTTTAAATACCAAACCTACTTGGTATGCTTCAATTTGTACATTTTTTATCATCTTATTTATATTTTAAAGGTTATTAATTTTTAACAAAAGGAAAAAACTGAGGATCTCTCTTCCAAAAATGGCGGAAGTAAAGTATTTCAAAAAATTTCATCCGTTTAAGAACAGGCGTTTCAAAATTATTTTCCAATCATTCAGATCTTGGGCGTGCCCCTTGCCATTGCAAAGACAACAGCTTGGGTCGCTACGTTCACTTCTATCTTTTTTGTAAAACAAAAAAGGATATCCACTACCATCGCTCACGCAAAAACTTCCTTTTTAGAAAATGCATTCAATCGTCGTTATTCCTCAACTGAATTTTATTCTCAGAAAATATCTTTTCTTACAAGCTTTTTCAAACTGCTGATTAAACAACTGAAAAACCTCAGACTTTTCCATGGCAAATGTTTTTTAAGAGAACATCCAAAACTCGATCAAAAATAGATTTTAAGTCTATTCAAATGATACTACAGTGATCGTGTAGCGCGTCAACCATTCCGCCTTACCAATCGAGTTGGCAGTGGGATTCGAACCCACACATCATAAAGCTATTACTCTAACCTAACTGAGTTATATTCCCCAATGGAAATAGAAGGATTCGAACCTCCGACCCATAGCACATGGTAGAAGTTTTTTGGAAAACTCCTCAAACCTTCAAGTCAAGCTGGACAGAACGAAATCATGTTTCTCAACAAATTCTTCTGCAATGGTGATATACCGAAACACACAACAAGACTTCCCTGATATTTTAATTAAAGTTTATTTCTCAAAACTGTAATATTGTTTCATTTTGATAATGCAAAGTAACTGCACAAGTGCGCAGTCTATTTGCGTCATGAAATTATTTTAAAAAAAAGTGACTATTTTTAATTAAAGAGAATACGCAAATGATCACATACCGCACTATTAACTAGAATAAAACTCAAAATAACTCCGTGTATGAAGTATCATAAAAACTATCTAAAAAATAAAAGCTCCATTTATAAGAGAGCTCATTCTGAAACATTGAGAATTTTAATAATTCTGAAGGCACCAATACAAAATCTTGGCAATATTTTTGGCATCATCAACTCCTCTGTGATGAGTCCCTTCGAGCTTGAAATTCAATTCCCCTAAAGCTCTACTCATCCCTACACTTTTCCTGATAGTCGGATGCACTTCCCCAAATAATGTTTTCACATTGATATGGTCATCACCTAATGGATAATCCACATTAAACCTTCTTGCCTGGCTTTGAAGCATGTTCAGGTCATAATTGCCATAACTCGCCCAGGTTAAATCTTCAGAATCATATTCTGCTCTGAGAATATCTAATGCATCGTCAAAGAAAATACCTTCCTCATCCAACATTTTTTGAGTAATTGTAGTAAGTTCCGTACAAAAAGGGCTTACTTTGGAATATTGGGGTTTTACTAAAATCCCTTCATTCTTTGAGATCTTACCGGTTTTCGCATCCATGATGCAAACGCCGATTTCGATGATCTCACTTTCCTGACCTTTAGGGGGTCGGTCATCCCAACACGTGGCTTCAAGGTCTATAATTAATATATTGTCTGTTGTTTTCATTGTTTTAAAAATTGCTTGTTTAATAATTACTCCAAAATCTTTCTCAAAATTTTGGCAGCGTTGTAAGCATCGTCAGCTCCACTGTGATGATTTCCTTCAAATTCCATTTTCAAATAATCCAGGGCTCTTTTTAGACCCATCATTCTTGGAAGACTAAAATGGTCTTTAAATTCATCCATCACATTAAGATAATCGTAAGAAAAAGGAATTTCTATTCCAAGCCAATCACATTGTTCAAAGATTTGCTCCTTATCAAAATTTCCAAAGCCAGCCCAGGTTAATAAGGCTGGATTGTACTCGTCAATGATTTTTTCACAGGCTTCTTCAAAATAGATTCCTTTTTCTTCTATCAGTTGTGGCGTAATTCCCGTCAGTTTTGTACAAAATTCATTGATTTCAGACCTCTCGGGAATTACATATACACTTTGCTTCTTAGAAATCTCTTTTGATGTTAAGTTCAATAAGCAAATTCCTATTTCTATAATATCGACTTTTTGCCCAATGGGAATTCTGTCATTTTCCCAACACGTCGCTTCCAGGTCGATAATTAATATTTCATTTGTTGTTTTATTTTTCATACTACATAGTTTTTCTAATATCATTTACATTTTGTTACTCAATTGATAAGTGGGATGAATTTGGAAAAGAAATATCCAGGAAAGAAATACTTTTAAAAGTCTATGCAAAGAAAAACCACAAGTACGCAATCTTTTTACGTGATATAAAAAAGTTCCGGTAAAAAATTACCGAAACTAAACTTTAAGATTTTTTATTAGCTTTTTTAAAATTTTCTAATAGGTTAAGAATATTCTCCTTCCCAACCGGGTTCATGGAATGGCTGTAAAACTCCGGTAGGTCCAGCCCGTTATCCATACAATATTCAATCAGCCACTTGGCACAATCATAACCTGTCTTTTCAGTAAAATCTAAAGAATTCTGCTCCAGATAATGGATATCTGCAAGGTCATGATCAAAAGAGATCATCTCTGGAAGTCCTTTCTCCATAATTCTGTTGATAAACTGTTCGTAATTCCGAACTATATCCCAATCTTTCTCTAAGAAAATATCCTGTTTTGTATAATAATAGGCTTCGATCGGATATCTGATATCATCCAGAAACAAAAGCTTTTTTGCCATTTTCATAGGTTGAATATCTGAGATTACAATTACACCATCATATCAGCGCAGTTGGAACTTGCAAAAGCATGTGGCTTAGCTTTAAAAACATATCCCATTCCCAGAATATATCCCATTGCATCTTTTAATGCAACATTGGATTTAAATTCAGGATCCGTATTGATATCTGCGTGTACTTCCATTTCCACCCCGTAAGTATCCAAAATAGAACAGATAGCATACGCAATTTCTACAGATTTGTTCACTTCATTCAGCATTCGTTCTTTGATACTGATGGTTTGTACTTCTCTTTGTTTTCTAATAAAAGTAAACGCTCCTTTTCCTTCGCGAATAAATACCACTGCTGTAGCGTAGCTGATATCATCACCATAAACGTGGGAATCTGAACCCACACAAACTTTCAGTCGGTATCCATTAGCCTGTTCACGGATGATGGCTTCTTCTACCAATTGTATGATAGGTTTGTGGAAAAATTTTCCAGTCATATTCTGCCATGTTTCTTGTTGCGTTTCCATTTTTTTTACATTTTTTAAAATTCTACATACTTGTTTTAATTGATAAATAATTTGCTGATTCATCAGGGCTCGAACCTGAACAACAAGAGTCAAAGTCTTGTGTGCTACCCATTACACTATGAATCACTGTCCTGAGTGATCAGTTTTGAGTTTACTCATATTTTGTGGAACAGACAGGAATTGAACCTATACCTCTAGTTTTTCAGACTAACGTGCACACCTTGTACACCACTGATCCAAATGTTGATTATAAATGATCATAGATAAGCGATAATTGATTTTGAATACTATATTTTCATTTATCTTTTTGTTAATTAACATTGTACAGGAAAAGGGAGTCGAACCCTCAATACCTTGATTCTAAATCAAGTGCGTCTGCCAGTTCCGCCATTCCTGCAGGATTATAAGTAATAAACAATGTGTAATTAGTAATGTTGAAAATTAATTTTCACAATAAACGTTCATCGCTCATTACTTATTATTTATTACTTATGTTTAAGGTTGGAGAAAGCTTGTCTATATAAACTTTTGCTTGTTAGTGTTTGTAAAGATCTTCTGCGCTTGACAAACCTTTCTCTTTCCTTGTTAACTTTGTACTCCATAAGGGAATCGAACCCTTATCAACTGCTCGAAAGGCAGGCGTCCTAACCGTTAGACGAATGGAGCATTAATAAAATCAACTGACTAGGAATCGAACCTAAGCGACAAGAGTATAGTTCCTGCATGCTGCCATTACATTATCGGTTGATTTTTGTGGAAGTGGTAGGATTCGAACCTACTTAGCTCTAAAGCAACAGAGTTACAGTCTGCCCCGACTCTCCAACTCCGGCGCACTTCCTTTTTATAAATGATGATTGATAAAAGATGAATGATATCAAGATTGCATTCTAAATTCTCGTACCTAACCTCTATTTTGGAGTCAGAAAAAGCTTGTCTTTATTTTTTTGTTTGATATAAGAACTTCTACGCTCGACAAACTTTTACTTTTTCTCCGGAACTAATCTCATCTTAGTTATTTGAGATGGTTATGGGATTCAAACCCACTCAGCTAATGCAACGGTTTTGCAGACCGCCCCGACTCTTCCACTTCGGCGAACCATCAGATATATTCATTGTAATTGATCAATGATTATTGATAATTGATCAGAAACTTTCAAAATTCATATTCAATTTTTCATTTAATAAATTGTCTGGAAAATAGGATTCGAACCTACGACCTCCCGCGTCCAAGACGGGTAAACAACCACCGTTATCTTTCCAGTTTTTCGGTTCAGTTTCCAATTTCTTTTCCGAGAGACAGTCGGAGCTGAAATTTTCCGTGAACCATTGCGGTCTATGCGAGAATCGAACTCGCAGTGCCCAAGAGACAGTCGGGCAGGTTAGCCATTACCTCAATAGACCTTTTTGCGGAGACTGAACCTTCACTACTGTTGTAGAACTCATTAGCAGTAAGCCGCAACAAACCAATATCTGCCTACTCTCCTTTTGTAACCCCAGAAGGAATTGAACCTTCAACCCCCGGTTTAAAAGACCGGTGCTCTAACCAATTGAGCTATGAGATTATATTTTGGGTTTCTCCGGGGATCGAACCCTGTTCTCCGGTGCCACAGACCGACGCTTTACCAAATAAGCTAAAGAAACCATAAAAAAAGCACCTCTTTCGGGAGGTGCTGTATATATTTTGACGTATCAGATCATTAGCTGACCCACGTATATAAGCACCTTTCATCTATAAATTCACTATCAAGAAGACATACACATCCCTTCGGCTCTTGTGCCTGTAGTCCCGAATACTGATTAAATATGTAATGTAATTGTTTCATTATATTTTTTGTTTTAAACATTTTTGGAAATCCTGAAAACCTGTTGCTTTCAATTTTCGGTTGCAAAGTAAATATGATTTTTTTTAATTCGCAAATAAATTTTAATTACAACTAACTGATAAACAGAAAGTTACACCAAAATAAAAGAAACAGGAATTCCTGTCCACAATATATTGCAGATGCCTTAACTACCTAAATGACTGTCTCTCACCGGTTTGCTTATCACTCTATTTTGTTATATTAAAATTCCATTGTTAATTAAAAATTTTCACTTTTCTGGTTATTTTTTTTCATTCTAAATAATTTCTGCCTTAAAAACACAAAAAACGCCTCGACAATCGAGGCGTTTTGCAGTATTTTGATTAAATCTTTACGAGTTTACAGTAAATAATTTCCAAAGTCAGCACATTTTGCCCCATTCCATATCATACATTCATATCCAAACGATCCCTTTAGTATCGGGCTATCGCATAGATTTACATTGATATGTGCTCTTTGTTTTGTCATAATTTTGTTGTCGCAAAGATAATATTTTTCTTAATTAGTTGATTAATTTCACGGATAAGAGTCTGTATTAGGAGTGGTTTCGAGAATATTTTAAAATCTTTTACCTCCCTATCGAAACATCTTATTCCTACCCGTTTTATACCTCGAAATATCTTTTAAAATAACCTGATCATCAGGATTGAAATGCTTTAATTCATTTACAATTTCAGAATGTGTTTCCACTTTTTCCGAAATAATCTGGTACGCAATATTTCTCGCCACAGACTTTAGTTTTGGATCTTTTTTAAATTCATACTTCATCGCTTCCAGGTACATGATCTTTTTATCTGTGGGAGTATCTTTATATAAAACCTGAATTTGATTTTCCAATTGTTTAACATCAAAAATATTAGCAAAATAATTATTCAGACAGTTGAATGCATCTTTATTTTCTTCCCAGCCTTTTAACAAAACTTTCTGGGCTTCATGTGGCGATTCCATTTTTTTGCGATAGATCAATGACGCTTTTACCATCTGGTTGTTTCCAACAAAATCATCCGCCACCATTTGATAATAGATATGAGCATTTTTCACATCATTCATCTCTTTATAAAGATCGCCTACTTTTTCTTTCTGCTCCAATTCTTTATAAAGATCAATCGCTTTTCTGTATTGTTTTGCTTTTTCATAGCAGATTGCAGCATCAGATTTATTATTTAATTTTTTAAGATAAATAACTGCTGCTTCATTATATAATCCCCCGTTTTCCAATGTTTTGGCTGCCCTGTAATTATCCTGTAAGAGATTCATATATACTTTTGCAGCTTTTTTATAATCTCCTTCACTAACGTATTTTTCAGCAAGTTCTTCATATTTACTTCGGATTCTGTCAAAAAGTGAATTTTCAAGATAAAAGCTTCCACCTGAACCCCCTCTTTTCCCCAGGCCTTTATCCCCTCTTTCTTTATCCTTCAAACTAACCATGACCAAAAGGATAATTATAGCAACGATGATAAAAATACCTAAAGTTCCTAAAACACTCCAAAAGCTTTGATGAAAAAGCTGAGCAATAAGACCTAATATTTTAAGAAATATCAGAATAAAAAATGCTCTGATAAATTTGTCTATAAACTTCTGCTTATTCATCTTCGTCGGATTTTAAAATGGTTTTATCTTCACTGAACAAACGATAGATCAGTAAGATTACACAAATAACCAGAAGCCATACGAACCAGTTGTAGCCATACATCTCAATCAGCGGATAGAAAAGATAGATCAGCATGCCAACCAAGACAATGACTAAAAATATTTTGATTCCTCCCGGAACGTTATTACCGCCAATGTTTAAGGATTTTTTCCTGAAGAAATAGGAATAAAGGCCTACACTTCCTATAATTAGAATTACTAACCAGACAATTTCAGAGAATGAAATCTTTTTGGCCGAAGAATCTCCTGAACCTGAGGTTTTCTTTGTATTGGCATTTTGATCAGATGAAAAATGAGGTTCAATATTTCCAAGTGTTCCGTAAAGACGTCCCAGAGAGTCCTCCATTAAAACCTGTTTTTTCCTCCAGACACTTTTTACAACCCCTTGGTTGACTGGCTTATTTGGATTTACCTTTTTAATGGAATCGGAGATCTTCCGCTGATAATCTTTGGACTTGCTTTCAATATGCTGAGCTATTTTCTTATTGTATATTTTCTTAAGAAAGTCTCTTGTTTTATTTTCTTTCGTTCTGTATTTCTCGACTTTCTTTTCAACCTCTGCAACCTCTTTTGCGTTTGGGCCTTTAGAAGCTGCCGTTGCATATTCTTTCATTAGATCTCTTCTCTCATCGTTGTATAGAGAATCAATTTTCATATCAATCTCAGTAAGACCGGATTCAAAAGCTAATTTACCGGGATCCTGATTTTTTAAAGCATCTTTAGAAATTACATTTCCTGAAGAAACAGGGGTTTCAGTCTCAGGTGTATCTTTACTAAAACCGATAATAATCCTTCCAACGATAATTACAATCCACAATGCAAGCAATACCCATCGGTAATCCCTGGGTTTACCATTTCCACGACCGCCACCCAACAACCTGCTCAACCAACCATTATCGAATTTAAATTTTCCAAAACCATCACCTCTGGAAGTTCCCAGAATATCCAAAGGAACTCCAAGATCTATCGCACGGTCAGGGTATTTTTCGATGTACTTTAAATATTTTTCAATTTCTCTTTTATTTCCCGCCATCACTTTCTTCATATCAAAAGGAAGATTTTTCATCCACTCTTCTTCAGTCTGTGATTTTTGGAGTGATTCCATCATTTTTTCATCATCGATCTCTACGGTATAGCTTTTAATTTCCTGCGGAATATAGACTCCGTTTGAAGGTTTCCTGATAAAAAGTTTAGCCTTTTCCGGTTCTTCAAGCACTAAGATCCAGTCGATCTCCTCTGATAATTTAACCAAACCAAATTCAGGATGCATTACCAGAAATCTAGAATCTATATTATGCCAGTCTTCGGGATTGATCTTGGGATAAAAAGTGGTATTCTCAGGAATAAAAAGAATCTCGTCGATACATTGAAAGTAAGAATTCTTTCCAATTTCCAGTGGAGCATGATCCGTAAAAATAATGAAACATCCGTATAGAATATTAGGTTCATTAGAAGGAATAGCAAAAGTCTTTACCAGATTAAGATCTATCTTCAACTTATCCATTTCTTCAAACCATACCAATGGTGAAGAACCTTTAATCAGAACTCCTTTCTTGGGATAGTTATTTTTTGGAAAAGGTTTTATTCTAAGCTCCATATTCCAAAATTTGATTAATAAAAGGTTCCAGATAATCAGAACACATATCTTCTATCGTTTTCATTTTAAGCAAAGTAGTTTCTGGCAGATAGTATTCTGCTCCGCCAAATTCTGTATTTGTTGCTAGAGACAGGAAGCCATGCTCTGTGGAGGGGATATAAAATACCGGAATATTTTTATTACTGCTTTTAAATGTTAATATTCCACGGGTATCAGTTATAACCTCACTTCCATCTGAAAAAGTAAATTTATTTTTATATTGATTGGCTGCAATCTTTATCTCGTGATTATTTTTAAATAAAGTCAGTGAGTTATCATATACTTTAGTCAGTCGGTTGTTTGAAATCACCAGGCTATCTTCCGCATTAATCCCAATATTATTAAAGTTGTTTAAAATTTTTATTCCACTATTCGATAATTTCCTGATCTCTACTTCCACTTTTGAATCATTCTTAGCGATCTCTCTGTCATTTTTTACTGATTCAAAAGAGATGTTTCCATCGATATTGATATGATAGATCCAGATAGATTCTGCATTGTAGAGGTAAAAACTTTTATTGAAATAAACCAATTTATAATCATCGGGAATATTTTTCCCAGTGAGATTTAGCTCTGAATATTCTTTTGTAACAAGGTTAAGTTTAGAAATCAACTTTTTATCAACCTGATACTGACATAAAATAAAATGCTGCTGTTTATTTTTCGCCAAAGCAAACTGTCCCCTGGGCTTAACAGAGATATCTTCAATTAAAACCTCACATCCTCTATGTATTCTATAACGGTCATAATAATCTTTATTATAATAATTATCGGACAAATAGGTTCTTAGCAATTGTTTCTTATTACTTAAAATAAAAAATTCCCCTTCATATAAAAAGGTAGCTATTTTATTGACTGGAGTTGGAAACAGAATAGGATAATTTTTTGGAACATCCGTTTTCTTGCCACTTGATAAATGACTATCCCCTTTTTGTTTTCTTTGTGGTGGATTAGCCCATAATTCCTGTAACGGAAGTATAATTTTTTGAATATGCTTACGGGCACCCTTATGGTGTTTAAAAAAATTCAATTCGCCATCAGTAGAGGTTGTTACCAAAAATTTCAATCGATCCCTGTTTTCATGAATTACCTTTTGTAAGTTTTCATTACTGAGGTTTTCCTGGTTGGTGATAAAAAATACTTCAATATCCTTTTCTGTATGTTCTTCCTGAAAAAATTTATCTAATGCCTGGGAAACTTCCAAAACCGGACTTACCTGGTTTAAGTGATCTATTACATTCTCCACTTTATCCAGAGAAATAGGAATATTAGTCTGTCCGACTGTGAAAACTTTGCATTGTGAATTGGCTTTTGGATGCTTGATCACAGCAATCGCAGATGCATAAGCTAAAACTTTTGGGGTTCCCCAGTTTTTCAAAGAAGTATCTATTAAAATAATTCTCTCGAAAACATTTTCTTCAGGAGGTATTTCCCTTTGAATATAAAGGGTCTCGCTATTAGCTACCCTGCTCATGAAAATCTCATCCTCATTGGCAAATTCTGATAAAAGCATTCTGTGGAGTTCTCCTTTATTCGTCATATCGGATATCCCCCCAATTGGCTGCTCCCCCGGAGAAAGATGACGCATGGGAATTTTAAGTCCACTCCAGATCCTTTTAATTAAACTTCCTACCTGAAATGTTTTAGGATCCTCTATTAATTCCTGAATAAAATCTTTATTCGATTCTACTGTTGTTTCTTCCTCTACAATTTCATCTTCCAATTCAGGCTCATCAATAAAGCCTTTCATGGCACCGATAATAGATTCTGAAGTCGGAAATTTTTCATTGAGCCAGACTAAAATCCGGGTATCTTTTAGTATAAATAATGGTGTTACCGCTATTTTTTCGGCACTTTTTGAAAGAGTATAAGGACTTTTTGCAAACTTTTTTAAGAGGAACTCACTGGAAACGGCTGATAGCCTGTTGTGACAATTATTAAACAGTGTCTGTAGCAGCAATATCTTATTTTGTCCTTTTTTAAAAGACACTCCCAATCGATTTAAATTTTCCAGGAAATTCATGATCGAAGCAATTTCCAGATCTGTTTTTGCCTCCTCTTCCAGCTTTTTTAGGTAATAAGAAATACCGTCAAAATTAACATATCCTTCCTGTGTAGCATACAATACCAATAGCAAAGCTCCAAAAGGAGGAATTCCTTGCGGTTGCAATTCTTTTAAAACTTCAATAATATAAGGTCTGTATGCAATGGCTCCAACATTTGGAATCGAAACAAGATTATTCTCATGATATCCTGTGTCATCACGTACATCTTCATCTGTCATCCATTCCCAAAAATATCCTTCATAGGATTGGAAATATACATTTAGATCCATTCTTTCGCTTTTTCAGTAAGACGGTATGAGCTTGCAGATAATCTCCGGAAGTCTTTTTTATTAATAGATAGATAACTTCCATCTTCCTGCCATAAAAGCCATTGATCCTGAAGTTCATTATATTTTCTCTGTAACAATAAACTCAAATTTTTAAATTTAAAATCAAAACCTGTTGGCAAAAGATGTCCATTTTTTTCCCAATAGGTCTTTCCCGGAAAACTTAATAATGGCGTTCCCAGAAATAATGCTTTATCTTCAATAATGATCCATTCATTTTTTTTAAGCTTAAAATTAGGTAATGCAGTAACCATTCCTTTAATTTCTGACATTGAACATAACAAAGCTGTTGCGGGTTGTTCTTCGGCACTCGATTTTAGCTTCACCTCAACTTTTTCACTGATTCCAAAAAAATTCTGATTGGATGGTGGTAAAACCAGACGTAAAGCTTTATCAATTGGAGACCATAATAGTGCAGTTCTCATTTTCTTAGCAGGTACTAAAGCATCCATTCTGAATAGCAAACCATCTCTCAACTCATACAAAAGGAAATTGGGCAATTGCTGAATTTCAGGAGAAACAACCTGTTCTTCTGTAAAACCTTTCAGCCAAATAACCTCATCCTCTAAAGCAATCTGAACATTTTTCCAGTCTCTGACAGACCCTAAAAAATCTTCATCACCACGAGGCAGTTCTGCCCAAAAGTCTTTTATACGCTTTGAAGGATCTTCTGCCATAAACTTTCTATTTCCTGTTGAATGTATTGTTTTTGTTCAGGATTTTTGATCCAGTCACAACGTGTCTGCAGGTATCTTAATTTATCTTTGATCACGTTCTGCTCTTCAAAAGTAACTTCTCCGCTATTCCATTTTTCAGTAAGAATTTTTACATCTTTCATTACTTCCTCCGGATTCGGGGTTTTATTGTGTAACGCCTGAGGATGGGTTTGCGGATTTTCATCTTTTTCTATTGTTCTGTTGATGATCCCTTCCAGGATTTCAATCTGTTCTTCCGTATCCCAGATGTGCTTCAGTACCCAAAGATCAGAAAGAATAGCTTCATTTCTTCCGCAGATCAACGCACTTGCAGCAATAAGATTCTGAAGTTTTACCGCCCTACGGTCAGAAATAGCAATTCCTGTATTCCGAAGATTAATAATAGTATTTAAATACACTTCATAAATAGGTTTCAGATCTACTGTTTTACATAGGTTCTGAAGCTCCCTTATTTCATCAGCCTGAATTCCGGGAATATCTGTTTCAACAATATTTTCCAATTTCCGTCCTGCCAAAAGTACTTGCTGAAGAAGCTCAGGATTTACATAATCTACATTAATCCTGATCAGAAAACGGTCAAATAAGGCATTCAGTGCTTCATCTTCCGGCAAAACATTACTTGCACCTACAAACATTAGAGCAGGCAGGTGCTTTGTTTCCTTTCCACGTTTGAAAATCTTTTCGTTCAACGCCATCAAAAGGGAATTCAAAATCGCGGAATTGGCATTAAAGATTTCATCTAAAAAAACCATAGATGCTTCCGGCATCATTCCCTCGGTATTGGTAAGAAGCTCGCCTTCTTTTAATTTTCTGATATCAAAAGGTCCGAAAATTTCATTCGGTTCGGTAAAACGGGTTAATAAATACTCAAAATTTTTACCGTCTTTCACAGTTTGTGACAATGTTCTTACGATTGCCGATTTTGCAGTTCCCGGAGGTCCATATAAAAATGCATTTTCTCTTGCCAAAAGACATATTCCAAGCAGGTCAACTACATCGTTTTTACCTACGAAAGTATCTTTTACATAATTGAGTACTGTATTAAGTTTTGTAATATTTGGAATCATTTATTTTCTTCTTCGTTAATAATTTTTAATTCTCGCCACAATTCGTCCTTATGTAAGCCAAATTCAGCAATCAGTAATTGATTAATATAGGGAATTTCAGCCAGTCGGTAGGCTCTCTTTTCTACAATTCTTTCGAGATATAATTTCCGGAAGCTTGGATCTTCCAGCTCCTCTTCCCAATTGATTTTTCCAAGATCAAGATCATATTCTACACCCGAATAATGAAACTGCGAAAGAATATTCTCCAGTCGCCCAATTAAAGGATCGTTTGGATCTAAAGTTTGAAGAGCGGTAATTATCTGTGGTAAAAATCTCAATGACAGGTCAGCAGATAGTAAGGCTGATACGTTCTTCTCTCCTCTAAATTCAGGAATTAACTGATCCAGGTCTTTTGCTGTATTCTCTCTCACCAGATACAGTTGTGCAGCATGATAAAACACTTTTGCTGCCCAAACGGCTGTTTCCTTATCACAAATCAGGTAGTCTGATAAAAACTCCAATCTTTCTTTTTCAAATTCGGATTCAAAATAATCTGCTGCATCCTGTTCTTCTTTTTTTGATATGGTTTGAATATTTGAAAAAATGGTGATACACTCCTCTTTACGAAGGAGAAAGAGCGTATCCAAAAATGGAGATGTATTTTCGACCATCTAACAAAAATAAAATTATTTCTTTGAGAATAAAATTTTTATGTAAATGATTATGAATTAAATAACATTTACTCCTAAAGTCAGTCGTAAAGACACAAAAGAATAAAAAAAGAATGTTTTTAAGACACAAGGATTTTGTCTGCGATAAAAATTGATTGTGTAAATTCTTTCACTTTGTTCAGAATAACAAATATTGTGTTGTTATGTAGAAAACAGCTATATTATTCAAATTATTGTTCTATTTACTATCCTTTTTCTATTGAGATTGCTTTGTCGCTTTGCTCCTCGCAATGACATTGTCAATGTAAAAGTTATTATCTTTGCCGTCATTCAAAATAATATTATGAGTATTCACATTAGTGCAAAAAAAGGAGAAATTGCTAAAGTAATATTACAGCCGGGGGATCCGCTTCGTGCACAATATATTGCCGAAAACTTTTTGGAAAATGCAAAACTGGTAAGTAAAACAAGAGGAATCTTATATTATACCGGTCTCTATAAAGGGAAAGAAATTAGTGTAGGAGCAAGTGGAATGGGATTCCCAAGCATCGGAATTTATTCTTATGAATTGTATACAGAATATGATGTAGAGACTATTATCAGAATCGGAACTTGTGGTGCCTACACTACAGATCTGAAAGTATTTGATATACTTAATGTTGAAAATGCTGCAAGTGAGAGTACCTACGCAAAATTTGCCTGGGAAATTGAAGACGATATTCTTTCGCACCAGGGAAATATTTTTGATACCATTAATGCAACTTCCGAAGAACTATCTTTGAAAACCAAGGCTATTAATATTCACAGTAGTGATATTTTCTACAGAAAGGATTTAACTATTCCCGCAATTGCTACAAAATATAATTGTCCGGCTGTGGAAATGGAAGCTTTTGGATTATTTGCCAACGCTAAACATTTAGGAAAAAATGCAGCGACCATTCTTACGGTAACTGATATTATTCCGACTCATGAAAATATTTCAGCTGACCAAAGAGAAACAGCATTGAAGCCAATGATTGAGCTGGCTTTGGAATCAGCATTAAAAGCTATCTAAAAGCTGAAAACAAATCCACGGCTTAACAAAAATAAAAAGAGCTTTACTTAATCAGTAGAGCTCTTTTTTATAATTTGAAAAATTTCCTGATGACTTCTGTTGTTTCTTCTGCCACTTCAGCAATGCTTATTTTCTTCAAATGGGCAATGGTCTGTGCAATATAAAGAAGAAATGCAGGTTCATTACGACGATTTTGATTTCGTGCTGAAATATTTTTAGGCAACATGAAAGGTGCATCTGTTTCAATCATCATTCTATCCAAGGGAACATATCTGATCACTTCTTCGAGATGTTTAAATCTTCTTTCATCGCTGATCGCTCCTGTAAATCCAAGATAAAATCCCTTATCCAAATAGGCTTTTGCTTCTTCTGGTGTGCCAGTAAAACAGTGAACAACAGCTTTAGGAAGATGGGAAAGATAGTCATCCGTAATTTCATTAAATCTTTTAAAAGCAGATCTTTCATGAAGGAAAAGAGGTTTATTAATTTCTATAGCCAATTCAAGTTGTGCCTGATAACACTTTTCCTGTATTGGCCTCGGAGAAAAATCACGGTCAAAATCAAGTCCGCATTCTCCTACTGAAATCACATGAGAAAGCGCTAATAGTTTACGGAGTTCATTCATACTCTCACCATTAAAAGATTTTGCATCATGAGGATGGATTCCAGCTGTAGAAAATAAGACCTCCGGATATTCCCCTGCAATTTCAGCAGATTCTTTACTTCCACGTACACTTGTTCCGGTAAGGATCATCTGTTCTACTCCATTATCCAGAGCACGGTTAATTATTTCGTCGTGTTCATTATTGAACTGTTTATTGGTCAGGTTAATGCCAATATCGATGTATGTATTCATTTTTCTTTTTTTGTTTTAGTCATATAAAAATACCTTATAACATGAGGACTGTTTACAGCACTTCTAAAAGATCTTTCGCTGTAAAATTTTTTGTGGTTAGAGCGTATTCTACCATTGACTTCTTTAGTGATCTTTACCCAGATCGATCTTTGCTTTTTCCTTCTGAGCTTTCGGAATCTAATAGATTCACACAATTGATCTTCTATTTCAGCTTGTATAGTTCTACGCCACTTCTTGTTTCCATACTTTTTCAGATAAGGTCCAATCTTACCATATTCATACGATCGGAATGTTCCCTTATTATAGATATTTTTCATTTCTAAAAAATTTCAGCAAAATAAAGAACCTAGTACGCAATCTTTTTACGTTGCATGAAATTATTCATTGATAAAAGGTTCCAGAAAGCCAATTAATTGGGTTTCTCCATGGCTCCAGCGAATACCATGACCGTTTTTCTCTCTTATTTCATAAACAAGCTCATGCTTGTAATGAAAGAATACATTCCACCATGTTTTATTTTCAATGACATCATTGATCTTCGCCATTACTTTTTCCTGTTTCTGTAGATTATTCCCTGATATTTCGCCCCAAAACATATCTTCCGTCCTTCCAAGGTGCTTTTCCCATGCTCTTTGAGCAATTGTTATTTCTTCATTAAAAGGTTTTTGACAGCTATCGATCAGGATATGTTTAAGAGGTGGAATAGCTCTTTCATCACGAATACTTGCAGAGGTAAGTCTTTGTCCCAGAATATCCAACCAATACTCAAATGGAATTGCCTCCAACTTCCGAACTTTTCTTTCTTCTGAATCGTTTTCTTCAAAAATATTGATGAAACTACTAAAGCTCTGATCACGATCTGCTTTTATCTCTTCATTAAAATAAGGTACATCCCAATTTAAAGTCTCGTTCTTATATGCCAGAATATTTTTCTCTAAACTTTGCAGATGTTCATCCGATAAAATAGTCCCATATTTTTCTTTCCATGAATTTGAAAACAAAGAACACAGTTCGAACATAATTATATAATTTTTTATAAAAATAACAGATTCTCTAATAATGCTAAAGACAAGCTATTATGTTTTTTGAAGGTTTGGAATATTTGAATTTGAACAAAAAAAATCCTCATCAATGATAAGGATTTTTGTTTTATTCTTTCTCAATTTCTAATCATTATTCCTCAACTGTGCTAAAACAACCGACAAATTATTAATCCCCCAGTGTTCAGCGTATTTACCGTTTTTAAGGCGCACAATATCAATAACATCAATACTTATTCTTCTTCCAGACGGAGCAATTCCCATGAAATTTCCGGTATGAGTTCCAGAAATATTTTTCCGGGTGGTAACCAGATCCCCCTCTGCAATCTGTTGAAGAATCGTAACCTGAATATCGGGCATTGCAGGTCTCAAAACAGAGTTAAATGTATTAATCATTCCCTGTTTTCTATTGTCAGCCCCTTGTGGGGCAGAATGATTAATGAAATGATCATCCATTAATTCTTCGAAGACCTCAACATTACCGTTTTCAATTACTTCTTTATTAAAACGCTTAACGACTTCTTTGTTTTTTTCAAGTTGTAAATCCATACCTTATGATTGATAATTTTCATCAATATGTAAATTTACGATAAAACATCTACTCGCTCCATGGAGAATGTAAGATACAATTGCAGAAATTTTTTCTTTCGAAATTAGGAATCATAAAGGCACAGACATCGGCTTTAATATTTCCGAAAGTTGTCTCTGTTTTATGTTTAAATCCATCGAAGAATGTTGGGATAATTTTATTTTTGAAATCATTTCTTGGGAATGCCTCTATAATTGCATTTCTATTGGTCTCACTAAGATGTTCATAACCTTCTCCCATCACGTCCAGTCCTACTCCGGAATACATCAGAGCAACTTCGTTTTCTTTATGTTCCGCAATTCCAATTGTGGTATGAAATGCTATCGTATCCCAAACCAATTGCAGCTGATCTTTTGGAAGACCGTGACTTTTTAGAAAATCTCTGGCTGCATTGGCTCCATCAACTTCAAATCTCAGATCCGCGCTGCTGTAATGTGAAACCAAACCCAGGTCATGAAAGACTGAACTTACATAAAGGAGCTCTTGGTCATATTCCATATTTCTCCTCTTCCCATTTAATGAAGAAAAAAGAAAAACCCTTAATGAATGATTATAGATAAATTCTGTTCCGTGTTCTAATAACAATTCGGTAGCTTCTGTAGCGATTTTACTGTCGGGAATACTAATTCCGGCCACACTTTTTAATCTTTGAACTGACATATTTTTATATTTTATTGAATACAAAAATAGGTTTAGACATCCTTGTATGGAATGTCAGAATCTTCGTATTACCTGCCAATATTTACAAAGATCTTTCGATAATCCAAAGGCGAAGTATTGGTTTGCTTTTTGAAAAAATGGCTAAACTGCTCTGGTGTACTGAATGAAAGCTGATAAGCAATTTCCTTGATTGTTTTAGCTGAAAACTGCAGCTGCCGTTTCGATTCGGCGATCACTTGTCCGGCTATGATTTCCTTAGCACCTTTTCCACTTTTCTTTTTAGATATTTCAGAAAGTTTACGAGGAGTAACCATTAACTGGTCTGCATAGTATGAAACATCATGCATTTGATTATACTGTTTATTAACCAATTCCAGGAAACGACGATAGATCTGGTTATCAAAATCGTCAAGGCTTTCCTGAAAAGCTGGAGCAGCATTAGCAAGCTTAATCATAAGAATTTTTAAATAAGCCGCCATCGCATCAAGCTTATTGGGATAATCATTGCTTATACTTTCTTTTAAGAGAATTTCACAAATAGCATTCAGTTCATAAAAATCTTTTTCTTTTAAAGATAATCTCTGATGAAGAGCAGCATCATTGAACAGTAATAATTTACAATTAGAAGCACTTGAAGGTGCCCTTTCCCAGAAACAGTCACCGAAGCTTATTTCAAATCCCGACCATTTCGTTTGGTAAGAAAAAGAAAACACCTGTCCTTTTGATATAACAAATACTTCTGATCCTTCTATATCAAATTCATTATCATCAATAATAAGTGTGCCTTTTCCTTCATGGATGATCAGTACCCGATTATAGGTAACACTTATTACATCAGCTTCCCCGAAAACCGATTGGGTAAGTTTTTTTACCTGAAAAGAATCCTTTATCTCTTTATCAAGGATAAGTGTTTCATCATACATACTCTATGTCATCTTGAATATTCAAATTTACAAATATCAAATGTATTAGTGATTATAAGTTATAGCTTTTGACGTATCAAAAAATAGCAACAATCAATGATACTTTTTACAACAAATGAGATATTTCATACAATTTTTTGATTTTTATATAGAATAAGTTTGCTCTGTTTAAAACCTATCCATTATGAATGCATTAAAAAAATTATGTTATCTCTTAGCAATGTTTGCTTTAACAATTACCGCTGCATCATGTTCAGATAATGATGAAGAGATCGTAGTTGTAGAACCTGAGCTTACTCCTTCACAAGTACTGGCTTCTACCCCCTGGGAAACGACAAACGCTAAAAATCAGAACGGACAGTCTGTTCCCTTAACAGATTCAAACGTAGCTAATTTTGTGGGATTTGCCTATTTCAAGGCAGATGGAACATTTACGATGTACAACCTGGATAACTCTCCAAAGATGCATGGCGATTGGTCTATTTCTGCAGATGGAACTACAAGAACCATTGTTGCAAAAGACAATAATGGGAATGTTCTTTTCACGAGAGTCGTAAAAATTACGGTATTAACGAAACAGGAATTTACCTATAGAGTGTTTCCTGACGCAAACAATCAGTCAGTGTATTATGATATTATCCATACACCGACAACTCATCCAGAGCCATAATGGTTCTATTTTTTTATAATAAGCGAAAGGCTGTCTCAAAAGACAGTCTTTTTTACTTTATTCTTCAAACCAATTATCTTCAAGATCGTCACTATCCAAATAAGCATTATTTTTTTTTCATTTTTTCACAAACTGATGTAACATATATCACAGGTCGGTTGTCTTATCAATTGAAACGCCCCCTTGAAAATGAAAATAATTATATCTACAATCGCGATATTAACCGCTTCTTTATCTTTAGCTCAGGTAAAAAAAGATTCGGTTAAACAAAAAGACATAGAAGCTGTTACCCTTGTTGTCAGAAAACCAACAGTAGAATCTAAAGTTGACAGAACTGTTTTTAATGTAGCCAATAGTTCTATCCTTGCAGGAAATACTACCTGGGATGTTCTTAGAATGACTCCTTTGGTTAGTATTGATAATAACGATGTTATAAAAGCTGAAGGTGAAAAGGTTACTGTTTATATCAATGACAGAAAATCAGTTTTTACAGGAAAAGAGCTGAAAGAATATCTGGCTACGATCCCAGCAGACAACCTGATGAAAATAGAAGTGATCACCAGTCCTTCTTCGCGTTATGAAAGTGCCGGATCGGTAATCAACATCGTATTGAAAAAACGTGATGATGAAGGGATGAAAGGAAGTGTTACCCTGAACAACAGACAAAATAGAAAAAACTCACAATACACCAATTTTAATCTTAATTATCATAAGAAAAAATTTACGCAGACCCTTATTGGAAGCTACAGTGATAATACGTGGTCACAAAAAAATTCCAACACCCAGTCTTTATACAAGGATAATGATGTTACCTCCATCAATATCATAAATACGGACCGAAACAAAAGCCCTTCTTTATCTTCTACTTCAGAATATGAACTGAATGATAAAAATAATGTTGGGGTTATTCTGGAATACTATCAGAGCAAAAGATCTACTTTTTCAGATGCAGAAGGAATACATTACGCAAATGATGTTTTTAAGGACTCATATAACCGAAATCAGGATTTAACCGGCATGAGCCGTACCCTGGGAACCAATGTTTTCTATAAATATTATGATAAAGAAAAAAATAAAATTTTAGATATTAATATCGGTACAAATTATGATTCTCAAAAAGACACTAATGATCTAATAACAAATTACAGTAATAAATCCACGTTGGATCAAATAGGAATTAATTCTCATAATCAAACCCGTAACTATTATCTAAAAGTAGACTATACGCAACCTTTAGGGAAATCAGGAGCAACATTTGAAGTGGGTGGAAAAATGGACTTCAATAACAATGTAGCTCCATATGATCTGTCTGGAAATATGATAGACAGCAGTTTAAGAACAAATGATAATTTCCATTATCAGGATAATATTAATTCCGTTTATGCCAACTATAGCAAAACCTTTTTCAAAAAGCTGGAAACCAGAATCGGAATCCGCTATGAATATATTAGTTTCAAACTGCGACAGGATATAGCAGGTACTTCAAGAAAAGATTCTTATGGTACTTTTCTTCCCAACATATTGCTGAAATACAATTTTTCAGATAAATATGATTTGAGTTTGACCTATAACCGTAATATCTGGCGTCCGTGGTATACGGAATTCAATCCTTTTCTTATCCCTAATTATGATGGATTCTATTCCAGAGGAAATATGGATTTACAACCCAATCCTAGTGACAGACTTTATATGAAATTCGGAATTCTGAAAAAATATTTTATTTCTGCAAGGTATATGTATACCAATCAGGACTATTGGACAACTTATACTACTGAAGAAAATACACCGCCACAAAAAGACAAGACAATTACCTACCCAGGAAATTTTAGCGGCCGGGTTCAAAAGTATTATCTTTTTGCCAATACCAATCAGACCTTTCTGAAAAACAAACTAAGTGTGAATGTCGGATTTGGATGGTACTATATTGACAACAGCGATTTTAATACAAAAAATGATTTGAAGGGAGCTAAGTATATCAGTTATTGGGGTGGATCCACTAATATCTCTTACACCAATCTTTTTAATAAGAACATCAATCTGAGTGCATGGGTAGAAGTATCCAATCAAAACAACGGAAATTCTTATGCGAACAACACGAATGTTTTTCATAATATTTCTGTAACTAAAATATTTCCTAAAACACAGATGGAAGTCAGCCTACAGCTGATGAATATTTTCCAGAGACCTAATTTTGATTCAACTACCTTCAGTCCGGTCGGAGCCTTTAGAAATTCTACACAGTCGGATTGGTATGGTTTCTCACTTTCATTCGTAAAAAGATTTGGAAATCAAAAAGTAAAGACAAACACCAAAACCGATGTTGAGAAAAACGGTGGCGGCGGAAAATAAATAAAATTTTAATTGTTAATAACAGAAACGGACTTTTTGAGAATTCAAAAAAGTCCGTTTCTTATTTAATAAAATCAAAGAATTGTCTTAAAATTTATTTCTTTTTATTTTCTTTTGGTTGATAACCGGGAAGTCCTAATTGCCAGGCAACAAAAGCAAAAACTTCTCCTACATTGGCATATGCACGCGCAAGATCAGCACCACCCATATGTCCACCTTCGTAATCTACTTTAAAAAGTATTGGATTGTCAGAAGCGTCATTTGCCATTAGTTTCGCGGCAAATTTAGCGGGCATCCATGAAACAACCCTGCTGTCATTAATCCCGGTTGTAATCAAAGTAGCAGGATATTTTTCTCCTTTTTTTATGTGGTGGAAAGCATCCATTTCCAATAAAGCTTTAAATTCATCAGGCTTAGTTACTGTTCCAAACTCAGGAATATTTCCAGGGCCATTAGGTGTAATTTCACTTCTGATCGTATTAGTAGAGCCTACATCAACAATCACTGCTTTAAATAGATCTGGTCTCTCTGTAACAGCTCTTCCAACAGTAATTCCACCTGCACTACCTCCCCAGATGGCTACCTTTTCCTTTGAAGTGTAGCCTTCTTTAATCAGATATTCAGTACAATCTATTAGATCTCTCCAGGTATTGGGCTTCGTTTGTTTGTAGCCTGCTTTATGCCAGATTTCCCCTTTTTCACCACCGCCTCTTACGTGGGCAATAGCAACCATACCGCCTTTTTTAGCCCACATACCAAAGCTTCTTGCAAAGAATGGACTATACGACATTCCGTAGCTTCCGTAAGACTCTATCAAAACAGGAATATTTCCGGTTTTTTTAATATTTTTATCATAAACCAATGTCAAAGGAACTTCTACCCCGTCTCTTGCTTTTATACTTGTTTCTTCAACAACTACACCTTCAAATTCAGGATAAGCAATCAATGGTGCCAGATTTTCTTCTTCAAACTGATTCGTTTTCAAATCATATTTTAATCTTCTTGTTTCATTGGCCCAGCCGGAACAATAAATCCAGACATCAGAATACTCTTTACCTTTTATCTCAATAGAAACACTTCCTGCGACAAAAGGTAGTTTTATTGGAATATCTTTTCCATTTCTATACAGATAGAATCTTGCATCAACACCATTTTTGGTTGTTGTATAATACATTCCATCTTTTGTAATTTCAAAACTTTTAATGGTTTCATCCTTTTTTTCAGGAACCAGAATTTCAGGATTTTTAAAATCCGGTTTTTCAAGATCGGTTTTACAAAGTTTAAAGTTTGGTGAGTTATATCCCGACATAAAATAGACTTCTTTTCCTACCGGTTTTTTCTCATATACCTTATCTGCCTTATAGTAGAGGGGTTTCCAGCTTTTAATTCCTTTTTCAAAATCTTTCCTGCTGATGATAAATGTATCGGTAAAATCATCTACATCACCCAGATTCCCAATAAAATAAGGATCATTCTGATTGAACTGAACAATCCCCGGGAATCGGCCTTCATCAATATTTAATTCTGGATTATTTACTCTTGAAAAAACATTTTTACGTTTTTTCGGATCTTCACCCAATCTGTAAAAAGTTACTTCTGTATTTTTTGTGTACTCCGGAGAGTTTGAATCTGTCACCGGAAAATAAGTGTAAAAGAAGCTGTTATTATCTTCCAGCCATTTTACCTGACCAACAGTTGTAGGCTCAAGATTGGTAATTACCTCCGGATAGATCTGTTTTGTCTTTACATCCATGATAATGACTTCAGAAATTTCCTTTCCATTCTCGGACATCGAGATTGCAATCTTACTCCCATCCCAGCTTGGACTCAGAAAATTAATTGTGAAATTATGTTTCTGTGTTGAACCCGGATCGAAGGTGGAAATAAAAGTTGCAGGATCATATAAAAACTCTTCTTTTCCCTTAAATCCTTTTCTGTAGTATAATTTTTGATATTTGTCGTCTGCTGCTTTTTTTAAATAAAAGTATAAGTCACCGCCCGTTATTTTTAAAGTTGATACTGAATATCCAGTCCTCTTGTCAAATTTCAATCTCTCATCCACAAAATATTTTTTGTACGGGAGTTCACCAAGTACAGAATCGGTATAATCAGCCTGAGATTTCATCCAGTTAATTGTAGCCGGATCTTTTAAATCTTCTAAATTTCTGTATTCATCTACTATTTTAGTTCCGAAATATTCATCAGTAACTGGTGCTGAAGGTGCTAAATTTGTTTTTTGAGCATTAATCAGTGTACAGGAAACCAAATTAACGGCTATAATAAAATATGTTCTTTTCATTGATCTTTTAATTCACCATACAAAGAAAGCAAATATGATTTATATTCCAAAAACAATCTAACAATGGGATTTGATGATCTATATTTTCAGCATACGATCGATACATAAGTACAAAAAAACGCTCACATTTCTGTAAGCGGTTTTATGTATTTATTTCAATTAAATCCTTAGTTTAATATTCCATTCATTTCTGTTAAAATGATCGGCTTCCCATCAGTAACCACAATAGTGTGTTCATGTTGTGCCATATAGCCTCCGTTATTACCTACCATGGTCCATCCGTCATTTAATTCTACGGCGAGATTTGAAGAGGTCGAGATAAATGTCTCTATCGCAACCACGGAATTTTTTTTGAACCTCCGGGAATCAAAACGGTTTTTATAATTAAATAATTCGTCAGGCTGCTCATGCAAACTTCTTCCGATACCATGTCCTGCTAAATTCTTAATCACTCTAAAGCCTCTTTTTTTAGCTTCAGTTTCCATAAGAAATCCAATATCTGCTATTTTGACTCCACCTTTTATATTACTGATTGCTTTTTCTAAAATAGCTTTAGAAGCATCCACTAATTTCTGATGCTGGTTGATATCCTTTCCAATAATAAAAGATCCTCCATTATCCGCCCAGAATCCATTGAGTTCCGCTGAAACATCAATATTTATTAAATCACCTTCTTTTAAAATCCTTTCTTCGGTCGGAATACCATGACAGAATTCATTATCTACACTGATGCATGTCCACCCCGGAAATCCATACGTCAGATAAGGTGCAGATTTCGCTCCAAAGTCGGATAAAATTTTTGCTCCGTATTCATCAAGATCCTTTGTTGTCATACCTGGCTGAGCATAATTGATCATTTCCTTTAAAGTATAGGCAACAGCTTCACTTGCCTTTTGCATTCCTATTAATTCAGATTCGTTTGTTATGGACATTGCTTTATTTTTTGTTCTTATAAATTCCCACTTGTGCTATCAATAACAAAATATTACTTCTACGATAACCCTTGGAGATTACAAAGTTAGCAATTTAAAATCTTTCTTTACAGAGAACGGTAAGCGATAGTTTTATAATATCTTACTAAATAATCATAAATCACCATCTCAAATACTCTTTGATTGGAAACAAAAAGTCGATTGATATTCATGTGAAAAATACTTTGAAAGAAAGTATGCAAAGGTATTTCTAAAGACTTATTATCATTGTGAAATTTAATGTTCTGTAAAACGGCTGCACTTTCTTCAACATTAGAAATAAGAAAATGTCTTTCCTCCGAAAATTCTTCTGATTTAAGAAAATCAATAAATTTTGGCTTAAATTCCCGGTATTTCCTATCTAACTGGCTGTTAAGCTTTTTATCTGCATTAAATTCCTTTTTAAATGCATCATTAAAAACTTTTATCCACTCAAGTTTCTCCTGAATATTAAGATTAATTCTATTTAGTACTTCATCAATGTAAAAAAGGCTGACAATTATTTTCTCTTCGTCATCAAAATGCAAACATTGTAATGTGTATTCACTATTGATACAGAATAAAGCTTCCGCATCTTCAATAGTATTCTGTCCATATCTTTCAACTTCCCTATTGTAGACATCAACTGAAATATTTGAAATTTCTCCGCTATCAATAAATTTTTTAAAAACATTACTGGCCTTATTTAAGACTTCATTGTAACTCTTAGTATTTTTTAATTTAATTCTAAGTCTTATATGTGGTTTTGGATCATTGTATCGAATAAAAAAAAATTGAGAAATATAATTTCTTTCCTTACACCATTCGATGACTGGTATAATAGCAACTTCCAAAAGAATATCCGAAATCTTTATACCTGCATAAATTTTCAGATACAGCCATTCATCTTCTAGAAAAAATTGTCTTTTTACCATAATCTACAGTTTCATGTTTTTATATATTGAAAAAACAAACTCGTGCTTATAATCATCATTTTCATTGTATAAAAATTCACTAATGATGATTGATTTTTCTTTTCTTATAGTTTGGATAAAAATTCTTACCATATCATAATTCTCTAAATTTATAGGTAAGGTGTTATCATATTTTACCCATTGAATCCATTGAGGAATATTTCTTTTATTTCTCCAGATTTTTAATTTTGACAATACTTGTTCTTTATCTTCTATTAACACTTCCAAAGAGTCAATATCCTTATCAATAATATTCCACTGAGCTTTTGACAGAATGACATTGTTATATTCTATTCTAGGTAAAAATTTATAAATCTTATTCAATCCGCCCCAATTAAAATATAGTTCTGTACGGCTATTTTGGGAATGGAGATCTGATAAGAAATGATAAATAGGTAAAGTATCCGTATAGTAATTATGAGCATTAGTTAAACAAGGTATAATTTCTTTATTTAATTTCTTGGAACGCAAAATGATTCTATCATTTCTCAAAGATATATATAGATCGTTAATAGATATCTGGTTCTCTGGTGGTAAAATAGATTGTGCCAGATAAGGGATTTCATAGCTTCTTAATGTTGGTCGTCTTATCACATTGCCTAATCTTGCTTGTGGTAAGTGAATTATTTCTGCTAAAAGAGAATCAGTATGAAAATCTTCTTCTTTTTCAGTTATTTTTTTTGTTAAACCCTTTACCTCCGATTTTTCGGAACAGAATCTTCCAAGAAGATTTGCAGCACTACTTCCCCCTCCACTTCCTATATATAATTTTTCATAACTATTTTCAGATATTATTTCTGCCATAAAAGACATGGTATTTGGTAAATCATCCCAATTCTCCTCAAAGCCTTTAAAATCCTCATCATATAACTCAATTGTAAATTTTTTATCCAGTAAAGCTTCTTGTAATTTTTCATTAAGAATTTTTTGGATAGGAGTAAGCTCTATCTTAAGATTTTGTTTATCCGGAAGAACAGGAAACACCAAATCATCTAAATAGGAATGAATACCTTTTGCCGAAATATCCTGCCTGTACCCAATTCCTATTTCTGTATCTAAAACATAAGATAAGGGCATTTCCCGAGTTTCAAATCTCTCATAAAATGCTTTTTTAAATTTATTGAGGTGAGTGTCTTTATAAGGTTGTGTAATTTTATTTAGAAAACTAATCCCTTTTTTAATCTCTTTTGTCCAATAAACAGGAAGCTCTACTGTATTCTTAAAATACAGATCTGTCTGGAAAAGATATTTCTGTTCATATTTAGCATGAAAAGATTGAATCAATTTTTCAATTTCCAAATATTGAGAAATAGGATTTCCTATGTTTAAATCCAACGCATCCAGTTTATTTTTTATAGAAATCAAAATATCTTCTTCCTCCCTAGCCTCTATTCTGTTTAAAACACATAATATAACTTCTAAAAAATCTTCTCCTGAAACGTTCGGTTCCAGCTCACTTATCAAAACTTGGTTATCAATTAACTCATTTATAAATACCTGAGCTTCTTCTTCTTTTATTTCATTATTAACAAGACTTTTAACAATTTCCCCAATAGTTTTTCCTTGTTGAGAAAAATCCATCACATGTTCAAGTTCGTGTGAAAACGGAGCAGAAGAAATGATATAGTCTCTTTTTCCATTGGTATACTGATATTCAACATAGCGAATATTATCTCCTACTCTATAAATACTGTTATTGGGAGAATAAAAAAGTTGATTTTTATAGGAAGGAATGTCTGTCAGATACTTTGCTAAAGAAACCAGAAAATGCATATCAAGTTTTGTGTCTCGGATTTTCGCTGAATCAGAGAGCTTTTGATTATTTTTTTTATTACTTTCCGTTATTTCCTTATTAAATATACCTAACCCAATCCCTGAAAAAAGCCCGAATGGCGTACATCGTGTACTCATTCGGCTATAATATTTAATTATGGTATTTTTAACTTTTAGATGCTGGTCTGGTGATAATTCCCCATTTGAATTCAACCATTGCCTGAGTTCCTGATAAAAGTAAGGGGATGCTAAATAAATAGCCTCTTGAAAGATTGGATCATTACAAATTCCTTTCAATTCATTACTTGATAATTGATCTTTTTCTAATTTCATTCGAAATTCTCTAGATGAAAATAAAGGAGTTCGAACTATATACTCATTAAAAAAATAATAAGGAAAATGAGACATCTTAATTTTTTGTAATGGGAAGTTCTATATAGCTATCATTGTACCACTTTATTTCTAATGGCTCTTTAGCATCTTTAATAGTTTCACTACTTACATCTTTTCCTGTTCCATAATTTATTTGATAATCTGGACTTTTATTAATGCCAAGTACTAAAACCAGCCTGCTCCCTTTTTCTATTTTTCTACTCATAAAAAAAGTATTTTTTATTGGAATAGTTTCTATGGTATTTGGCTTTAACAATTTTCTTTTGTTGCTATCAACTGAATAACTTGCCCTTGCAAAATATTCATGTGATAGTTTCAAATATTGACCTGTTGATAATTTTTCGTAAATATTTATATTGACGTCTATATCTTTTTTATTAATAAGTACCTTTAATTGTCCAGCAATACTTCCGCTTATTTCAAAGGGAGAATTAAAAACATCACTTTCATAAATAAGTTTATCTTTTAAATTTCCTCCAAGTATTAAACTGTCAAGTATTCTTTCATTATCAAAGCCTTTTAAAGTATCTTTTCTATCTAAAAAATCTATTTTTTGCGAAATATAATCTACTTTAGATTTTGATTCCTGTAACTTTGTCTTGTTTAAAAACAATTTTAATTTTCCATTACTTACTTTATCAATACTAGGAGAGCTTTTCCACTGGTTAGAACCCATAACCTGATAGTTCACTTTATCCTTTAGAAATTCGGGCTTCTTACCTCCTTTCAAAATATAATCAAACCATTGATAGGAAATATCTTCTGTACTAATTTTAGCAATAGGATCAATTTTATAGCCTTGATATTCTCCTGATATGCCAGAAATGACATCACTGTGACCATAAGGACCTATTACTAAATAATGATCTGCATTTTTATTATACTTACTATGTTCATTATAATAGTACATCGCTCCTCTTTGATCAGCATCATAATAACCTGTAAATGTTAAAACCGGAATATTAATTTTAGTAAAGTCTTTTTTAGACGAAGCTTTAGATTGCCAAAACTTATCAAAAGAAGGGTGTGTTAACCATTTTTGGAAAATAGGATTAGTTTTTCCATATATGCTATCTAACTTATTAAACGCTATTCCATTTTTATAATAAGAATTATAAACTGAAAGCCATTTTTTGTCATCATTAAAAAGTTTATAGTCTGTTTCTTTCTTTACATAGCTCAGCCATCTCAACATATAAGGGCTAAAGCAATTATTATACATTGGGAAATCTGTTCCAAAACCTACAGAAGCAGAAGGAATTATGGTTTTTAAAGCAGGATGAAGATTTTTAGCAGCCGCCCATTGACTAAACCCATCATAACTTCCACCGATCATCCCTACCTTTCCATCACTCCAAGGTTGTTTTATTATCCAGCTAATTACCTCATTTACATCTTCGACTTCAAACTCAAAAGGTTCAACTTTATCATTACTTAAATAAATACCTCTACTATAAGCGTAAACAATTGTAAACCCTTTCATAGCATTAAGCTTTTCAATATGGCTAAAACTTCCTCTATTATAAATACTAAAATTTAATATTGTTGGTACTTGTTTTTCTCCCTTCCTGTATCCAATAACTCTTAATGAAACCTCATTTCCTTTTTTTGTTTTAATAACAATACTATCATTTACATTATACTGTTGGAAATCTACTTTCTTTATTAGAGGTACTGCAATATCATTTGTTTCTTTTACAATAACGTAAGATGTGTAATAACGGCATAATGTAACCGCGTCTGCTAAAGAAATACTATCATTTTTGATATTAGTCTTTAAAAATGATAGTATATTATCTTTTAATTTATCTTCCGTAGATGTGAAAAAACTAGCCAAATAAACTTTTGTCTGATCTGGTATAGTAGATAATTTTAAATTGAAAGTTTTTTCATATTTATCTTTATTAGAAATCCTCTCACTATTTAATTTGTATAATGAATAAAGTTCAAAAGGAATCCCTATTATTTCTTTATACTTAATATCTTTATAGATTGGAGAACCTCTTAGTTCATTTAAATAATAAAGCCCTTTTTCATAATCTCCATTAAGAATATAAAAACGAAACATATTATCATAAAACTTATTCTTGTCATCATTTTTATATACCTGCAAAATTTCTTTATTTAACATCCTTATCTTACTATCAAAAGAAGGATTCTCAATATTACCGTTAACTTTAAATAAAAAATTTTGTGCGTAAATATTTAACGAAAGCAATCCAATTACAAGTAGGATTGCTTTTGTTAAATATTTATTGGTATTTACTGTCATTCTGATATTATTAAACTATCTTATAATCTGGTATCTAAACCTGCCTGGCAATTTTTACTCCCGGTTGTATCACCGTTTGTTCCGCCATCATTTCCACCAACTTCTCCAATTAAATTCAAATTTCCAGCACCTCCTCTAATTAAATTCAATTTAACAATTTGTAATTTTTTCAAAGATAATTTTTTCTCGATTTCGTTCTCTTTTTTCATGCTTTAAAGTATTAATATAATTTACTTTTACAAAGTAACTCACTTTATTAAGTTTTTCAAAAATATTGCCCTCGAAATTTACCAATTTCGTATCATAAACCCCCGTAATACAATCATTATCAACATCATAATTTCTCATTTTCTTCTCGCAGCAATTTGATGTAGTAGGAAGGTAAAGTTCCAGTTATTTTTCTAAATGCATTAGAAAAAGATTCTGAATTATTGTAACCGATATCGTCAGCAATAGCTGAAATTGTATACTTTCTTAACTTGTCATTCTTATTTAATTCCTCCACAATATAATTAATCCTTAATTCATTCAGATACTGTGAAAAATTCTTTTCTTTTAGTTCATTTACTGATTTTGACAGATAATCACGATTTGAATCAAAATCCTTAGCCAAACTATCAACTGTAATATTCTTTCGCAAAAACTCTTTATTATTTTCAAACAATTCCAGTTTCATTTTTATATCCTGTAATCTTTTATCGGACAACGGACTTTTCCCTTTTTGTTCTATGATATTACTTTCTTCTTTCCGTCTCTTATAATCAACAGCTAAGGATACGGTTATCCGTGATTTTTCTAATAATTTATTGGCCTGTTTTTTATATTCTGCTATTTTTTTCACATTTTGAATATATAACAACAGTAAAACAAATATTATTAATGTACCTATTGCTAAATATATATACAGCAATGAATTTTTACTATTTAAATCAGCAATTAGTTGTTCTTTTTTCTCTATAAGAATTGGGGTATCATATTTTTTATATATTTCCTTTGACAAATATTGTTTACTATTGTTGATAATACTATCTGCAAAAAATAGTTTATCAATAAATTTCAGTTGACTTTTTTTATCTCCCTTTTTTTTATAATAGTCAATTAAAATTTCATAACTATCCCTGGTAATAGGATCAAAATTTCTGGAAATCGATAAAACAGAATCTGTCTTAATAAAATATTTTACAGCAGCCTCTTCATGATGAGTATCGTAATTATTTTTTCCTAAAAAATAATAAGTAATTGCTAAATTCCAATAATCATTATTCTTAACAAAACTTTTTTCTGCCTCCAAATGACTATCAATAGACTTCTTGTAATTTTTCAAATAATAATTGACAATTCCAGTACCAGAGATAAAATAAGGATAGTGAGTATAGTCCTTATATTTGTTACATTCATGAATTCCTATATTGATATAATCTTGAGCCTTGATATATTGCTTTGCTTTATTATAGCAATTTGCTACTGAAAAAATCGAACCGATATAACTTTTGATATCTTGATCTTTTGTATTTATTTTTTGTTTTTGATAGTTGTAATACTCTAAGAAAAGAGGAAGTGCATCTTCATTTTCACCCGTTGCTGTTTTGAGAATTCCTATTAGTTTTTTGATATAAAAAAATTGGTCTAAGTTCTTATCCTTGGACAGTTGTTGAGCTTTAATATAATAATTTAATGCTTCTTTGTATTCAAATTCATAATTCAGTAAGATCCCTTTGAGAATATATGCCTTCGCTGGATATTCTTTATTATTAACATTTTTTGTTATTTCTATTAAGCTATCGGCATAAGGATGACCGTTTTCAGATGTTAATCCTTTTATATGTGCTATTTTGTAATAACCGTCATAAATAAAGTTTTCATTTTTTTCTTTCTTTCCTTTTGCTAGAATAACATTTGCATATAATCCTGCTTTCTTATTATTTATCCGAAAAACTTTATTATAATTCTCTTCTAACTGATTAAAACTCTTAGTCTTTAAAGAATCCGGTATGTGAAACCCTCTTATACTTTGTGAAAAACACAAACTCTGAATAAGAAAAAACAGGATAACGAAGGGGATTTTTTTCATATTTATTTTCAAAATACAATATTACATATTTTAAGATTCTTTTCATATTATTTATCCAAAATGCCAATCAAACATTTAAATACCAGGCAATTAAAATACAATTCATTGGGTCTATATTTATCAATCTTGGGTGATATCAATCTGAAATTGATAAATTCCGACATGCTTCATTTGTAAGAAAAAAAAGACAGACGCATATTTGTCTTAGCAAAAACAAAGATATTTTGTTTTGTATGTGTACAGTACAAAATGTAAGTATAAAAGCTGATCAGCTAAAAAACCATGTCAGGGTTTGTATGACAAAGAAAATTATTAAATTTAAATAATCAAAAAAATGAAAAAAGTAATTTTAGTTGCTGGTATTTTAACAGCAGGCGTTATAAGTGCTAATACAACTTCATCAAATAATGAAAAATTAAGTACTTTTAAAAGTGAAAAAGTAATCACATCAAAAAGTTTGAAGAAAAATTCTCAATTAAAGAAATTTTATCCAATCTACTATACTACAAGTTGTGGTATACCTGCAACAACAAATCAAACAAATTGGACTGGAGCGCAAATCATGGCTTGGGCAGAAGCACTTGAAACAAATTATTGTAATTAATTTTTAAATTATCTATTGCACTTATAGTAAATTTAGCTATAAGTGCAGTTTTTACTACTTTATAACAAATCTTATGAAGAAAATATCAATATTTTTAACATTCTTTTTATTTGCTTTATTTTATTCTCAAGCAGATAAAAAAGACTCAATTAATGCTGATTTTACATATTTATTAAAGGCAAAAATATATAAATCGACTCCCAACTATATACACCAAGAATTTTTTTCATTACAAGTTTTAAACGATCGAGCATTTTTTGTTAGTGAGAAAGCTTTAAAATTCGACTCTATATTTCAAAGTGAATTTCAAAAAGCTGCCGTGAGTGGTTCTACAAATATAAATTTTAGCGGAAAATCTTTTCCAAAGACAAAATTCCCATACACAATAATACAAACCAATAAAAATATTCAATATTTTGAAAAAGTTGGTATGGCATTACTATCTTATAAAGAATCTACAATAAATAATTGGAATCTTATTAATGAATCAAAAATAATAAATTCATTTAACTGCAAAAAAGCTGAAGTCAGTTATAAAGGAAGAAACTGGATAGCGTGGTACTCTACGGATATTCCTCTTACCTATGGTCCATATAAATTTACCGGATTACCGGGATTAATCATCAAAATATCAGATCAAAATGGAGATTATGATTTTGAACTTGTAAAATCTGTATCAAGTGGAAAATTAAAAGGCAGAGTTACAACAATTAGTAAGCGTAGATATGAGAATGCTAAGGAAACCTCTATAGTGGACTTACAGGAAGCAAAAAAGAATTTCACTAATAACATGATTGGAACACTTGAAAGTATGGAAACAACTATAGCACCTGAACAAAGAGAAAACTTACGACAAATACAAAAACAAAAGCAACAAAATATGAATGATGAAAATTCTATTGAACAAGTTAAATAGTTGAAAAGACATGATGTAATATTGCAAAAGTGATATTTAATTGGAAACATTCGCAAAAAAACGAAACAGACAAACATATACTACACTTTCAGACCCACGCTAAAATACCAATTCATTAGTTTTGGCACAGTGGGATGTAAAGCGCTTTGATAAAACATTGAACCTGTTTATATGTTACTATAAATCACAAATTTGATTATTATGTTATATGCTATTCTTAGAATATTCTTTGAGATCATCAATTTCTTATAGAGATATTGCAAAGGATCTAACTTACATTTGAAAGAAGTTTGACAGTCTTCAACTTCTCTTATTTTAAACCTAATTTCAGTAAAAAATTAAGACTAAGGAGACCTTTCCATCAATAAGAGAAAATTTGCATATAATCCAGCACTCTTTTTATTTATCCGAAAGACTTTATTAAAAAACCTCTTCTAACTGATTAAAGATCCTGGTCTTTAAAGAATCCGGTATGTGAGCCCTCTTATATTTTGTAAAAACAGAAACTCTACTTGATCTATATTTATTAATTCTGAGTGATATTAATCCAAAATTGATAAATTTCGACATACTTCACTTGTAAGAAAAAAAAGGCAGATGCATATTTGTCTCAGGTAAAAACACAGATATTTTATTTTTGTATGTGTACAGTACAAAATGTAAGTATAAAAGCTGATCAGCAAAAAACCATGTCAGGTTTTGTATGACAAAAGAAAATTATTAAATTTAAATAATCAAAAAATGAAAAAAGTGTTATTTATTGCTGCCATTGGTGTAGCAGGCTTAGTGAGTGCTAAAGGAAATGTAGAAAAAGTAAGTTCTAAAGCAAAAAAAATTACAGATGTAAAGAAGTCGAAGAAAAAACGTGAAGTGCAATGTGCAACTTTTCAAGCAAGCTGTACATCTGCCTATACTTGTCAGGATTGGACTGCTGATCAATGGATACACTGGGGACAACAAATTCAAAATAATTATTGTCAGTTATAACTTACTGAGTATTGTAAATTAATTAGAGCCTGCAACTGAACTAAGGAGCAAGCCTTAATTAATTTTATTAATCAAAAATAATAAAGAAATCGTCCAAAGAATAATTTTGTTTGGACGATTTATCGTTTTTAAAGAAACCACTATGAATTTTACAAAAAAGCAAATTTTAACAATTATATTGTTATTCTTTTTCTCTGTATCATTTTCTCAAACGGCTACGGGTGATTCGTTACGAGGCGAATTTACTTATTTACTTCAATACAAGCCGAATACCCTAAACAATGATTATAAACAGAAGGAAATTTTTTCATTGCAGATAAGTGATAAACGTTCTTTCTTTATTAGTGAAAATAGATTGAAATTTGATTCCATTTTTATGGAGCAATACAACAATAGAAAGGGTGACAGTTTTAATATTGATATGAGAGGTTTGCCATCATCAAAATTTAATTTTTTAATTATCCAAACAAGTGATAACTCACAATTTTATGAATCAGTTGGTATGACTCTTCTATCGTATAATAGTCCTGTAATTAATAATTGGAAACTGATTAATGAAACAAAAGTAATTAACTCAATTGCTTGTAAAAAAGCAGAGGTACATTATAAAGGAAGAGAATGGACAGCCTGGTACTCAACTGATATTCCTTTTCCCTATGGCCCCTATAAATTTAGTGGTCTTCCTGGGTTAATTGTGAAAATAACTGATAAAACAGGAGATTATGATTTTGAATTGGTAAAATCAATATCAAGTTCTAATTTGAGAGGAAAAGTAGTAACAGTAAATAAGGCGCGATACCGCAATCCTAAGTTAGTTACAAAAAATGAATTGACCCAGGCTGCAATAAGTTCTAGACAAAATGCTAAATATGAATTAGAAAAAATGGGCACCGTATTTTCACAAGAACCCAAAAGGCAAACCACAAATGTAACAGAAAAAAAAGGATATAATCCTATTGAATTAGAGGATTAGATATATTGAAAAAAATTAAAGGATAGTAAAATACAACGACTATTTTCAATTTTTTTTTTTTGTAAGATAAAATACTTCATAAACAAATCCGTCCAAAAAATGAGACGGATTTGTTTTTATTGTAGTCTAAGAGCAAATTAATCAATCACAAGAATTTATAATTTGGAAATGAATTTCTTAATATAACAACAATTTCTCCAGTTAAAAATGATTAACAAAGATGAATTTTAAAGATGCTTAAAATATATTAAAGCACATATGGCCGCTTGCCATCGATTAACATCCATAACCTAGGATAACATAGATTGCTTTTTTCTTTTTTTGGCATATCTTTTAAAATCAAAATCATCCTTCCTAAATCTAAAATCTAACATCACATACATATAAAGGAAAATGATGATTAAGAAGATACTATTCTGAATTATATAATTACACATCATTTAACTCAATCATTTTTATAGATTTTCTCTAAGTTTTTGTTTGTTATAAAGCAGATAATTTTAACCTGCCCTTCAGTAGTGTTCGAATGTTTCACCCAATAAAACAAAAAACCACTCACATTGCTGTAAGTGGCTTTTATATGTGGTCCCACCTGGGCTCGAACCAGGGACCACCTGATTATGAGTCAGGTGCTCTAACCAACTGAGCTATAGGACCTCAAAACTTGGTTAAATTTTGTGCTTGCAAAAATAGTAAAATTTCTTTCACTACAAAACTTTTTATTACTTTTCTTGACAAAGTTCTACCAATACTCCATTGGTGGATTTGGGATGAAGGAATACAACTAATTTGTTATCAGCACCTTCTTTCGGCTCTTCGGAGATAAATTGGAAGCCTTCTTTTTTTAACCTTTTTACTTCCTCAAGGATATTTTCAACGCCAAAAGCCAGATGATGGATACCTTCCCCTTTTTTATCAATGAATTTTGAGATCGGACTTTCAGGATTACTGGCTTCAAGAAGCTCAATTTTGCTTTCTCCGGTTCCATAAAAAGAAGTAACCACGCCTTCCCTTTCTACGCTTTCCTTTTTATAAGAAGGTTTTCCTAAAAGTTTTTCAAAAAGGTCATCTGAAATACCGAGAGATTTTACGGCAATGCCGATATGTTCTAACTTCATAAGTAAAATACTATAATTAAATCGTAAATTTGATATACCCATTAAATTTCAAATGAGCAATTCAAACAAAAGTAGTAAATTTGCATAAATTATGGAAAGTAACAGACAAAGAAAAGTAGCACAGATTATACAGGAAGATTTCGCAGAATTGTTCCGCAAACAGGCTGCAGATAGCAAACAGAACTTTTTAGTTTCTGTTTCTGATGTTAAAGTAACTGCGGATTTAGGAATCGCAAAAATTTATTTAAGCATCTTTCCTCAGGAATACCGTCCTAATATTATGAAGGAGATCGAGGAAAACAAAACCCAATACAGAAATTTCATTGGCCAGAAAATGGCTAAGCAGGTTCGCATTATCCCACAGCTTAATTTTTACCTTGACACATCTCTTGATGATGTTGAAAAACTGGAAAAAGAGTTAAGAGGTGAAGGTGACAATCCTGTATTATAGATTTTGAAAAACATTGCATTTTATATCGCTTCCCGATACCTTTTATCAAAAAAAGGGAGCACTGCCGTTACCTTTATTACATGGTTATCTGTAGGAGCTATGATGGTGGCTGTGACTGCAATGTTTGTCATTATTTCTGTTTTCTCAGGGCTGGAAGATCTTAATAAAGATCTTATCTCTAATCTTCATGCCGATCTTACAATAAAAAGTTCTTCAGGAAAAACATTAAAGAATTTAAATAAAATTGAAGGGGTTCTTAAAAACAATAAAGAAATTCTCAGTTTTTCAAGAGTTATTGAAGAGAAAGTATATATCAATTACAATGGCAAAGGCGATATTGCCTATCTGAGAGGTGTTGATTCTGCCTATACCATCGTAAATCCAATTAATAAAGATGTTTTTTACGGAAGCTATCCAAGTTTCGACTACTCAAACGAGGTCTTAATGGAAAATTCCTTAGATAACAGATTATCGATTCCGGTTGCTTCTTCAAAAGATTATGCCACTATCTTTATGCCTAAACCCGGCTTGGGGATCATTAATAAAGAAGAAGATATTTATAATAAAAGAGATATTCTTGTCACCGGTATTTTTCCTGGAAAAGATCAGTTAGACAGTTATATCATCTCTCCTATTGAACTTACAGAACAGCTACTGAGTCTTCCAAAAAACTCTGCCTACCAAATTGTAGTCAAATTAAAGAATTCAGAAAATGCTGATCAGATCAAAGCTAAACTTCTTACCACGATTGGCAAAACCATTGACATCAAAACCAAAGAAGAAGAAAATGCTGCTTTCTGGAAAATGATCAACACAGAAAAGCTTTTCATCTATTTGATTTTTGCGTTGGTCATATTTATTACCACCTTTAATCTTGCTGGTGCAATTATTATCCTGCAGCTTGACAAAAAAGAACAGGCAAGATCATTGATCTCTTTAGGATTTCCATTAAGCCATTTAAGAAGAATCTACTTCTATACAGGGCTTCTTATTGTGGTTTCAGGAATTATTTCAGGACTTATTATGGGAACCGTATTGTGTTATTTCCAATTGTTCACCGAATTCTTTAAAGCCAACGAAACCCTTCCATTCCCGGTAAAAATCGTAGGTAAAAATTATCTCATCGTAGCCGTTACAGCATCCCTTTTCGGGTTCCTAATTTCATGGGTATTTTCAAAAATAAGCAAGGAGTATATTACTAAAAATTAATACACATAGGATTCATTTTTCTGTACCTTTGGCGTCCAATTTTTATACAATGAAACGAATTTTATTCTCTTTTTTATTGGTATTTGCATGTATTAATGCATTTGCTCAAATACCAGCAGGATACTATGATGGCACTGCCGGACTGACCGGAGCCACTCTAAAATCAAAATTGAAAGAAATTATCACCAATGGACATGAAGATCATGGATATGGCGGATTATGGACAGGTTATCAAACCACAGACCGTGATCAATTTTATGAAGGTGACGGAACTATTTTAGACATCTATTCCGAAAACCCAACTGGTGCAGATCATTACAATTTTACGTATGGAACCAATCAATGTGGAACATATACTAATGAAGGAGATTGCTACAACAGAGAACACATTGTGCCTCAAAGTCTTTTCAATGAAGCTTTTCCAATGAAATCTGATATCAACTTCATTCGCGCTACCGATGGTAAAGTAAATGGAATGAGATCCAATTATCCTTTTGGAACAGTAGGAACAACATCTTACACTTCTTTAAATGGCTCTAAGCTAGGAACTTCTGTTTCTCAGGGATACTCAGGAATCGTTTTCGAACCTATTGATGCTTTTAAGGGAGATGTTGCCAGAATGATTCTTTATTTTGTAACAAGATATGAAACTCAGCTATCTGGTTTTAGCAGCGGAAATATGCTTGGTGGTTCTGCTTTCCCTGGGCTTCAGGCTTGGGAACTGAATCAATTATTAACCTGGAATATCCAGGATCCTGTGTCTCCAACAGAAGTTTCAAGAAACAATGCAGCTTATGTTTATCAGAAAAACAGAAATCCATATATTGATCACCCTGAATATGTTGCCTTAATCTGGGGAGCTCCAGTAGTGGATAACCAAGCTCCAACAGCAGCTACAAACCTTGTCGCCAGCAATCCGACATCCAATTCAGTTTCTTTAAGCTGGACTGCTGCTACTGATAATATGGGAGTGACAGGATATGACATCTATGCTAACAACACTTTAAAAACAACTGTTTCTGGAACTACAACTGTTGTTTCAGGATTATTATCTTCTACAGCCTATAGCTTCTATGTGATCGCAAGAGATGCTGGAGGTAATTCTTCGCCACAAAGTAATGTTGCTACAGAAACTACATTACCTGGGCAAACCGGTGGCACAAGCTGTGGAACAGAAACATTTGATACAATTCCAACAGCTACTCCCAGCTCATACGTTAATAGAACATGGACTAATAATGGTATTACATGGGATGCAACATTCGCAAGAACAGATGAAACCATTAATGGAAAATCAATTACGATCCGTAATGGAACACTAACGAGTTCTACAATTTCAGGAGGGGTTCAAAGTTTAACATTAACCACACAATTGAAATATAGTGGAACAGCAGGAACAGTGAGTGTTGAAGTTAACGGAAATATTGTAGGTACAATACCATACAGTGCAACAGCTACAACAACCACCATTAACAATATTAACGTTACCGGAAATGCAGTGATTAAAATTATCACTACATCATCCAGCAGTAATAGGATTGCAATGGATGATCTTAGCTGGACATGTACTTCAACTTTAGGAACGACAGACGCTACGAAAAGCCAATCTTCTTTTGTTGTTTACCCTAACCCGGTTAAGAACAGTGAACTTTATGTAAAGGGTGATCACCTGAGCAAAATTTCTAAAGCAGAGATCTATGACCTGTCAGGAAAATTAATAGAAGTGATTGTAAATCCATTCAAAAACTCTAATAAAATCCAATTAAAAGGTTTGGCTAAAGGAAATTACATCCTTAAAACAGATCATACTTCTACAAAATTCATTGTAGAATAATCATAAAAATATTTTAATCATTAAAGACCGATTTATTCGGTCTTTTTTTTATTTTTGATAGATGGATTCCAATAAAAAATTAGGCTTGATAGGAAGAAATATTTCTTATTCTTTTTCTAAAAAATACTTCGAAAATAAATTCCAAAAACTGATGCTCAAAGGGTTTTCTTATGATATTTTTGATCTTAAGGAAATCGATGAAGTAGAAGGTTTATTCTCAACACCCGGGCTCTTAGGTTTTAATGTAACAATTCCCTATAAAGAAAAGATCATTGACTATCTGGATGAGTTAAGTGAAGAAGCAGAAAAAATTGGGGCTGTGAACTGTGTATTAATTCAAAATGGAAAGAAAAAAGGTTATAATACAGATGCCGTTGGATTTGAAAAAACATTACTTCTTCATAAAAAGCCACATCACAACTCAGCATTAATTCTTGGAAACGGAGGTGCTGCAAAAGCAGTAAAATATGCATTAGATAAAAATGGGATTTCCTCAGAAATTGTTTCAAGGAATTCTATATTAAATTTTGATAATCTTAGCGCAGAGACCGTTCAGAATCACAAGCTGATTATTCAGACTACTCCGGTGGGAACCTTTCCTAATACCAAAGATTGTTTAAAATTTCCTTTTGAAGGATTGTCTAAAGAACACCTAATCATCGATTTAATATATAATCCCAATTACACCCAGTTCATTATTAACGCTTCGGAAAAAGGAGCAAAAACAGTGAACGGATATTACATGCTTGAGCAGCAAGCAGAAAAAGCTTGGGAAATTTGGAATTTTCAAAAAAAATAACATAAATTAGTGCATTAATTGGCTTTTTAGCTACATACAACAGATATTAAACGCCACTCACATAAAAGATTTGCTATGACAACAGAAGATAATTTTTCTGAAAACGAAGAAAATAAGAATTCTACAGAAGTATCACAAGAAGAGACCTCAGAAAACACTGTGCCTCAGGAGGAAATTCAGCACGATGATGCTGAACATCTGGAAGAGCATGCTGATGCTGATATTTCTTTAGCCGATGCATTGAAAGAAATGGAAAAAATCATCAACTCAGCTAACGCTGGTGAAGATGTTAAAAAATTCAATCAATTAAAAGAAAAAGCAAGTCATTACATCCATGATGAAGTGGAAGACAAAAAGCATGAATATGTAGAAGCAGGGAATGCTTCAGAGAATTTCAGCTACGAGCATCCTTCACAATCAAAACTTTCTGCTTTAGTAAGTATTTTCAGAGAAAAACATGACAACTTCCAGAAAGGTCAGGAAGAAGAGCAGAAGAAAAACCTTGATCACCGTCAGGGTATTATCGAAAGACTTAAAAATCTTTATACCAATTCAGAGCCCAATACCAACTTGTTTAAATCTATCCGCGAAATCAAAGAAGATTGGTCAAACGCCGGGCAGGTGGCAAAATCTGAATTTAAAATTCTCAACAATAATTACTTCCACCATTTGAATCAGTTTTATCAAATGCTGGATTTAAATAAAGAATTCCTGGAGCAGGAATATGGTCATAATCTTGAAAAAAGACAACATATCATTGCCCGTGCTAAGGAACTTGAAAATGAACCTGTCATCCAAAAAGCATTAAATGAACTACAGTATCTTCATAAACTTTGGAAAGAAGAGGCAGAACCTGTAGCTGAAGAATTCCGTGAAAAAACATGGGAAGAATTTAAAGAGATTTCAAACAAAATTCACGAAAGAAAATCTGAACTTTCGGCAGCGATAGAATCTGAACAAAATGACAACCTTGAAAAGAAAAACAAGGTTATTGCTGAGATTAAAAAATTATCTGAGCCTGCTGAAACGCCAAATCATAACTACTGGCAAAATGCAATAAAAAGAGTTGAAGATCTTCGTTCTGAATTTTTAAAGATAGGAAGCGTTCCAAGAAAGCTATCCAACCAAAACTGGAATGAGTTCAAGACTATTTTAAGAAGCTTCAATACAACAAAGAACAATTATTATAAATCATTAAAAGGCTCCCAGCAAACGAATCTTGATGAAAAATTAAAATTGATCAAGACCGCTCAGGACAATATGAATAATGAAGAATGGGATATCTCTGTTCCATTGTTTAAAAAGCTTCAGGAAGACTGGAAAAAAATTGGTCACGTTCCTAAAAGCATGACCAATAAAATTTGGGATGAATTCCGTGATGCTTGTAATACTTTCTTCAATAATTACAGAGAGAAGAGTAATGCTTCTACTGATAACTGGAAGGAAAACCACAAACAGAAAAAAGAACTTCTTGAGGAATTGAAAACCATTTCTAACGACGAAGGAAGTATCGAAAAGATCGAAGCTATAAAAACAGCGTGGAATAATATTGGAAAGGTACCTAGAGATAAGATCGGCATCAATTCTGAGTTCAATAAAACTTTAAGAGAAAAGTTAAAACTTAATAAGATCAATGAACTTGAGTTGAAAGAAGAAGGTCTTTCTGAAAATCAATTGACAGATAAGGCTAGAAAAATGAAGAGCCAGATCTCTGACCTGGAGTCTGAAATTGTAAAATTAGAAAACAATTTAGCATTCTTCAACAAGCCGTCAAGAGACAATCCTTTATTAGCAGATACTTTCAACACAATCGACGAAAAGAAAGCTCATCTGGAAACTTTAAAACAAAATCTTCACAATATTATTGTTGGAGACTAATTGATAAAAAAAAACAATAAAAAGGCGAAGCAAAGAAATTTGTCTTCGCTTTTTTTAATACTATGCAGGACGAATTATATATAAAAAGATGCATTGAACTGGCTCAAAAGGCTTTGGGAAAAACGTATCCTAACCCATTGGTAGGAAGTGTTATTGTGCATAATGGTGAAATTATCGGAGAAGGCTACCATCATAAAGCCGGAGAACCTCATGCTGAGATCAATGCCATCAATTCTGTAGTCAATAAAGATCTTATCCCTGAATCTACAATTTATGTTTCTCTTGAGCCCTGTGCACATTACGGAAGAACTCCTCCTTGTGCTTTAAAAATTAAAGAACTAGGATTCAAAAAAGTAGTTATTGGTGCGATGGACTCTCATGATAAGGTGAATGGAAAAGGAAAAAAAATCATTCAGGATGCAGGAATAGAAGTAATTTCAGGAGTTCTAGAGAAAGAATGTATCGAACTTAACAAGAGGTTTTTCACTTATCATGAAAAGAAAAGACCCTATATTATTTTAAAATGGGCCGAATCTGCTGATGGGTTTTTGGATAAAGATTTCAAACCCACTTCAATTTCAAATTCGCTAGTCAATCAATTTGTCCATCAGTTACGGGGAGAAGAGCACGCCATTCTCGTGGGAACTCAAACTGCATTAAATGATAATCCTGGTTTAACTGTAAGAAATGTTGAAGGAATAAATCCTGTAAGAATCTTAATCGACTTTGATTTAAAAGTTCCCGGTGACTTTAAGATCTTCAACAATGAAGCGAAGACTTTTGTTTTTAATTCTATTAGAGAAGGATCTGAGAACAATATCCATTGGATCAAAATTGGAAAGGAGAATTTTCTTTCAGATCTAATGAATGCTTTGTATAAAGAGCAAATCCAGTCAGTTATTATTGAAGGCGGCCGGTTTACTTTACAGCAATTCATTGATTCCGATCTTTGGGATGAAGCAATGGTTATTAAGAATGATAATTTAAATCTTGAAAATGGAACAAAGGCTCCTGAATTAAATCCAAAACCTATTAAAATACAAACAGTAAGAGATAACACTTTGTCTTTTTATTTGTCTAATATTCATTATTTCTTTTTATAATAATCACAGTTATTTGAAATAATATGATTAATTTGGTTCAAACTAAACTATACATATTATGAAAAATTTGAAAAAAATGTCCAGGGTCAATTTAAAAACCATAACCGGTGGAGTTTTTGTAACATGCACTTTACCTAACGGGGATCTTACAAGCTGCAGAGACAACTGTCCGACAGATTTCTGTGGGCCAACAAGTTATAAATGCCTTCTCCCTTTGGACTATTGTGGATAATAATCCAACTTATATCGAATAATTCATTAGTTTCAACTAAACATTTTATTATTATGAAAAATCTAAAAAAAATCACAAGACAGAATTTAAGAAAAGTATCCGGAGGAATGAGACCGCCGTTATGTTGTACTACTTATCCGCCATCTTTACAAATGCAATGTTGTAATAATTCTCAGGATATGAGCTGCCCGCCAGCTTGGGTTGAAGGAAGTTTTCCTGAGGCGTGCTAACAACATTAAAAATGATATTTGATTATAAGAGCGGAAACGCTCTTTTTTTTATGTAAAATCTTAATTTTGTAAATCCTAAACGATACCAGGTAAATGCACGAATACAAAACGATAGAAAAACCCATCGAAAATATTTTAATAAAAGAAAAAGGAAGCAAATTCATTGGATTTGCTTATCCCGTACATAATGACAATGAACTTAAGGATGCTTTAGAAAAAGTAAGAACAGAACACCCGAAAGCAACTCATCACTGCTATGCTTTCAGAATGGGTTTAAATGGTGAAAATTATCGTGCTAATGATGATGGTGAGCCATCCGGAAGTGCAGGGCTACCAATTTACAATCAGTTACTAGCTCATGAAATTACCAATGTATTGGTGATTGTGGTTCGCTATTATGGTGGAACAAAATTAGGTGTTTCAGGATTGGTAAAAGCTTATAAGGAATCTGCAAAATTCACTTTAGAAGAAACTAACATTATTACCAGAGAACTAGAAACAGAAATTGAAATTCACTTTAATTTTAATCAGCAGAATACGATTTTTACCTTACTATCGAAGTTTGATGCTAAAGTTTTAAATTTTGATGCTAACGAAAATTGTATTCTTACCGCTTCTTTAAAAACAGCTCAAAAAGAAAACATCTCAGATAAATTATCTGAGATGCAGTATATTTCTTTTGAATTCAAAGATTAATTTCGTCTTCCACCCATCAATAAAGAAACCCAATACAGAAGTTGTACCAAAGATCCAATAGCAGCCACGACATAAGTTCTTGCTGCCCACTTTAAACTATCCTGTACTCCCACATATTCTTCAGCAGTAACTGTTCCGGTATCTTTCAACCATTTCATCGCTCTGTTACTTGCATCATATTCTACAGGAAGAGTTATAAACGCGAAAAGAGTGGTAACGGCAAATAACGCAACACCAATTGCTAATACAGTGGCATTCCCATTTGGATTTTCAATAGTCCTGCTTGCAAACATAACAGCAATACCTGCCATAATTACGAATTGCATCAAATTAGAACTTATATTAACAATAGGTACCAATTTTGATCTTAGCTGAAGCATAGAATAACCCACTGCATGCTGTACAGCATGTCCACATTCATGTGCCGCTACTGCGGCGGCCGCTGCATTCCTCTGCATGTACACCCCTTCTGAAAGGTTAACTGTTTTATCCCCTGGATTATAGTGATCTGTTAACTGTCCGGGAACTGAAATTACCTGAACATCATTAATTCCGTTATCTCTTAACATTTTTTCAGCCACTTCCTTTCCAGAAAGGCCATTTCGAAGGTGTACATTGGAATAGTATTCAAATTTAGATTTCAATTTTGATGAAACATACCAGCTCACCAGCATTGTAATCCCAATAATTACATAATAACCAATCATTTTTTATAAAATTTTATAGATATTTTTAACCTGTAAGATGTAAAAACTGTGCCAAAGTATTACATTTTATTATTTATCTTTGTCTTTTAATTACCCTACACAACTATGTCAAAAGTTTCAATTCTAGAAGTAAAAACCCAGAACGAATTAAAACAATTTGTAAAATTTCCAATGGATCTTTATAAAAACAATCCATATTATGTTCCTTCGTTTATAAAAGACGAAATGAAGATTTGGGATGCAAAGGAAAATCCGGCATTAAATTATTCAGAGTCTAAACAATACCTTGCCTATAAAGACAACAAAGTGGTTGGAAGGATTGCGGTAATTATCAATCATAAAGAGGAAAAAGAATTAGGGATCAAGAAAGTCCGTTTCGGTTGGATCGACTTTATTGACGATAAAGAAGTTTCTGAAGCATTAATTCAAAAAGCAAAAGATTACGCTAAAGAGCATAATACCAATATGATCGAAGGACCAATGGGTTTTACAAATCTCGACAAAGCAGGAATGCTGACAATGGGGTTTGACAAATTGGCAACAATGATCGGAATCTACAACCACGAATATTATCCAAAGCACCTTGAAGATCTTGGCCTAACTAAGGAAAAGGAATGGGTAGAATATGAAATGAATTTCCCAAAGATCTTACCTGAAAAAGTAGAAAAATTCAGTGGATTAATTGCTCAGAAGTATAAGCTTAAAGTTCTTAACTTCAAATCAAAAGAGGAAATTCTACCTTTTGTTGAACCGATGTTCAAACTATTAGATGAAACCTATAAACACCTTTCTACTTATACACCGATTTCAGATGAACAGATAAAAACGTACAGGGAAAAATACTTTCCTTTTATTGATAAAAACTATGTGATTTGCGTAGTTGATGAAAATGAGCAATTGGTTTCTTTTGCTATTACAATGCCTTCGTATTCAAAGGCTTTACAGAAAGCAAAAGGTAAATTATTTCCTTTTGGATGGTGGCATTTCTTACAAGCCAGCAAGAAGAATGACCGTGCGAATTTCTATCTTATTGGAATTCATCCGGAATACCAGAGAAGAGGAGTTACAGCGATTATTTTTAAAGAAATTTTTGTGAGATTTACCAGTATGGGAATCGATTTTGCTGAAACAAATCCTGAATTGGAAGAAAACAAAAGTGTACAGGTTCTTTGGCAGGATTATAATCCAACGAACCATAAGAGAAGAAGAACGTATTCGATGATCATAAACGAAAACTAAAGTTTCGGGATTTGTGTTACAAGATTTGAGTAAAAGATGCAAGAGAACATACTGACAATCTCAATTTTCTACTTCCTCCAACTCGAACTACACATACCGTACCTTGTAAGTCCAAACAGCAATTCAACTCCAAACCTACAACTCTCGTCCCATGAAACCACATCTTATCGTCTTTGCAATCCTCATCGCCGGATTTATCATTTACAATTTCTTTTTTCAAAATGGAGACGATAAAACGAACACGGTCATTAACATTGCTTATGCCAGTATTCTTTTTGGCTATATTTCATTCATGGCCTATTCTCTTCTGAAAAAAATGAAGAAATAAATACCCTTACAGACTATTTTTCGTTTGTTAAAAATATTTTTTTATTTTTACCACACACTAATACACTGTATACCATGAACTTAATATTAAAAACAGTTTTTTTGAGCCTATTTTTTATTTCTATAAAATTATGTTCACAGGAATTTTACATAAGCTCTACTTTAAACATGTCCAGTACTGTAAACAAAGTATATAAACTTAATGTTTCAAATGCAAGCCAAATAGAAGAAACTTTCTGTGTGCCTACAAACCCTGTGAACGAAGTTTATACGGATATTGCTATAGACGTTTCCAACAATCTATATTATGTAACTACTTCGGGATCATTATACAGGAAAAACAGCTCCAATGCCACATGTGAATTTCTTGGGGATTTCACTCCTTCGCCTGGTGCAATTAGGGCTTTAATTTCTGATTCCGGCCCCTACTTATATGCCGTAGGAGCTCCATCCAAGCTTTACAGATATGAAATTAGCACTGGTACATTTTCGTATATGGGCGATTTGCCTTCCGGACAGTATGTAGCAGGAGATCTCTTTTTTTATGATAGGAGGCTCTTCGTAACTACTTTAACGGGCATACTTGAAATCAATATGAATACACCTTCCGCAAGCTGCCCATTCGTCAATTTCGGAGCATTATCAAACTTCTTCTCAGCCTTTTCAATTAATCATGGAAGCTACTCCAAGGTTTATGTTATAGCTTCTACGGGATGGAATTCTACCCTACATGAGCTGGATATGATTAATAAACAAGTTGGGCCACCAATCAGAACGTATGGTTATCAGATTAACGGTGCAGCAACGTACTATGACTTAACTGATGTGAAATCCACATGTACTCCTATTTTAGGCGTTCAAGAGACGAGTACCGCAGGTATTTATTTCGACGTGATTAATCCAACAAAAAGCAGCATTATCTGTAACACCAACCTTGAACGCCAGCAAATCATCTCAATACAGCTGTTTGACAATTCTGGAAGACTTATTAAAGATTTTTCAAATCAAAACAACATAGAAAAAATGGATGTATCAAATATCGCTGATGGACAATATCTTTTGACGGTTGCTACTAAAAAAGGAGAAAAATACACAAAAAAGATAATCATCACTCCCTAATTTTTATTCATTCTAAATTACCAGTTTTCCTTATTTTAACTCCACATTTAAGGTTATTAATTTCATGCTTTCTTGTTTATTCGCTAAATTTGCAAATTGAGATAATAATGCAAAAATGAATTTACCTGAAAGTTATATTCCAATCCTTATTCAAGCCGGCGTTGCAATTGGTTTTGTAGCTGTTTCGTTACTTGGAGCGCATTTCTTAGGACCTCGTCAGAAGAAAGGAAATTCTGTGAAAAATCAAAGTTGGGAATGTGGTATTCCGGTAGAAGGAAATGCCAGGACCCCTTTTTCCATCAAATATTTCCTTACTGCGGTATTGTTCGTCCTATTCGATATCGAAATTGTATTTTTTTATCCATATGCTGTTAACTTCAGAGAATTCGGATTTGAAGGATTCCTTGCGGTTCTAACATTCGTTGCTATTTTCTTCGTAGGATTTATCTATGTATGGAAACGTGGAGCCCTTGATTGGGATAAATAAAGTAAAATTATGAATGATGAATTTTGAATCCAGAATTTAAAATTCAAAATCTAAAATCAAAGACAATGTCAGATCAAAAACCAATAATAAGAACAGATGCACCGGCTCCGGAAGGATTTGAAGGAGAAGGTTTTTTCGCAACGAAATTGAGCAGTGTAATCGGGATGGCAAGAAAGTTCTCTCTTTGGCCGTTACCGTTTGCAACCTCTTGTTGTGGTATCGAATTTATGGCTACCCTAAACCCAACATATGACGCATCAAGGTTTGGAATGGAAAGAAACTCTTTCTCACCAAGACAGGCAGATATGTTGATGGTTTGTGGAACTATATCTAAGAAATTAGGCCCAGTCCTAAAAGAAGTATACACTCAGATGGCAGAGCCAAAATGGGTGGTTGCAGTAGGAGCTTGCGCTTCTAGTGGTGGTATTTTTGACACCTATTCTGTTTTACAGGGAATTGATAAAATTATTCCGGTAGACGTCTATGTTCCTGGATGCCCGCCAAGACCAGAGCAGATCATAGAAGGCGTAATGCAGGTTCAGGCTCTTGCCGAAAGCGAAAGCATCAGAAGGAGAGATATGCCTGAGTACCAGAATTTATTAGATTCTTACAACATAAGCAACTAAGCGGAGATGACGAACGAATTTGTATTAGAAGCAATAACAAGAGAATTTCCGGAAACTGTAATTTCAAGTTCAGAACCTTACGGAATGCTGACCATCGAAGTTAAAAAAGATGATATCAAAAAGGTGGTTCATTATCTTAAAGATTCTTCTTTAGAAATCAATTTCCTTACAGATATCTGTGGAATCCATTATCCTGAATTCCCTGAAAAAGAAATCGGAGTGGTTTATCATTTACACAACATGATGACCAATTTCAGAATCCGTCTTAAAGTATTCATGTCGAGAGAAAATATCGAAGTAGATTCTCTTACAGAACTATATGCCGGAGCTAACTGGATGGAGAGAGAAACTTTTGATTTCTTTGGAATTAAATTTAAGGGACATCCTGATCTAAGAGCTATTTTAAATATGGAAGATCTTGGATATCACCCAATGTTGAAGGAATATCGTCTTGAAGATGGTACCAGAACTGACAAGAACGATAGCATGTTCGGAAGATAAAATAAAAATATAATGATTACTGATGATTGATTACTGATCAATTATCGCCTATCAATTATCAATTATATATTATGAAAGATAACTCATTATCTAATATACTTAACCAATACGAAAGTAAGGAGCAAATTGACGGTCAGTTATATACCCTCAATTTAGGTCCGACCCACCCTGCTACTCATGGGATCTTTCAAAACGTCTTAACCATGGATGGAGAAAGAATTCTTCATGCTGAGCAAACCGTAGGATATATTCACAGGGCATTTGAAAAGATTTCTGAAAGAAGAAATTTCACCCAGATCACTACCCTTACGGATCGTATGAATTATTGTTCTGCACCTATTAACAATTTAGGTTGGCATATGACTGTTGAGAAACTGATAGGAATTGAAGTTCCTAAGCGTGTTGACTACATTCGTGTTATCCTTATGGAGCTGGCAAGAATTGGAGATCATTTGATCTGTAATGGAGTAACAGGTATGGATGCTGGAGCAATTACGGGACTTACCTATATGTTTATTGAAAGAGAACGTATCTATGATATTTATGAGCAGATCTGCGGAGCAAGGATGACAACCAATATGGGAAGAATCGGTGGTTTCGAAAGAGATTTGACGCCAAAATGTCATGAATTAATTAAAGATTTCTTAAAAACTTTCCCTAAAAAGTTTGCTGAATTCGGTCAGCTTTTGGAAAGAAACAGAATCTTTATGGACAGAACTATTGGAGCAGGAGCTATTTCTGCGGAAAGAGCTTTAAGTTATAGTTTTACAGGTCCTAATTTACGTGCAGCAGGTGTAGATTATGATGTAAGAGTTGCGCAACCCTATTCGTCTTACCAGGATTTCGATTTTATTATTCCTGTAGGAACTGCAGGTGATACTTATGATCGCTTTATGGTTCGTCAACAGGAAATATGGGAATCTCTTAAAATCATCGAACAAGCATATAACAATCTTCCTGAGGGTGATTTCCATGCTGATGTTCCTGATTTTTATCTTCCTGAGAAAGCTGATGTTTATAATAAGATGGAAGCTTTGATTTACCATTTCAAAATTGTAATGGGAGAAACTGAAATTCCTAAAGGTGAGGTTTACCATGCTGTAGAAGGCGGAAATGGAGAATTAGGATTCTATTTAGTGAGTGATGGTGGAAGAACGCCTTACAGGTTGCACTTCAGAAGACCATGTTTTATCTACTACCAGGCGTATCCTGAGATGATTACAGGTTCTGTGATCTCTGACGCGATCGTAACAATGTGTAGTATGAATATTATTGCAGGAGAATTAGACGCATAAAATAAGATGTAAGACATCAGATATCAGATGTCAGACTCTTAGCGCTATAGATAAATTAAAATCTGATGTCTGAAATCTGACATCTGAAATCTTAGATAAAATGAGCGAAACAATAGCTTTTAAACCGGAAAGTTTAGAACAAGTACATAAAATTATCGCGAGATATCCTGAAGGAAGACAAAAGTCTGCTCTTCTTCCTGTTCTGCATTTAGCACAGAAAGAATTCGGAGGATGGCTGGATGTTCCAGTAATGGATTATGTTGCAGAATTATTGAGTATTCAGCCAATTGAAGTATATGAAGTAGCTACTTTTTATACGATGTTCAATATGAAGCCAGTTGGTAAATATGTTTTGGAGGTATGCAGAACGGGACCTTGTATGGTTTGCGGAAGCGAAAAAATCCTAGACCATATCAGAACTAAACTGAATATTAAGGATGGACAAACTACTGAAGACGGTATGTTCACATTAAAACCCGCTGAATGTCTTGGTGCGTGTGGCTATGCGCCGATGATGCAGTTGGGAAAATTCTTTCATGAAAATTTAACGATAGAAAAAGTAGACGAAATCCTTGATCTTTGCAGAGAGGGACAAGTTGCTTTGGATTAATTAAAATATACAATGAGTAAAAAACTTTTACTTAAAGACGCACATATAGAAGGTATTCGCTATTTCGAGACTTACCGTAAACAGGGAGGTTATGAAGCAGCAGAAAAAGCCTTGAAGATGACACCCGATGAGATTTTAGAAGAAGTAAAAACTTCAGGACTTCGTGGTCGTGGTGGTGCAGGGTTTCCTACAGGTATGAAATGGAGCTTTTTGGCAAAACCGGAAGGTGTTCCAAGACACCTGGTAGTAAATGCAGATGAATCTGAACCAGGAACTTTTAAAGACAGATATTTAATGGAATTTCTTCCTCATTTATTGATCGAAGGAATGCTTATTTCATCTTTCTGTTTAGGCTCTAATGTTTCTTATATCTACATCCGTGGAGAATATTCATGGATTCCGGATATTTTAGAAGAAGCTATTGAAGAAGCTAAAGCCGCTGGGTTTTTAGGTAAGAATATTCTTGGAACCGGTTTCGATTGTGAAATTTATGTTCAAAGAGGTGGTGGAGCTTATATTTGTGGTGAAGAAACCGCGTTGCTTGAATCTCTTGAAGGTAAAAGAGGAAATCCAAGATTAAAACCGCCATTCCCTGCTGTAAAAGGACTTTGGGAAAGACCAACAGTGGTAAATAACGTTGAATCTATCGCAGCAGTAGTTCCAATCATTAATATTACAGGAGCTGAATTTGCAAAAATAGGTGTTGGAAGATCTACAGGAACAAAGTTGATTTCTGTATGCGGAAATATCAACAAACCTGGAGTATATGAAATTGATATGACGATTACCGTTGAAGAATTCATTTATTCAGATGAATATTGCGGTGGTATTCCAAACGGAAAGAAATTAAAAGCCTGTATTCCAGGTGGAAGTTCTGTTCCAATCGTTCCTGCAAATCTATTATTAAGAACAGTAAACGGAGAACCAAGATATATGAACTATGAATCATTAGCAGATGGTGGCTTTGCTACCGGAACAATGATGGGTTCAGGAGGTTTCATAGTTTTAGACGAAGATCAGTGTATCGTAGAACATACCATGACTTTAGCGAGATTCTATAATCACGAAAGTTGCGGACAGTGTACACCTTGTCGTGAAGGAACGGGATGGATGTATAAAATTTTAAAGAAGATTGAAAACGGACAAGGAAAAATGGAAGACATTGATTTACTTTGGGACATCCAGAGAAAAATTGAAGGAAACACGATCTGTCCTTTAGGTGATGCAGCGGCTTGGCCTGTTGCAGCAGCCATACGCCACTTCAGAGATGAATTTGAATGGCACATAAAAAATCCTGAGTTATGTTTAACTCAAAATTATGGATTGGCTAATTATGCAGATCCTATTCCTGCTGTTGAAAATAATGCGTAATTACAATGAAAAAGTTATTAGTTGTTAGTTTGGTTATCTCAAATCTTGTGTTTGCACAGAAAACTAAAAATGACTCTTTAGAATATCAATCCGATTATTTACCTACCGTAGGTCCGGCATCTATTAAGAAGAAAGAAAAACCTTTACCTTTAAGCAAAAAAGGTCAGATGTTCATTTTTTATGGTTGGAACAGGGGCGCTTTTAGTAATTCTGACATCCATTTCACAGGAAACGGTTATGATTTTCAGTTGAATAATGTAGCTGCCAGAGATAAACAGACAAAGTTCGGAATCGTTTATTTTGATCCAAGCTGGTTTACAGTAACACAGTATAACTTCAGACTCGGATATTTTATAAAAGATAACCTTGCTATTGTTTTAGGGATCGATCATATGAAGTATGTAATGAAACAAAATCAAACGGTTGATTTTTCAGGAACAATTTCAGATCCTAAATATGCAGGAATGGTACATAATGGACAGGTAGATTTATCTGATACGCAGTTTCTTACTTTCGAGCATACAGATGGACTTAATTATGAAAATTTAGGTATTGAGAAATACAAAAATCTTATTCATAAAAAAAATATAGATTTAGTGTGGTCTTATGGAGCAGGAATCGGAGTAATGTTTCCTAAAAGTAACATAAAGCTTTTTGGAAATGAAAGAAGTGACCGATTTCATGTTGCCGGTATGGGGACCGATCTTAGATCCAGCCTTAACTTAGTTTTCTGGAAAAACTGGATGATTAGGGCAGAAGCTAAAGCTGGATATATCAATATGTGGGATATTAAAACCACATTGAATAATAAACCGGATAAAGCCAGACAGGATTTTGTTTTCGGGCAGGTTCTTGCAGGGATCGGGTATACATTTAACACGAAGAAGTATAATTAAAATATAGCTTAACGCCTTAAAAGCATAAGCGAAAGCATAGAATATGAGCGAAGAGGTTAAAAAATTCAAAATAACTATAGACGGACAGACTGCTGAAGTTTTGCCTGGGACTTCTATTTTGGAAGCTGCCAGACAAATTGGTGGAAAATCTGTACCTCCTGCAATGTGCTACTATAGCAAATTGGAAACCAGTGGAGGGAGATGTAGAACTTGCTTAGTAGAAGTTTCTAAAGGATCTGAAGCGGATCCCCGTCCTATGCCAAAATTAGTGGCAAGTTGCAGAACTAATGTAATGGATGGGATGGAAGTAAAAAATCTTACTTCTGATAAAGCTCAGGAAGGTAGAAAGGCGGTTACCGAGTTTTTATTGGTAAACCACCCGCTAGACTGTCCAATTTGTGATCAGGCCGGAGAATGTCATCTTCAGGATCTTGGTTATGAACATGGTGTTGTAGGTACAAGAACCGAATTTGAAAGAAATACATACGAAGCAGATGACCTAGGTCCTAATATTAAGCTGAATATGAACCGTTGTATTCTTTGTGCAAGATGTGTACTTACGGCTAATCAACTTACCAACACAAGAGAACACGGTATTCTTTTCAGAGGAGATCATGCTGAAATTTCAACATATCTAAATAAAGCATTGGATAATGATTACATCGGAAACATTATTGATGTTTGTCCTGTAGGTGCTTTAACAGACAGAACAGCTCGTTTTGCAAGCAGAGTTTGGTTTACAAGTCCTATGAATGCAACATGTAAATGTGATAAGTGTTCAGGAAAAGCTGTTGTTTGGATGAAGGGAGATGAAGTGGTAAGAGTTACAGCAAGAAAAGACCAGTGGGGAGAAGTTGAAGAATTTATCTGTGATACTTGTCGTTTCGAAAGAAAAGAATTGAAAGACTGGAATATTGAAGGTCCTAGACATATCGACAGACATTCAGTGATTTCACTTAACCATTATGAGAAGCCTAAGGATGAGCTAAGAGTTTTAGACAATCCAATGGCAAAGGAAATCAGCGAAAAAGACGAAAAATAATTTTAATAAGATATCGGATTTCAGATATTAGACAGCAGACTTTCTCAACTCTAATAGCTAACTTTTCATATCTAACATCTAATAAAAAATGGATTTAATTACATTTAAATTGATACTTGTACTAGCGCTCTTCTTGCTTTCATTAACGATAGCAGCCTACTCTACCTGGGCAGAAAGAAAAGTTGCTTCTATCATGCAGGATAGAATTGGACCAAACAGAGCCGGTCCTTTCGGATTACTGCAACCTCTTGCTGACGGTGGAAAATTTTTCTTTAAAGAAGACTTTACACCTGCCAATGCTGAAAAGTTTCTTTTTGTATTAGGACCAGCATTAGTAATGTTCATTTCTTTGATCACAGGAGCAGTTATTCCTTGGGGTAAAAGCTTAGATATTGGCGGAATGTCTTATGATCTTCAGGTTGCCAATATTGACGTTGGGGTACTTTTCATTATTGGAATGGCTTCCATTGGTGTTTACGGAATCATGATCGGAGGTTGGGCTTCGAATAATAAATATTCATTATTAGGTGCTATCCGTGCTTCTTCACAGATGATCTCTTATGAATTGGCAATGGGATTGGCTTTACTTTCTATCATTATGATGACAGGAAGTTTAGATTTAAAAGTAATTACTGAAACACAGACTACAGGAAAACTGTGGGGGCTTATTCATATTGATGGGATGAACTGGAATATTTTCTATCAGCCTTTAGCCTTCCTTATTTTCATGGTTGCTGCGTTAGCAGAAACAAACAGACACCCTTTCGATTTACCTGAATGTGAATCTGAATTGGTAACAGGATACTCTACGGAATATTCTTCAATGAAGTTGGGTTTATACATGTTTGGAGAATATGTAAACATGTTTATCTCAAATGCGTTTATGGTTGTTCTTTTCTTTGGAGGCTATAACTATCCGGGAATTGAGTGGGTAACGCAAAACTGGGGTGAAAATATTGCCGGAATCCTAAGTATTGTAGCATTTTTATCTAAAACGATAATTGGAATTCTGATCTTTATGTGGATCAGATGGACACTTCCAAGATTTAGATATGATCAATTAATGCATTTAGGTTGGAAAACATTAATTCCATTGGCAGTTTTAAACCTTGTTATTACCGGAGCTTTAATTTTAGCATTCGGACATTAGAATAGATAAGAATATATTTTTAATGCTGAATACAACTTCAGCCTAAAAAAATTACAATAAATGAAACTTACTAACAGATCAAAAGTTGTTTCTAATAAAGAAATGACCCTTGCTGAGAAAATCTACCTACCAGCGATTTTCAAAGGTATGGGGATTACATTCAAGCACGCTGTAAGAACCGTAGTAAAAGGTGCTCCTGCAGTGTATTCGTATCCAGAAGTACAAAAACCAAGAGCTCAGGTTTGGCGTGGTCAGCATGTTCTGAAAAGAGATGAGGAAGGAAGGGAAAGATGTACAGCTTGTGGATTGTGTGCTGTTGCTTGTCCTGCAGAAGCAATTACAATGACTGCTTCTGAAAGAACAAAAGAAGAAAAAGGTCTTTACAGAGAAGAGAAATATGCTTCAGTATATGAAATCAATATGCTAAGATGTATTTTCTGTGGTATGTGTGAAGAAGCTTGTCCTAAATCTGCTATCTATCTTACAGACAGATTAGTGGATGTAGAGACCAACAGAGGTTCTTTTATCTACGGAAAAGATAAATTAGTTGAAAAGATAAATGAAAGGATTGACATCACAGCAAGACAATCCGAGAAACAAAAAAATGCGGTAAAATAATGGATCAGTTTTTATTTTTCTTGGTGGCTTTTTTAGCAGTGGCTAGTGCAGTATACTTTGTATTTGCAAAAAATCCTTTGTATGCTATTTTGTCATTAATTGTTACAATGTTTTCAATTGCCGGAATGTATATTCTTCTGAATGCCCAGTTCCTTGCAATTATTCAGATCATCGTTTATGCCGGAGCGATCATGGTATTATTCCTTTACATTCTGATGATGCTTAATCTTAATAAAGAAGACGAAAGTAAAAAGAACAATACTTTAAAATTCATTGGTGTTTTTACAGCAGGTCTTTTATTGATTGGTGTTTTAGGGGTATTCAGAGGAGTACAGAGCAAATATGTTGTAGTAGAGAATGTAGACAGAGGAGTTGGTCTTACTAAAAATCTGGGTAAACTTTTGTTTAATGAATATGTTTTACCGTTTGAGCTTGCTTCCATCCTAATTTTGGCAGGTATTGTAGGTGCGGTATTAATCGGTAAAAAAGATTTATAAAATTATGGGAGAAGTAAATACATTTATACAAAGCGTCCCTTTAGAGTATTTCATCATTCTTTCTTCAGTATTATTCTGTTTGGGAGTGTTGGGAGTATTGTTGAGAAAAAACGCTATTGTAATTTTGGGTTGTGTAGAGCTTATGCTAAATTCTGCAAATCTTTTATTGGCTGCTTTTTCAGCGTATAAAGGGAATAGCGATGGGCAACTTTTAGTTTTCTTCATTATGGTGGTTGCTGCTGCTGAAGTAGCAGTAGGATTAGCAATTATTGCTATGCTATATAGAAATACCCGTTCTGTAGATGTGAGTATATTTAATAAATTAAGAGGATAAAGAATGGAAAATTTAGTGTATGCAATAATACTTTTACCACTTTTAGGCTTTCTTATTAACGGTTTATTCGGGAAAAATCTTCCAAAAATTTTGGTTGGAGGATTAGCAACTGCAGCGGTTTTCGGATCTTTCTGTATTGCGGTAAGTATTTTTATGAGTTTTAATTCTGAAAGTCAACCCATAATCGTAAAAGCTTTTGAATGGTTTAGAGTAAATGGAGTTCAGGTAAACTTTGGTTTCCAGATCGATCAGTTGTCTTTAATGATGATCATGATCATTACAGGTATCGGATCATTGATCCACTTGTACTCTATCGGATATATGAGCCACGATAAAGGTTTCTATAAGTTCTTTACTTATCTGAATCTTTTCATCTTCTCTATGTTACTTTTAGTAATGGGAAGCAATTACCTTATCTTGTTCATCGGATGGGAAGGGGTAGGTTTATGTTCTTATTTATTAATTGGATTCTGGTTCACAAATGAAGAATATGGTAAAGCTGCAAGAAAAGCATTTATCATGAACAGAATTGGTGACCTTGGTTTATTGATCGGTATTTTCATGATCGCTTCTCAGACCAACGCTATTGATTTCCTTTCAGTAGCTCAAAATTCTTCAAAATTTGAATTGGACGGAACTGTAATTATCTTTATTACGGCGAGTTTATTTATCGGTGCTACCGGTAAGTCTGCTCAGGTTCCTTTATATACATGGTTACCGGATGCAATGGCTGGTCCAACTCCTGTTTCTGCATTAATTCACGCAGCAACGATGGTAACAGCGGGGATCTATTTGGTAGTAAGATCTAACTTCTTATTTACTTTAGCTCCTACCGTTCAGAATGGCATCTTATTAATCGGATTCTTAACAGCAGCATTAGCGGGTTTCTATGCACTTCGTCAAAACGACATCAAAAAGGTATTGGCTTATTCCACAGTTTCTCAACTTGGATTTATGTTCATTGCTTTAGGATTAGGAGCATATACAACAGCAATGTTCCATGTAATGACACACGCTTTCTTTAAAGCCTTATTATTCTTAGGTGCTGGTTCTGTGATCCATGCTATGAGCAATGAGCAGGATATGCGTTTTATGGGTGGACTGAAAAAAGTAATTCCTATTACCCATGCTACATTCCTTATCGGAACATTGGCAATCTCAGGATTTCCATTACTTTCAGGGATGATCTCTAAAGATGAAATTTTAGTTGCAGCATTTGCAAAAAATCCTGTATACTGGGTAATGCTATTTATTCTAGCTGCCATTACAGCAACCTATATGTTCAGATTGTACTATTTAACATTCCATGGAGAGTTCAGAGGTACTGAAGAGCAGAAACATCACTTACACGAAAGCCCAATGAACATGACATTACCGTTGGTTGTATTGGCTATACTTTCTGTAATCGGAGGTTTCATCAACTTACCTCACTTTATTGGTCACGGTCATTATGCAAAATTAATGGAGTGGTTAAAACCGGTTCTTACGGAGGAAAGTTTCAAACAAATGGAAGCAACGCTTTCAGGTGTTGATTTTAATACAGAAATGATACTTTTAGCAGCAACAGTGGTTATGTTCTTCACGGTTTGGTTCATTGTTAAAAATACTTATGTAAATAAGAAAAAGATGGCTTTACCCGAACAGAATTATACAGGCTGGGAAAAGCTTTCTGCTAAGAAATTATATATTGACGAACTTTACAATGCATTAATTGTAAAAACTGTTGAAGGATTAGGACGTGGGGGTAAAATGTTTGATAAGGGTGTTCTAGATCGTTTTGTAGACTTCGTAGGCGAAGGTGCTGAAGATAGTGGAAGATCTATGAAACGTATTCAAAACGGAAATGTTGAGACATACATTCTTATCATGTCTTTAGCTGTGGGAATTATACTGATTGTTAACTTTATATTACAATAATGTCTGGTTTATTATTAACATTATTACTATTACCTCTAGTAGGTTCGGGATTAGTTTTTGCTTGGAAAGATAAATCCAGCAAATATTTGGCGCTAGGAATCGCATTGGTACAAATGCTTCTTACATTTTATATACTTTCGGATTTTGATTTTACTCCGACAGTAGATAGTGTATTACAGCATGAGATCAATTATCCTTGGTCACAATTTATCAAAAGCTCTCTTCATTTCGGCATTGACGGAATGAGTATGCTTCTTCTATTGTTGACCAATATTCTATCACCTATAATTATTTTATCTTCTTTTAATGAAAATATAAACTACAGAAATTCATTCTATGGTCTTATCCTGTTGATGCAGTTCGGACTTGTAGGCGTTTTTACATCTTTAGACGGTTTATTATTCTATATTTTCTGGGAAGTAACTTTGATTCCGATCTGGTTTATTGCCGGACTTTGGGGTCAGGAAAATAAAAGATTTGAATTTACAACGAAGTTTTTCGTATATACATTTGTAGGATCGCTATTCATGTTGGCAGGATTGATTTATGTTTATAATCACTCTGCGTCATTTGCTTTAACAGATCTATACAATGCTTCACTTAATGAGACTCAGCAAACAGTAGTGTTTTGGTTTATCTTCTTTGCATTTGCAGTGAAATTACCAATCTTTCCATTTCATACCTGGCAGCCTGATACCTATACTTACTCTCCTACTCAGGGATCGATGTTGTTATCCGGAATCATGCTGAAAATGGCAGTCTATGGTGTTATCCGCTACTTGTTGCCAATTACCCCAATTCCTATTATGGGAATCTCAGGGCAGATTGTAATTATTCTGGCAATCGTTGGTATCCTCCATGGTGCACTGATTGCGATCATCCAGAATGATATGAAGAGAATTATTGCTTATTCATCTTTCTCTCACGTTGGATTAATGGTTGCAGGTATTTTTGCTTCAGCAGTTGTTACGCTAAGAGGAACCTTTACTACGGAAGGTGCAGAAGGTGCATTAGTGCAGACTTTTGCTCACGGTATTAATGTGGTCGGTTTATTCTACTGTGCAGATATTTTATATAAGAGATTTAAATCAAGAGATATAAGACAAATGGGAGGTTTAGCGAAAGTGGCTCCAAAATTTGCGGTATTATTCTTACTAATTTTATTAGGTTCAATGGGAGTTCCATTAACTAATGGATTTATCGGAGAATTTATTTTGATTAAATCTATTTTCGATTTCAACGTATTAGCTTCTATTATTGCTGGTTTAACAATAATTCTTTCTGCAGTTTACTTATTGAGATTCTACGGAAAAGCAATGTTTGGGAAAGGAGATGAAGCAATATTAAGTACAGCAAAAGATCTATCAGGCGTAGAGTTTTCTGTATTAGCTAGTTTAGCGGTTTTTGTGATTGTACTTGGTATCTTTCCTCAACCGGTAATCGAAATGGTGAGTAGTTCGTTAAAGTTTATCTACCAATCAATGGTTAGTTAATTTGATATTTTAAGAAATGAGTGTTTTAATTATTGTTTTCCTAACGGCAGTTGCTGCGTTATTTTCAGGAGTTTTTGAACAAGGGAAATTCGCAAGATACATTGGGATTTTGGGGTTAATCATTGCATTATATGTTAGCTTCCTTCCTGAATGTTCATTTTTTGAGCATTACAGACACATGTATGAATATGGCTCTAATACTGCTCTATTCACAAAAATCTCAATTGTAACTACTTTACTATTGTTCTTTCTTGGAGGTTTTGCATTCAGCAACCATAGAAGCCATCAGTCCGAATTATATGCATTAATGCTATTCGCACTTTGTGGTGGTATTATTCTTTTTGGATTCCAGAATTTAGTGACCCTATTCTTAGGTATTGAAATTCTTTCTATTCCATTATATGTGATGGCTGGTGCTAATAAAACTGATCTGAGATCAAACGAAGCTTCGATAAAATATTTCCTGATGGGTGCATTTGCGACCGGATTCTTATTATTCGGTATCACATTCATTTATGGTAGTGCAGGAACTTTCGATCTATATAAAATTCATGACTTTGGGGCTGCTAATCCTAAAAATGTAATGTTCATCTTAGGAGTGATCCTTATGTTGTGTGCATTAGCATTTAAAGTGGCTTTAGCACCTTTCCACATGTGGAGCCCGGATGTATATTATGGTTCTCCTTCATTGATCACTGCTTTTATGGCAAGTGTTGTAAAGATCTCTGGATTTTTTGCATTCTTCAGATTGATGACGATAGGCTTTGCCGGAGTTACTCACGAATGGATCAATGTACTAGGTGTATTCCTGATCATCACTTTGCTTTTAGCGAATGTAATGGGTCTTGCACAAACCAACGTAAAGAGAATGTTAGCTTATTCATCCGTTTCTCATGCAGGATATATCGGATTGGTTTTCTTTGGAATGACGAGCCTTTCTACTTATAACCTTGCTTTTTACCTATTTGCTTACTCACTATCTACTGTTGGGGTATTTATGTGTCTGATATGGGTAGAAAAATTAAAAAGAGAAACATCTTTTGGAGCTTTCAAAGGATTGGCAAAATCCGAACCTCTTTTAGCAACTGTTGCTGCAATCTCTATGCTTTCAATGGCAGGAGTTCCTTTAACAGCTGGTTTTATGGGTAAATTTGCCCTATTCTCTCAGGCAATGAATGGAGCAGCATTCTTAGTATTGGTAGCTGTTTTAGGTTCTGCAGTTTCAATTGCCTATTACCTGAGATTAATTATTGCGATGTTCTTCTTTAAAGAAACAACATTCAAAACTTCAGAAAAAGTTACACTCACCTATAATATTGTTGCTGTAGTTATCATTGCTTCAATTGTTATTTTAGGTGTTTTCCCGGACATGTTTGCTAAACAGTTTGGTTTGTAAGAATCAACATAAAAATATAAAAGCACAACATAAAGTTGTGCTTTTTTTATAACTTTACTTTATAATTTTCAGCATTGTCAAATCTTTACAAAAAAGACGCCCCGTTCCAGGTTATCATATCATTCAAAAAATATTTGGATGTTCTTGAACATATTAAATACAATGACCGACTGGAGTACCGGGTAAATTATGCAGAGTCTCTAATTGACAAAACAAAAAAATTCCAGGAGCTTAAAGATGGTTTCCAGGATGTTTCATTATTGGAAAAACATGAAGAACTTATCCGGCTTTTGCTGGCAGATTTATTTCCAACGGGCTTAACAAATAATGAAATAAAAGCGGCAAGTATTCCACTTTCTAAAGTTACTTTTAATTATACAGAAAGGTTTAAAGACATTCTTAAAGATGCCGGAAAGGATTTTGAAATAGAGCTTAGAAATATTGGTGACGATGAATTTTATGTATTCTGTTGCTGTTTGATTGTACAGAGTTATTTTAAAAAAGATATTAGAAGTACGATGCCTTTGTATTATGATATTCCTAATAAACAGGGAATCATGAAGCATTACAAGATAACTGTTAATTCGGATTTTACCGATATTTATCCAACCCAAAAGGCTCAAATACCGACTGATGATATTTTGGACATGTTATTGGAAAATTTAGATGATTTCAGACTTTGGAAAAAATATTTTCCTCCAAAATCATGGATTCTGAAGGGATTCACCATTGTTTCATTGGTAGATTGTACAACGGAAGTTGCATTATCGGATCTCAAATCCAGCATGATACAAATAGATCCTGAAAACCTGGCACCTGATGAAAATTTAATTGAGATCTTTAAATCTTATTTTGATGTTGCCCAACTTAATTTTGGATTAATGCTTTTTAACAAAAAAGATCAGAGATTGGATAAAATTCCTATCTATGAAAATCTTTTTACCAATCATATTCTCGATTTCTGGATTAATACTTTTGATGAAGAAACCCGGAAGAATACTTTTGAAAATTTAAATAATAATTCAAAAGCAATTGTGATTTCGAACGTTGATAAAATGGAGCAGGAAATAAAGAATCAACCTTCTTTCAGTATTCTAAAAGAAAATAACATCAACAGTTTCATGGTAATTCCAATTATGAAAGATAATGAATTACTGGCAATCATGGAATTTACCTCTCCAATTCCAAACAGTTTAAATGGATTAAAGCTAAAAAAACTTGAGTTTTTTACTGAAATGATTCTTTTCTCTCTCAATAGATTTAGTTTCGAAAAGAATTATCAGATAGAAGCCATTATTCAGCGTGAATATACCTCTATTCATGACAGTGTGGTATGGAAGTTCAGAAATGAAGCCGAAAAGTATTTCAATGCTTCTCTGGCAAAAAAAATATATACTTTAAAACAGATTTCATTTAAAAATCTCACCCCATTATTTGGTTTCTCGGATATCCGTTCTTCATCAGAAAAAAGGTTTAATCTGATGCTTGAAGATCTAAATAGACAAATAGACTGCCTTCATGATATTTTCTCTGTGATCAATTCAGATTCCGAGAAATATTTATTGGCTTTGGAAATTTTTGAAAATGAACTCAATAATGAAATAAAAGCGGATACGGAACAACGTTTTCAAAGACTATTACGTGATGAAATTCATCCTTATCTGCAAGGTAAACTGGAAGTAAGAACAACTAAGGAGATAAAAAAACAAATTTCAGACTATTTCGGACAGGTTTTTACCCAAACTGATCTGTTTTATAACAGCAGAAAAAGTCTGGACGACTCTATTACCTTAATCAACAGAAAACTCGCAGATATGCTTGATGAAAGTCAGGCTAAAGCGCAGTTGATCTTTCCTCATTATTATGAAAGATTTAAATCAGATGGTGTGGAGCATAATTTATTTATTGGTCCTAATATCTCTCCGGACCTTCATTATACATCAAAAGTAGTTCACCAGCTTAGATATTGGCAATTGAAAACCATCTGCAGAATGGAACAGGAAATTCAAACCTTTAAAAAGGATCTTCCCATCCCACTGGATATTGCCTCATTAATTTTTGTCTATAATGAAAAAATAGATATCCGCTTCCGAATGGATGAAAAGCGTTTCGATGTGGATGGAGCTTATAATTCTTATTATGAGATCATCAAAAAAAGAATAGACAAAGCCCATATTAAAAACTCTACTGAAAGGATAACCTGCCCTGGAAAAATCACTATCGTTTATTTTGGAATGGAAAATCAAAAAGAATATCTTCAATATATCAATAAGCTACAGAAAAAAGAAATTCTTCAGGCTGATATTGAGTTTTTAAAAGTTGAAGACCTTCAGGGAATTACAGGATTATTGGCTTTGAGGGTTTCTTTAGTTTAAAAACCTAGTCTATAAAATAAGTATCTGGCTTTTTCAATTCACCTTGAGGAATTTCAGCTTGTTCAAAAATAGAAAACTCAATCGTTCTGCAGATACTGTTCAGGGCAAGATCATTTTCTTCCTCTCCAAAAGGCTCACCTATTTCCTGAATAATAGCATCTAATGCAATAAAAGTATAACTGATTAAAAGAACAATGAGCGGCATCATCCAGCCCAGGCTGTCAACCAATCCAAATGGTAGCCAAAAACAATACAGATAAACGGTCCGATGTAATAAAACACTATAGGCAAAGGGTAAAGGGGTGTTATAGATTCGCTCACAACCTCCGGAAATATTAGAAAACTGATTCAGCTGTTGATCCATAGAGGTCATGACTATGGTATCAATATTTCCTTTTTTATTCTGTTCTTTCAGCCAATCTGCAATGAAACCCAGAATAATGCTGGGAATAAATTTCTTACCATTTAATTTTTGTTCATATTCAGGAGAAAGCAAACGGGAAAGATGCTCTGTTCCTGATTTATCCCTTAACTGATAATTTAAAGACCAGCAAAATGCCGAAATCATTTTTACAATTTCTTTTTTTTTATCCGAAGCATCCGGAGCAGAATCGTCTACCAATGATAAGACCTGTCTGGTTAATGATCTGGTTTCAATGACCAGCAATCCCCATAGTTTCCTACCTTCCCAAAAACGATCATAACTTGCTGAATTACAAAATCCCATGAAAATGGCCAAAGCCAAACCTATTAATGTAAAAATAGTAGGATTGAGATGTACCTTATAATCATATATTTTACCCTTAAAAAGGTAGACTCCAATTGAAAACAAAGTAATAGCTACCAGCTGAACAATGATCTTCTTCAACACTGAACCCCGCCATATAAATAACATCTTCAGCCAATTTGTACGCTGTCTTACAATCATATTCAGCTAGATTTAATAATTAGAGCGTAAGAAATGCAAATGCAAAAGAAAGTACAGAAATAATGATTCCTGCCATAAAGATCTGGTATGTAATTGATAATAGTTTGTATTTTCTATCCAATACTTTTCCAAGATAATATAGATCTTTTACCATAGAATCATAGATGTAGTCCCTATCTTTAATAAGATCCCGCATTGCATTATGATAATCATCAAATATCATCTGATGGAAGTTACCAAAGAATAAAAGATTTACCTTCCTGTTTTCAACATCCTGATTCGTAAATTTAGTTTTTGTAACATTGGGTTTTGTAGATAAGATGGCAAAAATAATTGTCATAACACTTGATATCAGCAAAACAAAACTTGGAATGATAAGGTGAGCATTTTTGGGAGTATCCAATTTGGGAACCAATACCGAAAGGCAGACAGAAATGATAATTGCATTTACGGAAAGTAAGATATTCGCTTTACTGTCAGCAATATCACTTAGTCTGGTATGGTTATTCAATGTTACTCTGAATAATGTATCTACACTTCTATCTGATTTTGGTTCTTTCTTACTATCAGAATTCTCTTTTTTATCATCTTTTTTATCATCCTTTTTTTCTTCCTCTTTTTCCAACTTCTTTTCTATTTTCTTGATGTTCTTCTTTTTTAAAGGATCCCAGTTTTCTTTTGCATAATCTGTATAGTAATGATGTTTATTTTTCAACATATCCAAATTTCCTGCATTCCATTCGTCATTGGAAAAGCATCTTACATTAGTAAGTTCCCACTCTTTCCTTAAAGCATCAGAAATATCATTGTAATCATGACTGGCAAAATGGCTGCAATCTGCATCTTTAGCTATCTTTTCCAATAGATTCTGAGGCTCATAATTAATCTTTGTCGCTAAAATCAATTTAGAAATATCCTCAATATAATTTTCCGGATAATTTTCATTTGCAAGAAAATTTTTCATAATCTCAACACCCTTCTCCTCATGATTTTGAGCACAATCTATATAGCCCGTATCGTGAAACCAAAGCGCCAATATCACTTTCTCCTGGTCTTCTTTAGAGACTGGAGTATTCTTCATTATTTCTTCGGCTTTATTGACTGTATACGTGGTATGTATAAAATTATGATAGAAATATACCGAAGATAACTTATCTTTGAATAAGCTTTCAACATAATTTTTAACTTTTTGTAAAATATCCATTCCTGAATTTTAGTTAATGTAAATTTATGAATTTATCCTTTAAAACCCATCTAAAAAAAATATCTGTTCCATTTAGATTCTTGTTGGTATCAGGACTCTTATATTCTTGTGCTACCTATAACGTAAAAAAGGGTAAAAACTTACAAGAAGTTAAAAATTCTGACGCAAAATCTGAAAATGACTTTAAAATTTTCCTAGTCGGTGATGCCGGTAATGCAGATGAAGTCCAGGCGAAAAATACATTGAGTCTCCTTAAAAGTAAATTGGATTCTGCAGACAAGAATTCCATGCTTATTTTTCTGGGTGACAATATCTACCCGTCAGGAATGCCTAAAGAGGGAGACAAAGACTATCCTTTGGCAAAAGAAAAGATGGAAAACCAACTTGCTATCACAAAAAATTTCAAAGGCAAGACATTGGTTATTCCTGGAAACCATGACTGGTATCATGGATTGGATGGTCTAAATGCCCAGGAAGAATTCGTTAAAAATTATTTAAACGACAAAAAATCCTATCTACCCAAAAATTCATGCCCAATTGATGATATCAACATCACTGATGATATCAAATTAATTGTCATTGATAGTGAATGGGTTTTGCTTAATTGGGATCAATATCCCGGCATTAATAAAAACTGTACGATCAAAACCCGTGATGATCTATTCTATGAATTTCAGGATCTGATCACGAAGAACCAGGGTAAAAGAATTATTGTTGCTCTGCACCATCCTGTCATCAGCAGTGGAACACATGCAGGCTATAATTCCGCAAGATCTCATCTTTTTCCTTTTAAAGGTAATATTCCAGCTCCTGGGATAGCAACCCTTATTAATATCTTAAGGAATACCTCAGGCGCCAGCATGGAGGACATTAATAATCAGCATTATGCTGATTTAGCCAATAGACTTAAAAGTATTGTTCAGGACAAAGAGAACGTAATTTTTGTTTCGGGACACGATCATAACCTTCAATACCACTCTGAAAGAAATATCAGACAAATTATAAGTGGTGCTGGCTCTAAAGTAGATCCTGCAACAATAGCAGAAAAAACCGATTTTTCATATGGTGGGAATGGTTTTGCTGTTTTAAATATCAGAAAAGATCAGAGTTCTGATGTAGAATATTTTTCGACTACAAATAATCAGCTAAAAACACTATCACATATTAATGTAATTTCCAAACCGGAACCTTTCATTAATAATTATCCAAATTCTTTTCCTAGTACAATATCCTCAACTGTTTATCCTAAAAAATTAACGGAGAAAGGAAAGTTTTACAGATGGCTTTGGGGAGATCATTACAGAAAATATTATGGAATCCCTATTGAAGCAAAAACAGCTAATATTTCGACGTTAGACGGTGGCTATATCCCTTTTAGAGAAGGTGGCGGAAATCAATCCAACAGCTTAAGACTTAGAGCAAAGGACGGGCAGGAATTTGTAATGCGTGGTGTAAAGAAAAGTGCAGTACGTTTTCTGAATAATATGGCTTTTAAGAAAAGTACCTTTGGTGATGAGCTCAATAATACATTCCCAGATAAGTTCTTACTTGATTTCTATACTACCAATCATCCGTTTACTCCATTTGCAGTTGGAAATATGGCTGATAAACTGAATATCTTCCATAGCAATCCAAGATTATTCTACATTCCGAAGCAACAGGCTCTGGGAGATTATAATGAACATTACGGTGACGAAATGTATATGATAGAGGAACGTTATTCTTCAGATCCTAAAACACTTCAAGCCTTTGATAATGCAACAGATATTGTTTCTACAGATGACGTTATAAAGAACTTTGGCAAAAATTACAAATATTCCGTCGACAAAGAATCCTATATCAGAGCAAGAATTTTTGATATGCTGCTAGGTGACTGGGACAGACATTCTGATCAATGGAAATGGGCGGAATATAAGGATGGCGACAAAGTAATCTACAAGCCTATTCCGAGGGATAGAGATCAGGCTTTCAGTAAATATGATGGAGCCGCATTTAAATTAATTATGAACGTTCCAGCAATCCGTCACATGAAAACCTTTAAAGAAGATATTCAGAATGTAAAATGGCTGGCTATGGAACCTTACCCGTTAGATCTGGTATTCTTAAAAGGATCTACACAGGAAGAATGGGTGACGCAGGCAAAGTATATCCAGGAACATTTGACAGATACAGATATCAATGAGGCTTTTAATAATTTACCTAAGGAGGTAAAAGATGAAACAATTAGTGATATTCAGAGAAAGCTTAAATCCAGAAAGGAAAAATTACAGGATTATGCAAGTCAATATTATGATGTACTGCAGAAAAAAGTTCCGTTAGCAGGAACAGTAAATCAAGATAAATTTGTTATTACTAAAACTGGAAATTCAGTTGAAGTTAAACAATACAAACTGGATAAGAAAGGAGAAAATCCTGAGTTGGTATTTGAAAAAACATATTACGACAACAAAACAAAAGAGCTCTGGATCTACGGGCTTGAAGACGATGACATTTATGAGGTATCGGGAGAAGGAAAGCCAAAAATGACAATCCGACTGATTGGCGGTTATAATAATGATGTATACAATGTAAGCAACGGAAGTAAGGTAAAGATCTATGATTTTAAATCTCAGAAGAATACCTACAATGCGGATACTGCTACCAAGAATATTTCCGATGATTATGATATTAATACCTACAATTATAAACATCCGAAATACAATTTCTTTGCCGGATATCCTAATGCCGATTATAATCCTGATGACGGGGTTATCATAGGAGTTTTAGCGAACTATACAGTCAATAACTTTATCCGTGCCCCATACACCCAGAAACATAGTTTAAAGGCTAATTTTTACACAAATACGGCTGGTTTTAACCTTGTCTATAAAGGAATTTTTAAAAAAGCGATTTCAGGATGGGATTTTAATATTGATGCGGCATATACAACACCGCGTTTCTCAGAAAACTTCTTCGGATTATCTAATGAAAGTGAATATGATAAAGATAATACTGAAACAAAATATAACAGAGCTAGAATCTCAAAATTCAATTTTGCACCTTCAATTTCAAAAAAGAGCTGGCTCAATCTTGAACATAAATTCCAGCTTACATTCGAAGATAATAAAGTTCAAAGAAATGGAGACCGTTTTGTAGACCAATCGCCGGATGTAAATCCTGCAGTTTTCAAAAGTCAGCAGTTTGCTGGTGCTAACTATACCTTTAGTTTCAAAAATTTTGACAATAATGCCTTTCCTACTTTAGGATTGGAATTAATTGCAAATGCGAATTGGAAAACAAATATTTCTGATTTTGATAGAAATTTTCTAACCTTAAACGGATCTTTAAATGTCCATCACCGAATTGATAAGAGAGGAAACTTTGTTTTTGCAAACTCCAGTAATGTGATGTGGATCAACAATAACAACTTTGAATTCTATCAGGCTGCCAGTATTGGTGGAAATAATGGACTGCGGGCTTTCAGGAACACAAGATTCTCAGGAAAGTCTTACTTTGCAAATAACTCTGAGATACGTTGGGATTTTGGAAGGGTAAAAAATAATATCATTCCTACTAACATGGGTATTTTAATTGGTTATGATGTAGGACGAGTTTGGAATGATAACGAAAACTCTGACAAATGGCATCAGGCTGCAGGTGTAGGTTTCTGGCTAAGCGTTGTTGAAATGTTCTCAGCAAGATTAAATTACTTCTATGGTTCTGATGGCGGAAGAATTTCTGCAGGAATCGGAATGAACTTTTAAGAAAAATTTTTGCTTTAAATAAATAATCCTCAGAAAATTTCTGAGGATTTCATTTTATAAAGAATTGTAATCATGTTTTTTCCTGACTTAAAAAGAAAATTTATATACATTTCCACCAATCGTTTTATCCTTTTCATCAGCAATTAATAAAGTTTTATCATCAAGAAAAACAACGGCTTCTTTTTGTGAATTGTGATTCAATGGTATCTTCTGAATTTTCGTTGTACTAAAATCATTTTGAGTAAATCCAGTCAGTACATGAATATTTTTATGGCTCAGTAGTACAATCTGATCTTGCTTACTGTTAATGGATGCAGAAGTAATTGCAGCATCGGTATATTTTCCATTCAGCTTTAACCGCCCTATCAGTTTCGCTTCAAAGTCCCCTTCCTGATTAGGAATCTGAAAAACGAGAAAAGTGCCATCAAAACCTTTACTTCTATTCTTAGTAAAGAGATAAAAGTTTCCATTCATTTCTACAAAAGCTTCACAATCATACAGCCAGTTTGATTTCTTTGGTGGAAACTCTGTCTGTCCTTCATAATGGAAACGGGTAGTCTGGATTACTTTCGTTGTTTTTTGAGAAGCATCTTTTAAATCAATTTTCAGAATACCAAGATTTTGTCTACTATTATCATTGTTCCCAAAATCACCAATATAGATATTTCCTTTGTTGTCCTTAGTAATTTCTTCCCAGTCATTATTTTCAGCATTTTCAACAAGAACATCAGTAACCATTTTTCCCTGTCTGTCTAAACCATAAACGACATTCTTATTTCCCTGGTCTTCTATTGCCCAAATGGTCTTTTGATCCTGAGATAAGGTAATTCCTGAAACCTCCTTTAGCTTTTTAGGTAATGAAAACTCTACCTTTAAAGTATCTTCTTTAGCCAGTTCAGTTGGAGTTTTAGGATTACATCCCACTAATAATAGGGCTGTTACTGCACAAAAAATATACATTCTCATCAATTTTTATTTAACATTTTAACTTCGTCCCACAAAAGATCCATTTCTTCAAGGGACATATCTTGTAACTTCAAATTTCTTTCCAAAGCGATATTTTCCATTTTTTGAAATCTGGAAATAAACTTTAAATTGGTTCTTTCTAAAGCAGAATCAGGATTGATTCCGGAAATCCTGGCATAATTGATCAGTGAAAAAAATACATCTCCCAACTCCTGTTCTTTTTTAAGCAAATCAGTCTCAGCATGAAATTCCGCCAATTCTTCATCTACCTTCTTCCAGGCATCTTCAGCATTATGAAATTCAAAGCCAATTCCTTTCACTTTATCCTGAACCCTGTAAGCTTTTACCATACTTGGTAAACTTTTCGGAACACCGCCCAAAATGGATTTATTCCCCTCTTTTAATTTTAGTTTTTCCCAATTCTGTTTTACCTCTTCTTCATCTTTTACTTCAACATCTCCATAGATATGTGGATGGCGGAAAATAAGCTTTTCGTTTAGAGAATTAATAACATCTGCCATATCAAAGCTTTCTTTTTCAGAACCTATTTTAGCATAAAAAACCAGATGAAGCAATACATCACCCAATTCTTTTTTTATTTCCTGTAAATCTTCCTGCAAAATTGCATCCGAAAGTTCATAAGTTTCTTCAAGAGTAAGATGGCGAAGAGATTGTAAAGTCTGTTTCTGATCCCATGGGCACTTTTCACGTAGATCATCCATTATATCTAATAATCTTCCGAAGGCTTCCAGTTTTTCTTGTTTAGTATTCATAGGTAGTTGAGAATTCGAACTTATACAAATGTAAGGGTTATTTGATTCTAGTACAAAAGTTAGAAGTTAGAAGTTAGAAGTTAGAAGTTAGAAGTTAGAAGTTAGAAGTTAGAAGCAAAATTACAGATTACTGAGTATGCAGAGTCTTTTCTCTTTATTCTTTATCCTCTCTTCCCTTCTAATCATCAATAATTGTGCAAAAAAAAGCCTTGTCAGGAAAACTCTCAACAAGGCTTGATTTTATATTCGAATAAATGAATTATCCCATTTTTCTGTGTGTGCTTTTTGGAGCTGCTTTTGCTCCCGTTGAAGCTTTTACTTTAGGAGCAACTGGTTTATCAGCCTTTGGAGCTGCTTTTTTAGGAGCCTCCTTATCTGTTAAACTTACTTCTTCGTTTGGATTTGCAGGATCTAAAGTTTCAGCTTCAGCTTTCACAAAACTTTCAGGAGTAATATATCCTGCCTTGTGTAAAATGTTATACCATTGAGCTAATTTCTTGATATCAGAAGCATATACTCTCTCCGTATCATAATTAGGAAGAGATGTTCCCATAAAGTCTTTCAACTCATCATCAGTAGATTTGTGAGAAATAGTTTCCTTATAGTCATGGTTTTTAGCAATATTTTCAAAAACTTCGAACAAAGGAACCTCTTTATCAAAAGTAAACATAGCAATATTATCCAGCAAACTTACCTGACTAGAGTTTCCGATACTTACTTTTTTCTTTGTAGTTACATCTTCAATAATAAATCCGTTTCTTAACTGAGAAACTAATTTGAAAAGACCTGGTTTTCCAGAAATTGAAATTATTTTTTCTAACAACATAATTTTATTTTTTTTAATTTTAGTAATTGATGCAAGATCTATTACTGCCTATTATTTTTCTTATTTAATTATTTACACTACTATTTCGGAAATCTCATTTTGTAATTAATGCTTACATCACCCTGAGATATCTTTGTTAATTTACCTTTCACCAATTTCTTTTTTAAAGCACTTAAGTGATCCGTAAACAGCGTCCCTTCAATGTGATCATATTCATGTTGAATTACGCGGGCTCTAATATCGGAAAAAGTTTCTGTATGCTTCAAAAAATTTTCATCATAATACTCGATAAGAATCGTACTCTTTCTCTTAACATCCTCTCTTACATCAGGAATAGAAAGACATCCTTCATTAAATTTCCATTCTTCTCCGGATTCTTCAAGAATTTTAGCATTGATGAAAACCTTTTTGAAATCCCTTAATTCATCCTGAATATCTTCATAATCTTCATCTTCTGCCAAAGGAGTTACATCTATTACAAACAAGCGAATATCAAGACCAATCTGCGGAGCAGCAAGGCCAATTCCGTTTGCACTATTCATAGTATCGAACATATTATCTATAAGTTCTTGTAAATCGGGATAATTTTTGTCTATATCTTTGCCTATTTTTCTTAAAATAGGATCCCCAAAGGCTCTTATTGGTAGAATCATCTTGTTCTTTGTTCTAAAAAATTTTGCAATATAATAGTTGCACTTATCTTATCTATCAAACCTTTTTCCTGTTTCTTTTTTTTACTTTTCCCACTTTGAGAAATAAAAAATGATGCCATTTTGGAAGTAAACCTCTCATCAAAACGGAAAACGGAAATGGTTGGAAATTCTTTTTTAAATTCTTCTATGAATTTTAAAATATCAGTCTCCACTTCGGAAATATTTCCTTTTAAATCTACAGGAAGTCCGATTACTACGTCATCTACTCTATTTTCACTGAAATATTTTTTCAGAAAAACCAGTAAAAGTTTTGTTTCAACGGTCTCAAGGCCGCTTGCTATAATCTGCATATCATCCGTCGCAGCAAGGCCACAACGAGCCTTTCCATAGTCTATTGCAAGGATTTGTCCCATAGGTTTGCAAATTTAGTAAATTTTAATGATTTTATTCATAACGTAGTTTTTTTTATAAATGATGTTTCATTCCACATTTTTTTTTATAATTTTAATCTTCCAAAAAACAAAATTATGAAGAAACTCATTCTTGTGAGACATGCGAAGAGCGACTGGCCAGAAGAGACAGAAGACTTTGACAGACCTTTAGCCGACAAAGGTTTAGAAGATGCTATGAACATGTCCAGATTCTTAAAAACCAATAGTATTGCGATTGACTATTTAGTATCAAGCCCGGCAGTGCGTGCATTGAATACGTGTAAAATTTTCAATCAAACCTATCAGTTGAATTTCATGACGGATGAAAAGCTTTATAATCCTTCAGAAAAAAATTTTGAATCTGTTATTTATGACTTGGATGATAACCATAGCTCTGTAGCTTTTTTTTCCCATAATAATGGAATTTCCAATTTTGCCAATTCAATATCTGAAAATATTTTTCATTTCCCGACCTGTGGTGTTGCCGGTTTTGAGATAGACTGCGATTCGTGGTCTGAATTTGATGGAGCTAATAAAAAGCTTTTATTCTTTTACGAACCTGGTAAAATTAAAATTTAAAATTTCTACTACTCCCTTCATATCAAAAGAAGCAAAAGGTTAAGAGATAAACAAGTAAAACATGATTTACATTTAATCCAGAATAACTTCATTAAAATTCTCATTTATTTTAATGGGGAAAATATCATGTAATCTCTTTTGTCATTTCATTTAGAATAAAATATTTTTGCATTATATATAATTATTCTAAATAAAAACAACAATGAAGAAACAGTTTTACTTTCTATTCTTTTTCCTTGTATTATCAGGAAACAAAGCTTATTCGCAAATTACCGCCTCACAATTGATCGGAAATTTAGAAACTCCAAATCCAATGGTGATAGATGGTAGTGAAATGTATATAGGAGTTTACTATCAGGATAAAGTTATTAAGGTTAATATTGATGATCCTAGTATTCCACCGGTTGATGTTGTTACAGGAGTAAACAGACCTTATGGTTTAGCTTTAAAAGACAATATTTTATATATTTCAGAATTTGGAGGAAACAGAATTTCCAAAGTCAATCTTAATAACGTCAATCCTGCTCCTGAAGTTGTTCTAACCAACATAAACAGTCCATTAGGACTTGAATTTGTTGGAAATGACTTATATATGGCTCTTGAAGGTGACAATAAGATCGCTAAAATAGATATTACCCAATCCAGTCCGCAATTAATAGATATTACTTCAGCATCGTCACCATTCGATATCGAAATTATTGACAGCGAAATTTTCTTTACAGAGAGGTTTGCGGGAACTGTATCCAAATTCAAACTTAACAATTCTACTTTTCCAACTGTAATAGCACAAGGATTAAGCTACCCATCGGGATTAATATCTTATGGAAACGAACTGTTTATTTCTGAAGCTGGAGCTTCAAAAATTTCAAAATTGAATTTCACTATGGCTAACCCGGTAATTTCCGATGGCATTATTTCCACCGAATTCAATTATCCATCCGGATTAGCTGTAAAAAATAATACAATATACATTACTGATTTTTTTGCCGGATCATTATTAAAAGCAAATTTAGGTGCTTTGTCAGTCTCAGAACAGCAGCTCAAAAGCAAAGCGCTTATTTATCCTAATCCTGCAAAAGATATTCTAAGTGTTCTAAATACATCCTCAAAAGAATATAAAATCTTTGATATGGTAGGGAAACTTATTCTTTCAGGAAAAATTGAAAGAGGCTCTATTAATGTTGGCCACCTTACAAAAGGTGCATACATCATTCAGATCGGAGATCTCATCAAGAAATTTATTAAAGAATAATTGAGGTCATATTAAAAGAAAAAAGCTCTGACGTTTGTTAGAGCTTTTATTTTATTGACTTTATAGGGTATCGTAAGATATTATATTACTTTCTTCTCAAATCCAGGTCATCAAAATCAAAACTAAAGTCTGTAACATCAGAAATAGGTTTGAGTTTTGCAGACTCAGCTTTTCCATTTTCATTATAATCAAATATAATATATGCATCTGCATCATAACTTCTGTCATCCCATTTGATAATAAAACTGTTGTTTGAATAAGGTAATAATTCCCCTTTCAACCTCGGTGAGTTTTTACATGAAATCCTGTAGGTGCTTCCTTGTTGAACAATTTCCACATCACCAAACCAAATATCACTATACTTTCCTACAAATTGTTCTGCTTTAGGTTGTAGATTTTTATCTTTTTTAAAAGCATCGGATTTTGCAAAAGCTTCTTTCTTTTGTTTTTCATATTCAGCATTTACCTTTGCCATCCTGTCTCCATATGTTTTCAGCCAGTTTCTATCCGCTACTCCAAGATAAGAATCCTTCAGAGTATTTGTAATCGTATTAAATGCAGCTCCCGACTGTTGGTTTGTTAAAACTACAATTCCCAATTTCAGATCAGGAATTAAAGTAAACTGAGTTACTGTCCCTATTAATCCTCCAGTATGCTGAATTTGTTTATGTCCTTTTACATCACTTAAAAACCAACCCATTCCATATCCGTAGAAACTTGTATCATATGGATTTTTCATTGCTACACCGCTAGGAATCTGTAAGCTCCATAACTGCTGAATCTGTTTATCTGTAACCAATTTCTTTCCGTCTTTTGTGGTAAAGTTGTTTAAAAGAAATTCTGCCCAAGTGGTCATATCTTTGATATTACTTAAAATTCCTCCAGCTGCATTTCCGGTTTCATTCCAGTCATGAGGAACAGCAATTACTTTTCCATCTGCAGGAGCATGGGCATCAATCTTATTTGCAACAGCTTTAGCTCTGCTGTAACTTCCAAAACTTGAAGTCATCCCAACAGGTTTCATAATCCTTTGCTCAATAAATTCCGCCCAGCTTAATCCTGAAACTCTATGAATAATCTCTCCGGCAACAATAAACATGATATTATTATAATCTAAAGTTGTTCTGAAAGGATTTTCAGGCTTCAGATATCTGACATTATGTACAATATCATTTACAGTAAGGCTTCCTCCTTCGGGAAAGAACATTAAATCCCCCTGCCCTAATCCTAATCCTGCCCTGTGAGTTACAAGATCTTTTATCGTAACATTTTGTGAAACATAAGGATCATACATCTGAAATTCCGGAAGATATTTTGAAACTTTATCATCCCAGTTCAGTTTTCCTTCATCTGCTAAAATAGCAAGAGCAGTACAGGTAAAACCTTTTGAATTAGAAGCAATCCCCACCAGAGTATTGTCATCCATCGGTTCTTTTGAAGTTAGAGAACGTACCCCAAAACCTTTTGAGTAAATAAGTTTACCATCTTTAATAACACCAACAGACATTCCCGGAACATCAAAAGTTTTTAAGGTATTTTGAACTAGTTCATCCAGTTTTTTTTTTTCAACCTGAGCATTGAATAAGCCAACCGCTAAAAGAAAAATGAAAAAAGAAATTTTCTGTTTCATTATTTTTAAATTTTCTCAAAGTTAATCAATTCGAGTTTTATTAAGTAAATTTGAACTTTATTTTAAGTGTGAAAAAATGATTTCAGAAAAAATACTGTCCTTCTTTTTATTATTAAGTCTTAATTTATATTTCTCGCAACAGGTCACCATCAAAGATGACAAGGTTCTGGTGGATGGAAAGCAGATTTTAAAAGCAGAAAAAATTGATATTACTCAATACTCATTTTTTACAATGAAAGATGATGAAGAAATTCTCCTTTACCGATATATGGATAATGAGACTCCAAAATATGTAAGTGATGATTATTTTATATTAAACTTTCTGACCGAAAAAGTAAAAGTAGAAACAACTGATATTGCAAAAATTGCCAACTTTATGAATTCCAAAAAAGGAATGGAAAAGCTTATCAAATGGCTATTGAAAGAAAGAGTAATCAATCATGAAGGAGAATTAAATCCTGAACGTATTGCTATATTTAAAGAAAAGTACGACGAAAATATTACTGAAAGAACACTAAGATAATGACTAAAGTCCTTCTCCTTTCCGATTCCCATTCCTATATTGACGATCGAATCTTAGAATATGCCAGTCAGGCTGACGAAATTTGGCACTGTGGTGATTTTGGAAGCTTTGAAATTATAGAACAGCTCGAAAAAATCAAACCTTTAAAAGGTGTTTACGGAAATATTGACAACGCCAAAATCCGTTCTGAATTTCCAGAAGTGAATCGTTTTTTCTGTGAGAATCTGGAAGTTTTGATGATTCATATTGGAGGTTATCCGGGAAGATACACACCATTAGCTAAGAAGGAAATTAGTGAAAAGGCTCCCAAACTATTTATTTCAGGCCATTCACATATTTTAAAAGCAATGTTCGACGCGAAGAATAATTTACTTCATCTTAATCCCGGCGCATGTGGAAAACAAGGCTGGCATAAAGTAAGAACAATGATGCGCTTTGTAGTGGAAGGTGAGGAAGTAAAAGACTTAGAGGTAATTGAATTAGGTCCAAAATAGATTGAATATGAACATTGGTGATCAGGTTTCTGTAGTAGATGAAAATTTAAGCGGCGTAATAACTTCCGTGAAAGGTAATATTGTTGTTTTGAAAGATGAATATGGATTTACCCATCAATATCCTAAAGAAAAGCTGGTTCCGAAAAATCCTTCTTTATATGAAAACATTAAGGTCGAAAAAAAAGCAGAACCCAAAAAGATAATCTCAAAAAAACACCAAAAAGAAGCTCTAATTTTAGACTTACATTTTCACAATCTGGTTAAAAACCCAAATGATTATGATAGTTTCGAAAGGCTTTTTATTCAAAAGGAAAAGCTATTAAGTGTTTTAGCATTCTGTAGAAAGAATCATCTTAAAAGGTTGGAAATTGTTCATGGAATTGGTGATGGAGTCCTCCAGAGAATGGTTTTAGACGTTTTAGAAAGTCAGACTCACCTGGATTTTTACAATAAGGAAATACTTCACCATCAATCAGGTGCCGTAATGGTAGAATTTCACTAAATTTGCATCAATTGAACTATGAACGTACTTAATTTACTTTTCACAAAAGACGGATTAATCTACCAAATTGCCAAAAACAAGAGCATTTTGGAGGAAAAATCCTATTTCGTTACTGAAGAATCTCCTAAGGATTTTATCGCTGAAAAACTGGATGAAGTTTTAATTAAACAAAGATTCGATGAAATTTCTGTTATTTCAGCTTTTAATCATTTTACATTAATGCCTGAAGGTTTTTCAGAGCATGAGGCGGGATATGACCTGATCTCTTTTAACGCTCCCGTTGATAAGGAGAATGAAGAGCTTATGCTTTCTTTAAATAAAAAGTTCAGGATCCAGTTCTATTATACTTTTCCAAAAGCTTTTTACAAGAAAATAAAAGAGTTGGCAATTCCTGTTCACTTTAATTTTTCGGGAGAAAAGTTTTTAAACTCGATCAATAATAAAAATAATAAAGAAATTCACATTAATCTTTATCATAATCAATGTGAGTTTTTTGCAATCGACAATAAAAAACTCATCTTATACAATAACCTGGATGTAAATTCAGAGGTTGACTTTCTTTACTTCGTTATGTTTACTTTAAGTAAAATAGGCTTTGGAATAAATGAAACTAATTTCTATGCATACGGAGAAACTACGGAAAACGAAACCTTCATTTCTGAACTGCAAAAGTTCGTAAAGAATTTGAAAATTGTATTTGATAATGTTCCTAATAAGAATTTCATACTTAACTAGGTTATAGGCAGCAAATAATACCTGCTACCCATTACCTACAATCTAACTACTAAACAACATGTACAGAATAATCTCAGGCCGTTGGAAAGCCAAAAAAATAGCCGCTCCTAAAAATTTCGATGTAAGGCCAACTACAGACTTTGCAAAGGAAGCTCTATTCAGTATTTTGGAAAACAAATACGATATGCAGTCGATCTCTGTACTTGATCTCTTTGCTGGCATCGGTTCTATTTCATTAGAATTTGCCTCAAGAGGCTGCCAGGATGTAACTTCTGTAGAACTGAACCCAAAACACACAAGCTTCATTAATTCGACAGCTTCTGAGTTAGATATGTCTTCACAGATTAATGTACAGAGAGGCGATGTTACCGATTGGCTAAAGAAGTTCAGGAATAAAAAATCATTTGAGATCGCTTTTGCTGATGCTCCTTTTGAAACTGAAGAAAAGAAATACCATGAAATTATTTCTCTGGTATTACACAATAAGTACCTGAAAGAAAACGGAGTTTTAATTATAGAACACCAAAGCCGTTTTAAATTCGATCATCCCAACCTGATAGACACACGAAAGTATGGAAATGTAAGTTTCAGCTTTTTTGAACCAAATAAAATAGATGCTAGTAGCCAGGAAATTTAATTTCTGGCTATTTTTTTTGATATTGATATTGCATCTTCACCCCATTTTGTAATTTCATTTAAAACAGGTAATAAGGTTTTTCCAAAATCTGTTAGGGAATATTCTACGACCAACGGTGGTTTAGCAGTAAAAACCTTCCTACTGATAATTCCATCTTCTTCTAATTGCTTTAACTGAAGACTCAACGTTCGCTCTGTAATCGTTGGAATATCTTTTCTGATCTCATTATATCTTTTTGTTCCCTCAATGAGGTGATATAAAATTACAGCTTTCCATTTGCCACCTATAAATTTCATCGTTACGCTTGTACAGCATGGGTATGTTTTATTATCTATTGTATACATTTTAATACTATCATTTTTGACCGTTATTGCAAAGATAGTAAACTTACATTAGTTTTGCAACTATAAAAAATATAGTATAAAAATTATGAACTTTTTAAACAAAATGAAAACAAGATATACTGTAAAAAAGTATAATCCACAAGGTAAAGTAAGTAGTGAACAAATACTTCAGTTGAAAGAAATTCTTAACCTGAGTCCATCGTCTATTAATAGCCAACCATGGAATTTTGTCTTTATAAATGACAATCAGGTCAAAAAAGAATTAGCAGAAGTATCTTACTTTAACAAAGAAAAGATATTGGATAGCAGTCATCTAATTGCTTTTCAGGTTTTGAAAAATGTTGAAGATTTTGAAAAACAGATAGAAGAAAATCTACCAGAGGGCTCTATAAATTATTACAGAACTATGGTAAAACCTAAAGGCGAAATAGAAATAAAATCATGGCTGGCACATCAGGTATATCTTTCTTTAGGAATTTTGCTTTCCGCTTGCGCAGACATGGGAATAGATTCAACGCCAATGGAAGGAATTGAAACGGATAAATATGATGATATTCTAAAAAATGATTCTTACGAAACCCTCTTTGCTGTTGCAATTGGTGAAAGATCAGAAGACGATACCAATCATCCAATGGTAACCACAAAGAAAAGATTGAAATCCGAAACGGTAATTTTCGAGGTATAAAGAAAAAATTTGTTTCGCAACTAATGATATGGGTTGAGAATCTTCAATTTGAAAATCCCTTCAATAGAAGGTCGATCAAAAAAATAAAAAGACCGTTTTCAAGAGTTTTGATGCGGTCTCTTTTTATAACAGACATGAATCAATCAATGTAATATTCTAAGTTTTCTTTAGCCAGAATCTGTATCGGTGAATGGTAAACTCTGTTAAGTTTCTTTCCATATATTAAATGTTCAAACATTAATTTAATGCTTTTATATCCTTGTTGAAAAGGTTCCTGACAGATTAAAAAGGTAAAAATACCCTTATTCATATATTCTTTATTTTCTTCTGTCATATCATATCCTACAACCATATCCAGCTTTATCTGGTGCATATCAAAATACTTCCCGGCCTTTGTAAGTGCATTAGATGGAAAAAACATCCCACCAATATCATCATACATTTTAAGGCTTTCTTCCAACAATTGATAAAAAACCTGGCTATTTTTATTGGGAACCCTCAGCTTATCGATCTTAAAATAGGAAGGATGGTCTGCGAAAAAACTTATAAAACCTTTTACACGCTGATCTAAACCATAATAATTTTCAAAATCTTCCAATACTTCTACTACTATAATCCTTGGTTTTCTGGTATTTTGAGAAATATGGAAAAGCTTCGCTGCAAGACGGCCGCTTCCAAAAGAGTCTTGCCCTACAAAAGATATATTATTAAGTCCAGTAAGTGGCACATTCATAAAAACGTATGGTATATTCAGCGCTTCCAACTGTGATTTTCTGTCGAGAGTCTCTCTTGTAAAATGAGGAGCAATGATAATTCCATCCAGGTTTTTATCTTTTAAAATTTCATCCAGTGCTTTCTTGTATGTTTCGACATCAAATTCGTCAAAATACGAAATATTAACCTTCATCCCATAACTGGAAACTTCTTCTATAGCTTTCAGTACACCCTCTTTAGGATATTGCCAAAAGGGGCTTTCCGCATTAAAAAGCGGCATTAAAACGGCAATCTGATATACTTTATTAAGTACCAGATTCCGGGCAATAACATTGGGGGTAAATCCGCCAACCTGTTCGATGATCTCAAGAACTTTTTTTTCCGCATCTTTTGAGACTCCGCCTCTTTTATGCAGTATTCTGTCAACCGTTCCAGGAGAAACGCCAGCCAGCCGGGCTATATCTTTAATTGTCAAATTACCTGTTTTTTAGATGAATATAAGGATAACAAATATAAAAAAATACCTCCATTTTTTATTACACCAAAAAACGTTGGATAATCCACCTTAAACACATAAAAATAAAATTAAAAAAATAAATTATCACTAAAAATTTTGCGTATTATAAATAAATATATAAATTCGTGTTCGAACACAATCGATATTTTATCAAAAACAAAACGTATTTATTGATAAAACAATAATAAAAATATTTATTAGCACAGATGAAAATTAATCCCGTTATCCTTTTTAAAAAAGCCTATGGAAAGTTTTGTATTCCGGCGATCAATATATCCAGTCCCGAACAGATTCATGGGCTGTTCAGCACAGCTCAAAAATTGAATGCCCCCTTTATTATACAAACCACACCCGCTGCAAGAGAATACATGAATCCCATAATGCTGGTCAACTGTATCAAGTCTGCAACAAAAATATATCCGAATGTTGTTTTTGCCATGCATCTTGATCATGGCAATGAGCCTCATATCAATAATGCCATTGATTCCGGTGAGTATACTTCTGTAATGATTGATGCATCCCATGATCCTTTGGAAAAGAATATTGAAAGAACGAAATTAGTGGTAGACCAGGCTCATCAAAAAAACATTGCAGTAGAAGCGGAACTTGGTGTACTAAGCGGTATTGAAGATCATCTCAATATAGAGGAAGAAAATGCATTGTACACTAATCCTGCCGATGTAGAGTATTTTGTAAAGAAAACCCATTGCGACAGTCTTGCCGTAGCCATTGGCACAAGTCATGGTGCTTATAAATTTTCAGGAGGAAAAGGCCTGCGTCTCGATTTACTGGAAGACATCCAAAAAAGGGTCCCTAATTTCCCGATTGTTTTACATGGGGCTTCCTCTATAGATATTGAAGAGATAAAACGGATTAATATCGCTGGAGGAAACATCAAAGAAGACGCAAAAGGTATTACCGAGGACGAAATAAGAAAAGCCATCAGCTATGGAGTCTGTAAACTGAATATTGCTACAGATCTGAGGATTCTCTGGATAAGGATCTTCAGAGAATATTTTCAAGATTCTCCCGAACATCTTGATCCTCTTAAGGCCGGTCGACAGTATATGGAAGAACTGGAGGTTCTTTTGACTAAAAAATTTGAGATTTTAGGTAACATCAATAAATCAGCATTATATAAATAACACTATGATACAATTAGGAATAGCCCCTATTGGCTGGACCAATGATGATATGCCCGAATTAGGAGGGAATATCACTTTTGAACAATGCATTAGCGAAATGGCATTGGCCGGATATCAAGGTTGTGAAATCGGAAACAAATATCCGAAAGATCCCAATGTTTTAAAAAAATATCTGGATATAAGAGGTCTTACAATCTGTAATAAGTGGTTCAGCTATGAGCTTACTACAAAACCTTATGAACAGGTAAAACAGGATTTTATTAAACAGCTCAATTTTCTTAAGCATTTTAATACAAAAGTAGTGGGTGGTGCAGAGTGTGGAAACACAATTCATGGAGAATTTAATACCCCTATTACACAGCGTAAAAAAGTGTCCAATGAAGATTGGAAAAAACTGACTGAAGGATTAACTGAGCTTGGAAAAATTGCGCTGAATGATTTTGGAATTCAGCTTTCTTACCATCATCATATGGGCACCATGGTGCAAACCCAAGAGGAGGTAGAACGTTTGTTCAATGAGACTGATGAAAAATATGTAAAACTTAATTATGACTGTGGACATTTTGATTTTGCCAACGAAAATCCTGCAGAAGCATTAACAAAATTCATAGGACGTACAGCGCATATTCACTTTAAGGATGTAAGAAAAGATGTAAAGGACAACATGTATAAAGACAATAATAGTTTTTTAAAATCTGTAAAGCTAGGGATATATACAGTACCAGGAGATGGTGATCTTGATATGCAGGCTCTATCAAAAATTATCCACAGTAGTGACTACAAAGGGTGGATTGTTGTGGAAGCAGAACAAGATCCAGGCAAAGCAAATCCGTTTGAATATGCAAAAAAAGGATATCAATTTATAACGGAAACCTTAAAGTTTTAAAGTAAAAAAAGTAGAAGATAGAAGATGAAAAAACTGAATATCGGAATTGTAGGATTGGGAAGACTAGGTAAAGAATATGCTAAAAACATCACTTACCTTGTGCCCAATGCCAATCTTGTAGCGGCATGCAGTATCAGAAAGGAGGAATTAGATTATGTAAAAGACAGATACAATGTCCCGAATTTATATGCTTCTTATGAGCAAATGCTTGAACAACAAGAGGAAATGGATGCTGTAGTTATTGTTACATCTACAGATCAGCATGCCGATGCCATTATTAAAGCAGTACAAGCCGGTTATCATGTTTTTTGTGAAAAACCTCTCGCTCTTAACATCGAAGACTGCATTCGTGTGGAAAAAGCAGTTGCCAAACACCCGGACAGAATTACCATGTTAGGATTTGTCCGAAGATTCGATGTAAGCTATGCAGACGCTAAGGCTAAAATCAATGAAGGATTGGTAGGCACACCCTACCTTATACATTCTCAAACAATAGATAAAGACACTTTTGCTCCATTTCAAATTAAATTCTGTACAACTGGAGGTGGCATTTTTCATGATTATAATGTTCATGATATTGATCTTGCCCATTGGTTCTTAGGCTCCAGAATCCAAAAAGTATGGGCATTAGGTGGTGCCTACAGATTCCCTGAATTCGCACTAGCAGGAGATGCTGATAATACCAGTTCTATGTGCGAATTAGAAAATGGAACAATGGCAGTATTAACAGCTTCCAGAACATCTTCCTTCGGTCATAATACCTGTACAGAGATCTTCGCCACAGAAGGAAACCTAAAAATAGGTGATCCACCAGCAAAAAACATGCTTCAGATATCCGATAAACACGGTATCAGAAGAGAAGGAATGGAAACTTTTTTCGACAGGTTTCAAACTGCTTTTCTAATACAGATCCAAGCTTTTGTAAACCATGTACTGGAAAACAAACAACCTGAACTTACTATGAATAATGCAACCAATGCCACTTTGGTAGCTACAGCATTAACCAAATCATTCAAAGAAAAAAAGCCGGTAATCATATCCGACCTACTTTCTTAAGATTCTTAATTATCAAAAAAACATGCAAATGAACCTTATCAGAAAACCTACAGATCAGAAAATTTATCAAAACATATCTGCTAAAAATGCAGACTGGAATTGGTTAAATTTTGGAGCTCGCCTCATGGAGCTGAACGAAACATGGACTTATGATACCGGTGAAAATGAAATGGTCATTGTATTATTATCCGGTAATTATATCGTAGAAAGCAACAGAGGAAGCTGGGAAATAAAAAACGGGCGTAAAGATGTGTTCAGAGGTGTTGCACATACGCTGTATCTTCCCCGCAAAACAACATTCATTCTTATATCAACTTCCGATAAGTTGGATATTGCCTACAGTTGGTGCAGAGCCGATGATGATTTTGAACCCCAACTGGTAACCCCGGAAGAAACACCTACTGTGATTTTTGGTGGAGACAATGCTACCCGTCAGTTTAACGATTTAATTCCTCCGGGATTCAAATGTTCGCGACTGGTATGCAGAGAGGTTTACACTCCTTCAGGAAATTGGAGCTCTTTTCCGGCTCACAAGCACGATGAAAGAATTCTAGATGATAGCGGACAGTTACGGGAGGCACAACTGGAAGAGATCTACTTTTACAAATTCCAAAAGCCAGAAGCGTATGCTATCCAGCAGGTTTATACAAAAAATGACGCAGATCCTATAGATGAAATCCTACGGACAAGAAATAATGATGCCGTATTGATTCCTAAAGGCTACCATCCTGTTGCAGCAGAACACGGCTACCACTGTTATTATTTAAACTTCTTGGCAGGAACCGATCAATCTCTGGCCAACACTACAGATAGTGACCTCGAATGGATTTTCGATTCATGGAAGGGAAAAGATTCCCGCCTTCCATTAGTAACCTCAGCAATGAACAATCAACAGAACGATTAATACAAAGTTAAAATGAAATTTGATTTACTAACATTCGGAAGAGCAAGTATAGATTTATATTCCAAAAATATCGGTGCTGAATTTAATGATATCAAAGAATTGACCACTGCCATTGGCGGATCACCCGTCAATATTTCTATAGGAGCACAAAGACTTGGTCTTAAAACAAGTATAGTAACAGGTGTAGGAAATGATCCTATAGGCGGTTTTATCATTAATACATTGAAATTGGAAAATGTAGATACCTCTTATATAAATACTATCGAAGGGACAACGAGTACGGCTGTAGTATGCGGTATTGTACCTCCTGATAAATTCCCGCTTGTATTTTACCGGGATAAAGCCCCTGACAATTATATGACCATCGACATGGTAAATACCATAGACTTTGATCAATATAAATCATTTTTAATGACTGGTACAGCACTTTCCATAGAACCTACCCGAAGCGCTGCGATCTATGCAACAGAAAAAGCAAAAGCAAAAGGTATCACTATTTTTCTGGATATCGATTTCAGGGCCAGTTTATGGCATGATGTACGTGCATTTGGAGTCACTTTACGTCAGTATTTACCCTTATGTGATATTGTAATGGGAACAGAAGAAGAGCTTTTAGCAATGGGACTTACGGATTCTAACCAAGTGAAAATAACCGACAGTGCCATCTCCTCTCCTACTATCGAAGGCGATATCAACACTGTGATCAGACAGGTATTACATTCTGGAATCAAACTTCTTTTAGTAAAAACAGGCCCCAAAGGCGTTACAGCATATTATCCAGATGGAAGGATAGAAACTATTCCTGGCTTTCCTGTAGAAGTTGTTAATGTACTGGGTGCAGGAGATGCATTTGCCTCCGGATTTGTATACGGATATCTTCAAGGTTGGGATACCTACCAATCTGCCCGTCTGGCAAATGCCTGTGGGGCCTGGATGGTCACCAAGCAGGGATGCAGCAACTTTGCTCCTACTTATCCGGAGATTATTCAGTTTATTGAAGATAATGGAAATTTTTAAATCGATCAAGCACCGAAATCATGGATACAAAAAGATTAACCGTGGCACAGGCCACCATAGAATTTTTAAAAAATCAATACACAAAAAGAGACGATAAAGAATTACAGTTTTTTGCAGGATGTTTTGGAATTTTTGGACATGGAAATGTAGCTGGATTAGGTGAAGCACTGAAACAGAATCATGATTTTAAATATTATCAGAGCCGCCATGAACAGGCAATGGTGCATACTGCCGCTGCCTATGCAAAAATGAAAAATAGAATGCAGACATTTGTCTGTACTACTTCTATAGGTCCGGGAGCACTTAACATGGTCACTGCAGCAGCAGGTGCCACGATCAATAGATTACCTGTACTACTGCTACCGGGAGATTTTTTTGCCACCCGCTCTGCTTCTCCTCTATTGCAGCAATTAGAAGTTAGCCAAACGCAGGATATTTCTGTCAACGATTGTTTTAAACCTATCTCAAAATACTGGGATCGTATTCAGCGTCCCGAACAACTTACTTCCTCATTACTGGAAGCGATGCGTGTCCTTACTTCTCCGGCTGAAACTGGTGCTGTTACCCTCGCTCTTCCGCATGATGTACAGACGGAAGCTTATGATTTCCCGACTCAGCTTTTTGAAAAAAGAATATGGTACATTCCCAGACCTATTCCAGATCAGCAATTATTAAAAAAAGCAGTACACCTTATAAAAAAAGCGAAAAAACCGATGTTGATCGCGGGTGGAGGAGTCATTTACTCCGAAGCAGAAGAAGAGCTGAAATCTTTTGTCGAGCAACATGGAATTCCTGTTGCAGAAACCTATGGCGGAAAGGGTTCTTTACATTACCAACATCCGCTTAATTTAGGAGCAATGGGAGGAACAGGTACTAAAGGAGCCAATGAAATCGCCAGAGAAACAGACCTAGTCATCGGTATAGGTACCCGTTATGGAGATTTTATGTCGGCCTCAAAGTCGGCTTGGCAAAACCCCGACGTTACCTTTATTAATATCAATATTGCAGAAATTGATGCCTTTAAACATAGTGCAGTTCCTTTACAGGGAGATGCCAGAGAGATCCTGAAAATACTGAAAGAAATGTTAGGGGATTATTATACTGGAAGTGATTATGTGGAAAGAATCCGAGCTTATCATTATGAGTGGGATGGGATAGTAACGAAAGCTTATTTATGTGAAAATCCTGACTATCCCGTACAGGCAGAATATATTGGTGCATTAAATGATTTTATAGACGATCAAGATGTAGTGTTATGTGCTGCAGGTTCTTTGCCAGGAGATTTACATAAATTATGGCGGACCAAGAGCTCAAAGGGATTCCATCTGGAATATGGCAACTCATGCATGGGATATGAAATTCCCGGTGGACTTGGTGCTAAAATGGCTGCTCCAGACCGGGAAATATATGTAATGTGCGGTGATGCTACCTACCTTATGATGCCATCGGATCTAGTAACAAGTCTACAGGAAGGATATAAAATCACCGTGATATTAATCAATAACAGCGGTTATGCTTCTATTGGAGGGCTTTCAAATTCTGTTGGAGGTGAAGGTTTCGGAACCTATTTCAATTATAGAAATGAAATAACAGGTCAGCTTGACGGAGATCCCCTTATGACAGATTTAGCAACAAATGCTGAAAGTCTTGGAGCAATAGTTTACCGTCCTCAAAATATGGATGAATTTAAAGAAAGTCTGGTCAACGCAAAAAGCAATAATCAAACAACTGTTATCTATGCAGAAACTATTCGGGACAGAAAAATGCAGGGCTATGAATATTCATGGTGGGAAGTGCCTATACCCGAAATATCTGTCTTTCCTGAAGTGAATGAAGCCCGAAAACAATATGAGCTTAATAAACAAAAGCAAAGACAATATATAAAACCTAATCAATATTAATTAATAATAAAACCCATATGGATCAATTAAAAAATTATATCAACGGAGAATGGAAAAGCAGTAGCAGCACCCAAAACCTTTCGGTACATAATCCGGCTACTCAGGAACTCATCGCAAAGGTACCCTATGGACCGGACACTGCAAAAGATGTCAATAAAGTAATAGAATATGCCCATCAGGCCTATTTGGAATGGAAAGATATTCCCGCTATGAAAAGAGTACAGCCGCTTTTCAAAATGAAGACCCTTTTGGAAAATCATAAAGAAGAGATTGCTAAATTGATCACCTCCGAATGTGGAAAAACCTATACCGAATCTTTAGGAGAAATCCAGCGCGCCATTGAAAATATTGAGGTAGCATGCGGTACTTATGTCATGAATCAATCTGAATTTTCAGAAAATATAGCTTCTGGTATTGATGAATTTATGATCAGACAGCCTTTAGGTGTATGCGTCTGTATTACACCATTTAATTTTCCCGGAATGATTCCCTTTTGGTTCCTTCCGTATGCTATTGCAACAGGTAATTCATTCATTTTAAAATCTTCAGAAAAGGTACCTACTACCATGCAGTATGTATTCGATCTTATTCATAACAATATTGATCTTCCAAAAGGAATTTTAAATCTGGTACATGGCGGAAAAGAATCTGTGGATGCTATGCTTCAACATCCTGATGTAAAAGCCGTCAGCTTTGTTGGTTCTACAAATGTAGCCAAATACATCTACTCCGAAGGTGCCAAATACGGGAAACGTGTTCAGGCGCAAGGGGGTGCTAAAAATCCTATTGTCATTATGCCTGATGCAGACATCGAGATGACAACAAAAATCATTACCGATTCGGTATATGGCTGCGCCGGTCAACGTTGTCTTGCTGCCTCCCTTGTAATCACAATTGGAGACGATAAAAATTACAAAGAAGCATTGGTAGAAGCTGCCAAATCCAGAAAAGTAGGATATGGGATGGAAGCGGGAATCGAAATGGGCCCTGTGATCTCCAAAGAAAGTAAAACCAGAATAGAAGAACTTATCCAGAAGGGACTCAGTGAAGGAGCTAATTTTCTGGTAGATGGAACTCAAAAAAAAGTCTCAGGTTATGAAAACGGCCACTTCCTTTATCCTTCTATTCTTGAAAATATTCCATTAGGAAAAGAATTTATCTCCACGGAAATTTTTGGACCTGTCATGAGTCTGCTAAATTTTAAATCCCTGGAGGATTCTATCCAATTTATCAATAGTGGACGTTATGGCAACATGGCGTGTATATTTACACAGGATGGTCTTTCAGCCCGTAAATTCCGTAATGAAGCTATGGCCGGGAATATTGGAATCAACGTTGGGGTTGCTGCTCCTGTTGCTCAATTCCCATTCTCAGGATGGAAAGATTCTTTCTTCGGAGATCTTCATGCACAGGGTCGTCATGGAATAGAATTTTACACTCAGACAAAAGTTGTTATCGAACGTTGGCCAAAAAACTGGTCTAGGACTTTTTAAAATTCTTATCAATATCCTTTATGCTTATTCAGATAAACAAAAACACAAATGAAATTATAAAAAAGTGAGTACAAAAAAAATAAAGGCAGGCATTATTGGCCTCGGAAGAATTGGGCAAATACATCTTGCTGCTCTAAAAGCATTAACGAATATAGAAATAATAGCAATATCAGATCCTGTTATAGAGCATGGAAAAAAAATAGCCAAAGAACATCAGATTCCAGATTTTTATCCTGATTATCGTAACATTCTTCAACAAGAAGAAATTGATGCAGTTTGGATATGCTCCCCTACTGCTTATCATTTTATTCAGGTAAAAGAAGCTCTGGAAAACAATAAATATGTTTTCTGCGAGAAACCTCTGGATGCAGATCTAGGTAAAATACAGTCTCTAATTGATTCCTATCCCAATATCAATAATCGTCTTATGGTAGGTTTTAACCGTCGTTTCGATCCTGATTTTGCTTCTGTCAAAAAAAGGATGAAGGACATTGGAAAACCTGTTATCATTAAAATAACAAGCCGAGATCCTTTTCCTCCTTCTACAGAATACACCAGACAATCAGGTGGTATCTACAATGACATGAGCATTCATGATTTGGATATGGCCCGTTTTATTAGCGGAAGCGAAGTTGAGCAGGTTATTGCTATAGGCTCAAAAAACTACACCGAAGATATAGATACAACCCTTATTACCCTGAAATTTAAAAATGGGATTATTTGCAATATAGACAACAGTAGAAAAGCTTCATATGGATATGATCAGAGGTTAGAGATATTAGGAGATGAGGGAATGATCTGTGCAGAAAATAAAAAGATCAACAACATCCAATTTTATTCTGGAAGCACTATCCAGAGCAGTGTTTTGGAACCGTTCTTTCTAGAAAGATATAAAGATTCCTATGTAGAAGAAGCAAAAGCATTTCTCTCTTGTATACAGGAACAAAAAGATTTTCCTTCTACTGCCAATGACGCTTTGAAAGCATCAATGTTAGCAAATGCATGTGAACAATCCTTGGAAAAGCACCAGTTGATTTTTCTGTAAAGAAAATAATTAATACAACAATTTAAAAAATCAAATCTTAAAATCATGTTTATTATATTAATTCCTTTTCTCTTATTTACTGGTGGAGTAGCATTTATCTCCTGGTGGTATACAAGAAAAACAAAAATGGCACATTCCTCTATCGGTTATTTTTTGGGTGGCCGGGATCTCAGCGCTATCTTAATTGTAGCTTCATTGCTACTTACAAATCTATCGACAGAACATTTAGTAGGTCTCAACGGAAGTGCCTATGCTTTTGGGATGGAAGTAATGGCCTGGGAGACCTTAGCTGCTGTAGCTTTAGTACTTATGGCTGTATATTTTCTTCCGAGATATCTAAAGATGGGCCTAGTAACCATTACAGAGTTTTTAGAACTGCGTTATGATAAACAAACCAGAATGATTTGCTCCACGTTATTCCTTCTACTCTATATCACCACCCTTCTTCCTATTGTTCTCTATACAGGGGCTATCACTATGGAAAGTATTTTCAATGTTTCTGAGAATCTGAATATTGATAAATTCACCGCTATGGTGGTGATGGTGGTTGGAATTGGGGTCATGGGATCTATATATGCTATTTTAGGAGGATTAAAAGCAGTGGCGATATCAGATCTTATCAATGGGATAGGGCTGATTATCGGAGGGTCATTAATTCCGATATTGGCTTTTTATAAAATTGGCGATGGAAATTTTCTAACCGGTGTACACACTGTTTTTGAAGCAGTTCCCGACCGTTTTAATGCAGTAGGAGAATCCACTTCCGATCTTCCGTTTCCCGTACTTTTTACAGGAATGTTTATTCCACAGATTTTCTATTGGACAATGAACCAATCTATTATCCAACGGGCACTGGCAGCTAAAAATCTGGCAGAAGGACAAAAGGGAGTATTACTGACTGCCTTTTTCAAAATTTTCGTTCCTTTTATTGTTGTGGTACCAGGTATAATAGCTTACTATTATTTTAAAAATAGTTTAAATGATCCAGATTATGCCTATCCAGAGCTTGTAAAGTCTGTATTACCCATTGGTGGTATTGGTATTTTTGCGGCGATTGTAGTAGGAGCTATATTAAGTACCTTTAACGGAGCGCTAAATAGTGCTTCCACTTTGTTCTCCATCGATATCTATAAAGGATATTTGAAGAAAGATGCTACCGAAACCCAGATCGTAAAATTCGGCAAAAAAAGTGGTACTGTCATGGCTTTAGTATCTATGGCTATTGCTCCCTTTATTAGCATGGCAGGCAAAGGACTTTATATTATTCTTCAGGAATTCAGTTCCATCTTCAATATGCCCATTTTTGCGATCATCATTGCAGGATTACTACTCCCAAAAGTGTCTGCAAAAGCAGCTAAAATAGGATTAATATCGGGTACAATACTTTATCTATTTTCAAAATTTGGATTAGAAGCAATGGAAGTAAAAATCCATTTTTTACACCGTCTGGCCGTTGCATTTTTTGTTACTATTCTTACCCTTGTTATTGCGAGTAAATATTACCCCAGAGAAAACAACTTCGTTATTAAGGATACAGGTACAGTAAACGTAGAAAACTGGAAATACCTAAAGCCTGCATCTATCTGCATCATTATTCTTACCATTATTGTTTTTATCGTTTTCAGCCCCCTAGGAATTATTCCTAATCGTTAAATTACAATCAGATTTTATTACAGTTTAAAAAATAACAACACATTTCCATTTTTGGTATTTTATATTGATGACCGCCATTAAGTTAAACTTAATGGCGGTTTATTTAGAAAAATCTATTCTCTTATTTCTTTAATTTCTAAACAGTAATCCAGAAGAATATTTTAAGATCATAATACTTTTAACTCTAAATCAATTGTCTTCCCAAAGAACTTTTTCGAAATCTTTTCAAAATTCTTAGTCAGATCCGAAAGATAGAAATGATAGTTTGGCTTGGCATTCTGGTCATTTAAAAGATTGTATTTATCTAAAATAATTTTTAAATGACTGGCTACAATGTTTGGTGAGTCAATAACACGAACACGATTTCCATAATACTGCTTTATTTCATCAATTAATAAAGGATAGTGGGTACACCCTAAAATTAAAGTTTCTATATTCTTTAATTTACTATTACTTAAATAATTATAAATGATCGCATGTGTAATCGGATGATTCTTAAAACCTTCTTCGATCGCGGGCACTAACAAAGGAGTTGCCAATTCATCTACTTTAATCCATTTATTATGTTTTCGGATGCTTTTTTTATATAAGCCTGAATTTACCGTCGCTTTCGTAGCAATTACTCCAACATTCGTATGAATTTCATAGGATACTTTTTCTGCTACCGGATTGATCACGTCAATAACAGGAACTTTTCCGGCTACTGCCTGCATTACTTCATTTAATGCATTTGCTGTTGCCGTATTACAAGCTATGACTATTGCTTTACAGTTTTGCTCCAGCAAAAAATTAGTAATTTTCGTAGAATATTCTATAATTGCCTCACGAGACTTCTCACCATAAGGAAGGTGTTTTGTATCCCCAAAATAAATGAGGTCTTCATTAGGAAGCAGTCTTTTTATTTCTTTAGCCACCGTTAATCCTCCCACTCCACTATCAAAAATTCCGATAGGTTGTTTTGGTGAAAGATGTGAGTAGTCTTGTTTTTTAGTTTTCAAATGAGTTGAAATTTTATACAAAAATAGTAAATACTATGATATCTTAATTAAGATTGTTTATTGAATAATCCTTTGGATATCTTACTTTGTAACTCACCCGAAACTTCTTAGTTTCTGATGGAGAAATTTTCACATTCCAGGTCAAATATCCTTTCTCCTTGTCAACTTCCGCCTGATCACTTTGTAAGAGCTCAATTTTTACAGACTCATCTTTACTTAGCGGAAACTGATCTTTAAGTTCCATATCTATTGGATCCTTCTTATTATTTCGGATTACAATATCATAGGTATAAGTTTTTTCTTGATAAGATGAAAATAATTTGATGCTACTTTTATCATCAACAATTTCTTTTTGAATACTTATTTTTTTATCATCGCCTAAAGTAATACTTAGCTCATCGTTCGTTTGATCAGGTTTAATGTTTGTTTCCCCTATATACATATTTTCAAAGACTATTGTAGCAGGTGCTGAAATGAGATTGAATTTATTAAAGTCCTTAATCTTTGCAACTAAAAATGCATCTCTATTATATTTTGGAATTGCCGAATATTTGTAAGTAGCAGGGATTTTTATTTGTTTAAGATTAATAAGATGATCTTCATTATTACCTAAAATATCATACGGAACATCTACATCAAAACTAATATTAAATTGATTTTCAACAGAGGTAAAACCCATTGCTGTTACAACAACCTCTTCAATATTTTGCTCTTTAGCAATTGTATCACTTTTAATACCATATGCTCTTGCCACAACTTTTTCTTCATTCTTATATGAATTTAGAAACCAAGGGTTTAATACTGGAGCTATATTCTTATGGGAGGATCTTCCATTAATTAGAGACAGCTTAACCCCTTTCCAGTCTAAACCTGTATCTTGTCTTATTTTAGCTTTAAAAATCACATCTAAGGGTTCTGAAAGTTTATTTCCCCTTATTTCATAAAATGGCTGCCATGATGCATTTCTAGTCAAATAGCTTACTTCAGCTTTTACATTTACAGGAGTACTACTCGTTAACCTTACAATTAGAACACCATCTGAAGAGGCTTCTTCCATTTCAGAATTTATTTTCAAACTGCTTTTTAATCTAGCCAATTTTTTCTGAAGCACAGCATTATTTTTATTAACAGCGGCTAAAATATTGCTTATTTCAATTCTTTTATTCTTATAGAATTCTGTTAGTTGTATCAATTGTGTAACATTTGATGCATTGCTACCCACTAAAACAGTTTGGTTTTTATCCAAAAGTTCAAGAGTCTTAGTATTGGCTTCCAATTCTATATTGGATTTTGAAATGAGGTTCTCAACTATAGTAATACTGTCAGTCACTTTTTTAATCCTAGGATTTGTCTTATCCATATCATATTCAGATGTATAGTTATCTGTATACTGAGAAGAAAGGATAGACACATTCTTGTTATTAATATTGATTTGCAAAGATCTTTCTTCAATCTCATCTGAAATATTTGTAATAACAACTTCAGACGAACCAGCAGGTATGGAAAAACTGATGGAATTTTGCAATTCAGCAGAACTTCTATAGACATTCACAGCATTTACTTTCGCTTTAACAAAAATTGGTTTTTGTGCAAGACACAAAGCATTTATACATAGAAAAAATAGGAACAAATTTTTCTTCATAATTATTAGTTTTCAATAAAAGGATATTATTAATTAAAATTATACTAAAAACAGATCCGAAGCAACCCCATCTGCCATAAACCAATGCTTTTCAGGAATTTTTAGATGGCTGTTTTCAATAATTAAAATACCGTCAGCTATTTTTTGCTTTATTTCATTTTGAAACTTTTGAAGTATTTCATCCGAAAATTTAGTCTTCATACTATTCAAATCCACCCCCCAGATTGTTCTCAGCCCAATCATAATCATTTCGTTAAACTGATCTTCTTGTGAAAGGATCTCCGTTTCTTTAGCCAAAGTATTTGAATTAAGCTTTTTGATATAAATTTGATTGTTAGCAACATTCCAGCTTCTTATATCCGATCCATTATAAGAATGGGCAGATGGTCCTATTCCGAGATATTCTTTATATTTCCAATATGCTGAATTATGTCTGGAATAAAACCCCGGTTTCGCGAAATTAGAAACTTCATAGTGATCAAATCCATTATCTTTTAAAAAGTCTGACAGATAATAAAACTCTTTATTCTGCTCCTCTTCTTTGGGTTTGGATACTTTTCCTTTTAAAATCCAGTCATTTAAAGCTGTTTTTGGCTCCACTGTTAATGCGTATGAAGAAATATGAGGAACTTCAAGAGCTATTGTTTTATTGAGATTCTCTTTCCAGATCTCTAAATTAGAAGTCGGAGAGCCATAAATAAGATCAATACTTAGGTTTTCAAACCCAAAATCCTGTGCTCTTTTGATTGAACCCTCAGCTTCTGATGCATTATGAGCACGGTTCATTAACTTAAGATCTTCATCGAAAAAGCTTTGGGTACCAATTGAGAGCCGATTTACAGGCGACCTGGAAAGGTCTCTAAGAAAGTTTTTATCAAGATCATCTGGATTTGCCTCTAAAGTAACCTCTATATCCTTTGCAAAGCTATAATATTTTAGCGCCTCATCGACAATAGAATTGATTTCATCTCCCGAGAGAATGGATGGCGTACCACCTCCAAAGTAGAGAGACTGCAGTGTTTTATTCTGTAATTCATCTTTCCTTAGAAAAATCTCTTTCTTAATAGCAGAGAGTACCTCATCTTTAGATTGCAAAGATGTTGAAAAATGGAAGTTACAGTAGCTGCACTTTTGTTTGCAGAAAGGAATGTGAATATAAATCATAAAAAAAGCTCTGAAAAAATCAGAGCTCAAATTTATTTAAATTAAATTGATTAATATCTATATCCTCTATGATTAATAAAGTTATCAAAGTTATAACCTAATCCGATCATAAAGCTGTTTCCGCCATAAGTCTGGATATCAGATAATCCTAAGTTATAAGTTGCACCAATCATAAATTTATTGAATCTTACTTTTACTAATGGTGAGATACTTAACTGCTGGTTATCAAATCTATTCTGAACTGATCTATAACTAACTCCAAAAGAGAATGAATTGATATCATTAAAGAATGTAGCCATCAGGTTATAATCAATTGTTCTTGTAGAGTTGGTATTCAAGTTAATTAATGCAGATGGTGTTACATACATATTATCTGCAAAATGCCAGTCATATCCTAAGTTTAAGAAGAATTTTATTGGCGATGGCTCACGACCGTTAACGATAGATTCATCATTCGTTAAAGCGATATCATTCACAGAAACACCTGCAAAAATATTTCTGAAAGTAGCTGCTAAACCAAAGTTAGCATAAGCCATGAAAATATTACTTTCTGTACCCTGTAATAATGGGTCATAACCGTCTTCAGTATTAATTTTAGTATAATCAAAATTCATATTGTAGAAACTAACACTCGTACCAAAAGAGAATTGATCTTTTCTTTCTCCCTCACTACTAAGTGGGATAAAATATGAAGCACCCGCTGTAATACCTCCTGCCGAAATAGGACCATTACTATCTCTAAAAACTGATATCCCTGCCCCAACTCTATCAAAAATATTCGCATTAATCCCTACAGATTGTACATTAGGGGATTCGTTAAATTTTGAAAATTGTTGTTGATAATTGAGGTTGAGTTGTACATAATCTGTCTTACCGTATTGTGCTGGGTTGAACAGGAACTCACCATCCAAAAGATATTGTTGATAGTATGGTAATGTTTCTTGTGCTTTGTATGCATTTGACAAAAGAGCCAAACACACTATAGCATATAGTTTTCTCATAACAAATCTTGATTTCAATTCAACAAATATAAAAAAAATCTCAATATATTTTTAGTTTTCCAAATAATTTCTCCATTTTTTTACAGCATCCGCCATATCTTGAGGCATTGGGCTCTCAAAATACAATTCCTGTTTAGTGGTTGGATGTATAAATCCTAAGGTATGGGCATGAAGTGCATGTCTAGGAAGAATTTCGAAAACATTCTTGATAAACTGCTTGTATTTTGGTAGATTAACTCCTCGTAACGGCGTATGCCCCTCATATCTTTCATCATTGAACAAGGTATGCCCTATATGTTTGAAGTGCGCTCTGATCTGATGTGTTCTTCCGGTTTCAAGTTTACATTCTACCCAGGTCATGTATTTAAATCTCTCTAAAACTTTATAATGTGTCACAGCATGCTTCCCGTGGCTTCCATCTTCATATACCGACATCTGCATTCTATTCTTAGGATGCCTTCCTATATGACCCTTAATAGTACCTTCATCGTCCTGTACATTTCCCCAAACAAAAGCCCAATACAATCTTTTGGTCTTTCTTTCAAAAAATTGCTTAGCCAAGAAGCTTAAAGCATATTCGTTTTTAGCAATAACTAATAAGCCCGAGGTATCTTTATCTATTCTATGCACAAGCCCTACTCTATCCAGATCAGATTTTTCCCCTTTCTTAGCAAAATGAAATGCCAAAGCATTCACTAAAGTGCCATCCCAGTTTCCAAATCCTGGATGTACAACCATTCCTGGTTCTTTATCCACAACAACAAGATCGTCGTCCTCATAAATAATGTTGATTGGGATATCCTGTGGAATGATTACATTCTCTCTTGGAGGATGAGCCAGTAAAACGGAAATCTGATCACCAGGCTTCACACGATAATTTTGTTTTACAGGAGTTCCATTTACAACAACATTACCTGCTCTGCAGGTTTGTGAAATTTTATTTCTCGAGGAGTTTTGTCTGAATATTAATAAGAACTTGTCTATTCTTAGAGGCTCCTGGTTTTTGTCGACAGTGATATTAACATGCTCATACAATCCTTTATTTTCCTCATCAATATCGATATTGTTAGGATCTAATAATTCTTCATCTAAAAAATCTTCGTTATCTTCTGTCATGATTTTTATTTTTTACACAAAAGGCTTCAACATAAAAAGTTGAAGCCTATATTTTTTATAATAAATACTTGTTATTCTACTACGACTTTCTTGGCTTTTGGCTTTTGAGCAGGCTGTTGCACTGCATTATTTGCCGTTTTATTGTTACTTCCAGTATTATTTCCTGAAGAAACATTGGTAGTCGTCTTAGGTTTATTTTCCGTTGGTTTTGGTTTTGTTTCCGTAGCAGCTGGTTTTGTAGCAGAAACTTTTGGTGCTTCTACTTTTGCAGGTTCTACTTTTTTATGGACAACAGGTGTAGGAACAGGTTCATAAACCGGTTGCTGATGAACAGGAACTTCTTCATATTGTATCGGTGGAAGTGAGGTATCTACTTTCATTCGATATACAGAATTCAGTTCGTCTATTTTAGATCGTAATTCAGCTGGAGTTTTCTTACTGGCCCAAAGGTCTATTTGCATTCCCTGATCTCTTACATCTCCTGCAGCAGGATCCTGATAATAAATGATATCAGATTCATCTTTTCCACCATCTTCATGTTCTACCAATCCCACTTCAAACATACTTCTCGCGATAGCTGCTCTGGCATCTTTTACAGTGAAGCCAACAACATTGGGAATAGATATATTTCTCATTGGCCCAGAACCTACCACTACATCGATTGTTGAAAATCTAGGAATTAATGATCCTGGTTTTACAGGATTTCCTTTAAATAGGATTCTGAGAATTGCATCTTTCTGGATACTTGGTTCGAAAATGGTATCCCCTACCTTTAGACCAACCTGATCTATTCGTTGGAAAGCTAATCCGGAATACTTATTAATAACATCCGGAATTGCAACCGGAGCCCAGCTTCTAGGATTAACCATTAAATGTATTGCACGCCCGTCTTTCACATGGGAACCAGGTGTAGGCGACATTTTTAAAACCTGAAAAGGTCTGTATTTAGGATTATAAGTAGCACTATCTACTTCATACCCAAGCCCGGCATCATCTAATATTTTGACAGCCTCGTGTACGGATTTGTTGACAACATTGGGAACGGGTATTTCCTGACCATGATTTGTATGATATTCTAACCAACGAAATGTAAGCCAGACCAAACCCACAAAAACACCGATGGCTACTAACAAATTCAGTAAAACTTTCCAGTTGAAAAGTGATTTAAGCATACTTAAAAATACTTTAATTATAATGGCAAATATAGCTAATAATTTTAGAATGTACTTTTTATTTATCACAATTCATATTTGCTTTCAAAATTTTGAATTTTCCCTAATTGCATTACATAAAATGATTAAATTTGCCTTAATTGATACTATATGGTTATGAGCAAAAAAAGTGTTGCCGTAGTTATGGGAGGCTATTCTGATGAATATGTTGTTTCCCTGAAAAGCGGTCAATTAATTTATGATTCTTTAGATAGAGATCTATATAATGTACATAAAGTAGTTGTTTTAAAGGATAAGTGGTATTTTTTAGATGAAAATAACAAACAATACCCGATCAACAAAGGAGATTTCTCTGTAACATTGGAGAATAATGAACAATTAAAGTTTGATGTCTGCTTTAATATAATCCACGGAACACCAGGTGAAAATGGTATCCTGCAGGCTTATTGGGACGCGATAGGACAAACCTATACTGGATGTGATTTTTATCAGAGTGCTTTAACGTTCAATAAAAAAGACACATTAGCTGTATTATCTAAATATGGTATTCCTTCAGCAAAAAGTATTTATTTAAGGAAGGGAGAAAACATAAATGTTGATGAAATAGTAGACTATCTTGGGCTTCCTCTTTTCGTTAAACCAAATCAATCCGGATCGTCTCTAGGAATATCTAAGGTAAAAGAAAAGTCTGAATTACTCCCAGCAACAGAAATTGCATTTAAAGAAGATCATGAAATTCTAATTGAAAGCTTCTTAGATGGTATGGAAGTATCTGTCGGAGTAATTGATTTTAAAGGAGAAACTATTGTTTTAGGAATAACAGAAATTGTTCCTCAAAATGAATTCTTTGATTACGAAGCCAAATACGAAGGAGCTTCTGAAGAAATAACCCCGGCTAGAATTGACGAGGAGACAACTAAAAGAGTAGAAGAAATTTCCAAAAGAGCCTATGATTCTTTAGGGATGAGTGGTTTTTCCCGCAGCGAATTCATTTTAATGGATGGTATTCCTTATATGTTGGAAATGAATACCAATCCAGGATTCTCTCCGGCAAGTATTTTACCTCAGCAAGCAAGACATTACGGAATTTCTATTATGGATCTTTGCGGCAATGAAGTTGAAAAGGCATTAGCGAAAAAAACGAACTAATTATGAAAATTGCTGTTTTCCCAGGATCATTTGATCCAATTACTCTAGGACATTATGATATTATAGAAAGGGCCGCACCACTTTTTGATAAACTCATCATCGCAATTGGACAGAACTCACAAAAGAAATACATGTTTCCTCTTGAAAAGAGAATGGAATTTATTCAGAATTCCGTAGCAGAATTTCCTAATGTAGAAGTCGATTATTTTGAAGGTTTAACGGTTGATTTCTGTTTTGAAAAAAATGCTCAGTTCATTCTTAGAGGACTAAGAAATCCTGCTGACTTCGAATTTGAAAAAGCCATTGCTCATACGAACAGAACTTTAGCTCATAAAAAATTAGAAACTGTATTTCTATTAACTTCATCCGGAAAATCTTTTATCAGCAGCAGCATTGTAAGAGAAATTATCAATCACGGTGGTGAATATGAACTACTCGTTCCAGAAGCCGTAAGGGTTGAAAAAATAAAAAAATAGATGATCATTGATAAATGGTAAAAGATTTGCTTATGGAAGAATCAATCATTAATCTCTTGCCATTTATCATTCATAATATATGCACGAACAGTTCAATTTTGCCATAGAAGTATTGGGAACCATTTCCTTTTCCATGTCCGGAAGCTTTGCAGCGATGCAAAAGCGACTTGATCCGTTTGGTGTTCTCATTATCGCTTTCGTTACTTCTGTAGGAGGTGGAACTGTTAGGGATTTACTTCTTGATATTCCGGTATTCTGGATGCATGATTTATTAACCTGCGCCGTGATTATTATGACCAGTATTTTCACAATGGTTTTTAAATCCCTGGAAAAAAACTTTCAGGTCACCCTATTTATTTTTGACAGCCTTGGACTGGGATTGTTTACTATAATAGGAGTTCAAAAAGGCTTAAATGCAGACATTCATCCTTTAATATGTATTGGACTTGGGACCATTACTGGTTGTTTTGGAGGTATTATCCGAGATATCCTGCTCAACAGAATACCCTTAATCTTTAGAAAAGAGATTTATGCAACAGCCTGTATAGTGGGTGGGGCTGCATTTTTATTAATGACCAAATACACTGATCTTTCATACACATTCATCCAGATATTTACTATTATACTGATTGTAGCAATACGTACATTAGCTGTAAAATACCACTGGCAGATGCCTAAATTTTATGGTTACGATAATAATTCGGAAATGTAGATATAAAGAACAAAATAACACAAACAAAAGGCAGAAAATAAATTTTCTGCCTTTTTATATTTTTAAATTTTGAGTAAATTATCTTATTTTTCCTCCTCTCTGTCTCATATTAGGATTATGCATATGCTTTTGCATTGTTGGCATTTTCAACTGATCTTTCATCATTTTGATCTGATCCGTCATCATTCCTGCACTATCAAGTCTTTTAGCTTCTTCCAATAGTTTTTGCCCTTCCTGTTTTCTTCCTTTAGAAATTGCAGAAGCTGCAAGATTCAACGTAGCCATTGCTCTATCATGTTTCATATTCAAACCATATTCAAGAGCTTTCTTCATTAAAGGTTCTACTTTTGTAGGGTGTTCCTGAGCTAAAGTTAATCCCTGAAGATAGTGAAAATACCCATATTGAGATTTATGAAGCTGGCTTGGATAGTTCGTGATATGATCTAAATATGTCACCGCTTTCTGCATATTTTGTTTTCTCAATTGCCAGAATGCCAAAAGGATGTATTCATTTTTAAAGAAAAGAAAAATAGGCAATGCTGCTAGAAGAAATACTACGATTCCCCAGCCTAAACTTCTTGTGAAGATCATCAAATAAAGACCCGCGATGATAAGAAGTGCTGCGATTACAATTTTTATATATTTGTTCATTATTAAAATTTAGAAGTGCAAAGATAAAAAATTTAGAGGTTAGAAGCTAGAGGTTAGCTGTCTGAATTCTTAACAACTATTCATTTTTAATTTTTTCATAAGTTTGAAAGCAGAAATCATACTGATTTTTTTCATCTTTCTCATGGCAGATCTCACTTGTTTTGCTCCACAATCTTCCATCTATTTTTGGAAAGAATGTGTCAGCTTTTAAATCCGCTTTCACTAAAGTCACTTCAAGCCTGTCTGCAATATCCATGGTCTGTTCATAGATATTTCCACCTCCGATAATAAAGACATTTTCATCAATTTTCTTAGCAAACTTTACCGCTTCTTTAATACTTCCAACAATTAGAATCCCTTCTTCAAACCAATTTTTTTTACGTGAAATAACAATATTGGTACGATTAGGAAGTGGTTTTCCAATACTTTCGTAAGTCTTTCTTCCCATGATAATCGGATGCTCCGAGGTTAAATCTTTAAAGTGCTTTAAATCTTTAGGAAGATGCCAAAGTAACTGGTTTTCAAAACCAATTTCATTCTTCTCTCCCATGGCTACCACTATTGTTGTCATTCAAATTATTTTCTGCAAAATTAGCACATAATTTGTATATTTGATTAGCACAAAAAATTTAAAAAAAATAAACTATGAAAAATAAAGGCTGTCTGAGCGCTGGAACAATTGGCATCGCTCTCCTTATCATTGTTGCTGTCATCTTCTTCTGGGGAAAAAGCGGATATAATAGTTTCGTTACAAAAGAACAAAATGTCAATAGCAAATGGTCTAACGTAGAAACTGTATATCAGAAAAGAGCCAACTTAATTCCTAATCTTGAAAGAACGGTAAAATCGTATTCAAAATTTGAACAAGAGACTTTAACTAAAGTTGTTGAAGCTCGTTCTAAAGCGACATCTATCAATATTGACCCTACCAATATGACAGAAGCAGATCTTGCAAAATTCCAAGCTGCACAGGGAGAATTATCCGGAGCATTAAGCAGATTAATGGCTGTCGTAGAATCTTATCCTAACCTGAAAGCTGATCAACAATATATTAATTTCCAAAGAGAATATACTGCAATCGAAAACAGTATCAGATCAGAAACTGTTTATTTTAACGATGCTGCTAAGGATTATAATACATCAATTAAAACTTTCCCAAATAATATTTTGGCGAATTTTACAAACTTTAAAGAAAAACCATACTTCAAGGCGGAAGCAGGAGCGAGTAAAGCACCTGATGTTTTCTCTGAATAATGAGCAATTTCCTAACAAATCAGCAAATAGCTTCCCTCGTGGAAGCTATTAAATCTGCGGAAGAAAATTCTACAGGCGAGATCAGAGTGCATATAGATTCCAATACAGAGACTCAGAACGCCGGAACGGCGTTAGAAGTTTTTAAAAAACTGGATATGCATAAAACCGCCGAAAGAAATGCAGTACTCTTTCATGTCAATTTCGAACAAAAATATCTTACGATTATTGGGGATGTTGGAATTCATGAGAAGGTGCAGCAATATTACTGGGACCATCTCCATGATTTTATCACTTCTGAATTTGCAAAAGGAAACTATCATAAGGCATTGAAAAGTGCTATTCTGGAAACCGGTCTTGAACTTAAAAAGTATTTTCCTGTAAAAGGAGAAAATCACAACGAACTTCCCAATGAAATTACATTCTCTTAAAATAGTATTTTCATTTCTATTTATTTGCTTTTACAGCTTTGTATCAGCACAATATACTATACCTAAAAAACCAACTGTTTTATATCCTGTTTATGATGAAGCCAACTTGCTTTCACAGCAGGAAAAAGATGCTCTAAATAATAAACTAATTAAGTTTGCTGATTCAACATCAACGGAAATTGAAGTAATCATCATTCCAAGTACCAAAGGACAGGATGTCAATTTTCTGGCAACAATGTTTGGTGAAAAATGGGGAATTGGCAAAAAAGGAGTGGATAATGGTATTGTATTTCTTATTGCTACCCAGGACAGAACAATGTCTATACAGCAAGGAAGAGCAGTTGAACAATACCTGACAGCTTCTGTTTCAGGGCAAATATTGGATTATCTCGTAACTCCTAACTTCAAACAAGGACTTTGGTACGAAGGCATTAACAGGGGAACCTCAGCCATTATGGAGGCGGTACAGGGAAAGTTTAAACCCATCAATGAACCCTCCGGTGGCGGGAATACAAAAGCATTTAAAGTACTCATCATTGCCTTCGTGATATTTATTATTCTCGCTATACTCTTTGGAAACAGAGGTGGTGGTGGCGGAAATAATAATGACGACGATGATGTGATCCTTACAAGAAGAGGTCGTAGAAATTATCCTGGTGGATTCTTTCCTTTCCCAGGCAGTTTTGGAGGTGGTGGTTTTGGAGGTGGAAGCTCCGGAGGCGGTGGATTTGGAGGCTTTGGCGGCGGTGGAAGTTTCGGCGGCGGTGGCGCTTCAGGAGGATGGTAAGATAAAGGTAAACACATACAATAAAGTATTAGAATACATCAATTAGTGATGATCTTTCAACAAATATATTTCCTTTTCCAATTCTTGGAATCATCATTGAGAAAATACTTTCATTAAAGGAGAATGAAGTTATCCATACTGATTCTCAATACTGTTTCTATGAATATTAATATATTTAACAAATCCTATATCTTTTTATAAAATTTAAATATAAAAGCTTCTAAGGTCTTCTGGTCTTAGAGGCTTTTGCTTTTGGGGTAATTCTTATACTTTTTTTCATGTCCTCAAAGACAAATCCCTTAAAGAATAATTTAGTTTCTGTTACAACATAATTTGTCGGGCAATAAGCTGTGAATCACATATCGTAATCCCTAATTACAAAGATTTTAAAAATATTAAATTTATTCTAGGTAAAACATTTACAGTACTAGAAAATCTCAACCAAGATGTTTAATTCAATTAATTTCTATTGTAAAAAATATTCACGAATGAGGGATTTTAAAAAAAAATTGATATTTTTGAAGGAAGTGAAATCTCCGAAGAATTTCATATAATAAAAAACACAAAAAATTATTTAAGATGAAAAAGAAAATTTTCAGAATCTCAGCATTATTATTTCCATTGCTTGTAACAGCTCAGGTAGGAGTAAATACAAGTGATCCAAAAGCAATGTTTCATATCGATGGTAATAGGGATAATGGCACTACAGCAAATTTCATGCAGCAACTAAATGATTTTGTTGTTACTAAAGATGGAAAGGTAGGGATAGGAACAACAACTCCAATAGATCTCCTAACCATGGTAGGAAATGGAAATGCAGATGTAAATATTGGTCTATTTACCAATGGTAATAAAGGCCAGGCAATCGCTTATCATAATACACTTTTTGATGGCACTCCAATTACTCCGCAGACTGTAGGAACATCCAGAAGTATCACTGCTTTTGAAGGATATGCCTATAATCAGAATTTCACAAAACCCAACCTGATATCTTCTGTTGTAATGAGAACAGGAAGGAATGTAGGAGGAGAAATTTGGTTTGGAACCTCTACTACTAATACAGGGAATTACACTAATCACTATAATTCATCTATTGACAACAATGGAAATATGGGAATTGGTGTAGATCCTACAATAAGAACCGCAAAATCAAGGCTTGAAGTAAATGGTGTCATAAGTTCAACCCCTCAAACCTTAATAAGTAGTGGGGCACAAATAACAAGCACTGTAGTAAGTCTACAACCAGCTGCACAAAATGATAATTACATTTTACCAAGCCCTAAAACTGCTCCTGGTGCTATTATTTTTGTACGAAATATTACAACAATTACTGCTCAAATTACTACTCTTGTTGGTCAAATTATTGATGCTTCAAAAATTGGAGGAAATACAAATTTCTCGATGATTGGAAGCGACAGTGATCCCAGCAAAACCAAGACTGTAATGCTTGTGAGTGACGGGTTTAACTGGACAGTATTTAAACCCAGCAATTAGAATAGCTATTTAGAATGAAAAGACTATAACAATCGTTGTAGTCTTTTTTTACATTACCTAGAAATCAATCCATTATTGTAAAAAAATCTTTTTAAATTTACAGAAAGAGCACATTTTGAAAAAGACATTAGTGGTTTTTGCACATCCTTACCTAGAACATTCTAACTCGAATGTAGAGCTTATCAACTTCTATGTTCGCCACCAGCATTTTACCCTACGTGATCTTTATGAGGATTATCCAGACTTTCATATCGCTGCCTTCAGAGAAAGAAAAAGACTGAATAATTATGATCGTTTTATTTTTCAATTTCCGATCATCTGGTTTGGAATGCCTCCACTACTAAGGTTATGGATTGATGAAGTTTTTGACCGCGACTGGTTAAAAGAGGGGGAGTATAATCCATTGGAAGGAAAAGAGGTGCACATTTTAGTAACCACAGGAGGGAAAGAAAGATCTTTTACAAAAACAGGAACTTATAAATACACTATAGATGAACTTATAAGTGGATTAATTGTTTCTTTAAATGTTTTCAAAGCCAATATCAAAAATATCAAGATCGTCTATGAAGCTAATAAACTGACAAAAAAGGAAATTATTCTGCATAAAAAAGAATTTATGGAACTACTGAATCAATAGAATATGGAATCTTCTTTAGCAATGAACACATTATTATTCCTTGGTGTAGCCATTATTATGGTTCCACTGGCGAGGAAATTTGGACTCAGTTCCGTAATTGGATACATTGCTGGAGGAATAATTATTGGCCCTTATGTTCTTAAACTCACAGGAAAGAATGTAAACGATATTATGCATGCCAGTGAGTTTGGAGTGATCATGCTTTTATTTTTAGTCGGATTAGAACTGGAACCCAGAAAGTTCTGGGAAATGCGAAAAAAAATTATCGGACTGGGATTAACCCAGATGCTTCTTACCATTTCTTTGCTTATTTTGGTTTTCATTGCTGTAGGATGGAGAATTGATAAAGCGGCGGCTGTAGCCATGTGTTTTGCACTGTCATCTACCGCTATTGTTCTGCAGACTTTACAGGAAAAGAATAACCTGAAAACAATGGCCGGTGAAGCTTCTTTCTCCACTTTATTATTTCAGGATATTGCGGTAATTCCAATCCTTGCCATACTTCCTCTTATAGCACATTATAAAGCGAGAAGTCACGATAATGAAATACAAATAATCATTCAAAAACTGCCTGAATGGTTGCAAGCAGCTACCGTATTATTTGGAGTAGCTTTTCTTATCTTATTGGGAAGATACGTATTTGTTCCGTTTTTAAGGTATGTTTCAAAATCAGGAATGACGGAATTGTTAACTGCTTCTTCTCTATTTCTGGTTATTGGAGTTTCAGAACTAATGATCGCTATAGGTTTATCTCCAGCACTAGGAGCTTTCCTTGCAGGAGTTATGTTAGCTAATAGTGAGTTTAGACACGAACTTGAAGCACAGATAGATCCATTTAAGGGTTTATTATTGGCTGTCTTTTTTGTGAGTGTAGGATCTACAATGAATTTCAATATTATTCAACAGGATCCCATATTTATTTTCAGCACTGTATTTGCCGTTTTAATGATAAAGTTTGTTGTTTTATATGCGATCGGAAAGTTTTTCAAAATTGATACACCGCAAAGTTTATTTTATGCGTTTGCTCTTTCGCAAGTTGGAGAGTTCTCTTTCGTTCTCCTGAACTACGCCTCGGATCTTTATCTTTTAAGTCCTGAACTAAATGCTCAAATGATGGCTGTAACCGCGATTACAATGTGTATCACTCCGTTCCTTCTAATTTTAAACGATAAATTTCTTACCCCTAAATTCATTAAGAAAGAGCCAGAAGGTGAACATGATTTTAATATTCTCGACAGTAATGTCACTCAAAAGAAAATTATCATTGTTGGTTTTGGTCATTTTGGAAGTACAGTGGGGAGGTTATTAAAAGCCAATAAAATTACAGCAACTGTTTTGGACAGAGATTCTGATCGGGTAAAGTTATTAAGAAGTTATGGCTTTAAAGTGTATTACGGGGATGCTACCAGAATTCCTATCTTAAGAGCCGCTGGAATTGAAGATGCTGAAGTATTGGTTCTCTGTCTTGATGATGCGAATGATAATATGTTCATTGCTGATCTTGTTCGTGAACACTATCCGACCGTTAAAATTTTTGTAAGGGCAAAAAATAGAATTGATGCGTACAGTTACCTAAACAACGGTATTGATAATATCTACCGTGAAACATTAGGCACAGCCGTAGATATGGCTATTGATGTTCTTCATGAAACAGGTATGAGAAAATATGCAGCAAGACGACTTGGTCAAAGATTTATGGCTATTGATAAAGCCTCTATAAGAAGACTGGCGAAAATAAAAGAAGAAGATGAAATACTCCTTTTTACCACAAAAGAACTCCTCCAAAGAGAGGAGGAGCTATTGGCATTTGATAATCTTAGTTTTGATAATAAAGATTGGGAAGGCTCTACAACTGTTGAAGAAGAAGAAGAAGATCCTGAAAATTAACTCCCTTAGTGTATGTTTACACTTCCGCCACTGCTTTCCTCTTTGTTTACAGCAGTAACATTCCCTTTTTTATGTACATCAATACTTCCACCTGAAGAAGCGTTAGCATCAATTTTTGATGTTACACTTATTTCAACATTTGCTCCACTTGAAGCTTCAGCTTTTACATTGTCTGCAACAACATTCTCAGCAGAAATACTACTTCCTGAAGAGGAAGTAATCGTGGCATTTTTAGATTTTCCGGATATTGAAATACTTGCCGCAGAAGAGGCGTCAACATCTAAGTCAACAGCCCAGATTTTACCTTCAAAGCTACTGCTGCTACCAGCAGAAATTTCAAAATCATTAGCTTCCAGGTCTCCGGTAATACTTCCGGCACTGGATATTTCTATATCTGTCTTTTCCTGAACAAACTTATCTTTAACTGTAATTTTTCCCGCAGAATTTGCTGCAAGCTTAGTAAAGTCTTTAGTGTAAATTTTTGCAGTTACATTACTTGAATTCATTACTCTGATTCCTGGCTTATAATGAATATGAAGTTTTCCCCCACTATTATCTACAAGAATTTCATTAATAATATTTTCAGGTGCTGAAATAACTACTCTTTCTGTTTCAGATTTTATAATTTGTGCATCAATAGCCTGAGAAACCTCTATTTCATCAAAGTCACCTTTAAATTCCTTTTCCCTTGTAGGTCCGTGATCTTTGTCTGTTACAGTAGACACCCAATCACTTTTTTCTTTGTATTTTCTATCATGTTTTTCATTACACGAGGCTAATACCACGAAAGCTGAAAAGATAAAAAGAGTCGTTTTTTTCATATGTATCAATTTTATAAATTAAGTTTAAGTATTCTATATTAATAACAACTAATGTATAAAAAATATTACAACCGTCTGGATAATTATATTCATTTTCCAAATTAGAAGCACTGCCAATTCCCATCAAAACAGATTTTCCTGCACACTCTTTTTAATCTTTTCAATAAAGACTTTCGTGTCAATACATTAGTTTTTAATATCTTTATCCTTCAATAATAACTAATTTTATGAAAAATATTTCATCGGTATTATTAATTTCTGCTTTGGCATTTAACTACTCTTGTACAACAATGAAAAAAACCGATACTCAACAGGAAATTCCTGTCCCAGATTCTTCTCTTTCGTCAAACCCTTTTATGAAGAAAAGCAAACTTCAGTATGAGGCTCCCGAATTTGATAAAATTAAAAATGAAGATTTTAAACCGGCTTTTGATTTCGGATTAAAACAGCACGATGCTGAAATCGTTACAATTGCTAACAACTCAGCAGCACCTACTTTTGAAAACACGGTCGTTGCTTTAGAAAAGAGCGGCGAAGTTTTAAAAAGAGCATTGACTGTATTTTCAAACTTAACAGGTGCAAATACAAACCCCACATTACAAGCTTTAGATGAGGAATATGCTCCAATTCTGGCAGCTCATTCTGATAAAATGTATCTTAATGATAATCTTTATAAAAGGATAAAGGCCATTAAAGAAGGTGGCTTAGATTCTGAAAGTAAAAGATTATTACAATTCTATAAGCAGAATTTTGAAATTGCAGGTGCTAATCTTTCTGCTGCAGATAAAGAGAAATTAAAGCAAGTAAACCAAGAGCTAGCCTCACTTTCTACTCAATATTCAAATAAATTGTTAGAAGCTAGAAAGCAAGGTGGTGTTTTCTTTTCAGACGCTAAAGAACTTGATGGGCTTTCTCCTGATGAAATTGAAGCGGCAGCAACAGATGCAAAAACAGCAGGACAACCTGGAAAATATCTGTTAGCTTTACAAAATACCACTCAACAACCTTTATTACAAAACCTAAAAAACAGAGCTACCAGAGAAAAGCTTTTTAAAGCTTCATGGTTAAGAGCTGAAAAAGGAGATGCCAATGATACGAGAGAGACAATTGAAAAACTTGCTAAATTAAGACTTAAAAAAGCCCAGATCTTAGGTAAAAAGAGCTTCGCAGAATGGAAACTGCAGGATCAGATGGCAAAGACTCCTGAAGCAGCTACCAAATTAATGAATCAGATTGCAACTCCTGCTGTAGAAACAGCAAGACGAGAGGCAAAAGATATCCAGGATTTAATTGATCAACAAAAAGGGGGTTTCAAAGTAGAGCCCTGGGACTGGACTTTCTATGCTGAACAGGTAAGAAAGGCAAAATTTGATCTAGATGAAAACCAGATCAAACCCTATTTTGAAGTAACAACTGTTTTAGAAAAAGGAGTTTTCTATGCTGCCGAAAAATTCTATGGTCTTACTTTCAAAAAAAGAACAGATCTTCCAACCTATCATCCTGACGTTGTAACTTATGAAGTTTTCGACCATGACGGAAAATCAATTGCCATTTATTATTTAGATTTCTATACCAGAGATTCTAAAAATGGTGGTGCATGGATGAGTAATTTTGTTGAACAGTCTTACCTCTTGGGAACAAAACCAGTCATTGTCAATTGCTATAACTATCAAAAACCAGCTCCTGGAAAACCATCTTTAATTAGTTATGATGATGTTTCCACTATGTTTCATGAGTTTGGCCACTCTATTCACGGAATGTTTGCAAGTCAAAAATATCCTTCTCTTTCAGGAACTAATGTACCAAGAGATTTTGTAGAGTTTCCTTCACAGATTAATGAGCATTGGGCATTAGATCCTATTATTCTAAAAAACTATGCACTTCATTATGAAACTAAACAGCCTATACCACAAGCATTAGTTGATAAGATAAAAAAAGCTGGAACTTTCAATCAAGGTTATATGACAACAGAATTGGTTTCTGCGGCAGAACTTGATATGGATTGGCATACTGTAACGAATGAAAGCCAGTTGATCCCAGTTCTCGATTTTGAAAAACAATCTTTAGAAAAACATGGATTTAACTTGGCAACCGTTCCGCCAAGATACCATACCCCTTATTTTGCACATATTTGGGGTGGTGGATATTCAGCAGGATATTATGCTTACTTATGGTCTGAAACACTAGATAATGATGCTTGGGAATGGATTGAGAATAATGGTGGATTAACAAGAGAAAACGGAGACCGTTTCAGAAAATACATTCTTTCTGTAGGAAACTCTGTAGATTTGAATCAGGCATTTAGAGATTTTACAGGACATGATCCGGATATTAAACCTTTATTGAGAAACAGAGGGTTTATAAAATAAATTTTTAGAGCATTCATTAAGTTGGATGCTTTTTTTGTTTTTAAACATACATGGTCCAAATAAATTCACGTATAAGCACAGAAATTATACCATTGATTCAAATGAAATTTTAATTAATAGAACAAAAACTGTGGTATTTGTGATAAAAATTCGTGATTTTTGTGTTTTAAAAAATAAATAAATGAATTGTCCCTGTTGCTCTGGAAAATCATATGAACAATGTTGTAAGCCTTATCATACAGGAGAAAAACATGCTCCAACAGCAGAAGCTTTAATGCGTTCCCGATTTTCAGCATTTGCTATTCCTAATGGAGAATATTTAATGGAAACCACTCCACCTGGAAAGCGCAAGTTGCATAACAAAAAAGATTTGCAGGAATGGTGTGAAATTAATGAATGGACAAAATTAGAAATTGTCCAAACTCCAGCTTTAAATCATGTTGAATTTAAGGCTTATTATACAGATCAGGATGGAAACCCACAAGTTCATCATGAGTTTTCTGTTTTTCAGAAAATGCATGACCGCTGGTATTATGTTTCTGGAAAATTTTTAGATTAAAATAATCATCAACAATATTGATATTAAAAAAAATGTCCGAAAAAATCGGACATTTCTATTATTTTTTAGTGAGCATCTGTTCCGTCAATTCCATGAGGATGACCATGTGCTAATTCTTCTTCTGTAGCGGGACGTGTGTTTAAAATTTCCACCTGGAAATCTAAAACTTTTCCAGCCATCGGATGGTTAAGGTCAGCTATTACAACTTCTGGCGTTACTTCAACTACCAATGCTTGAAAATTATTCCCTTGATTATCAGACAAAGGCAAAATAGCTCCAACAGGTGGAAGACCAGATTCATTAAACATATCAACTGGTAATTGTGCTATAGCATCCGGTTGTCTGTCACCATAGGCTTCTTCAGGCAGAATAGTAAAAGCTGCTTTATCACCCGCTTTTAAACCAAGGATATTTTGCTCAAACTTTGGGATCATCATTCCTACACCGTGCAAAAATGTAAGTGGATTTTCTGCTGTTGTTTCTTCTACAAGAATCTTACTTCCATCCTCTTCGATTGTGTGAAGTATGTAACTTACAGCTACAACATGATTGTTTTCGATTGTCATATTTTTTCTTTTTTTCGTGAGTCTTTTTTCACGATTAACGGTGCAAATATACTATTTTGATTTATTTAGAGAAGAAATACGAAAAGAGTATTAAAGCAATATCAGATCTTCTACTTTCTATTCTTTGTTTCATTCCTTTTTTTCTGTCTCAACATAAAGAGATACAGACTTTCAACTTTTGTTCTTGCCCAATCGGTTTTACGTAAAAATTTCAACGAAGAATTAATACTTGGATTATCCGTAAAACATTTAATATTAATCTGCTCTCCTAACTTTTCAAATCCTTCATAATATTCAACTAACTCCTCTAGCATAGCATCAAGCCTTTTGCCGTGTAAGGGATCTGGAGATTTTTCGTGCATCTTTTTTTTGTAAAAATAAGAATAAGACTTTAAAATTCTTTAAAATTTAAATAAGTATGCTAAACCACTTCTTGATACTCCGTTTTGTAATCGAAGTGATGATGGCCATTCCGTCAGTTCGAGTGAAATTATTTGAAATGAAATGGAAAATAATTTTGTATCGAGAACTTTTCACTATTTTTAATTATGCAAAGTTCATTTGTCTACATATTACTATGTTCTGATAATACTTATTACACCGGTGTAACAGAAAACGTTTACAAACGTTTTGAAGAACATCAGAATGGAAAACACTTCGACTCATACACGTACGGAAGAAGACCTTTGGACTTAGTTTACTACTGCCATTTTATGGATATCACACAAGCATTCACTTTTGAAAAGAAAATAAAAAAATGGTCGAGGGCTAAAAAACAGGCTCTTATCGAAGACCGTTTTAATGACTTACCTAATCTGGCAAAGAAAAATTTTACGAAATAATGAGAGAGATCACTTTTGCAATAGATCATTAATAGAGGTTTGAAAAACCACTTCTCGATACATTCTACTTCGTTTCATACTCGAAGTGACGACAGTCATTCCGTCAGTTCGAGTGAAATTATTTGAAATGAAATGGAAAATAATTTTGTATCGAGAACCTTCTACTACGAAGTACGATAAACCATTTCTTGATACGCTCCATTCCGTTTCATATGAAGTGACAATTGTTATAATTAACCACACCTAATAGCTCAATCTATTATTAGGTTAGCGAAATTACCATCTAAATTTCACTTTCCCTTTTTTGTTTCTTACATTTGAGTTATGAAAATTCTGCATACTGCCGACTGGCATTTAGGGAAACGTCTGGATCGGTTTTCACGTCTGGAAGAACAGGTTCAGGTTATGAATGAAATTGTTCAAATAGCCGACGTACAAAAGGTAGATCTGATTATTGTAGCCGGGGACCTGTTTGATAACTTCAACCCTAGAGTTGATGCCATTGAGTTGTTTTATAAAACGTTAAAACGTTTATCATTAAATGGGAAGCGTCCTGTTATAGCTATTTCGGGAAATCATGATGCTCCAAGTTTAATTGATGCTCCCGATCCACTTGCCAGAGAATGTGGAATTATTTTAATTGGTCATCCAAAAGCTAAGATTAACCCATTTGAACTGGAAAATTTTACGATTTCAAATTCGGTTGAAGGATTGATCGAGTTACAACTTAATGGTTTAGATTTCCCAATACGAATTTTACATACTCCTTATGCAAACGAGGTCCGATTAAAGGAATATTTTGGAGAGAATAAAGAGGAAGAACTTAATAAAGTTCTAGCTGAAAACTGGAAAAAGCTTGCTGATGAATTTTGTGACACCAATGGCGTCAATATTTTAACAGCTCATTTATATATGAATAAAAGAGGCACAGAACTCATTGAAGAGCCTGAAGGTGAAAAGCCTATTAAAATTGGAGCTGCAGACCTTATTTATTCCGATATTATCCCTGATCAAATTCAATATACTGCTTTGGGACATCTTCACAGTTTTCAGAATATTGGAACAAAAGAAAAACCGGTTGTATATTCTTCTTCACCCCTATGTTATAGCTTCAGTGAAGCTGGACAAACAAAATATGTCAATATTATCGAAGCAGAGCCCAACAAAGAGGTTTCATATGAAAGAGTAGCTCTAAAAAATGGAAAGTCTCTCATTAGAAAAACATTTGATTCTATAGAAAAAACTATTGAATGGTTACTTGAAAATCAAGATACTCTGGTTGAATTGACACTGGAAAGTGAAACATTTTTAAAAGCAGATGAAAGAAAACGTATTTACCAGTCTCACAATGGTATCGTTCACTTGATTCCGAAGGTTAAAAATCAGGATTTCAATGAAAACCATCTTCATGAAATTAATCTGAATCAGGATATTCAATCTTTATTTCAGGATTATTTTAAATCTAAAAATAATGGACAGCAACCTAATGAAGACTTAATGAAAATGTTCAATGAAATTTTAAACGCTTAATCATGATCCCAATTCAAGTAACAATAGAAGGTCTATATTCTTATCAGGAACGTCAGACTATCGATTTCAGAAACCTTACTGAGGCTGGATTGTTCGGAATCTTTGGTTCGGTTGGTTCCGGAAAATCATCTATCCTTGAAGCAATTTCTTTTGCTTTATATGGTGAAACGGAGCGTTTGAATATGCGTGACAAACGAGCTTACAATATGATGAATCTGAAATCAAACAGTTCCTATATTGAATTTGATTTCATAAACCATGAAAATAAATTATTCCGTGCAACCCGAGATTTCAAAAGAAATTCCAAAAAATTTGATGATGTAAAACCTTCCTCTGTAACTTTTTATGAAAAGAGGAATGAAAAATGGATACCACTCGACCATTCTGATGCTGAGCAAATTATAGGATTAAGTTATGCGAATTTTAAGCGTACAATTATTATTCCGCAAGGCCAGTTTAAGGAATTCCTTGAATTGGGAGCAGCAGAAAGAACGAGCATGATGAAGGAAATTTTTAATCTTCAACGGTTTGATTTACAAAACAATGTCTCGGTTTTAAATATCAGAAACAAATCTGAGCTGGATCAATTACAAGGTGAATTGAAAGGATTTGAGGAAATAAGTGCGGAACAGATTAATTCTCAAAAAGAAAATCTTACAAAAGAGCAGCAAAAATACGATCAGGTAAAAAATGAGCATCAACAAGCTTCAGAAAAATATCAGCAATTAAAAAGTCTAAAAACAGATTTTGAAAATTTACAACAAAAGAAAGAGGATTTTGAAAAGATATCTGCTGATAAATTAAAGATTGATGCTTTAGAAAAGAAAACAAATATCTATGATACTGTTTTCAGAATCTTTAATCCTTTGCTAAATGAAAAAAAGAAGCTATCACATGAAATTTCCGCAAGACAAAAAGAGCAGGAAGTCCATATAAAATATGTAGCGGAAACCGAGAAAAATTTCACTAAAATAAGAGAACAGCTTCTATCGCTCCAACCTAAATTTGATGCATTAGGACAGTCAAAAACACAAGAAAATGATTTAGGTTTGATCTTACAAATATTGAAGTTTTCGACTGAAATAAAAACACTTGAAGAAAGGACACAGAAGGGTTCTGAAAAAGTGCAGGAAGTTGAAGAAAAACAAAAGAACACTTTAAAAAAAATAAATGATCTTACTAAGGAGACAGAAGCTTTAAAACCAAAAAAAATTGAGGCTAATTTATTAATTAGTGTTGGAAATTGGTTTGTACACAAAAAAAATCTGAATGATCTCCAACACAAGCAAACCGAAAAACTAATTCATTACAAGGGATTAATCACAAAGGTTTTAGAAGACTTAAAGCCCTTTAATATCAATCCTGAAAATTTTCGAGAAGATTTTAAACTAAAAACAGATTCTTTAGAAACTGGCAGAAAAGAATTATCACAAAAGTTTGACCACCTTAAAATTCAGAATGAATTATCCCGTTTTGCCAACGAATTACATGATGGTGAATCATGTCCACTTTGCGGATCGTTAGAACATCCAAATATTGTCGGATTTCACGATGTGAATACTGAGCTCAATGATATTCAGGAAAAAATACAATCTATCGAAAATGAACTTTTAAAAATTCAAAAACAGACTTCTGAAATTGAAAAAATTCTGGATCGTAAAAAGATCTTTGAAGATCAATTACGAACAGAGCAGGAAGTTTTAAATCAGCTTCAAAAAGAGATATTAACTCATCGTCAAAATTTTATATGGGAAAATTTTAATGCTGATCAAGAAAATGACTTTGAATTAAAACGTCAACAGTCATTTACCATAGAAAAGCAGATGGAACAAATCAGTCAGCTGATTTTAAAGGAAAGAGAAATTCTTGAAAAAGAGCAGGAAACCCTAGAAAAGTATAAAAAAGCTTTGGACGAATTTAAACTGGAAGAAGCAAAAAAAGAAGAACAGATCAACACCAATCGTTCAAATTTAAAGACTTTGAATTGGAATGATTATAAGGACCAATCATATCCTGAGGTTTTCGACCTTCATCAAAAATTAGCTGAATCCAATCTTGATGTTGAAAGAAATTATCAGACTCTAACTAATCAGGAAAAAGAAACTGCGCCCAAACTGGCAGAACAAAAAACCATTGTAAATCAGCTAGCTATCAGGGTTTCAGAGCTAGAAAAAGAAATTTCTTCCAACGAAGAATCATTACAGCTCGCTTTAGCACAACAAGGTTTTACTACATTAATGGATGTTCAAAATATCTTAATAGAAGAAATCCATGTTCAGGAGAAAAGGAATCAAATCCAACAGTTCAGAATTCAGTTTGAAACATTAAAAAACGGAATTCAGGAACTAGAGGTAAAGCTTAAAGATTTCTCTTTTAACAAAGAAGAGTTTCATTCTGTTGAAGATCAATTTAAAATTATTGAAACAACATTAAAGCAAGCTAACGACACTGTTGTTAAAACTATTTCTGAAATTGACAGGCTTGAAAAAGAGTTTAAGAAAAAAGAAAGTCTTCTGAAAAATCTCAGTGAACTTCAGAAGCGATCTGAGAATTTAAAAGTGATGACCAACTTGTTTAAAGCAGCCGGTTTTGTTCAGTACGTTTCATCCATTTATCTAAGACAACTCTGCGATCACGCAAATGTACGATTCCATAAGATGACCAGAAATCAACTGAGTCTCCAACTGAATGAGAACAATGATTTTGAAATAGTTGACTACCTGAATGAGGGACGAACCCGAAGTGTAAAAACATTATCTGGAGGACAGGCATTCCAGGTATCATTAAGTTTGGCTTTAGCTTTAGCAGAAAGTGTACAGGCTACAACAAAAGCAGATAAAAATTTCTTTTTTATAGATGAAGGTTTTGGAACACAGGATGTGGAATCAGTAAATATTGTTTTTGAAACGTTGATGGGGCTCCAAAAGGAAAACAGGATCGTAGGAATTATCTCGCATGTAGAAGAACTTAAAGAAAAAATCCCCGTTTCATTGAGTATTGTAAAAGATGAAGAGCGTGGAAGTCTTATTAAGATCATTTAAATAGCATTTTTCAATCTTCAATATCATATCAAAAAAAACTCCATTGAATTGCTCAATGGAGTTTCTTTGTTTTATAAAGATTTAATGTTAGGTAATACTTCCTGACCAAATAATTCAATAGATTTCATCATCAAATTATGGTCCGGATCCCCTACATCCATGTGTCCAACAAATCTGGTAATACCAAAAATTTCCTTCATATAAGCAATCTTATCAGAAACTTCAGCAAGACTTCCAATAAATAAAGCACCATCTTTACTTCTTCCACCATCATATTGAGCTTTAGTATATGGAGCCCAACCTCTGGAAGATCCTATCCTGTCCATCTGTGACTTATAATTATTGAAATAGCCATCTACCACATTCTGGTCATCACTTACAAAAGTATGAGAATGTATGGCGATCTGCATCTCAGAAATATCGTGTCCAGCATTTTGATATTCCTGTTTATAGAATTCTATCAGGTTTCTAAACTGAATAGGCATTCCACCAATAATCGCCACGACTAATGGCATTCCTAGTTTCGCAGCACTTAAAACTGATTGCGGAGTTCCACCAACAGCTCTCCATATAGGAAGCCTTCCATCATTCTTTGCTCTTGGATAGACCGTTTGATTCTGCATCGGTGCACGAAGCTTTCCTGACCATGAAACATTCTCTTCTGAGTTTATTTTTAACAACAATTCTAACTTCTCATCAAAGAGTTGCTCATAATCATTCAGTGAATATCCATAAAGTGGAAAGGATTCAATAAAACTGCCTCTTCCTACAAATATTTCTGCTCTTCCATCAGAAATAAGGTCTAATGTTGAAAAATCTTCATAAACTTTTACTGGTTCCGATGAACTTAAAACAGTAACACCACTTGCCAGTTTAATATTTTTTGTAATGCTCGCTGCTGCTGCCAATACCATTTCAGGAGAAGAAACAGCATAATCAGGACGATGGTGTTCTCCCATTGCAAAAACGTCGATTCCAACCTCATCCATTAATTTTACCTGTTCGAGAATTTCTCTGATTTTTACTCCGGCATCTTTATATTTCCCTGTTGTCTGGTCAAAAGCTAAATCACCAAACATTCCTATTCCTAATTCCATATTGTATGTTTTTAATTTATCTCAAAATTACAGGAATCAAAAATCAAAAACATTGATCAATGGTAAGAATGGAAATCAAGATTATTAAATGAAATTACCATCCATAATCTTGACCTTTATAAAAAAACAACTGAAATAATTAGATAATACTAGGAAAAATAAATCCATGTCTTGATAATAAAAGTAGCATAGTTAATCTATGCCACTTTTATTTTTTGCTCTACTCCATTCCAGAATTCCCAGAATAAGCATTATTATTAAAAGAATAATCTGAACAAAAAAATAATTATCTCCTTTATCCAATACTTGGATACCATTCGTCAGTATTAAGAATACATATGCAATAAATGCCATTCTTTCATTTCGTTTCCACGCAATAATTGCCAACAGAAAAAATAGTATAAAACAGGAAATTTCAAAAATAATACGCCATGTGCTATCTCTTGCAAATAAAGGAGTAAGAGCTAATATGAGGACTGAAAACATTAAAGCATATTTAAATTTCATATCTTAAATTTTATTTTCCACCTCCATTTCTCACACATCCCTGATAATCACTTTCTGCATCCGAATTACAGACTACCATATGGGCGGTAGCTATACCTCCTGCAATAACTCCACCAACTCCACCAGTAAATACACCAACTAAAACTGATCCACCTATTTCTATAGCATAATCTCTCATACATCTATTAGAAGCTGTCATAAAAGCAGAATGACAATTTCTTCTACCTGTAAGGGTACCATTTTCATTATAGCCAAGCTGTTGATCTATTTCATTCGTTAGCATTTTCCTTCTTTCTCCTTCATTATATTTGGAATAAAAATCTGAGTTAGAATCTCTAAAACTCTTGCTATTATCCCTTAATTTTTCATACATAGAAATTAATTCTTTACTATGTTCAACTTTCGCAGATTTATACAATATTTCCAGCTCTTCGACTGTATTTATTCTATTTATTCCTGATTGAATTACAGAAAAGTTGGCATTCTTTTCATTGTCAAGAATACTTTTAATTTCAGACTGAATGCTGAGTTGAACGGACACATAATTAGATAAAGCTTCTGAACTTAATTTCCCATTCTTTAAAGAAACTTTTTGAGTTACGTCCGCATTAGAATCTTTTCCAGTAGATAAATCTTCATTAGAAGAACATGACTGAAAAACCAGCAGGAACATTGTTCCTACTATAAATAATTTTTTTCTCATTGTGTTGTGTTTTTGTTTGTTGTCTTCCAAAACTATAAAAGTAAGAACGTTCTTAGTGCATCATCGTATTGTATCTTTTTTGTGTTTTTACTGTACACGCGTCATGTGATTTGTACATTTTTTTTGCATATTTGTATAAAAATGCGAGATGCAAAAAGAAAAATTACGTTTGATTAGAAAGAAAAAGGGATACACTCAGCAGCAGATTGCTGATATCATTGCTACCGATGTCTCCAACTATAGTAGAAAGGAAAGTGGGGATGTGAAAATAGTACGAGCCGAATGGGAAAAAATAGCTAATTTCTTAGATGTCACCATGGAAGAGATCTATGAAGAAGATGATGCTCAAATCGTAGTTAATAACGACCATCCTGTTTTTAATGACAGTTCGGCATCTGGTATCTATCAATATAATAATAGTACAATTCCTCTTTCTATCGTTGAGAACCTTCAGGAATATATTTCTTTATTAAAAGAAGAAAATCGAAAATTAAATGAAGAAATTAAAAGCTTAAAAGGAAAAAAATAAGTCTACAATTCTTTAAGAGGATCCCAGAAAAGCTGTTTGAAGTTTTTGATTCTAAAATTCTCAACTACAACACCCTCTGCTTCAAGCTTAGGCTGAAACTCTTTTACCGATAAAGTTCCGGAACTTGAAATAACCCGATGTGCCGGAACATCTTTTGGGCAACCGCCCATGGCTTTTCCAACATGTCGGGAATGATTTGGATAACCCACTGCTTTTGCTATTGCTCCATACGAAGAAACCCGGCCTTTTGGAATAAGCCTGGTTATTTCATAAATCTGTTGCTTGAAAACCTCGTCCATATCAGGTATATTAAGATTATTTAATTATTTGCATCATTTTTGAACTATAATAATTTCAATGATGTTTCTCATTAAAAATATAAAGTTATGAAAAAATCATTCTTCAGCCTTCTGAATAAAATCAATAAAAAGATTTTACCTAAATTAAGTGATAAAGATCCAGGCTCTCTAACAAAGATCCAAAAAGGCATTTTGGCCTATCGATACTTTGTACTTATTAATTCTATGGATTAGCTGCCTATTATTTTGCATCTCATTACAAACCTGATATTTTTTTATTTATTCCCACATCTATCAGATTGCATGAATATTTTTCATATCCCAACAAATAAAAAACGCTCCAACAAAGTGAAGCGTTTTTTATATTTTTTTCTCACGATCAGTGAGAAATAATGATTAAGAATTCTCTAAAATGTAAGAAAACATTAAAGGTGCACAAATTGTCGCATCACTTTCAACGATAAACTTAGGTGTTGTAATATCCAGTTTCCCCCAAGTGATCTTCTCATTTGGAACAGCCCCTGAATATGAACCGTAAGATGTTGTAGAATCAGAAATCTGACAGAAATAAGACCAGAAAGGCACATCATGCATTTCCATATCCTGATATAACATTGGTACTACACAAATAGGGAAATCTCCTGCAATTCCGCCACCAATCTGGAAGAATCCAACTCCTTTTCCAGCAGAATTTTTAGTATACCAATCTGCCAAATACATCATGTATTCAATTCCTGACTTCATTGTTGTAGCTGTAAGTTCTCCTTTGATACAGTAAGATGCAAAAATATTCCCCATTGTAGAATCTTCCCATCCCGGAACTACAATTGGAAGGTTTTTTTCAGCGGCAGCAATCATCCATGAATTCTCTCTCGGGATCTCATAATACTGCTCTAAAACTCCTGAAAGAATCATTTTGTACATATATTCGTGTGGAAAATACCTTTCACCTTTTGCCTCGGCATCTTTCCAGATCTCAACAATATGTTTCTGTAATCTTCTGAAAGCTTCTTCTTCAGGGATACAAGTATCTGTAACTCTGTTTAAACCTCTTTCTAACAAGTCCCACTCTTCCTGCGGTGTAAGATCTCTGTAATGTGGAACTCTTTCATAGTGAGAATGTGCAACCAGGTTCATTAAATCTTCCTCAAGGTTCGCTCCTGTACAAGAGATAAAATCTACTTTATCCTGACTGATCATTTCAGCAAGAATTTTCCCTAATTCAGCAGTTGACATTGCTCCCGCTAAAGTGATCATCATTTTTCCACCATCTTTAAGATGTGCAACATAACCTTTTGATGCATCCACCAATGCAGCTGCATTGAAGTGCAGGTAATATTTCTCTATAAACTCAGAAATTGGCTTGTTCATTTATTTTGATTTTTGCAAAGATAAAACTTAAAATCGGAATGTTGCAGCCGCACTTAGAGAAAGTCTGGTTAATCCTTCTTTTTCATCATCTCCTAAATTCACTGTGTTTCCGTTGAAAGTCATTTTACTCAATGTTCCGGCAGTCAATCCTACTTTTGGACCGATAAAGAAATATTTTGATAATGCATACTGATAAGCAAAATTAGCATCTAATCCCAAGTTAGAACCTTTTCCTTTTACTGTTCCGGTTTTTGTAGTATATGTAATAGCACCTAATGCAACATCATAATAAAACTTATGCTTTGACTCATCATTGAAATTAGAATACATAAATGCAGGCCCAAAGAAACTGATATTATCTTTTGTACTTACATTTGCAGAAACAACTTGTCCATTATTATCCAGCACAGAGATTCTTCCATTACTTGAGGCACTGTAATTAGAATATTTTATTCCCAAATTTATATTCCCTTTCACATTGTAGTAGGCTGAAATATCGAAATTCACACCGCTCTTTAAGCCTTTAATATAATTTTTTGTATCTCGTGAAATATTTGTTGGGGTCTTAGCAACTCTCCATGCGTATCCAACCGAAGGAAGAATTTAAATTTTTTGCTGTGCCAGAGATAACATAGAAATAAAAAACATCCCTAATAATGTAATTTTTTTTATCATTTATTTTAATATTTCGGCAAAAATAATGTTTTTGTCAAACTAAACAATTAAAATTTAAAACGGCGGTTTTCTTTTTTATCTGCTATTTTCTTTTTAGTATCAAGCCTTTTCTGCTTTTGCCCTTTTGACGGCTTTGTTGCTACTCTTTTCTTAGGAATTATTAAAGCTTTATTTACAATTTCTAGAATTTTTTCAATAGCTTTATTTTTATTCATTAGCTGGGCTCTGCTCTCAGAGACCGTTAAGAATAAAAAGCCCTCTGCATTGATCCTATTTTTTAATTTATTTTGAATTAAAACCTTTTCATTCTCATCAAAAAATCCAGAGTCATCAACATGCCAAAGTACAGTAACAGCGGTTTCAACTTTGTTTACATTTTGCCCTCCTGCGCCACTGCTTCGGGAAGTTTTAAAATTAAGTTCTTTGGAAAAGTCTTTCATGATTATGGATTAGGAAATTAAGGGTTATAAACTATCGCTTATTTTTTTGTATAGCTCAATACGACTAACCTTTCCGTTTGGAGTTCTCGGTATTTGCTGAGTAAAAATAATCTTTTTGGGTTTATGAAAGTTTTTTTCAAACGGGATATTTGATATCGTTCTTATGATTTCATCTGATTCTTCACCTTCAATTACTAAAATGAGTTTCTGTCCTAAAAGTTCATCTGCTGCTCCCATAAATACCACTTCATTCGGAATTTCCTTTTTCACCAAAGCTTCCAGTTCTTCAGGAAATATTTTTGCTCCACCAGTGTTGATAACATGATCAATTCTCCCCAAAAATTTAAACTGATTTCTATTCCTAACATCAACTAAATCGTTAGTTTGTAAAATCTCACCATTCACATTAGGTGCGAAAATTTTCAGACATCCTCTTTCATCTGTAGAGATGGTAACATGTTCAAAGGCAGTGAAATAATCTTCCTTTTGTGGTGCCAATTGTTTTAAAGCAATATGTGAAAGGGTTTCAGACATTCCATATGTTTCAAATATATGGGTTGTAAGATGTGAGATTCTTTTCTTTAAACTTTCTGATACTGATGCTCCACCAATGATTAAGTTTCTAACTAAATGTAGCTTATCCACTGAATTTTCAACCTGTAATGGAGTCATGGCACAAAAGTCGATTTCTGTTTCAAGATTCTTAAGCGGTTGTAAAGATGGTTCAGCAATTATTAACTTCATCTTTCTTTCAAATGAGCGTACAATCATCATCTTCCCGGAAATGTATTCTGTTGGTAAGCACAACAAAGCTATATCTCCCGTTTTCAAATGTAAGAAGTTACAGGTCATCATTGCGGAATTCAGCATTTTGTCCTTTTCAATTTCAAAAACCTTTGGAACTCCGGTGGACCCCGATGTTTGCACCGCCACCGTTTTTGAATCATCCAACCATTTTTCTAAAAAAAAAATCACTTTTCTTTCAAATTCAGTCTGTGAATGTAAATTATTAGTTTTGAGATTATTGAAGTCTATCACCATGTTTGTTGTAAATAAAAAGTGATGTAAATGTAAAAAAAAGTTTAAAAAGTTCTTGTATGTATAGAAAAAAGCTTTAAATTTGCATCACCAAAATAAAACAGACTCATAGTGTAACGGTAGCACTCCGGTTTTTGGTACCGTCAGTCGGGGTTCGAATCCCTGTGGGTCTACAAACCATCCTTTTTAAGGGTGGTTTTTGTTTTTCATATGGTTTGCTTTAATTTCATTAATAAATAATCTAATTCAAAAAAGATCTTTCAATAACAGACTAAAATACAATTTGTTATTATTTTATATTGATCAACAAAGAGAATTTTCGCCAAAGATTTTTGCATATAAGGAAAAAATTTATAAATTTGCACCACCAAAAAATAACGCAGACTCATAGTGTAACGGTAGCACTCCGGTTTTTGGTACCGTCAGTCGGGGTTCGAATCCCTGTGGGTCTACAAACCATCCTTTTTAAGGGTGGTTTTTTATTATACTTGCTATTATATCATCAGAAATCATTCTTGACATTCAAAAATAAAAAGTATGACTGGTAAACCAGCCATACCTATATTAAAAACGGTACGTTTTTCACTCGATCACTTTACTATCTTATGAAAGAGCAATTATAGTAAAAACACGAAAATTACAATCTTGAATTAAATTTGATTTGTCCACTTATATCTCTTGAAAAATGATTCATATCACCAGGTCCATTAAGATAATTATAGATAATTCCTTTATCATAATAATTATCTGCAGAACGATACTGATAATTTCCATTAAACCCATTATTGTTAATAGTCGTTGATTTCACTCCTGTTGGCCATGTATCTTTTTCATAAATAACATAATTCAGTGCATCTCCTTGCCACCCGCCAACATTTCCTGGTCCTGGATCCCAAGATCCTGCATATCCACAAACAACATATAATGCTATATTAGGAATCATATATCTTGTGAACTTCTTTACAAACACCTCACCATTCGGATTATTGGTCCACATAATACGAGATAAAGAAGAGTTACAAGGATTTACACTATTGGGTGTATTCCATCCGGTATAGGTTTTAGTCCAGATATCACTTTTCCCGGCCAGGAATGATTCATTATGTTTTCTTATGGTCATATATTCAAAATAAGGCCAATAATGAATTCCGTTCTGGCAACGATCGTCTGGAGGAGGGGGAGGACCTGCAGGATCGGGTTGCTGAGTACGTTGAACATTTTCCTTAGGCAATATTGATAAATCTATCGTATCAACAAAAGTTTCATTTAAAGAGAAAATCCATACTTCTTCATTATTAACAGTGTCTTCATCAATCATTTTTACAAACTCCCAATCTCCAGCAGCATTTAGCTTATATGCTCTTACCGATGTCTGTGTTTCATCACCTGTGTGAAAAGCTACTAAAATTGGATTTGTTGTTCCTATATTACCCGCAGATTTTAGGCCACTATAGTTATAAATAAAGATTTGCGGAAAATATTTATTTCCTTCCAAATCATTGAAAGCCATAAGACTGTTTTTAAATTCATCACTATTATTTAAAGCTGGAATATTTTTGTAAAAAACATCAACTAATGCATTATCATCACCATCAATGTTTTTCTCTAATTCAGTGTATATGACGTGCCTTGATTCATCATTGTTCTGAGCTTCCAAAACGATGGCTTTAGCTGAATTCATTAAGATAGATTCCAAAAAACTCCTTTTGTCATCTAGAGACATGTTTGGTAAATCAGCTTTCATAGCTGTTGGATTTGCTTTTAGATTTGCTGCGGGAGGATCTGGGTCATTATTACAGGATGAAATAATAAGCCCCACCAATACTAAGGATAAAGTAATTTTTTTCATGGCTTTTGAATTTGGTTTAAAGATTCCTTACTTCTTTTTAAGGTTGTTTTTCAGAATTAGTTCCAACCATTAGAGCTATACAAACACTGCTTTTGTTCTATAAAGCAGATATATTCAGCACTTAATTCAACAAATTTTGAATTAATAAATCATATAACAAACCTGGATTTAGCAAGTGTAGAAGATTATCAATTAAGTGTAGCACTTTAGATTGTTTCTGTAATCTGCCTGATTAAAAACAATAAAAAACCTTGACCAAATTCTGATCAAGGTTATTACTTTTATTTTTGTATTATTATTTGAGAAGACTTCCAGCTGGCTGCTGTTGAGTAACACAATGTACCATTCCTCCATTTTCATATAGATTTCTTACATCAATCCCTATTACTTTTCTACCCGGATATTGCTCCTGAATAATTTTATTAGCAACTGCATCATTCGGATCTCCATAGTTAGGAACAAGAACGACATTATTTGCCACATAATAATTTACATACGAACCTTTCTCTTCCAACTGTTTTCCATAAGCCGTTTTTACTTTATTTTTTGTAGCAGGCACATAGATTTTTTTATATTCTTTTCCATTAATGTTTGCCGCAGTATAAAGTGTATTGATATCTTTATCAGAAAGTCCCATATCTGATAAATCTTCTTCATCCATGGTAATCATGGTATTATGATTGATGAATTTCATAAATCCATCAATATGCATATCAGTAACATCCAAACCTGTAACACCATCCAACCAGATCACTTTTGACACTCCATAATAGGTTTCAAACATCTCCTCAGCTTCTTGCTGGGTGATTCCTTTTGTTCTTGTAGCTCCACTTTTCTGACTGATCACTGAACTTTTACACGCCATCAAAACTCCATTTCCATCAGTTTCTACAGCACCACCTTCATTAACCATTTCTTCATTTAAATCAATAACCTTGATACCAAGATCTTTTCCAATACGCTGTGGAATTTGATCACAGTTTTCGGAGTCAAATTTATCCCCCCAACCGTTAAACCCCCAATCTTCAATCAAAAGACGGCCTTGATCATCTTTTACGAAAATAGGTCCGTTATCTCTTATCCATACATCATCAGTAGGATAAATTTTAAAATCAATATTCTTTAACGAAACCTTATTTTGTTCCAATAGGCTAATGATCCTTTTTTTCTCTTTTTCATCATAAGCAATAATGTGCACTTTCTCATTATTCTGTAGCGCTTTGGTCATATCGATCCAGGTCTGTTCTACTCTTTCCCTGTATGTTTTTCCATGTTGATAATGATGTGGCCACTGAAGCCAGGTTCCTTCGTGAGGTGATGATTCTTCAGGGAAATGATAATTCTGTGACATACAAAATATTGAACCTAATGTTAAAAAAAACGTGAAAAATTTATTATTCATAATATTAAAATTTCTTTCCTATAAAAATTCCAAAATCAGCCTCCGTTTCAAAATTATTCCCAGTCTGAGAAATAGTACTACCTAAACCAAATTGCAGCTTTTTTCTGGTCTCTAGTCCCAGTCTGATTATCTGGCCACTACCCTGATGTTGTTTAAAACTAAAATCAGATTCCATAATCAGCATACTGTACAAATTAAAGTGTTCATTAATTTTAGGAGTGTATTCAATTAATGTGTAAAGTCCAAATCCCATTTCTTCACTATCAAAAGAATAAGTTAAGGCTGGAAATAAATTAATTCCAAAATCACCTTTTTCTTTGATAAATGCAAAGCCTGCAGATGGCATAATATCTTCATTAGAAATATAAACCCCCGCAGAAATTCCCCAGTTTTGACTTATATAATAATTGAGGTTTTGATATACTTCCGCATTCAGTTTTTTAGATTCATATCTATAAGAAATCGTTCCTGAAGCAAAATAGTTCCACTTTGATTTAAAATCTTTATCATAGATTCCTAAAACTTCCGATTCTTTAGTTCCTGCATATCCCTGTATAGAAATTTGAGCAGTCACTTCATATGAAAATAGCAGTAAAAGAGGAAATAATATTCTTTTCATTAATCTTGTCTTCTAAATTTTTAAAATAAATTTCTGTTGTTATAGATATTTACTTTTGCAAAATTAGATCATCAGAAAAACAAAAATTGTCCTAAAAGGACAATCTTATGAGTATACAGGAAAATAAACATGAGTAATATTCTCTCCATTTTGAGAATGCATATATTCTTCAATTACCTCTGAATGATCAAGCATTAAAGAAGATTCACCCAACCAAAATCGATAAAAAAGACGATAGGTTTCCAGGATATTTTCAAAATCTCCGTAATGGGTAAATTTTATATATTTTCCACCAAAAATTTCCTTTTTTTGAAACCCTGAAATACTCGAAGAGATTTCACTTATTGCTACTCCATATCTGCAGTGTGAACCACTTGTGATAAGTGGCTGATCACTAATAATCCCATAGGAAGAAATGGAAATACCATTTTCATTTTCAATTGTTTCCCATAGATCATTAATCTCCCGATTATTATAATCTTTGGCTTTAATAAATTTACAATAAACTAAAATTGAATCTTTGTATTTTATTTCATACTGAAAATCAGCTTTGTCATTCTCTATAAATTTATTAAACATATCCTGTTTATTTTTTCTCGCCAATGCCGGTGAAATATGATACTGTTGTTTAAATGCTTTTGAAAAAGACTGAATGTTAAAATAACCAACCTGCCATGAAATATCAGAGACCTTATCTGTTGTATAGATTAGTTTTTTATAGGCATTCTCCAGACGTAGTCGTTTTTGGAATCCGGAAATAGTTTCATTAAAAATTTTAAAAAATATCCGTTGAAAATTTCGATAAGAATAATGGGACATATTCTCAATTTCATAAGCCGTAATTTCTCTGTCAAAATTTTCTTCGATATGATCAACAATCTTCTGGATTTCACTAAAACTTATAAGCATGATCCTACATTTTACAAATTACCATGACTATACAATTTATTCATAAGTATATTAGACTATTAAAGATACAGCATTTTAGGTTATTTTTACTGAGCACAAAAAAAAGGATAAATCAACATCTATCCTTTGTATTGTTTTCATTAAGCCTATCTCTGCATTTTATAAATTTTCGTTCTTTATAAAACGTTCGGCAATTGTATCATAATTGACAAGATCATTCTTCACTGGAAGCATTTTAGAAAAAGAGTCATCATTGATTCTCCATTTATTCTTTATTCCCAAATAATAGATTGCACCAGGATCCTTCTGATCTGCCCAATGTTCTATTTGAGTGAGCTTGGTGTACCCTTTTTTCTTAACCGTAAATCTAAAATCAATCTCGCCTTTTTCAGATTTATTCAGTTTTGAAAAAAAATATCCTTTATCGTCTGTAGAAGCAATAACATTATTATTTTCATCTACAATTGTAGCTCCCATTACCGGTTGCTTTGTTTTAGAATCAATAATAATTCCTGCAATATGAATTTCTCTTGAATTTTCTTGAATTTGGGCATACATAGTAGAAAAAAATGCAGCTACGAAGATCATTAAAAAACCTAGAATTCCTGTTCGTTTTTTCATTTATTAATTATTTAGTTTTAGGTTTATACAATTTATACATTACAAATAAGAAGGTTAACCAAATCGGAATTAAAATTACCTGTATCTCCATTCCTGTGATACACATAAGTACTAAAATTATCAATAAAAAAACAATACAGATATAATTAGAGACAGGATAAAATATAGATGGAAATAGTGTTCTAACTCCATCTTTTATTTTGCTTTTTCTGAATTTTAAATGGGTATAGCATATCATCAACCAGTTGATAATAAGTGTAGATACCACCAAGGCCATTAAATATTCAAAAGCCTTTTCAGGAACTAATTTATTAATGATGATACAGATACCCGCAAAACAAGAGGACACGATAATCGCATTGGTAGGTACGTGATTTTTATTAAGTTTCATTAAGCCTTTGGGAGCGTTTCCTTGCTGAGCCAATCCAAAAAGCATTCGACTATTGCTGTAAACACTACTGTTATAAACTGACAGAGCTGCTGTTAGAACAATTAAATTAAGAATATTTGCAATCAATGAATTGAATTGAATCACTTTCCCAAAAATGGTAAATTCAAGTCCGTTTAGATTTTGAAAAACCATCACGAAAGGGCTTGATCCCTCTGTAATATCTCTCCATGGGCTTAATGCAAATAAAATAACCAAAGCCCCAACATAGAAAATTAAAATCCTATAAATTACCTGATTGGTCGCTTTTGGTATTGTTTTTTCGGGGTTTTTAGCTTCAGCAGCAGTAATCCCAATTAATTCTAATCCGCCAAAAGAAAACATAATCATAGCCATTGCTGCGAAAAGACCTGTATATCCGTTTTCATTTTTATTAAATAATCCTTTTGGGAAAAATCCGCCATCATTCCATAAATTCTGGATGCTCGCTTTCTCACCTCCGCTTCCACTTACCAATAAGTAAATACCAAAAACGATCATAGCAACGATAGCTACTACTTTGATAATTGAAAACCAAAATTCGGTTTCTCCATATACTTTTACAGAAGCGAGATTAAGCGCATTAATCAGCACAAAGAAAACTAAGCTTGAAACCCAGAGTGGAATTTCCGGCCACCAGAAATGAATATAGTGACCAATCGCTGTAAGCTCGGCCATACTCACCAAAATATAAAGAATCCAATAATTCCATCCTGAGGCAAAACCAGGGAAATTCCCCCAATATTTATAGGCAAAATAACTAAAGCTTCCTGATACAGGTTCCTGAACGACCATTTCACCAAGCTGACGCATAATAAAGAAGGCAATAATCCCAGCTAAAGCATATCCTAAAATAACAGATGGACCTGCTAAAACGGCAGCGGGACCGATTCCAAGAAACAGTCCTGTTCCAATAGCGCCACCTAAGGCGATTAATTGAATATGTCGGTTGGTTAGTCCTCTAACCAAAGAGGTATTTTGTTGTGGATTTTGTTCAGTTTTCTCTTCGTGGTTCATAGAATGAATTATTCGCTAAATATATAAAAACTTCACAGAAATTCCCTTCTATAAACAAAGTTCAACGTTCAATTTATTAAACACTCAAGAATTTAGCTAAAATTAGAAAAGTAGAATAATTATAGAAAATTAAATATATTCTTCAGGAATCGGAATATTATTTTGTTTCATATAGTGAATAAGATCATGGTATTTATCTTCATAATCTGTTATTCCACATCGATGAGAAATGCTGCAAATATCTGAGGGCTTAATTTCCAGGATATTTGAAATTTTACTTAAAATATCGAGATTGATCTTTACTTTAGAATTCTCAATATCAGAATAGGCTTTTTGTGAAATCCCCATTTCAAAAGCCATATATTCCTGTGTAAAATCTTTACTTCGTCGAACTTTTCTTATATTTTGACCACATATTTTCATCGTATTTGTTTTAGTAGTTTTTGGTATGGTTTAGAAGGATATCTACTAGCCTCTAACAAAGTTAATAAATACCTTTGGCAAAACATTATACACGTTACATGATATTTATTTCCTAATCAGATTTAGCCTTAAAAACATCAGTATAAAGCTAAATGGTAATAAATATTAATTCTGTACAACAACTATTGGAATTATGGAGACGCAAAAATTTAATTATGACAATAATATTGTCAGAGCATTTCTCTATGCTACTATTGTATTTGGCCTGGTTGGTTTTTTACTTGGTCTTACTGCAGCATTAATGCTCTTCTACCCGGAGTTACCCGAATTTTTATTCGGAACTGATGATACAACGATCCAAAGTTTAAGAAGTGGAAATATCCAGGGATTAATAAACACACAGGGAGCAATGGGATTCGGAAGAATCCGAATGCTTCATACAAGTGCTGTTATTTTTGCTTTTGTCTGTAATTCATTTTTCTGTGGTGCCTATTATAGCATGCAGCGATTATTAAAAACAAGAATGTATAGTGATACCTTGTCATGGATCCACTTCTGGTCATGGCAGATCATGATTATCAGCGTTGTTATAACTTTCTTAATGGGAATTAATACTTCAAAAGAATATGCTGAACACGAATGGCCAATTGATATTTTAATTGCTTTCTCGTGGATCATCTTTGGTATTAATATGTTTGGAACGATTGCCAGAAGAAGGGTCAGACATCTGTATGTTGCCATCTGGTTTTATATTGCAACCTGGATTGCTGTAGCCATGCTTCATATTTTTAATAATCTTGAAGTTCCATTATCATTTACGAGCTGGAAATCCTATTCTGTATATGCGGGAGTAAAAGATGCTCTTGTGCAATGGTGGTATGGTCATAATGCAGTTGCATTTGTACTGACAACTCCGGTATTGGGTTTGATGTATTACTTTATGCCAAAAGCGGCACAGCGTCCTGTATTTTCTTACAAATTATCTATTATCCATTTTTGGTCGCTGATATTCGTATACCTTTGGGCAGGTCCGCATCACCTTCAGTATACAGCGCTTCCGGCATGGGCTCAGGCGGTAGGTACAGGTTTTTCTATTATGCTTATTGCTCCATCTTGGGGAGGCATGCTCAATGGTCTTCTTACTTTAAGAGGAGCTTGGGATAAAGTAAGAGAAAATCCTATCCTTAAATTCTTCGTTGTAGCAGTAACCTGTTATGGAATGGCCACTTTTGAAGGACCACTTTTAGCGACTAAATCTTTAAATAAAATCGGACATTACACCGACTGGGTAATTGGCCACGTTCACCTGGGAGCTCTTGGATGGAATGGTTTTATGGCCTTTGGAGTAATTTATTACCTGATCCCGATCATGTGGAGAACAGAGCTTTGGTCTAAAAAACTGGCCAACTGGCACTTCTGGCTGGGAACTTTAGGAATCATTTTCTACGCTGTTCCGATGTATATTTCAGGATTTACTCAGGGATTGATGTGGAAGCAATTTAACCCGGATGGAACACTATTGTGGAAAAACTGGTTAGATACGGTAACTGCTATTATACCTTACTTCAAAATGAGATTTTTGGGTGGTATCCTTTATCTGTCAGGAGCGATCTTAATGGTTATCAATGTTATTAAAACCATCAAAGCAGGCTCATTCCAGAAAGAAGTTCCGGCAGAAGCACCTGCTTTAGCTAATATTGGAAGCCAAAGAAAAGAGGGTGAAGGTGCTCACCTTTGGCTTGAAAGAACACCAAAACTACTTTCTATATTAGCTTTTATTGTAATCTCAGTTGGTGGATTGGTGGAAATTGTCCCTACCCTGACCATAAAAAGTAATCTCCCTCAAATTACTGCTGTAAAACCATATTCACCACTGGAACTTGAAGGCAGGGATCTGTATATCCGTGAGGGTTGTAATTCCTGTCACTCCCAAATGGTCAGACCATTCAGAGATGAAGTGATGAGATTTGATGGTAAAAATGGACAATACTCTAAAGCGGGAGAGTTCGTATATGATCGTCCATTCCTATGGGGATCTAAAAGAACAGGACCCGACTTACATAGGGAAGGAAGTAGAAATCCAGATTCATGGCATTTTAAACATATGTACAATCCAAGAATTACTTCAGCAGGATCTATCATGCCTCGTTTCCCGTGGTTAATTACCAATAAACTTGACCGTTCTGAAATGGTTAGCAAAATGGAATTAATGAAAAACACTTTTGACATTCCTTACACAAAAGCTCAGATAGACTCGGCCAATCAATGGGCAGACAATCAATCTAAAGCTATTGTAAAAAGAATCTATTCTGAAGCAACTGACGTAAAAGATCAGGTGCAGAAAGACAAGATAACAAAAGGTCCGGCATTCGTTCCTCTTGAACAAAGAGAAATTATTGCCATGATCGCCTATTTGCAAAGATTGGGTACAGATATCAAAACCACCGATATTAAAACTGCAAGTGTTGACTAACTATTAAAATCAATGTAAAATGAAAACGAGAACACCCATTTCAATATATATCATTGTAACCATCGGGCTAACCATTATGGCATTTGAGATGTTCGCACAGGATTCGGGTTATTTCACATCTCCTTTCTTCTGGGCATTATTACTCATTGCAATCATCCTGCTTTTGATTATGAATTCTATAGGAGATCTGGTGGAAAATGAACAGTTCAGCAGATTAACAGAAAATGAAAAGAAAGAATATCTGACAGAAAAGAATATTTCCTATTTTCAAAAGCTTTGGAATTCTGCGTTTAAGAAACAGTCGCAGACTGAAGAAAAAGACATTCTCATCGATCATGGTTTTGATGGAATTACTGAACTTGATAATTCTTTACCAAAATGGTGGATTGGATTATTCTATTTTGGAATTGTCTTCTGCGCCATCTATATGATTGCTTTTGCATTTACAGATTACGCGCATCCTGATGTGGAATATGACAAGGAAACAAAAACGATGCTTGCATCGATTGTAGAATATGAAAAAAATGCACCTACTATTGATTTAGAAACAGCAAAATACAGTGCTGACAATATCGCAGAAGGTGAACAGCTTTTCAAAACCAACTGTGTAACCTGCCATGGAGATGGTGCAAAAGGAGGAATCGGACCAAATCTTACTGATAAGCACTGGATTAATATCAAAGAAAAAAGCCTTTTTAAGAATGTTTTCTGGATGCTTGAAAACGGTTCTCCAAATAATCCTACCATGAGACCTTTCATTAAGGAAGGAACGATCACAGGAAGGGATGCCGAAAAAATTGCAGCTTACATATACCATATCAATCAGGAAACAAGTCCGATTACCCAAGCTCTGGGCGGGGCGGCTCCACAAGGAGAAGAAGTAAAATGGGAAAACAATAATGAATAAATATTTAACTAAAACTATCACTATATCATGCCCCCTTTTATCACTAACTAACATTAAATTTCATTTTTCTAAACCTTTTCATACTTTGAAAAATGTATAAAAAGGGGGCTTTTTAAACTAAAAAATAAATCCAAGCCTTGACTGTTGTCTCAACTAATTCACTTCACTTCGATTCAACTAAAATTCCATAAAAGGCAGTCAAGGCAGGATTTTTGCATTCGCAAAGGGGTACCACATCGGGTAATTTTTTAAATAGTATTATTATCTTTGTTATAAACCCTATCACATTTGAAACTAAAAATTAATAAAAGAAAACTCCTGAGGCGCTTTGCCATTACCATTATATCAATATTGGTACTTCTTGCCCTACTTATACTAAGTTTGCGTCTTCCAGCGGTTCAAAACTTTATTAAAGACAAACTTATTGTCTACCTCGAGAAAAAAATCAAAACAAAAGTCAGCCTTGAAAAGGTTTATATAGGATTCCCTAACAGTCTTGTTATGGAAAATCTTTATTTAAAAGGTCAGGATATTGATACCCTTCTAGCTGTTAAAAAACTGGATGTTGGATTAAATATGCTTAAACTCATCAATTCTACTGCGGATATTACTTCTGTCGATCTTGAAGGTGTGAAGGCTAATGTGGTCAGAAAAAAACATGGGAAATTTAATTTCGATTATATTATTGATGCTTTTGCCACTTCAGATAAGGAAGAAAGCCCTTCAAAACCATTTATTATTTCACTTGATAAAATCAACTTAAAAGATATTGGGGTTACTTTTAATGATCAGCAATCAGGAAATGACATAAAATTATACTTCAAATCTTTCGATACAAGAGTAAAAACTTTTGATTTAAATAAAAATAATTACGCAGTCAATGACATTAATCTGGATGGATTAAAACTAAAATTAAAACAAGATCTCGTAGAAGAAGTTTCGAAGAAAGTTGAGAAAAAAGTTGATTCTTTAAATCAGAAAAAATCAATGAATATTGGTTTGAGAGGAATCAAACTAACCAATTTTGATATTGATTACGGTGATGACAATACAAAAACTTTTGCAAAGGTTTTATTTAAAGAACTAAGTACAAAGGTCAATAAACTGGATCTGGATAATAATTCCTATAATGTGTCAAATATTATTCTTTCCGGAGCAGATATCAATGCCAATCTTTATTTACCTGCCCAAAATGCTAATCCAAAAAAAGAAGAAGCCACCTCACCAGGAAGCTCAGAAAAGGAAAAAGCAATGAAAGTACTTTTGGGTAAACTGGTTCTTAATGATGTAAAAGTAGCTTACCATAATACCGCAATCGCTCCTACCAAACAGGGGATGGACTTCAACCACCTTAATTTTTCAAAAATGAATGTTGAGGTCCGAAGTTTCAAAATGGAAAACAACACCTTTGCAGGAACGGTAAATTCAGCAGAAATCCAGGAAGGACGTGGTCTGGATATTCAAAAATTTAACACAGATTTTGTTTATGGAGAAAAGGAAGCCTATCTTAAAGATCTATACTTACAGACTCCAAAAACAATATTAAGAGATGAGGTTATTTTACAATATAATTCTATTGAACAGCTGACTTCTAATCTTGGGGCCGTAAAAATATCTGCTAATATCCATGATTCTAAAATAGGTTTTTCTGACATTCTAAATTTAGTTCCGACCTTAGGAAACACTGTTCCATTCAATAAATACCCCAATACCATACTTGCTGTAAATGCAAATGTAAAAGGAAGTGTGAATGATTTATTGATTCAGGATTTAAAAGTTGCAGGATTGGATCAGTTAAGGGTTGCAGCATCAGGAAGAATCAGAAATGCCATGAACCCTGATCAATTGTATTATGATTTAAAAATTGAAGAATTTTCTTCATCAGCAAAAACGATCTATAATCTGGTTCCTAAAAATACTATACCATCCAATATTTCATTACCTTCTAATTTCAGTATAAAAGGAACTGCAAAAGGAACTACCAAACTGGTCAATACCAATCTTAATCTTTATTCTACTCTAGGGAATGCAGCTATCATTGCCAATGTAGATATGCGTAGAAAAAATTACGAATTATATGATATAAAAGCCAATCTTCAAGGAATACAGGTTGGAAAGATCATTCAGAATAAAGATATTGGATCAGTTACTGCACAGATTTCCGCAAAGGGAGAAAGTTTTGATTTCAAAAAAGCAAAAGCGGATCTTAAGGGTCATGTTGCTTCCGCCACATATAAAGGCTATCAGTACCGCGACATGAATTTGACCGGAAAAATAAATAATGGTGCTTATCATATTCTTTTAGATTCTAATGATCCGAATGCCAATCTGAAATTGACCGCTTCCGGAGTTTATAATGAGAAGAATCCTACAGTAAAGGTTAATGGAGATATTATCAAACTAGATCTTAATAAACTTGGGTTCTATGAAAAACAAATGATCATTGGAGGGAAAATTGATGGTGACTTCACCAATCTGGACCCTGATCATTTGAATGGATATTTAAATCTTCAGAACTTCGCATTTTCAGATACCAAAGAGGTTTATCCTATTCAGGAAGTACATTTGAAAGCAAGTTCAGCAAATGATTCAACGAATATTGTTTTCAATTCTCAAATCGCAGATGTAGAACTGAAAGGAAAATATAAATTGACTCAGATATTTGGATCATTAACCCAAACTATTAATCAATATTATCAATTTCAGAAACCCGATAAAACTCAAAAGATTGATGCTGGTCAGTATTTTACATTTAATGCGAAGGTTAAAAATGACGATCTGATCAGAAAATTTGTTCCTGATCTGAAAAGTTTTGAAACCATCAATTTAGTTGGAAATTACAATGCCGATTCTCAAAAGATTGAAATTGATGGACAGATCCCACAGTTATTATACGGAGAGAATTCAATTGAAAATGCAACGTTAAAAGTAACCAACGAGAATCAGGCATTACAATACAACCTGAATGTTGCTGCCCTAAAAAGTTCGAGTCTTGCTTTAAATAAAATTAATATCGGAGGTGATGTTTCGAACAATATCATTAATTACAATATCACAACCAAAGATCAAAAAGATGTTACTCAATTTCTGATTGCCGGAAATGCAAAATCATTAAATGACATTACAGAAGTTTCTCTGAATCCGGATGGTTTAAAATTAAATTATAATGACTGGACAGTTGCTGAAGGAAATAAAATCCAAATTGGCAGTAAGGGGATTGTAGCTGATAATTTTAAACTTTCAAATGCCGGAAGTGAGATTTCTCTGCAGTCAGAAAGTGAATCTGCCAACAGTCCTTTAAATATCTCATTGAAAGATTTCAAAATCGAAACCATCACCGAGATCATTAAGAAAGACTCTCTTTTAGCTAAAGGAACCATTAACGGGACTGCTCAGCTTCGGGATTTAACAAAAGATATGACATTCACTTCTGATCTCAATATTTCAGATCTGTTCGTGTATGGAAATCCAATTGGAAATCTAGCTGTAAAGGTAAACAGCACATCATCTAAACTTTTAAATGCTGATATTGCGCTTTCCGGAAATAACAATGATGTGAAAATTGCTGGAAATTACAACACTTCTTCCAGCACATTTGATCTGAATATGGCCATCAATAAGCTTCAGATGAAAAGTGTTCAAGGATTCTCCATGAATGCCATTACCAATACAGAGGGTTATCTTTCCGGAAATCTGAATATAACCGGGAGTACAGATAAACCTAATATCTTGGGTAAAGTGAAATTTAATAATGTAGGTCTTGAAATCGCTAAAACGGGAAGTGATTTCAGAAAGCTGAATGATGAAATTGATTTTACAAACAGAGGCATTGAGTTTAATAAATTTAAAATCAATGATAAAGATGGAAATGCACTTGTTGTAAACGGTCAGGTTCTTACACAAACATATCGGGATTTCGCATTCAACCTTGATGTTAATGCTAAAGGTTTCAAGGTAGTCAATTCTGAAAAATCTAATGACGCCATGATGTATGGAACACTTGCGATTGATGCGGGGTTACATATTCGAGGAAACTTAGACTTACCAAAAGTGGATGGAAGATTGGCTGTGACTGACAATACAGATTTCACTTTTGTACTGCCTCAATCCAGTCCTTCATTACAGGAAAGAGATGGAATTGTAGAATTTGTAGATCAGGATCAGGTTGTTCTCAATAAGACCATTAAAGCCGATTCCTTAAAAGCGCAAAGCCGTATTAAAGGAATGGATGTAAGTGTAAATATCGAAGTAAGCAAAGAAGCTAAAATGTCGATCATCATCGATAAAGCCAACGGTGATTTTGTACAACTTCAGGGGGAAGCACAACTAACTGGTGGGGTTGATCCATCAGGAAAAACGACTTTGGTTGGAGTATATCAGGTAGAAAAAGGATCTTATGACCTTTCCGTAAGTTTACTTAAAAGAAAATTTGACATTCAGAAAGGAAGCACCATTACCTGGACAGGAGAACCTACTGCAGCGATTATGGATATTACTGCCGTCTATAAAGCTGACGTAGCACCTATCGATCTTGTAGAACAACAGATAAGTGGTGAAAGTTCTTCGACTATCAATCAATTTAAACAAAGAATCCCTTTCAATACTTTATTAAAAATGAGTGGTGAATTGCTGAAACCGCAGATTACATTTGATATTACCACTGATAAAAAAAATAGTTCTGTTTCATCAACAGTAACAGATCTTGTTGATCAAAAACTTACCCAGCTCAGAACTCAGGAATCTGAAATGAATAAACAGGTTTTTGCTCTATTATTATTGAATCGTTTTATAGGTGAAAACCCCTTCCAAAGCGGCGCAGGAATGTCTGCTGAGGCAATGGCAAGACAGAGTGTAAGTAAAATTCTTTCCCAACAGCTAAATAACCTTGCTTCAGGCTTGATTAAAGGGGTAGACTTAAATTTTGGACTGGACTCCTCTGAAGATTATTCTACCGGGCAAAAAAATACGAGAACTGATCTTAATGTAGATATCAGCAAAAAACTATTGAATGATCGTCTTAAAGTTACGGTAGGAAGTAATTTCGGTTTGGAAGGTGATGCCAGACAAAATGAGACTACGAACAACATTGCGGGAAATGTAACGGTAGATTACAGCCTCTCCAAAGACGGCAGGTATATGTTGAGAGCTTATCGTAAAGATGAATATCAGGTGGCTCTGCAAGGACAAATTATTGAAACCGGAGTTGGATTTATCATCACATTGGATTATGATCAATTCCGTGATATTTTCAAAAAATCAAAAAAAGACAGACCGAAAAAAGAAAATAAGAATAACCAAGTGGTAGAATTTAAATAAATGGGAAATAAACTCAAAAAATACTTTACATATTTTTTCGCTTCAGGACTTACTGCAGTTAGTCTTTCGTGTAGCAATACCAGATTTCTTAAGGAAGGGCAGATGCTTTATACCGGCGCAGAAGTAAAGATTGACAATGATACCATCCCTAAAAAAGATAAAAAAGAACTTCAGGCTGCTCTGGAGGAAAATCTAATTCCTAAACCGAACTCAACCCTACTTGGGCTACGTCCCAGGTTATACTTTTACAATATTGCCAAAGAACCTAAAAAAGATAAGGGTTTCAACTACTGGTTAAAATACAAGATCGGTGAAAAACCGGTTCTATTAGGTGATGTTGATCGTGAATTCAATAAAGATATCATTGTCAACTATTCTGAAAATAAGGGATATTTTAACGCTAAAGCAACCTATGATACGATTTCAAAAAACAAGAAGGCAAGAGTTATTTATACTCTAAAACCTGGTGCTCAGTATTTAATCAGTAGTGTGAAATTTCAGCAGGATTCTTCTGTGGTCAACCATGAGATTCAAAATTTAAAAGAAAAAACCCTGCTTAAAAATGGAAATCCGTTTGATCTGGGCGTTATCAAAACTGAGCGGGATCGAATTGATAATGGTTTGAAGGAAAAGGGTTTTTATTATTTCCATCCCGATAATATTATTGTTCAGGCAGACAGTACAGTGACCAAGAATCATAAAGTAGAGCTTAATGTAAAATTAAAAGAGGACACTCCTGATCTGGCTACCCAACAATTCAGTATCGACAAAGTGATTGTTTTCCCTACTTATAATCTTCAGGATGTAAAAAAGGGTAAATACAGTGTTCCAATGAACAAGGATTCTCTTTCAAAGTATGCTTATAATGACATATATGTGATTGACCCACAACATAAATTTAAACCTAAAATTTTCGATAGGGCATTATACTTTGAGAAAGGAGATTTGTACAACCGTACCGATCACAATCTTTCATTAAACCGTTTAATCAGCTTAGGCGTTTTTAAATTTGTAAAAAATGAATTCATTGTTTCAGATTCTCTACAGCATAAATTTGATGCTTACTATTTATTGACGCCAAGAGAAGTACAATCTCTTCGTCTGGAAGCTTTAGGAAGAACCAATTCTGCCAGCTATGCAGGTAGTGAGTTGAATCTAAACTGGACGCATCGAAATTTTTTCAAAGGTGCTGAACAATTTAAAGCAGCTATTTATGGAGCTTTTGATGTACAGATGGGTGGCCAGTCACAGGCTAAAAACATGTATCGTGCCGGAGCAAATGTACAGTTGTCTATTCCTAGAATAGTTGCCCCATTCAGATTCCACTCTTCCAGCGCTTTTGTCCCAAGGACCAATATAACTCTTGGGTATGAATTCCAAAACCGTACTGAATATTACACACTTAATAATTTTACAGCTTCATTCGGATATGTATGGAAGGAAAATGCAAGAAAAGAACATGACTTAAAAGTTCTAGATATAACTTTAGTTTCACCAGCTAATGTCACTCCATTATATCAATCAATAGCGACTACTCCTGCTATGCAAAGAGTAGTCGAAGAGCAACTTATTTTTGGTCCTACTTATTCATATACCTATACGAATACTATGTTGCCAAAAACAAATACCTTCTATTACAAGGGCACACTTGATTTGGCGGGAAATATTACAGGCTTAGTAACAGGAGCCAGCGCAAAAAAAGGGAAACAAAAAGAAATCTTTGGAGTTCCGTTCAGTCAGTATGCAAAAATGGAAAACGATTTCAGATTCTATCACAAGTTTTCAGAAAAAACTAACTTCGCTTCACGAATTATAGCCGGTATTGCTTACCCTTATGGGAATTCAGAATACATCCCTTTTTCCAAACAATTTTTTGTAGGCGGAAGTAACAGTATTCGAGCGTTTCGAGCAAGAACCTTAGGACCTGGAAGCTATGATCCAAGAGGCTTAAATGAGAAGCTTTCGTTTGATCAATCGGGGGATATCAAATTAGAGATGAATGCAGAATATCGTGCTAATCTTTATAAATTTTTAAATGTAGCCGCGTTTATAGACGCTGGAAATGTTTGGTTAATTAAGGATAAGGACAATGACCGCCCAGGTGGAACATTTTCAAAAGATTTTTTGAGTGAAATTGCTGTAGGTGCCGGAGTTGGTCTAAGACTTGATTTCTCAATATTAATTTTAAGATTAGACTTAGCAATGCCCCTTCGTGTTCCTTACTATGAAAAAGGAGACAGATGGACTTTTAACAGGATCAATTTTGGAGATGGCAGCTGGAGAAAAGATAATCTTGTTTTAAATATAGCAATCGGATATCCATTTTAATATGATCAACAATATAAAATTTTTCTGGGAGGTTTTAAAAGACACATTTGCAGAATGGAACAGTTCTACCGCATCAAGAGATTCGGCGAGTTTAGCATATTATGCGATCTTTTCTATTCCGGGATTATTAATTATTATCATATGGATTGCCGGAAACTTTTTCGGGGAAGAAGCCATCCGTGGGCAGATCAGTACTCAGATCAGTGGATTGATGGGAAATGATGTTGCCAAAAGTGTAGAAAATATGATTGCCGGCGCATTGATCGACAAACAGAACATTTTCATGAAGGCAGTAGGAATAGGCTCTTTGGTCTTTGGTTCCACCACATTATTTTTTCAATTGCAACATTCTTTAAATACCCTTTGGGATGTACAATCAGCACCAAAAAAAGCATTAATTAAATTTCTTCTTGACAGAGCCAATTCCCTGGGAATGATCCTCATCCTTGGATTTTTATTAATGATCACCATGATCCTTTCTTCAGCAATAAGCCTTTTTAATACCTGGATCACAAATTATTTTGGTTTTGAAACTTATATGCTGGTGGAATTGGTAAATTTTGCTGTTGGCTTTGCTCTTGTGATGCTGTTATTCGCCCTAATGTTTAAATTTCTACCTGATGTACAAATCAACTGGAGACCGGTCTGGAAAGGTGCTATATTGACGACCCTTTTGTTTACATTAGGTAAGTTTTTATTGAGTCTTTACTTTAGTAATTTCAAACCAACCTCAACTTTTGGAACCGCAGGAACTGTTATTCTTATTATGATGTGGATCAATTATTCCTGTATGCTGATATTTTTCGGAGCAGAATTTACAAAAGTATACTCTTACAAAAGAGGATATAAAATTGTTCCTTCCAAACATGCCAAGTGGAGTGACGCCAAATTATATGAAGACAGTCACAAAAATCAACCTAAACAAAACGAATCTGCTTCATAAAAAAGCCTCTTGAATTCAAGAGGCTGATATTTTACATTCTGTTTACGGTTCCTATTCCCAGTAATCCTAAAGATTTCTTTATTGTCTGAGCCGTTAGATCTGATAGATTTAATCGGGTCTGTTTTACATTCTCATCTTCCTGAATCATAATAGGATTATTCTGATAGAAAGAATTGTAAGATTTTACAAGATCGTAAAGGTAATTAGCAACTAAGGCTGGGCTTAATGTTTCTGCTGCTCTAGCAACTACCGTTTTATAATTGGCTAATTGCATGATCAGTTCCTTTTCAGATTGATTTAATTCAACATTAGCTACTTCTTTTTGAGCGTACATTGCTTTTGTTAATAAAGATTGAATACGAGCATAGGTATATTGAATAAAAGGACCTGTATTTCCGTTAAAATCAATACTGTCTGCCGGGTTAAACAGCATTTTTTTCTTAGGATCTACCTTTAGCATAAAATACTTTAATGCTCCCAATCCAACAGTCTCGTAGGATGTTTCTTTATCTTCATCAGACAGGTGTTCAAGTTTTCCTAATTCCTGCGCCTTAGATTTCGCTGTTGCATACATTTCCTGCATCAAATCATCAGCATCTACAACAGTTCCTTCACGGGATTTCATTTTTCCTTCAGGAAGTTCCACCATTCCATAAGATAAGTGGAATAATTGATCAGCCCAGGCATAGCCTAATTTTTTCAGGATTTTAAATAAAACCTGGAAATGATAATCCTGTTCATTCCCTACCGTATAAATTAGCTTTTGAATATTATTTTGCTTAAATCTTTCAACCGCAGTTCCCAAGTCCTGAGTCATATAAACAGAAGTCCCATCAGAGCGTAATAAAAGCTTTTGATCCAATCCTTCATCTGTAAGATCACACCAAACCGATCCGTCTTCTTTTTGATATAGAATCCCTTTCTCCAAGCCTTCCTGGATAAGATCCTTTCCTAAAATATAGGTATTGCTTTCGTATTGAACCTGGTCAAAATCAACGCCTAGTCTCTTATAAGTTTCATTAAACCCTTTATAGACCCAAGAGTTCATTTCATTCCACAGGCTTCTTACTTTTTCATCACCATTTTCCCAGTCCAGCAACATCTTTTGAGCTTCCTTCATTAAAGGAGCCTCTTTCTTCGCCTCATCCTCTCCTATTCCCTTCTCAACAAGCTCGGCTATTTCTTTTTTGTAATTTTTATCAAATTCTACATAATAATTTCCAACAAACTTATCTCCTTTGGTATGGGTTGTCTCAGGTGTTTCCCCATTTCCAAACTTTTCCCAAGCCAACATCGATTTACAAATATGAATCCCTCTATCATTAATGATCTGTGACTTGATCACATCATATCCTGCCTCTTTTAGAATTTGAGCAACAGAGAAACCTAATAAATTATTTCTAATATGTCCTAAATGCAGTGGTTTGTTAGTATTTGGAGAAGAATATTCTACCATCACTGTTGCATCTTTCTTTTCAATTTTTGAGAAACCATCAGTTACAGATCTCAATTGATCTACAAAGAATTGGTTTTTAACTTTAACATTCAGAAATCCTTTAACCACATTAAAGCTTTCAAACACATCTGTTTGTGCTGTTAAAGATTCTCCTAATTCTATTCCTATACTTTCGGGATTTTTCTTTAATTGTTTAACTAGTGGAAAGGTAACAATCGTAAAATCTCCTTCATACTCAGTTTTATTTTCCTGAACCTCCAGATTAATTTCTTTTAACTGATATACATTTAAAATGACTTCCGAAAGTTTTTCCTCTATTATATCTTTAATATTCATGTTCTAATTTTGAAATACAAATATACGGAAATAAAAAAACCGCCCGAAGGCGGTTTATTATAGAAATACTATTGTTTTATAAAAATTAAAACGGCTTCATCATTTCCAGGCACATTATCTAAATTTTTAGAATTATCATATACCCTAAGCTCAGTAGTGGAAAATGACTCTACCTCCTTTTTAAGAGTTTTAACTGCTCCACCTTCATTATATGTAAGTGTAAGAGTACTATATAGATTGTCATAGCCCCATTTACCAGCAAAGGAATCAAATTTAGTACAGTTACCTGAAGTAGAAAGATCATATCTTTCATAAACTCCAGTAAAATCTGCATTGATCAATAGCTGACCTTTGAGACCACAATCATTTACCATATAAGTTTTACCCCTGAATTCATATTTATAGGGTTTCCAATTTCCATTGATGCTTACATTGTCTACAATATTGTTATTATCGTCATCATTGGAGCATGAAATAATGCACATTAAAAAAAAGAATCCTATTAAAAATTTCATATAAAAACATTTACTTTATCTAAACAGAAATACTTGTTTAGATTATTAATTAATTTAAAATTTGTCCCAAAAGATTTTTGTTGACACTTTATCGCCTCCAATTTTTGCAGCTGCAGCTTTTACATTAGTAGCATTTAAAAGATATTCCTGGTCAGAATAAGGCATTCTTACTGGCACTGCTTCTACTAATGATCCTGATGGATTTGCAAATACAGGAAAATCCAGTCTTCTTGTAAAATTCCATGCTTGGAAGCCCTTATTAAACATCGCTATCCACGCCTGCTCACCAATTGACTTTTTCCAATTAATTGGATCAAATGGATGTGCAGCTATAAATGCACTAGCCTGAGTTGGGTCAACATTATATTCCGTCATGGAAGCTTGAATTGCCTGCGAATATAAGGTAGTAGCAGTTCCACCCACAGCAAAACCTCGAGCAGCAGCCTCAGTTCTCAAAAACATAATTTCAGCATAATCTAATAAAAATCCTTGTGCATTCTCTCCTGAAATAACATTTGTAAAGTGAGAATATTGGTTAAATACATTTTGGCTACCGTACACTCCACCAATATAAGCATTAGCAACAGTAGTAAACCAAACCGCTCTTCTTGGATCATTATTAGTATTCATGAAATTTACCAGAATATTTGAAGGTAAGAAATCATTTCTACCAGATTGTATTACGTCTTGATAAACCGGATTGGATAATAATCCTGAAGGAAATGTCTGTAGTCCAAAATTATCAGCCTTCTCTGTAAATAACCCTCCTGTATATGCCGCTTCAGCATAGGTTTTGGCAAGTACGGGTTCTACATCTGCTAAAGCAATAGCGAGTCTAAACTTCAAAGAATTTCCCATCTTTTTCCATTTAAACATATCTCCTTTGTAAATTAAATCTTTATCATATCCTATTTCAGAAGTATTAATCAATGCCAAAGCAGCATCAATCCTTTTAACAAGATCAAGGTAAATGACCTTTGCATCATCATAAGGAATTTCAGCATTTCCAGGATTTTCCGCTGTAGCTTTCAATGCTCCAAAATATGGTATATCTCCATAAGTATCTACTAAATTAGCCCATGCGTAAGCATTCACTAATTCTATCATAGCGATGCTATTATTTCTTTGAACCGGAGTTACACTTTCTCCATCAAGAAACCTTCTTGCATCTCTTAATGCTGACAGAACCCCCGGAGAGTTTATTGTAGCAGAAGCAGACGACATCATACGGTTGTAATGATTTCTAGGTATCGGACGAGCAGTCATATTATAATTTGTCTCATCCGGATATGTTGTTTCCGACCATTGCTGGGTGAAAAATCGACTTATGTTTCTGTTAACATTAACGTTCAATACCTGATCAAGCAATGCGTGTTCCGCACTTGCAAAAAGTACTCCTGATGGAACTTCTGTTGGATGTTTTGGATCTTCGTTCAATGAAGTAATATCCCTCTCACATGAATTCAAAGTTAATGCGAGTGAAGCAACACCTATAATTAAAAATATTTTTTTCATTTTTTAGAATTTTAAAGTTATGTCTATCCCAATGTCACGAGTTGTAGGCAACGATCCTATGGATTGTCCTTTAGCAGCTAGCCCATTCCCTGTTCCTGTTTCAGGATCGGCATAAGGTAAATTTTTATGGATGATCCAAAGGTTTCTTCCAACAATTGAAATTTTTGCATCCTGGATACCTGTATTCGCTAAGTATGATTTTGGTAAATTATACCCTATACTGGCTTCTCTTAATTTTACATAAGATGCGTCATAAACAAATCGTTTGTTTGGCATAGCATTATATCCATCTACACGACCACTAATTCCAGGAGTACTTGTAGGTGTTGTATTGACTTGTCCATTTGGATTCACTCCTGGATAGACTACCCCACTTTCTCTATAATACGCTGTTTCTTCATATAACCCGGTAGAGATACCATATCCCATATCTGGAGAAAATACATCCCCTCCTTGTTTCACATCAATCAGGAAGCTGAATGAAAAATCTTTGTAGCGAAGACTATTTCTTACACCACCTACCCAATCAGGTGTAACATTTCCTATAATCTGATTATTGTTTCTTAAATACCTTCCTGTAGTCGCATTAACTACTTTTTGTCCATTAGCATCATATACATAATCCGATCCCACCAAAGCTCCAAATGCTTCGCCAACACGAGCATTAAGAGATACATTGTTCTGATAACTTGCTAAAAGATAATTTTGAGAATTTCCATTTAAAGAAACTACTTCATTTTCATTTTTAGACCAGTTTACATCAATATCCCATCTAAAGTCATCGGTTTTAAATGGCGTACCATTTAACTGCACTTCTATACCTTTGTTATTGACCTGCCCGGCATTTACTAAAAACGTTCTATATCCTGTAGCTGAAGATACTGGCAAATTAATGATTTGATCAATTGTTCTTGTTTTATAGATAGCTACATCAAATCCTAATCTGTTTTTAAAGAATTGTGCTTCCATACCAAATTCTGTTTCCTTAGATCTCTGCGGCTTTAAATTTGGATTAGCAAGGAAAAAAGGCTGATCAAACAATCCTTCTCCTCTGGCTTTAAATGTATTTACTAATCTGTAATTCGTTGTTGAGGAACCTACCTCTGCATAATTTCCTCTTATTTTCCAGAAGCTAAGCCAATCCTGCTTTACAAATTCTGAAAGAATTAAAGATCCTGTAACTGAATAATAATCGTAGTTATTATTCTTTTTTGGAAGGTTAGAACTTTGATCCATTCTATACGTTCCATCAACGTATAAGAAATTTTTATACCCAAAAGATGCTGTTGCATAAATACTCGAAGTAACAAACTTTTGGTAGGTCTCATCAGGAGGAAGTATTGTTCTTACTGAGTTTGAAATCGCAAATAATCCCGGCTTCGAAAGTCCTCCTTCCGTAGTTGCAAATACATTATCTACTAAATTTCTTCTGACGTTTCCTCCGACAATACCACTCACATTCAAATCAGAGGTAATATCAAATTTATAGTTAGCAAATAAATCAAAATTGATTTCTGTATTTTTCACATTTGTTCTCGAATATCCTGAACCTACATTAAGGCCTGACGCTCCAAATACCTGAGGTATTGATCCGTTCATTAACCTTTCTTCTATAACCATCTGTAGATCATCATACGATAACTTTCCTGTAATTCCGAAATTTTTGGAAACATCGTATTTTAACTGTGCATAACTGAATATTCTGGTTCTATCATCTGACTGATAACTCTGATATCTTTGAAAGTAAGGGTTGTTCCAATATTGAGGTGTTGCATCATCAGAAGCAGTTCTGTTCCAGGAAAAATTAGAGTTTCCATTATTTTGATATGCCTGTCTCAATGCTTCAACATCTACGTTAGTCTGCCACCATTGTCGGAAACCAGTAATAATATTGTCAGAATAACCTGTTTCGTTTCTACCTCTTGTACCCTGCAAAGTTAAAGTGGTGAAAACTGATGCATGTAATTTCTCTGTAAAATCATGATTAAATTTTGCTGATATGGTATTCTTCCTTAATTCAGAGTTTGGCATAAGACCATTAGAAAGCATATTAGAATAAGATAGTGAGAGATTCGATGTTTTATTTCCTTTCTCAAGCGTAAGCGTATTCACATAGGTAATCGGAGTTTCAAAAAATTTAATCGGTCCGTTTTTAGCTGCAACCCATGGTGTTGCTTTTTTATAATTTGGAGACGATGGATCGTAAGAATCCCATTGATATACCAAAAGATTGGGATCGAATGCAGGTCCATAAGATGCATCATCTACGAAGTTAGCATAATTGTGTCCGTCTGGGTTTGGATCTTCATTCCAAGAATTCCCTCCGTAACCGGCGCCGTATTTTGTTTGGTATTTAGGAAAGGTAGACTTGTCAATAAATCCCGCAGTTATTCCAGAATTTATTGTTACTCCCCAAGTACCGTCATCTTTACCTTTACCACTTTTTGTAACGATCAAGATAACACCATCACTACCTCTTTCTCCATATAATGCAGATGCGGCGGCTCCTTTCAGAACGTTTACAGACTCAATATCTTCCTGATTAATATCGGAGAGAAAGTTTCCGTAATCGAATATTGATCCTGCAACCGTGTTATTGTTCACTGGAGAACCATCTATTACGATAAGTGGAGAACCTCCGGATAGAGATTTGTAACCTCTAATTAAAAGGTTAGCTGATCCGCCAAAGTTATTGTTTGTATTAACCTGTAACCCGGCTACCTTACCTGAAAGAAGTGATGCTACGTTTCCGGTGTTTGTCGTTCCACCAGTTAACGCCTCGGCCTTTATTTCTTCAGAGGCATAACCAAGAGATTTCTTATCTCTTTTAATTCCAAGGGCAGTCACTACGACTCCTTCGATGTCTTGTGTTCTTACTGTATCTGTCTTCTTTTGTTGTGCATTGGTGAGTGCAAACGATGAGGACAACACAAGTATAAGTACACTTGCTGTTATTTTCTTCATATCAAATTATTTAAGCTTTACAAATTTGTAAAACTTTCTTAAGAACACAAAAGAAAATTATAAAAAATTAACAATTGTTCAAAAATCATCAACATAATCATCAATTAAGTTAATAATTTCTGTTAAACATTGAAGATTTAACAAAAACTAAAACTCTAATAAGTGATTTAATTGTAAAAAATAGACCAGTCTATAAAAACGACATACTATATCATACAGTAGTGATATTTAATTATAAAAAGGAGCCTAATAATAGAATTAACAGCTGATTAACAGAATATTAAAAGCAATCCCTTCATTAGATATTACATTCAATTACTATATTTTCAATCCATTCGTGATCAAATTTACGACCATATACAATGCTATGCATATAATATTTTTATCCTTATTTCTTCTTATTAGTATAAATTATCAAAAATTAAATATTACTTAAAACAAAAAAAACCGCTCTAAAGAGCGGTTTTAAATATATTAAAATGAATGATCAAATTAATTTCTTGCCCAGAATGGCGTGTACTGATTTTTGCTAAATACATCAGAATTACTTATTCCTGGAACATTGCTAGCATTACCAATATATTCTGAAAGAGGATAAATCAGTCTGTTAGGTTTTGGATTTGAAGAAACAGTTGCTAGAGGAGTTACAGGGAAACCTGTTCTAGTATAATCAAAGAAAGATTGCTCAGGATTAACACCTGTTAAAGCGATCCACTTCTGTGTCATAATAGCATCTAATTTATTCGCATCAGTTCCAGTCCAACCCAACCCCGGTCTTGCTGCTATTGCTGTTAAATAGAGTCCAGGTATGTCAATAGGTGTAGCTGGAGGAACGGGAACAGTATGATCAATCGCATCAAAGAATTCAAAAGAAGCTCTTATTCCTGCTTTAAAATTTCCTTCAGCATCTCCTCCAAAGATTCCAGGATATCTTAAAGCAGCTTCCGCTTGTAAAAATTTCGACTCTGCTCTGGTCATGATACAACCAGACTTAGCAGAAGCTTTAGCTGTATAATCAGCACCAGTATTCTCAGGTGTCCCTTTTCCTATAGTGATTCCATAAGTAAATCTCGAAACAGCAGTTGGAACACCCGGCTGACCTGGTAAATTCCCCTGTCTAATACCTTGAACTTTTCCACCTGGAAGAGTAAACATTCTTCCTCTTCTACCATCAACTATACCGTTAAATTTCTGATAAACTGGACGGGTATCTCCCTCCATATTTCCATTTAATACAAGTGCTTCATGCTCAGAAGCAACATTAATGGAGAAATTTGCAGCATTATTACCTGAACTAGTTCTTACATAGAAATTAGTGAACGGATTTTGTTGCGCATCATTTGCTGCTGAATATCCTGGGTTCTCCAATACATCTTGATCAATAAACTGCGCACCACTTAATGATGCTAATTTTTGATCTCTGTAAGTCGCCATAGCACCTGTTACATTCGACATTCTTAACAAATATCTTAGCTTTAATGTATTAGCAAAAGCTTTCCACTTAGTTTTATCTCCTTTAAAAACGATATCAGCCGTTGGAGTATCTCCTGTATTAGAATTTAATAGAGCAATTGCACTTTCTAAATCAGCAATAGAAGCTTTATAGATATCTTCACCTTTATCATATTTAGGTGTTAAATTATCCTGTCCTTTCCAAGCTTCAGAATATGGCATATCACCATACAAATCTGTTAATATCTGTACATAATTCGCCTTCATAATCATTGCCATCGCCTTATGCTGGGTATATTTCTTAGTAGGATCATTAAATACGATTATCTGTTGAAAATTGGCAATCCCTCTGAAAATACTATCCCAAACATCATTGTAAAATGTATTGGAAACGTTAGGCTTATAATCATCAATAAATGGAGCACCGTATACCAATGAGTTTCCTGCAGTTGAATTCATTGCAACGCTGGCAAATCTGTTTAATGTCTGAGACTGCTTTGCATATGTTAATGTAATACCAACAGGCAATAATTCATTTGGAGTAACTTTATCAATCCCAATGTTATTTGGATCTTCATTTACATCAAGATATCGATTACAAGATACCGAAGCAAACAACATTGATAAAGATAAAACCGCTGTTGTTAATTTTATATTTTTCATAATTTTATTAAAGTTTAGAATGTAGCTTTTAAGTTAATACCAAAAGATCTTTGAGAAGGATATTGGCCTGCGATCGCAATACCAGCACCATTACCATTAGTGTAAGAGGTTTCAGGATCAGCATAGTTTCTGTTTTCTTTTGAATAGACAAAGAATGGATTTCTCGCAAACAATCCTACTGTAAAACCAGTAACAAAGGTTGACGATAAAACAGATTTTGGAATATCATAAGATAATGCAATTTCTCTTACCTTAAAGGCTGTAGCATCTAATACCATTGGTTCTCCTAATCTTTGTAGAGATTGAGAACTGAAATATCCTGCAACACCATCATAATCTGCAGTTCCTCCTACTGGAGTAACGTTGGCAACAGATTGACCATTCACTATTTGAACTGAATTAGGAATCACATACCCTTGGCTTCTGTCAAAACCAGCAGTATCTTCTGTCATCCCGGCAAATGTAAGAATACTCTTACCTAATGATGCAAATTTACCTCCTTTACGGTAATCCATAGTACCGGAAAGTGTAAAGCTCTTATATCTGATAGAAGTATTCAAACCAAGTGTATAATCTGGAGTCACTCTACCCATACTAGTTAAAGTAGTACTTTGCAATGGAACACCATCTGCGCCTACAATAATTCTTCCCTGATCATCTCTTTGGAATGTTGTGGCTTTAATAACCTGTGCATCAGATCCCTTTATTGCAAAAACACCAAGTCCAACCGTTTGATAAGGAACAGCAAGTGCTACTTCATCAAGTCCATTTGGTAAATCTATTACAGTAGTTCTGGATTTCGCGAAAGAAGCTCTTAAATTCCAAGTGAAGTCTTGAGTTTTGAATGGTGTAATACCCAAATCTATCTCCAAACCTTTCATTCTGGTTTTCCCAAAATTATCCTTCAAGGTATTAAGTCCTGAAGTATTTGAAACATTCGCATTCGTAATCAAATCTTTTGTATCAGACTGATAAATTGATCCTTCTAAAGTAATACGATCATTGAAGAAACCCAACTGAACGTTTAAGTCAACAGTAGATATAAATTCTGGTTTAATAGCTCTGTTTGTTTGTGCAGCATTTACCGCATAACCTGGTAATCCTGAAAAAGGATAGCCAGGAGGAATAATACCAACATTTGTAGTATTATAAGGCAATACCGCTGATGTATTCCCAACTCTTGTGAAACTTGGTGCAATCTTGATATAACTAATCACATCGTTTTTCAATCCTTCAAATGCTTTTGTAGGAACAAATGAAAGACCTACAGAGTAATAAGGGTATGTTTTATTATGAAGCTCTCCATTATAGAATGTAGATAAAACAGAACTTTGTTCAATTCTAAACGTAGAGTTTAAGAATAAATAGTCTTTGTATGATAAATCTAAATTGGCAAAACCAGCAACAACTCTTTGTCTTGTTGTACTATTATCAAAAGCGATATTATCTAATGCAGCTGCTCCATTTAAATTTCCAGGCTGAATAGGACTGTTAACATTACGAATATCATACCATCCCGGAACAATTAAATTGGTTCCTCCCATTGCTCTTGAAGTTCTGTAGCTATCCTGGATGTTATTACCAATGTTTAATTTCAAATTAATGTCATTGGTTAGATCATAGTTAAAATTCAACATGATATCTCCGTAATAGCTTCTAGTGCTTACTGTACGACTGATATAATAGGAATCATAATTAGCATTTTGCGTATAATCCTGTAAATTCCCTCCGTCAAATGCTAGCCCGGCATTATATATCTGAGTTGCTTTAAAACCATCATCATGGTTGTCTGATCTCGAATTATTTAAATATACGTTACCTGTATATGTTAAATTGATATTCTTGTTAAAATCATATTGTAATGACAAGATTCCAGACAAATAATCATTAATAGTATTCTGTCTGGTATGCTCAATCTGATAATAAGGGTTTTTAGTAAATGCAGATAAACCACCTTCGATACCAGAGTTTCTATACTTTCTGATATCGTTCATTGTAGGCATTTGCAGGATATCGTTGTATAGCTCAGAATCAGATTGGTTTGTTATTTTGCTAATGTAATTAACAGTTCCGTCAATTCTTAATTTATCTAATTTTTTACCAGCCTTCAATAAAAAGCTATTTTGTCTTAATTTATCACCTTCAACAACGAAATCATTCTCTAATCTGTTGATTGATAGCATGGCATAAGAATCGGCCCCACCAGAATTGATAGTAATACCGTTCTGTAAGATTACTCCATTTTTGAAAAATTTAGAAAAATGATCTTTTACAGGAGCAAACTTTTCATAGATAAATTGATTGTTTGCCTGTGGAAGTCCTGAAGGAACCATTTGTCCTCCAATATCTGGATTGTTATAAGCTGGACCCCAAGACATATTTTCGAAAGGTACATAAGTTGCTCCATTATAATCTGGATCACCAGCACTAAAAGCTGGCTCATGAGGATAACCTTTCCCATATTGCTGTTGTACTATTGGGAACTTGAAAGCTTGATTCATTTGTATTGAAGAGGTAAGAGTAAATGACATTTTCTCTCCTTTAGATCCTCTTTTAGTGGTTACAATAATAACCCCGTTTACCCCTTGTTGTCCATAAAGTGCTGCTCCTTGTAAACCTTTAATAACGTTTACATTTTCAATCACTTCAGGAGGTAGTTGAGCTAAAACAGTAGCACTAGAAATTACATTATCAATAACAACTAAAGCCTGGTTATCACCAGAAATTGATTTATTCCCTCTAATTACAATTCTACTTGTAGCTCCTACACTATTGTCAGTCTGAGTAATCTGTAAACCAGATACTTTTCCTGTTAAAGCTTGTACAGCATTTGGAGCTGAAGCCTGGTTTAATTCTTTTGTACCAACTACTTGTTGCGCATTTGTTACTGCATCAGCTTTTTTCTTAATACCAAGAGCCCCTGTAACAACGACTTCTTCGATATTCTGTGTTCTTACTGTATCACTCTTTCTTTGCTGTGCATTTGCAACAAAAAAAGACGAAGACAAAACTACAATTAGAACACTAGTTGTTAATTTCTTCATATTTAAATTGATTATTTTTTTTATTATTGCAAATTTGTAAAACTTTCTTAACAATACAAAAGAAAATCGTAAAAAATTAACAACTTTTTAATAATCGACAAAATTAAATATTAAAATTTAACACAATTAGTTAAATATAAGGATTTTAACAAAAATTCATAAAAAAAAAGAAGGTTTAATTAAATTAAAAATACATTTGAGAAAAATTACAAAGCCGTTATATTAATGGAGATAATTTGATTAAAAAAAAACAAATTAAACACTGATTAACAGTAGATTACGATTAAAAGCCATATCACATTGTATTATTCACCACTAGTTGTATTAAATTGTTTTTAAATTTAACAAATAAAAACAACCATCAATTAAGCACTTTTCATCGAAAATTTTTCTTAAAATAAGCACAAATTGTAAAAAAAATGCCAAAATTTAAAATATATGATTCAGATTTGAATTACAAAATCATCATTAAAAAAAATCACCACATTTCGAGTGATATGAAATAAGATGTGACCAGAATTTCTTCCGGTCACATCTGCTATATATAGCATTTGTTAATTGAATGTAATTTTTAAATTATTTCATCCAGAATGGTGAATACTGATTAACCGTATACATTTCATCAATTCCCGGATTTGGAACATTTGCCGTATTTGAAATATATTCAGATTGAGCATACATTAATCTTTTTGGCCTTGACGGATAATAAGATCCTAAAGGCATTGGTAAAACTGGAAATCCTGTTTTATTATAGCTAATAAATGTTTCAGTAGGATTAATATTCGTCAGAGCAACCCATTTTTGATATTGAATAGCCTGAATTTTATTAGGAGAAGCTGCCCATCCCATTCCTGGCTTAGTAGAAATAGCTGCCAAATAATTATTAGTAGCTGTTGGACTAGCACCAAAAGTAAGAAAAGATTGAGTAACACCATCATTAAATGAAGTCTGAGCATTAAATGCCATTGTCGTAGGATAAACAGTCGCTGCTTCAGCCTGTAAAAACCTAACCTCAGCAAGAGTTAAAACCAAACCTGGCAATGCTGAACCTCCAGATGGAGATGCAAAAGCAGAGAATAAGCCCAAAGTCGCAAAATCGGTTTCAACCTTGGAAGCATCTTTACCCCCACCCTGAGGCTGTCCAACCATTAAATTTGCATTAGCAGAAGGCCCAGACACTCCCCCAATATAATTAGATGCCTGTCCAACTCCATTATTTAAGAACAATCTTGTAATCCTACCATCAGCAACGCCAGAAGTCTCGGGTATTTGTCCTTTTAATGCTTTGATAATATGATCAGAAGCAAATGTCAATCTATAATCCGCACTCATATCATTTGAGGCTATATTAATCACACCATAAGTTGTATAAAATGGGTTCTGCTGCCCCGTACTAGCACTACTATACCCTGGATTTATCTTAACATCGGCGCTTACAAATTTTGTTACATCTGACGTTAAAGGTGCTAATGCTTGCAACTCTGTATTTCTCCAGGCGATTACTTCGGGATCTGTACAATTTGAAAGCCTCACCAACATTTTCAACTTCACCGTGTTTGCCATCTGAGCCCACTTACTCATATCAGCAGATGCAGCCGCAAATATAGGATCCTCAACAGGCAACAAAGCATAAGTTGCATTTTCAGGTGTTTGCCCCAATAAAACTAAAGCTTGATTAAGCTCAGCTAACAATCCTTTGTAAACATCTTTACCCTTATCATATTTCGGATGCTTATTAGCTTGACCTTTAAAAGCCTCAGTATAAGGCACATCATTATACAAATCCACAATCATTTGCATATAATAAGCCTTCATAATCTTAGCAATCGCTACATGATGTGGATATTTAGCTGCATTAGGACTTTCAATTATCGCCTGATAATTTGAGATTCCTAAATATAAATTATCCCAAATCGTATCATAAAATTGAGAATCAGCTCTCATTCTAAATTCATCTCCATAAGGTGAAGCATAGAAATAAATATTTCCAGCCCATGCATTCATTATTAAATTCCCAAACCTATTCATAGTTCCTGCTTGGGTTCTAAAAACTACAGTTTCTGCAGCAGACAATCTATCTTTTGGGGTAAGCTGATTACTGTAAGCATCATTAACATTCTTATTCACATCTAAGAACTCCTCACTACACGAGTTAAAAAATAACAATGCTGTTATTCCTAAAATTGGTATTAATATCTTTTTCATTGTTTTTATTTAAAAATTAATTGTAGTAGTAAACCCGACAGTTCTTGTCGACGGATACTGGTTAGAATTTGATATACCTGAAATATTTCCTGTTGTAAATGATGCCTCAGGATCTGCATACCCTCTATTCTCCTTAGCAAACTTATAGAATGGATTCCTAGCATAAACACTAAAACTAAGTCCGGTTAACCCAATAGATCGCGCTGCATCTCCTCCAAGAGCATAAGATACCCCAAGTTCTCTTACTCTAAATGCCGTACCACTCATGATAAAATTCTCAGCAACTCTACTGTAAACACTTCCATAATAATCCGGCAGTCCTGCATAAGAATCTCCACCCGATTTAATAGAGGTATTTTCAACATATTGACCGGCATTATTCATATACACTGAATTTGGAATAATATACCCTCCTTGAGTTCTATCAAAAGATGCAGACTGCTCTAGACCTCCACTAAACGCTAGGTTTTGCATTGCTCCAGAGTACAAAACCCCGCCATTCCTATAGTCAAGCACCGCATAAACTCCAAAATTCTTGTATTTAAAATTGGTATTAAGTGCTAATGTATAATTTGGAGTTACCCTACCAAAGTTTACATAATTATTTGAGATGTATGGATTACCGTTATCTGGGTTAATAATAATTCTTCCCTGATCGTCTCTTAAATAAGCAGTTCCTTTTAACATTGGAAACTCTTCACCTTTAATTGCATAAATACCAGCATTTCCACCCACAGAAAGATTCACCTCATCCTGTCCGTTAGCAAGCTCAATAACTTTAGTTCTATTGATACTCCATCCAAAATTCAGATCCCACGAGAAGTCCGACGTCTTAATTGGAGTAGCACCTAAGTTAACCTCAAACCCCTTATTTCTAATATCACCAACGTTAATAGGCGTAAATCTTATACCAGTCGTATTAGATGTAGTTTGGTTTGTTATCAGATCTTTTGTGGTCTGAATATACCCACTAACATCTAATGTAATTCTATTTTTCAAAAAGCCCAAACCTATACTGATTTCATTACTGGTAACAATTTCAGGTCTGATATTAGTATCTGTTGGCGTCTGATTATTAACAAAACTTAATGGACCAGTTCCAAATGGATAACCAGGCGCAAGTGTAGCAGTATCCTCAATTCCAAAAACATTTACATTGTCATTACCAACACGTGTATAAGAACCTTTAACAACCAATCGGCTTAAGATATCGCTTTCAACCTCAAAAGCCTTTAAAGGCATGAACGACACCCCAGCAGAATTATAAAAATAATGTGCTGTACTCTCAATACTTGAGTCAGAATGCAATAGTTTAGAAGAATTCTCCAATCTACCTGTTACATTTAAGTATAAATAATCTTTATAGGACAAATCAAGATTTGCAAAAAAAGCGAATTTATTGTCTGTAAATCTCCTATTATTTAAGTTATAAGGAATCGTTAATGTAGTCAAATTCCAATATTGATAGATTCCAGGAATTTTCAAACCAGTACCACTTACTGAAGTAGTTTTAGATTCATTCTGTTGAACATTATAACCAACTAATAATTTAAAATTAATATCCTTAGTAAAGTCATAATTAAAATTAGCCATTAAGTCATTATAAAAATATCTGCTAATAGCATTAGACTGAGATAATGATGAAGTAACTGAACTAACAGCAGTAATCCCATCTACATCAGTGATCCTTGGGCTGGCAGTTGAAGCAACATATCCATTATTATAATTTAAAATATCAGTTGAGGTAATTTGAGCCGTTCCATTATTATTAATCGAAATATGATCATTAATTTTATAACCTAATGAAATGGTTCCATTGAAGATATCCTGTTTTGAAGTATTCCTTACATTCTGAATAGTCCAGTATGGATTCTGATAATACATTGTCCATGCATAAGGCAAAGAACTATCCCGGAAAGCAGTGATAGGAATCTCTGAAGAAGATTGAAGAAGATTGGTGTACAAATCTGGAGTGGTTGTAGAAGCAGACCTATTAATGTACGTAACGCTTCCATCCAAAGAAAGCTTACCTAACTTAAAGCCTCCATTAAACATTACTGAAGTTTTCTTTAATTTATCTTCCGCTACAATAAACTCTCTATCCTGACGGTTTATTGACAAACCACCATATGCACCCTCACTTCCACCTGTAACAGTTAAAGTATTATTAAAACTCGGCCCTGTCTGAAAAAATTCTTTAGCATTATCCTTTTTTCTTGGCGAATAAATCCCACGTACTGAAGCCGCAGCATCTTCACTAGGAACATCCCCGTTAGGATCCACAAATATCATTCCGTCACCATTTACATCATAGAACGGAACACCCATTGCAAGGTTTTGTCCCGCATATGCCGGATCAGAATAAGACGGACCCCACGATCCATTCTCAGCATGAATTCGATCACCAAACCAACCTTGACCATAAGCCTTTTGTCTGCTTGGTGTAAATAATACATTCTCAAATTCAACGTTACTATTAAAACTAATTCTCGGCTTTCTTGACCCACTTCCTTTTTTTGTAGTTATAACAATTGCTCCATTTACACCTTGTGAACCATATAGTGCGGCACCTTGCAAACCTAACAATGTAGTAACAGATTCAAGCATATCAGATGGGAGAGCCTGAAATATTTGAATTGATGATATCACCCCGTCAATTACGATTAAGGGAGATGTACTACCAGTCAGTGTTCTCGAACCTCTAATTTTAATATCATAAGTCCCATCAACACCACTGCTGGTTTTATTAATGGTAAGCCCAGGCACCTTACTGGTTAAACCCGCGATAGCATTTGGAGCACCTGCCTGAGTAAGCTTCTCCTTACCAATAACAGCTGCCGTTGAAGTTTGGGCATCTAATTTCATTTTACGCCCCATAGCTCCAGTCATAATAACTTCGGCAATGTCTGTGGTTTTGAGAGTATCCCTTCTTTTCTTTTCCTGTCCACTTGCTAACGCAAATGTCGAAGAAAGCACTACCATCAAAACACTTGTTGTAAATTTCTTCATATTCAAATTGATTATTATTTTATCAATTACAAATATGTAAAACTTTCTTAAAAAAACCAAATAAATTGTTAAAAAGATTTAATTTAATATTTTTTCCATCATAAATAACACTCAAGAATAACAATAAAACAATAAAAAACATTTATTATTAAATCTTGAAAAAAGCTTTATTTTAACGACTTCCCAATAATTATAAATTATAAATAATATATTTTCACTATTTAATGAAATAAATAACTAAATACTTATTTTATTAAAAATATATTTTTATTTATTTTTACACCTATTTACAAGATTATATACAATTTCATGGATTTATTAAAAAGCTGGTCAGAATCTTATATTGAAGCAGGATGCGATGAAGTTGGCAGAGGATGCCTAAGTGGCCCTGTTGTAGCCGCAGCTGTTGTCCTTGATCATAGCTTCAGCCAAAGTCTAGTAAACGACTCTAAAAAGCTTAATTTTAAAACACGAATGGATCTTGATAATTATATCAAAGACAATGTTCAGGATTATGCGATTGCAGAATTACCCCCGGATTTTATTGATCTACACAACATTCTTAACGCCAGTATCCATGCCATGCATAAGGCGTTAGATAAATTAACAATAAGGCCCGAGCTCATATTAGTAGATGGAAACAAATTTCATCCTTACAATTATATACCTCATCAATGCATTATAAAAGGGGATTCAAAAATGCTTTCGATAGCAGCGGCTTCTATATTAGCTAAAAACTACAGAGACCGTTTAATGATCAACCTTCATGATGAGTTTCCGGAATACGGCTGGGATACAAATTTCGGCTATGCAACCAAGAAACACCAGAATGCACTTATAAAATTTGGACCAACCCGATATCATAGACAATCTTTCAGGCTTAAATACGATTAACAAAAAATATAAACAAAAAAAGAGGGGCAAATAAATTTGCTCCTCTTTTTTATAATCTATTAACAAGATTATTTTTTCTTCTTTTGTTGCTCTGTAACTTTTTGTTGTTCCTGAGCCTTCTCCATCATTTCTCTCATTCTCTTCTGGAATTTGCCCTCAGTTTTAGGCTTCTCTTTATTAGCCTGAATCTGAGCATGAATCTTCTTCTCATCCAAAATTACATATTTGATAACAAGGATAATTAAGATGTTGATCGCATTTGATACAAAGTAATACCAAGAAAGACCTGATGCTGAAGTATTCAGGAAGAATAAGAAAGTAATCGGGAAGATATACATCAATACCTTCATATTCGGCATACCTTCCTGCTGTGGCTGCTGGATATTCCCTGATGTCATAATCGTATAGATTAAGATTACTACTGTACACGCCAATGCAAAAACACTTAGATGATCTCCCAAGAAAGGAATCTTAAATGGTAATTTAATTAAATCATCATATGCCGTTAAATCTTTTGCGAACCAGAATCCTTTTCCTCTTAAGTCAATAAAGTTTGGGAAGAAACGGAATAATGCATAGAAAATAGGAATCTGAACCAACGCCGGTAAACAACCCGCCATTTGATTAACTCCTGCCTTTCGATAAATCTCCATGGTCGCCTGCTGCTTTTTCATAGGATCTGCATCCTTCAACTTAGCTGTAGCTTCATCAATCTCCGGACGAATCACTCTCATCATCGCACTCAGCTTATGCTGCTTGTACATAATCGGAGACAGGATCAATTTCACGATAATCGTCATGATGAAAATTACCCATCCTGCAGTTAATCCCCATGATGCAATAATATTATACATCGGCATGAAGAAATAACGGTTCATTCCTCCGATCAACGACCAACCTAATGGCAATATTTCATCAAAGTTTTTATCATAAGATTTCAACAACGGCAGATCCAATGGCATAAAGTACCAGGTAAAATCCTGATTTAATTCGCTCCCTGTCATCTGAACAAACCCTTCATAGTTGAATTTCTTCAAATACTCCCCTTCTTCTATAGATTCCTGATTTCCTTTACTTTGTGTAAATCCATTCTTAGCTTCGATTACTGAAGAGAAAAACTGCTGTTTTACACCAATCCAATTAAGGGTTTCTTTTTCCTCCTCCATTGTAGTTCTTCCATCATAATCATAACTCTTATAGTTATTAAATGCATATGAGAATTCTGAATGAGACTGCTCTTGAGCTCTACCTTTTTCAAAATTCCTTACATTATAATTCCATAAGAAATCAGCTTTTGTATCTGAAGTTATTTTAGCTAACCCTTGAGTTCTTACTTTAAAATCTAAAGTATACTTTGGAAGTAGTGTATAAATAAACTGAATAACAGCTCCGTTATAATTAGCTGACAACGTTACCGCGTTTCCATTCACTGTTGGAGAGAAAACTAGGTCTTTAGTATTAATAACTTTTCCAGTCTTATCTTTAAACTGAAAACCGTAGTTTGAGTTGTTTTTATTGATTAGATAAAGAGGCAGATCAGCTTTATCACTCTTATGATCATAAGCCTTATATTTTAAAAGTTCTACTTTAGAAACCTGTCCTCCCAAGCTGGAAAATTCCAATTTCAATTCATTATTTCCTAGGGTAGAAACCTGAATAGCATTAGGAGTTACATTTGGATTGATATTACTTGCCTGAGTTTGTTTTACGGCAGTTTTTACTTGTTCAGTTTTTTGTTGTTGAGCTTTCAACTGTTCCTCTTTCTGCTGTTTATTTTGGAAATAAAACATGAATCCGAAGAGAACCAAACATAAAACCGCAAAACTAATCATTTGACTTTTATCGAGTCCGTTGTTCTGTTGCATTTTGATTTTATTAAAATTATTTTTTCATAACCCATCGCAAAACTCAATATTAAATTTCACCCTGGATTTCGAGCTGACAAAAATACTGATTTTTTATCAAAACTCTATCTTTTACTCTATTACAATATAATAAACTCAGACTGATAATAATCAACCTGAGTTTACACATGACGTTTATACGATATAAATCCCTTTATTTCTTTTCACAAGCTTTAATAAAAGCTCTGAATAAAGGATGCGGTGTTGCTACCGTACTCTTATATTCAGGATGATACTGTACTCCTACATAGAAAGGATGATCTGTAAGCTCAAGAGCTTCAACCAATCCTGTTTCAGGATTTGTTCCTGTTGCCAAGAAACCATTTTTCTCAAATTCCTGTAAATAATCACTGTTAAACTCATAACGGTGACGGTGTCTTTCGGAAATATTCTTACTTCCGTAGATCTCCGATAATTTAGAATGGTTTTTTATAGAACACTTCCAAGAACCAAGACGCATCGTGCCGCCTTTATCTACTACATTTTTTTGCTCTTCCATTAATGAAATTACAGGATGCTCCGTAGCAGTATCAAACTCCATAGAGTTTGCTTTTGAATACCCAAGAATATTTCTTGCAAATTCAACAGTCATAATCTGCATTCCCAAACAAATTCCTAACATTGGAATTTTATTTTCTCTTGCGTACTGTGCTGTAAGAACCTTTCCTTCAATACCTCTGTCTCCAAAACCTGGAGCAACAAGGATTCCGTTAACTCCTTTTAATGTTTCTTTAATATTCTCTGGAGTAATATCTCCACTGTAAACCCATCTTACTTTAACTTCAGTTTCCTGATCTGCTCCAGCGTGTTTGAAAGCTTCAGCAATAGAGATATAAGAATCCTGTAGAGAAATATATTTTCCAACTAAAGCAATCTCAACTGTTCTTTTCGGATTCTGGAATTTCTTAAGGAAGTTCTTCCAGTCTTTAAGATCAGCTTCTTTATCACTCTTAAGATCCAGTCCTTTTAAAACTACATCATCAAAATTTTGTTTCTGAAGGTACATTGGAACCTCATAGATCGTTTCCAGATCCTTACATTCAATAACGTTATCTAATGGAACGTTACAGAACTGAGCTAATTTGGCCCTCTGATCTTTTGGAATTTTATGTTCTGTTCTACAAACCAAAACATCAGCCATAATTCCACTTTCCATCAATTGACGAACGGAATGCTGAGAAGGCTTCGTTTTTAATTCTCCACTTGAAGCCAGATATGGCAACAAAGTAAGGTGAATCACCATAGAGTTTTTCTCACCTAACTCCCATTTTAACTGACGTACAGTTTCAATGTAAGGCAAAGATTCAATATCTCCGACAGTACCTCCGATTTCAGTAATAATGATATCATAGTTCTGCTTGGAAAGCATTTTAATTCTACGTTTAATTTCGTTTGTAATATGAGGTATTACCTGAACTGTTTTCCCAAGGAAATCTCCTTTTCTTTCTTTTTCAATTACAGTTTGGTAAATTTTCCCTGTCGTAACATTGTTATTTTGGGAAGTGGGAGCATCCAAGTATCGCTCGTAGTGACCTAAATCCAGATCCGTCTCCGCACCATCTTCGGTTACATAGCATTCTCCGTGTTCATAAGGATTCAAAGTTCCTGGGTCAATATTAATATAAGGATCTAGTTTTTGGATCGTTACATTAAAACCGCGAGATTTCAGCAATAGTCCCAGAGAAGCAGAAACGATTCCTTTTCCCAAAGATGAAGTTACACCTCCTGTCACAAAGATGTATTTAGTATTCTTTTTACTCATTAGATTAGGTTTGTGCAAAGTTATGGGAAAAAGAAATACGAGGCAATTTATTTACCAACAAATAAAAAAAAGGTTCCTCAAAATTACTTGAGAAACCTTTCACCAAACCAAATTATATTTAAAAAAATTATTCTTTAATTAATTCGAAATATAAGTTAACATCAACATCTTTAGCAACTCCGGCACCCGTTGGATCGTATTTAATATTATAATCTAAACGGTTAACTGTAAATTTCGTTTGAAAACCTAAAATTTCTTTTCCCTGTTGGTTTTTTGTTATTCCACCATAGGTTACCGGAACAGAGATCTCTTTAGTTACATCTTTGATTGTCAATTTTCCTTTAAGTGTATAGGTGTTATTTTTACCCTTCGTAATAGAACCGCTTTCAAATTTCATTGCCTGAAATTTTTCAGCATCAAAGAAATCGGCACTTTTTAAGTGCTTATCTCTCATCTCAACGCCCGTATTCACAGAGCCAGTGATAACACTAAACTTGAACGTTGCATTATCCAAATCTTTTCCGGGAGCAGCTATTACCCCTTCGAACTTATCAAATCTTCCCTGTACAAAGCTAATCCCCATATGCTTGATATTGAAGTTAACTGAAGAATGCATAGGATCTACGTTCCACGTAGACTGAGCAAAACCGGTGATGCTTAAAAAAGCAAAAATAAAAGCTAATAGTATCTTTTTCATAATAATATATTTTATATTTATTTATAATCCAAAGGTAACGTGATAAACTCAATTGTGTCTTGATCTATGATAGTTTTTTATTTTTTGAAGAAGAAATTTTTGAATCAATTAGATACAAAAGGTAAATAATAAGTAAAACAATACCTGAATTCGCATAAATTAGTAAACTAAAAAAGTTATCATCCTTACTGCCAAAAGGATTAAAGCCCGACATAATAAGCCCAATCAAATAAATAATTTCAAACAAAACAGCAATTCTCATCATTGAATGATAGCTTTTTTTAAAAATTAATACTGTAATAAAACCAATAATTGATACCAATATATTTTCTATTAAAATAAAAAAGGGAGTCATTCCAAAACTACCACCAGGCAAATTCATAATATATAGAACCACGACGCTCAATATAAAATTCAGAAATGCCATTACTCCAAAAATTTGGACACTATTTAGAAGAATATTTTTCATGATTGAAAATTAACCAAAATTTCAGGAGCAAAATTGAAAAAAAATTTTGAACTTCGCAGTATGGCAAAACTTAGAACAGCATATTTCTGTCAGAACTGTGGAACACAGTATTCACAATGGATGGGACAATGTAAAAACTGTGGAGAATGGAATACTTTAGTGGAAGAGGTTGTAGAAAAACCGGCTAGTAAAAGCCTTCCTTCCTCCCGAACAAAGCAGCATGTCATTAATATCATTGAAGTTGAGGCTATTGAAGAACCACGAATTAAAACACCTTCCGAAGAACTCAACCGAGTGATGGGTGGCGGAATTGTTTTAGGTTCTGTTACGTTGATTGGTGGCGAACCTGGAATTGGAAAATCTACCTTACTGCTACAGTTAGCCTTAAAAATGAAAAAGAAGGTATTCTACGTTTCTGGAGAAGAAAGTGCCTCACAAATTAAGATGAGAGCAGATAGATTATCCGAAGTTCAGAATCCTAACTGTTTTTTGTATACAGAAACTTCATTAGAAAAAATTCTTCATGAAGCTAAAAAACTGGAACCGGATTTTGTAATCATTGATTCTATTCAAACTCTGCAATCTCAACTGATTGAAAGCTCACCGGGAACAGTTTCTCAAATCAGAGAGTGTTCTAACGAAATTATTAAGTACGCCAAGGAAAACAATACACCAGTCTTCTTAGTCGGTCACATTACAAAAGACGGACAAATTGCTGGTCCAAAAGTTCTGGAGCATATGGTGGATGTGGTTTTAAATTTTGATGGTGACAGAAACCATCTTTTCAGATTATTGAGGGCAAATAAAAACCGTTTTGGTTCTACGTCAGAAATCGGAATTTATGAAATGATCTCCCAAGGTTTAAAGGAAATCAAAAACCCCTCTGAAATTTTAATCACTAAAAAATTCGAAGAACTTTCCGGAAACTCTATCGCGGTAACCTTAGAAGGAAACCGACCAATGCTCTTGGAGATCCAGGCATTAGTAAGTACAGCAGTTTATGGAACACCACAAAGAAGCTCTACCGGTTTTGATGCAAAAAGATTAAACATGCTTCTTGCTGTATTAGAAAAACGGGCTGGTTTTCAGCTGGGTGCCAAAGACGTTTTCCTTAATATTACAGGTGGAATAAAAACCGATGATCCGGCTCTCGATCTGGCTGTTGTCGCTTCTATTCTTTCTTCCAATGAAGATATTGCGATCTCTGAACATTTCTGTTTTGCAGGAGAGATTGGCCTTAGTGGTGAAATCAGACCTGTAGCTCAAGTTGAGCAACGAATCTCAGAAGCTGAGAAGCTAGGATATGAAAAAATATTTGTTTCAAATCTTAACAAAATTCCGAAAAGAAAATTTGGGATTAAAATTGAAGAGGTAAGCAAAATCGAAGATTTCCATGAGCGAATCTTCTAATAAAAAATAATATAATGTCACTAGAAAACATCCAGAGATTCGTTCTTGTATTGCTTTATGGCGGCTTAATTTTGTTTTCATTCACCGTATTGATCAATCCAATGCGGGTCAACAAAAAAGCAAACTTATTTTTTGGATTATTTCTCTTTTTATGGTCAAGCTACTGGATCCTGAATGTATTGCAATTTTGCGACATTCCCTCGGATCCTTTATTTGAACTTGGAGTATATGCTATACAAATATTCACGCCCATCTTTTTGTTTTTCAGTGTTATATTTTTCATTAATCCGAATTACAGGTTTCAAAAAAGAGATGCTGTCTGTATCATTATCCCTTTTATTTATTGGATATTGCTCGTAAACTCTGGGGATAATAAAACGATTCATGCTATTGTAATGCTCATAGCCGTCTCCCACAATCTTCCTTATATCACTCTTATTTATTTTAAAATAAGAAAACATCAAAAACGAATAGAAACCATCTCTTCCAATACCGAAAATATCGACCTCCAATGGCTCATTAAACTCAGCTTCCTTCTTTTCATAACAATAATTATAACTGTCGGTTATGAGCTATTCAATACTTTTATTTATAAGATGCACCAACATCTGGTAATGGATCTTTTATTTTTGTTTATTGTATACAGCACCTTATATTATGTACTCCGTCAAAAGGAAATCTACCCAGTAGATAAAAAGCAACGGGAAGAACTTTTATCCATCGAACTGGAAAGTGATTCGGAGCAAATTGAAAAGAAAAAATTAATTTCTGATCAGGAGTTTGAGATTTTAAAGCAAAAACTGATCTCTTTAATGGAAGCTGAAAAACCTTATCTGGATGGTGATCTTAATTTATTGAAACTCTCTGATTTAATTCAAATCAATGCACATCAGCTATCTTATCTTCTGAATACGGGTTTTAATGAAAATTTCTTTCATTTTGTAAATAAGTACCGTGTACAATATGCTAAGGAACTTCTTTTAGACGATTCTCAAAAAAAACTTTCTATGGTAGGAATTGCTTTTGAATCCGGTTTCAATTCTAAAACAGCTTTTAATACCATTTTCAAAAAAATGACGGAAATGACTCCTTCTGAATTCAAAAAAAATCATTCTGATCTATAAAAATACTCCCTTTAATTCCGAGACCAAAGAACTTACGACTTTACACAACAACCAGCAAACAAGCTTAAAAATCCACATAAAAACAGAGGATTCATTGTGAAAACTTTCATTAAAATATAAAATTCACCAAGTATTGATATTTTGTATATATTTGTATTACACCACTTAACCAAATTAAAATGAAAACAAAATTCACTATTCTAGTCATGTTTTGTGCTGCCTTATTGTTTGCACAAAACAAGGTTTTCCAAAATCCCATTAACGAAAGTACCTTAAAAAACAATCAGAAAGTAAGCAGGGAATTATCATCCACTTATTTACTGACGAAGTACTATTCGCAATCTCCTTTCAATTTAAAATCTGATCTCCAGATCACTCTTCCTACCGGTAACGAAATTACTGCAAAATTTAGCCGTACCTTCAACTACAGTAACAAGAGTGAATCTTATGTTTATGCTATTGAAAACGATCCTAAAGCAGAGCTTGTTCTTTCAAAGTATGATAACATTGTAACAGGAATGTATGCTTCCGGCACCGGTGAAAAAATTATGTTCCATCAGACGGATGCCTCTGTTTTTGCACTCTCTTTAGTAAGTGATTCTAAAATCATCAATCAGGATACTATAGATGATTATATTTTAGACAAAACAGAAAACTTTAACAAAGCCAATTCCAATGTCTGTTCATCTTCAACACCGGTTTGCCCGGCAACAAGAATAGATGTCATGATCGTTTTTACAACAGCAGCAAAAAATGCATGGGGAGGACTTTCCCAAAGTAATTCTTTTGTTGCAACAGCAATTACGAATTTCAATACAGCATTAACAAATTCAGGAGTTTCCAATGTAACAATCAATCTTGTTTACTCAGGGGAAATTGCCTATACCGAATCCGGAAGTCTAAATACCGACCTACCTCGACTTAGAAACAACAATGATGGTTTCATGGATAATGTACACACCCTAAGAACAACATATGGAGCCGACTTATGTGCATTAGTCACTTCTACACCAACCAATACCTGTGGTTTAGGATACGTAAATACCAGCTCAACCAACTACTCCAGTTCTTCAGGATTCTGTGTAAGCCTATATAATTGTGCTGTTTCCAATTATTCCCTTGCTCATGAACTTGGCCACAATATGGGTCTGAGACATGACTGGTATGTAGATACCAGCACCACCCCATGTGATCATCATCATGGCTATACCAATAAAAAAGCTATTGATCTGGGAACCTCCAGTACTTCTTCCCAGAGATGGAGAACAATTATGGCTTACAATGATGAATGTTCATCAAAAGGATTTAACTGTACCAGAATCAACCGTTGGGCTAATCCAAGTGTAAATTACAATAGTGATCCTACCGGAGTGGCTATAGGAAGTACTAAACCAGCTAATGAAGCCTATGGATTTACAAGATTTGCTTGTGTTGTTTCCAACTTCATGCCTGAAACTCAATCTTTCTTAGCCATAAAAGAGGAAACTAAGGAGAAACAGAATTTTTCATTATACCCGAATCCAGCTAAAGATGTCATTACTATTTCTGGAGAAGATAAAGGTAAATATTCATTCAGAATATACAATTCTTCCGGGCAGCATATCACAACTACGAATGAAAAAACAATCCATTTGAAAGGACTGACATCGGGAGAATATTTTTTAAATATCTATAATGATAAAAACGTCATGATAGAAAGTAAAAAGTTTATTGTTAGATAATTTCTCTGAAGAAATAACAAATAAGACCTTCAAATATCTTACATTTATTTGAGGGTTTTATTTTTTGGCCTTAATACGATATGAATTATTTAGCTCATTCCTTTCTTTCTTTTACAGATCAACAAATTGTAGGACAGTTTCTGGAAGACTTTATCCGAAATAAGGATAGATATTCTTTTCCAAAAGACATCCAGGATGGTATCACCCTTCACCGGGCAATTGATACTTTTACAGATTCACACCCTGCTATTCATGAAGCGAAAAAAGTATTCAGTCCATTGGTGAGATTATATGCTGGAGCATTTGTGGATGTCTCAATGGATTATTTTCTGGCAAATGACCTTACACAACATTCATTACAAGAATGGAAAGAACATTCTTCAAGAGTCTATCGGGTTTTAAATGAAAATCAAAAGTGGCTTCCCGAGAATTTCAAAAGGATGCTGGTAAAAATGGAAGCCGATGACTGGCTGTATAACTACCGTGAAGATTGGGGAATAAAATTCAGTATACAAAATGTTTTAAACAAAGCGAAATACCTGGATAAAGACATCCCGGTTTTCAAAGCTTTTCTGGAGAATAAAAGCATACTACAGAATTGTTATGATCACTTTTTCCCAGACCTTCTTGCCCATACCAAAGGCATTAATACAGTCTTACAATTAGAAAATTAAATAAAAAAGTACCTACAGGTGTAAGTACTTTTTTTCATTTGTGTTTTTAGAATATCCGTCTTATTTTTTGGGATGAAATAAAACCTTCATCTTAAGGATTAATTACCAAGTAATTTCTCATCATTTGTGTTTGTTAATTTACAAATCACTTTAGTAAAAATTTAACATCATATCATTTTCAAAAAATAAGCCATAAAGTATATTTATAAATATTCTAATGAAATTCTAATTTTTTTTAACGTGTTATCCTATAATTGAATAACATAAAAATACGTAAGATTTGTAATAACAAAAGCACCTACCGAAGTAAGCGCTCCATATATTGAATTTGTGTTATTAGAATTTGTGCCTGTTTGGTAAATGGGAACTTTTACCGTAAATTTTATATAATATAGTTTTCATGGTTATTTTAAACTATTTATCAGAAAGTCATTCACTTCTGTAACGATCAAATCAGCATCTGCTACTCTAGTATTAATCCTTGCAAGCGCAATAGGTTGGTACTGCTAATAAGCATCTCAGCACCATCAATATTAAAAATACACCTTGTAGGGGCTTCTCCTATTGATCCTAACTTACGCTTGCATCTTGGGGGCTAAAGCTAAAAACAGAAAAAAAAGATCGATTTTTTTACTTTTCATAACAAACTTATTTATTTTAAATATTCTCCTTTTTAGTATTAAAAGTAATCTTACTTTTTACTAATATACCAGCCATTATAAATATTGATAATTTTACATAAAAAATAACATTTTAATTAAAATTAACATAAATATGTTAAATCAAATGTAATACTATTTATTTAAATATCAAAATAATAATATAAATATTAATAATTGTTAATAGTTAACATAGTCACCAATACGTGAATTTTAAATATTTACAAACACCTGTATTATAAACAAATAAATTCACAATAAAATGTTAACGTATAATATTAATTAATAATTATAAAACTAATGAAATATTTTTTATCACACAATAGTGTATTAATGTTTCGTTTTAAATTCTCTTAAAATTTGTGGAAAAAATGCATAAAAAAGACACTTATCTATAAAATAAGTGTCTTTAAAGGATTCTTAAATGATGTAGCTTTTATCCTGAATTTCTAAAATTGCTGATATACATACCTATTTGGATAGCTTAATTTTTCACTTTTGCGCTGACCATTAATGATCATATGGACGATATTGATTTGATCATCAAACAAATTATAAAGAAAACTAACTGCAGATTCTAATTTTTTAGGAGCATTTACAGATTCAGATTCCAGAAAAACATTTACAGATTCACTGTCTTCTTCATATCCAATATAATTGACCTTTAAAAAACGACTGTCAGCTTTTAATTTAAAGTATTCAGCGCTATAATTCTTAAGAGCCTCATTAAGCTGAGCTTTGTATTTTTCATCGTTAAAATGGAAAGGTTTTCCATACTTTTTTGTCAACCCATTTTCCAGATCATCAAGAAAAAAGCGTCCGGTAATTTCAAAAGTCTTTGACTTTGAATTATAATTAATTTCTACCGAACCCACATGATAAGGGTGCTTAATCCTGGCAAAAGAAAACAAAAAAATAACAGGAAGTAAAAACAGCCACAAACTCTTCATAAAGTACAAGATTAAATTTGTTCCGAAATTAATCATTATTTTCGTAAGCTTTATATCATCACAATATCATGCAAGACTTTTTATTCTATTTAAAGCTGGGTTGGGAACATATTATTTCTCTGGATGCACTGGATCATCAACTTTTCGTTTTGGCCTTAATTGCCGTCTATTCGTACAAAGATTTGAAAAAAATTCTGATTCTTGTCACTGCTTTTACGGTTGGACATTCTATAACTTTGGCGTTAAGTATTTTAGACATTGTGAGAGTTCCGTCAAATTGGGTTGAATTTTTAATCCCTTTAACGATCGTACTTACTGCATTGGGGAATATTCTAATGAAAAACAAAAAGCAGACCCTGGACAGAACCAATTACTATATGGCCTCAATTTTTGGATTGATTCATGGAATGGGATTTGCCAATACAGCAAGGGTAATGATTGCAAAAAGTCAAAGTATAGCAGTCCCGCTTTTGGGTTTTAACATTGGGCTGGAAGTTGGCCAGATCGTTATTGTTCTTGCCATATTGATCCTGCTTTTTATAGCATTAAATATCTTCAAGGTCAACAAGAAAGACTGGATACTATTTGTGTCTTCCGGCGTTTTTGCTTTGGCACTGAAAATGACTTTAGAAAGAATTCCATTTTAAGGAGTAACGATTGATATTTTTTCAACGACTTATTGTTATATTTGAAAATTATTAAATCATTTCGCTTATGAAACTAAAAGTAACTGTACTTTCTGTATTCACATTTGTAGGCTTAACCGCTCAAAACATTCAAAATAATCCAGGGAGCAATCACGGAAATAAATTTGAACAATTGGGAACTATTTTACCTACTCCCAATATATATAGAACAGCATCGGGATCACCAGGAAACGGTTACTGGCAGAACAGAGCAGATTATAATATTTCAGCATACCTTGATGAAGATAAAAGGAATCTAAAAGGATCTGAGACCATTACCTATTACAATAACTCTCCGGATGATCTGGATTACATCTGGCTGCAACTGGATGAGAATGAAGCTTCATCTATAAATAAAGCAAATTATCCTACTTCAACCACACTTCCAAAAATATCAAATGATCAACAGCTGAAAGCTTCCGTTTTACCGGAAAAAGACAATGGATACGGAGTGCATCTTGAAAAAGTAACCGATGAATCAGGAACTCCTTTACGCTACACGGTCAATAAAACAATGATGCGTATTGATCTACCTAAGGTTCTAAAAAAAGGTGAGAAATTAGTTTTTAAAGTAGACTGGAATTATAACATTACCAACAGAATTAAAATGGGTGGCCGTGGTGGTTATGAAAATTTTCCTGAAGATGGGAATGACCTTTATACAATCACGCAATGGTATCCGAGAATGTGCGTTTACAGCGATTTCCACGGATGGCAAAATCATCAGTTTACAGGAAGAGGAGAATTCGCTTTAGCTTTTGGAAATTTTAAAGTTTCAATGAATGTTCCTTCTGACCATGTTGTAGGTGGAACAGGAGAATGTAAAAACTATGAACAGGTTTTATCTTCTGATCAGCTTTCAAGATATAAAAAAGCTCAGAGTTCTGCAGAACCTGTAGAAATCGTAACTCTTGAGGAAGCTAAAAAAGCCGAAAAAAATAAATCAAAACAAAGAAAAACCTGGGTATTCGAAGCTAATAATGTCAGAGATTTCGCCTGGACCTCATCCAGAAAATTCATCTGGGACGGAATGGGTGTTACCATCCCGGAAAATAATAACAAAGTAATGGCTATGAGCTTCTATGGAAAAGAAGCTTATGGATTGTATAGAAAATTCTCTACTAGGGCTGTTGCTCACACCATTAAAACCTATTCAGAATTCACTATCCCATACCCTTACCCGGTTGCTCAATCTGTAGAAGCTGCCAACGGAATGGAATACCCTATGATCTGTTTCAACTTTGGAAGAACTGAAAAAGATGGAACTTATTCTGAGGGAACAAAAAACGGAATGATCGGAGTAGTCATTCATGAGGTCGGACACAACTTCTTTCCGATGATCATCAACTCGGATGAAAGACAATGGACCTGGATGGACGAAGGATTGAATACATTTACAGAATACCTTACAGAAGAAAAATGGGATAATAAATTCCCTTCAAAACGCGGACCGGCATGGACGATCGTAGATTATATGAAACTTCCAAAAGATCAATTGGAACCGATCATGAGTAATTCTGAAAACATTGTTCAATTCGGACCCAATGCCTATTCAAAACCTGCAACCGGGTTGAATATCCTTCGTGAAACGATCATGGGCAGAGAACTTTTTGATAAAGCTTATAAAACATATGCTAAAAGATGGGCTTTCAAACACCCTGAACCTGCTGACTTTTTCAGAACTATGGAAGATGCAAGTGGTGAAGATTTAGACTGGTTCTGGAGAGGGTGGTTCTATGGAATTGATCCTGTAGATATTGCTATTGATAAAGTTACCATTGCTACCCCTGACCTGGATGCTGTCCCAACAGGTAAAGAAATAAAGTATAAGGTCGACAAAGCGCTGGTGAATGATTTTGAAGACCTTTCAAAAATCAGAAACAAAGAGGATAAGAATATTACATTTTATGTAGATAAAGATAAAGAAGCTCAGGATTTCTATTATCGTTATGACAGAGGTCAGGAAAAAGTAGACAATGATAAAGAACATTCTCTTACTCAGGATAATACCACCACTCTAGATAACAAAGACAAAGAAAAGTTCAAAAACATTCAGGCTTATCAAATTGACTTTGTAAATAAAGGTGGATTGGTAATGCCTATAATTCTTGAGTTTACTTTTGAAGATGGTACGAAACTTTACGATAAATCTTCTGCACAGATCTGGAGGCTGAATGAACAAAAAGCTTCCAAAACCTACTACTTTGAAAAGAAATTAAAATCTATCCAACTGGATCCAATGAGAGAAACAGCTGATATTGATACTTCAAATAATTTCTGGAGCAACGATGGAACCAATTCACAGACTTCAAAATTCCAGGTGTTTAAACAGAAACATGAAGGCGGAGTAAGAGGTGGAGCCAGCGGAAAAGTAAATCCAATGCAGGCCGCAGGAAAAAAATAAATCAACAATTAAAAACCGTCCATAAGGCGGTTTTTTTATTTACCTAAATGATCTTTTAATATGGCTTTGTATGTTCTCCCTAAAGGAACTTTATCTCCATCTTTCAAGTAAACATTTTTCACATCATAAGAATCGATATGAGAAGATAAAACAATGTAAGATTTGTGCACACGGATAAATCCAAAAGCCTGAAACTTCTCTTCAAAATTTGACATCCTGTCCAGGATCATGTACTTTTTTAAAGGGGTTACCAAAACAATATATTCTCCAAAACCTTCTACCCACAGAATATCCTTAAGAAAAACCTTATTCATGATATAATTGGATTTAAACATAATAAAATCTTCTTTTTCTGCTTGTTCAGAAGAGTTTTTAAACTTCATGAAATCCTTAGCTTTGTGTATCGCTTTTCTGAAAGTCTCAAAATCTACCGGCTTCACCAGGTAATGCACAACATCCAGTTCAAAAGCTTTTACAGCATGCTGAGTTTCTAATGTCATAAAAATACACAGGGGCTTATAAGGAAGTTGCTGTAACAATTCTACTCCATTTATTCCAGGCATATTGATATCCAGGATCACAAGGTCTACTCTATTTTTTATTAAATATTCCAATGCCATCTCAGGGTTCTGAAATGAACTTTGCAACTCTATCCCTTCTATCTGCGCACAGTATTGTTTGACAAGCTGCAACGCAGGATATTCGTCGTCTACATTTACTACAGATAGATTAGTCATTCAGATTAATTTTTAAAGTTGTCTTATAGGTATTATCTTCAAGTACTTCAGAGAAAAGGTTAAAATTTCCTGAGTAATGCTTTTCTAATATTTGTATAATCGCTTCATTTCCCAACCCATTATATCCTGTATCTTCAGAAGGCCTTTTAGTAGTAATAGAATTTATAATTTCAAAGAATATATCCCGCCCTTCAATAGCATACGAAACTTTTATAAAACGATCAGATTCCAAACCAATTCCTGAATGCTTCAACGCATTTTCAAAAAGTGTCAGAAATACAGATGGCGGAATTTCGATTACATCCAAAGTCTCTTCATTTTGAATATTAAAATCAATATTAAGTTGATTATCATACTTCAACTGATACAGCGTAGCCAAAGAATGTATCGAAGAAAACTCCTGAGCCAGGCTTATCTTTTCTTTTCCACTGTCATAAATGATATACTGTAAAAGCTTACTGAGCTGCAAAATAGAATCTGAAGTTTTTCCAGAAGAAACAAAACTGTTTGCATAAATATTATTCAGCGTGTTCAATAAAAAATGTGGATTCATCTTCGATTTTAAAAGATCCAGATAAAGCTGCTCCTTTTGTTCTCCCAGATCAACAACATCCTGCTCAATGATAAATTTATCTTTTGTAATCCCCAGAAATGAAGCAACAACAATAATGATTCCCTGAGCCGTATACACATTATATAAAAATTTTGTATTGGAAAGAGTTTCATTAAAATTCATATTAAAAATCTCAGGTTCGAGTAAGATTCTGAAAAGACTCGACACCAAAAAGAGGATCAAAGCATACAGGATAAATTCCGGATACTTATTGGACAAATAAAAATAAGGAACTAAATAATAATACACCAGATAATAAATTCCAATATTGAAAATAGTTACAGAAAGTATACTCCAAATCAAATCAGGAGCATCGAGGAAGTAGTTTTCGGTAAAATAAGTAATCAAAATGAAGAGGCAAAAGAAGAAAACATGCTGTAACCTCAACAAAAACTTCCAACGGGAATCCATAAGGACCTTCAGAATTTTAGAACTGAATAAAATCCTGAAAACCAGCAGTATAATAACAATATTTATAATTAAAAACATTTCAAAAAACCTATTTCAAAAGTTTTCAAATATAGGATGTTTTTGATGGAAAATGCAGTTCGCTGATAAAATAGGTCATTGATTGAAAAATTGACAGCCCGGTACTTCTAATAAATATATTTGAGAAACAACAACATTAACCAAATATTATATGAAAATTAAGAGAAAATTAATTTTTATTTTTTTAATACTGCTCAACCATTTTTATGAGGCTCAAAGTAATGACACTTATAATATGTGGTTCCAATATATAATGACCGCAAAGGTATCGGACAAGAGTACATTAACCGCTTTAACGCAGTATCGATCTTTTGACCTTGCCTATGACACTAGACTTTTCCTTGTTAATGCTTACCTGGATTATGAAGTAACAAAAGGAGTAAGGCCTGCTGCAGGAGGGATGTTTCTTATTTTAGATTCCTATCAGTCCAATGATCAGAAAAAAACGCGGTATGAAAAAAGAGCATTCCAACAGGTAACCCTGGATCACGATATTGGCAGAACATCCGTCTCCAGTAGATTTCGTGTAGAAGAAAGATTTATCAATAATCCTGATGAATTTGTACTTAGAGTACGTTATCTGATCTCTATGAGAATTCCTTTCAATAAAAAAGGTGAAAAAGAGAAATTATATGGCATCCTGAAGAATGAAATAAGGATGAATATTAAGAAAGAAGACCCCTTCGACAGCAACCGTATTACTGCCGGACTCGGAATAAAAGCTGGAAGAAATTCAGCCATCGAATTGGCTTTTATCAATCAATTGTCACCAGGAAAAACAAGCAATTATGGATACATAGGTTTCAGAAACACTTTTGACTGGAGAAAGAAACAAAAATAACCGATACATTACTTATAAAATTTAATATACTGCTATGCTAACATTTCTTGGGTTTTTGATGATCCTCATTTTCATGGTACTCATCATGAATAAAAAAATGACACCTCTTACTGCTTTGGTGATCGTGCCGGTAGTAGTTGCTCTCATTGCAGGATTCGGTCCTCAGCTTGGGGACATGATGAAAAATGGAGTCAAAGAAATAGCGCTTACCGGCGTCATGCTGATTTTTGCTATCCTCTATTTTAGCTTAATGATCGACACCGGACTATTTGAACCATTGGTTAATGTAATATTAAAAGCCGTTGGAGATAATCCTATTAAAACAACCATAGGAACAGCTATCCTCACCACATTGGTTTCGCTGGACGGAGATGGCTCTTCTACCTATATTATCGTAGTCGCTGCCATGCTTCCCCTTTACAAAAAACAGGGACTGAATCCACTTATTCTTACCTGTATCATTATGCTTGCTGGTGGTATTATGAATATTCTTCCCTGGGGTGGGCCCACTGCCAGAGTCATGAGCTCCTTGAAACTTGGACATACAGAAATTTTTGTCCCTATGATTCCCATTATGATTTTAGGAATCTGCTGGGTGCTATTTGTCGCTTACATTCTAGGTTTAAAGGAAAAAAAACGAATTGCAAAACATGGAAAATACACCAATTACAGTGGCAGTGATATTGTTGGGGAGGTAGACCCCAAACTTCTCCGTCCAAAGCTTATCTGGATCAACCTTGGACTTACGGTCGTTCTTTTAACGGTTATGATTTTAGATCTCGTTCCCCTTGGGATTGCATTTATGATTGCATTTTGTATCGCTTCTGTTATCAATTATCCAAAATTAAAGGACCAGCAGAAAATAATGTCCAAACATGCAGGAAATGCATTATCCGTGGCGGGGATGATCTTCGGAGCAGGAATTTTCACAGGAATTCTAAATGGTTCCGGTATTATGCAAGCTATGGGAAACAGTATGATAGAGATCGTTCCGAAAAGCTGGGGTAGTTCTTTAAATATTATTACAGCCGTATTCAGTGTTCCGTTAACCTTCTTTCTTACCAATGATGCTTATTATTTTGGAATACTGCCTATCATTGCAGCTACAGGTCATCAGCTTGGTATTCCACCGGATATATTAGGAAGAGCAAGCCTTGTAGGACAGGCTTCTCACCTTTTGAGTCCGCTGGTTCCTTCAACTTATTTACTGGTTTCACTTGCGGGTGTAGAATTTTCTGATCATTTAAAATACACACTCAAATGGGCTATCGGATCATCTATTGTTATGTTATTGGGAGCACTGCTTCTTGGAATTATATAGCTGAAATTAGTTTATAATTATTATATTTCAAACTTATAATTATAATCAGCCATCCTTTTACGCAGAGAATAATAATTTTGAAATGAACCTTTTCCATACAAAAAAAACATTCACCAGCAGATATTTAAAAAATCTTACGCTGTATGTCTTCGTAGCCATCATTGGTGGTGTACTTGCCGGACATTACATTCCTGAGATAAGTATTAAGCTTGGTGTTATCAGCAGATATTTTTTTATGGTTTTGGAAATGATCATACTGCCCATTATTTTTATGGCGATTATTTATGGGATCTGTCATTTATCAGATATCAAAAATGCAGGAAGTGTGGTCTGGCATACCGCTCTTTATTTTTTAATTATAAGTTCAATAGCCATTTTACTGGGATTTATTTTTGGTATTGCTGTGCAACCCGGTGCCAATACAGGAATTGAGCTAACTAAAATAAATACAACCCTCCCAAAGAATTTTGAAATCAATGACAGCTCTATAACGTCTGTTATCTATCTTAACAGACATGGTATCTTTCTTATTACCTCCATTATTATCGGAATCTATATGAATCTGTCGAAAGGAAGGGAAAAGTTTATAAAAATATTAGATCGGGGTCTTGATATTTTTTATACCATCATTAAATATTTATATTTCACGCTCCCTTTTATTATTTTTTGCAACATCGCTTATGGCATCGCTGTATATGGTATCAATACCCTTCTGCCACTTAGCAAAGTTGTGGCAACCGTATACCTCACAGATATTGTTTTTATTTTTGGGATTTTAGGACTTGTTTCCTATGTATTCAAATTTAATCTGTGGAAATTTCTTGTCAGTATCAAAGAGGAAATCATTCTTGTCGTTACTACATCTTCTTCGAAAACCGCATTCCCCATTATTTTTGAAAAAATGGAATCCCAGGGGTACAGCAGAAAGATTTTAAGATTTATTATTCCACTTGGGTATAATTTCAATCTTGCCGGAGCCTGTATCTATATTTCTGTAGCCTGTTGTTTTCTGATCCAGTTTTATCATATTTCTTTAAGCCTTAATGATTATTTATGGCTTTTTGTCATTATTTCCATTACCTCAAAAACAGCTTCGGGAGTTCCTGGATCTGGCTTTTTGGCCCTTATATTTACTTTGAATAGATTTGGAAAAATTCCGGTGACTGATTTAGCATTACTTTACAGTGTAGACCGTTTTATGAATGAAGCAAGATCGGTAACCAATTTTATTGGCATTGCTGTTTCAGGTGCTGTAATTTCAAAAATCAATCAGCCTTTGGAGAAAAATGAAGTGACAGAATTCAATAATAATTAATGCTCCTGAGAGGTCCATTTCTTTTTAGAGGTGCTAAAATAGTCCCACACATCATCATAGTTCTTTACAGGTATTTCCGGTTTTATTTCTGATGCCCTGTTTTCTAAATCCTTTATTTTTTCGCTTTCAGAAACAGCACCAAATCTGTAGTTTTCATGGGTTGTTTTCACATAAATTAGATGCCGGAACATTCCATTTTTATAAGTGTCTTCAAAGATGCCTATCTCCTTCATTTGACCAAAAGGAATGGTTTCCAAATTTGCCGTTCGCGTAATAATCAGATCATTTTGAGTGATGATAAACATGGGTAATATTTGATTGGTATTAAAAAAAGTAAAGCTTTTATTCTGCATTTCTATTTTTCGCCAATCCTTTTCGGGTAACCTTTCAATAACAACTTTTATTCTGTTATATCTCTTTCGGATCATACGCCAGAAGAAAAAAACAATCAAAAGAAACAAGATAAATAAAATAATTTCTGTTGGACTGCTTTTATTTAGATTTTGCAGATTTATTTCATTTTGGAAAGTCACTATAAAAACTACAGCAATCAAACTAAAAAGAAGGAATGCATACAGATATTTTCTTATGCTGACTTTTCTTAAAACCTGTTTCTTTTTTTCATTCATTTAGAAATAATTTTCAACAGAAAAGTACAAAAAAACGCCTTACAAAAAAGTAAAGCGTTCTTTATATAGATCATTTATTGTTTTTTAAGGCCTCCTGTCACTAATTCCCCCAGTTATTTCTTGCCCAGACAACCAGAGCAGGTAACATGTCTCCTCCCGAAGCTACAGAATGAAGATTTGAACCGAAAAGTTCCCAATCTGTTTCATTACCATGATGAACTCCTATAGCATACATCTGTCCGTTAGAGAACCAACTGTACAATGGTGAACCCGATGCTCCACTTGCCTCATCAGCATAAGATTCTATCTGGGTGCTGTCTACTGTTCTTCCATCCGGTAATTTAACATCATCACCGTCGTCGTCATCCACAACACTGATACTGCTTTGGTAGGTTGGTCTATTTTCCCCTTTATCATACGGATAACCTGTCATCGTCCATACATTCATGTCTTCCCAATCGCTGTTATAGCTTTTGGCTCCGAAGTACCCTGTCGTATCTCCAATATTATCATATAATTTTACGACCATCATATCATTACCCACATCACTTTGATAGGCTATATAACTTTCTCCGTAGGTGTAGAATGAGTTTCCATAAATTGATCTTCCATCGTAATAAGCAGGTATTACTTTTATCATCCATGATTTGTATGGCTGTTGCGGTCTCATATGTCCTGAAGTCATCAGAATTTTTCTACCGACCATAAATCCGGTTCCCCGCCCTTGATATGACCAGGGTGATGCGTCAGTTAGCTTAGTATAAACCTCTACTCTACAGACACAACATTCAGGATAGGTATTAGGATAAATATTCACTCTGTTATCGCTGCCAAAAATCGTGGTGTGGTTGGCACTTTTCGTAACGATTCTGTTTAGTCGGTTTCTCTTTGCAGATTTGGTATTTGCAAAAACTACTTTAGGATGCAGTCCAAGGATATGCGTTTCCGGAACAAAAGCTTCAGCTTCGGTCACTTTTATTTTCTCAGACTTGATTTTAGTCTGAAGTTTTTCCATAGAAATAATTTCTTCCGTTTTACCTGGAATCCCCCAGTCAAATGGGGAGATCTGATCTAACTGACCTAATTCCTTATTCAGTTTTGATACCGAAAGCTTCGCTGAATCTTTTACCTTTTCAGTGAGCCTAAAACTTTTGGCAGCATCTGTAATAAAAAGATTTCGATCCAATTCTTTAGTTGGACGTGGGTTCTCCTGTTCCAATAACAACTCCTTAGGAATTGGTGAGTCGGCTGGAACACCTTGAAAGATTTTTTTTAATTTTTCCATTTTTTTAATTTTATGATGGTTTGGTTTAACAAAGGTGAAGCAATGCAACAGCAAATACTCTAGTGGTATCCCTGCTTTTATTCAGTACAATCCCCGCAATCGATCGCAGTATAATCCACAGGGTATCAATTTATTATATTTTATTTTTTTTCTACATAAAGAGAAAATTGCTTATATTAGAAGAACCAAAAAACAAATACTGTTTAACTCGCTAAACAGATAGTCAAAAGTCCCAATTGACTTTAAATGTTTGGGGTCATCAAAACAAAATATTTACTTATGAAAAATGCTAAATTACTAAGCAGAGACGCACAAAAATCCATTCAGGGAGGTGCCGCGAGACTTGTTTGTTGCGAACGCGACGATAACGGAAAATGTACTCTTTGGATCGGACCAGGGCAAAATTGTCCTTAATCAAAAGACCATTACAGTTAAATACAGGCCGGAATTTTTCCGGCTTTATTTTTTATTGTTCTGCCAAAATTTCACACCCGAAATAAAACTCTGCCATTTTTAACTGTCAATGATGAACAATGAACCCTGAACTTCATTTGGCACACATTTAGAGAATTTGAATGCAGAAATAATTAAAAAAAGATATATTATGTCAGTAAACTTTAAACCACTAGCAGATAGAGTTTTGATCGAACCAATCGCTGCAGAAACTAAAACAGCTTCAGGTATTATTATTCCGGACACTGCAAAAGAAAAACCACAAGAAGGTACAGTAGTAGCAGTAGGTCCTGGTAAAAAAGATGAGCCTACAACTGTTAAAGCAGGTGACAAAGTTCTTTACGGAAAATATTCAGGTTCTGAATTAAAATTAGACGGGAAGGATTACTTAATTGTAAAGGAAGGAGATCTATTAGGAATTATTGGATAAGATTCCAGATTTCAGATTTCAGATTTTAAACTGGATAAAAAATTAATTTAAAAATAATGCTTGGCGTCTAATATCTGACGTCTAACATCTAATATCTAAATAAAATGGCAAAAGAAATTAAATTCGATATTGAATCAAGAGACGCTTTAAAGAGAGGGGTTGATGCATTAGCAAATGCGGTAAAAGTAACTTTAGGACCAAAAGGTAGAAACGTTGTGATTGAAAAATCTTTCGGGGCTCCACACGTAACTAAAGATGGTGTTTCTGTAGCAAAAGAAATCGAACTTGAGGACAGAGTAGAAAATATGGGAGCGCAAATGGTAAAAGAAGTAGCTTCCAAAACTAATGATATCGCAGGAGATGGTACAACTACCGCTACTGTTTTAGCACAGGCTATCGTAAGAGAAGGTCTTAAGAATGTAGCTGCTGGTGCTAACCCAATGGATCTGAAAAGAGGGATTGACAAAGCAGTAACAGCTGTTGTTGCAAGTTTAAAAGCTCAATCTAAAGAAGTTGGAGATTCTAAAGAAATGGTGAAGCAAGTAGCTTCTGTTTCTGCAAACAACGACGAAACAATCGGATCTTTGATCGCTGAGGCTTTCGGAAAAGTAGGTAAAGAAGGAGTAATCACTGTAGAAGAAGCTAAAGGTATCGATACAACAGTAGATGTTGTAGAAGGTATGCAGTTTGACAGAGGATACCAGTCTCCTTACTTCGTGACTAATCCTGAAAAAATGTTAGCTGAAGTAGAAAACCCTTACATCCTTTTAGTAGAGAAAAAAATCTCTTCAATGAAAGAATTGCTTCCAGTTCTTGAACCAATTGCACAAAGCGGAAAATCTTTATTAATTATCTCTGAAGAAGTGGAAGGTGAAGCTTTAGCTACTTTAGTCGTAAACAAATTAAGAGGTTCTCTTAAAATTGCTGCCGTAAAAGCTCCGGGATTTGGTGACAGAAGAAAAGCAATGCTAGAAGATATCGCGATCTTAACAGGTGGACAGGTTATTTCTGAAGAACAAGGTTTCACGATGGAGAACGTTTCTTTAGATATGCTTGGAACTGCTGAGAAAGTAACAATCGATAAAGACAATACAACGATCGTAAACGGTGGTGGTGAAGAAAGCAAGATCAAAGGTAGAGTAAACCAGATCAAAGCTCAGATGGAAACCACTACTTCTGATTACGACAGAGAAAAACTACAGGAGAGATTAGCTAAATTAGCTGGTGGTGTTGCCGTACTTTATGTAGGTGCAGCTTCTGAAGTTGAAATGAAAGAGAAAAAAGACAGAGTAGATGATGCACTTCATGCTACAAGAGCAGCTGTTGAAGAAGGTATCGTTGCAGGGGGTGGTGTTGCTTTAGTAAGAGCGATCACTGCTTTAGAAAACCTTACAGGAATTAACTCTGACGAAACGACAGGGATCAAAATCGTAAAAAGAGCAATCGAAGAGCCATTAAGACAAATCGTTGCTAACGCAGGAGGTGAAGGTTCTGTAATCGTTGCTAAAGTTGCGGAAGGTACTGGAGACTTCGGATACAATGCTAAAACTGACGAGTATGTAAACATGCTTGAAGCAGGAATCATCGACCCTACGAAAGTAACAAGAGTTGCCCTTGAAAATGCAGCTTCTGTATCAGGAATGCTTCTTACGACTGAGTGTGTAATCACTGAGATTAAGAGCGCTGAACCTGCTATGCCAATGGGAGGTGGAATGCCAGGAATGATGTAGTAGCAAGTCGCTAAGACAAATTTAATATACTAACCGCTCTATTTTATAGGGCGGTTTTTTTTGTTTAATACTGCTTTATAACATTCAACATTGGTTTAGGGATTTATATATTTTTGCAGCACCAAAATTAACCAAGAAACATATTTTCAAAAGTTACAAAGTTTCATATATTTGACAATTGGACTTTACTTAAAAAGAAAATCAATAAAAATATAATGACACTAAAAATAAAAAATTATTTCATTGTTTTTTTTAGAACTGCACTCTCTTTTTTTTCAATCTCCCTGCCATTTATTTTTACCGAAGGAGCATATCAAAATATGATTTCACAAGGCCATTATTTATGGTTTAGTTACTTTATTTTAATCTTTCTATTCATAATTTTCCTACTAGTGAAAAAGAATTATTATGAATTGATACTTGCTAATATTCAAAACGAAAATCTAGTCTATCGTAACTTCTTAATAATAAAAAAGACTATACACTTAAACGATATTCTTGGATATAAAAATGGAGTTGATGATGATGGAAATGAATTTATAAGTCTATTCGATGATAAAAACAAAAAATTGGTAACTTTAAAAATAAACATATATTCCAATGTACCTGAATTTGTAGAAGCTTTACATAGTAAACACATTGGATATGAATTGACCTCTTTTCAACATGTAATTGAGAGGATTAAAAAAAAATTTACAAATAAATAAAACTTCGTATCACATTACATTGCAAAATACAACTTCTGTATATGGAATGCTTTTAACAAATGAAAGTATAATCACTGAAGCGAAAAGCCCTGAACCTGCTATGCCAATGGATGGTGGAATGCCAGGAATGATGTAGTAGCATGTCACTGCGACAATCTAATATACTAACCGCTCTATTTTTACAGGGCTTTTTTTTTGGATATAAATCCAATAAAATACTATAATACCTATTCATTATATCGAAGCTTTCTGTAAATTAGAACCGGATAGAAAATTAACCATGAAGCAAGTCTTAAACTGTGTTCTTATCACCATTATTTCAATTTTACTGGCTGGAATGTATGGAATACTGCACGATCAAATTACATTTACCATTTCACCTGAATATTATACCCTTTTTAAGTTTCCACAGTTTGGAATTGAACGGTTACACTTAAATACCCGAATCAAAGTCGGAATCGTTGGATTTCTGGCGACTTGGTGGGTAGGTCTTTTTTTAGGAATAGTATATGGCTTAATCTCTGTGTTTCTTGATCCCAAAAAAGTACTCAAAGTGACAATCCGATCAATCTTAATCAATCTCTGTGTTACGATTTTATTTGGAATAGTTGGATACCTATATGCCTTTTTATTTTTATCCCCTGAAAGCACAAATTGGTATATTCCGAGTAAGACTAAAGATGTTCACAGTTTTATAAATGTTGGATCAATACATAATTTCGGATACATTGGAGGGATTATTGGGTTATGTATAGGTGTGATATATCAAATAAAAAAAACAGGAAAGAGCATCCTGTAAATATGTTTCAAAATATTTTACTACAGAATGAAAATTAAATTGTTCCCCATACTATCTATTCTTTCGATGTTTTATGGTTGCGGTTTTGGAAATCCAGAATGGAGAATTGATCAATTATACGTCCAAAAAATCGAAGGAACATCAAAGGTTATTTATAATTTCAGTGCCTGGGGAGGACTTGATTCAAATCCACATGGATATATCATTTTAGATTCATCAAAAACTTTCAAAGTTGAAGTTGAAAAAATTCTTCCATTTTATAACCTATCAAATATTCCTTCTAAATATGATATTGAGGGAGTGAGCCATGAATGTTACGGAACTTGCGGAGAATCGTATTATAAAAGTGTACCCATTTTCAAACCAATAAAAACTATAAATTCCAAAGACGAAGACATTAATTTAACAAACAGAATATATCAATATCGAGGATATTCAGACCATGAAAATGGATTGCAAAGATTTGTATTTGAAAATTTTAAAGAAACAAAGGATAGTTTATTCTTTTATAATTTAGATGATATAGAAAGTATGAACGGAATACACCTTGACGAACTCAAGTTAAAAAAAGGTGACATCTACTTACAGTTGGGTAAAAATACAGATATAAAAAAAATAATTGCTGATGAAGTCATCATTCACCCAAAGACAAAATTACTCGTAAAAATTAGGCACATTTCCCTAACTCCAAAACATAAAATATCAAATACTGAAATATCAGAAAGAGGAATATTTAGAGAAGCAAAAATTCCAAAATAGTCATGTATATATGAGTTAACCAATCGTGATCAAATTCAAGATATTTTATATAGAATTTGTTTACAATCCAAAAGCTTCCAGAAAACAAAGAGTATTTAAGAAAGATCAACCAACTTAGATAAAGAAACTTCTAAAGCATTGGCAACTTCAAACAATGTATAAAGTGTAGGATTAACTTTCCCATTTTCTAATTTTTCAATTGCCTGACGGTCTTTACTGCAAGCCCGAGCAAGGTCTGCTTGGCTCCAGCCCTTTTGCTCACGAAGCTCAATTATTCGTTTACCGAGTTCTTTCTTTAGTATTTCTCTAGTCACAAATCAAATGTCAGCTAATTTGTTGACAAAAATGTCATATAAAAAGTTGACAGTTTAAAAATTTGATCTACATTTGTCATATAATTATATGACAATGGCTAATTTAAGAAAACTTAAAATATATCGTAAATACCAAGCCAGATCATATGGTTTGACAACGATACCAGAAATTAGGCTGAAGGGAAAATGGCTTGAGAAACTTGGTTTCAAAGAAGGAAAAAGTATTAGCATAGAACTAAAGAAAAATAAACTGACAATTACTCTTAATAATGAAAAGGAATAATACCTCAATGTTGTGCAAAGTCTTTCTAATTTAATACGATAAATAAATCCTAGATCAGAAAACTTTGGATAACGAATTAATTATTATAAAATTCGAGCTTTGTAATCTATTAAACTTTATTTTTGTGATTCAATTCTTCAACCAAATACAAAGCACTAATCCTTCAGCTGTAATATTTAGAAGAAACATTATGACAATAAAAGAAGTAAAAAATCTAGACTGTTCCATTTCAAGCTTTCAATTGATAAAAAAGGAAAGTGAAAAGTATTGGGAAAAAGTTGATTTAGAAGTTTGTTGGGGACTTCAAATTCAGGAAGGAAGTAAATGGAAAAAAGGATTATCAGAACATCAATTAGAAGATTTCCAAAGACAATTAAACATAATTTTCCCAGAGTCATTAAAGAATTTTTACAGAACAATGAATGGGCTCGATAGACCAGGAATAGATAATAATGGTGGCTACGGAGAAATTGATTTTGGTCCTATATTTTATTCATATCCCGATGACATTCCCACAATAAAATCAAGAATTGAATGGATAATGGAGGATAATAAGGTGACTGAAGATATTATAAATGAGCAAAGTGTACCTGCAATCTTTCCCTATTTTGGACATCGCTTTTTAATACTGAATGATGAAGAGATTGTTCTTTCAATGTATGGCACTGACATTATATTTTGGGCTGACAATTTATCAAAGGGAATCGTAAAAGATATTTTTTTACTTTATTCAAATAATAAGGCAAAGAAAATCAATACAGATTCATTTTGGAACAAAAAAATAGGATCGCTAACAAGAAGGTGACTCCCAATGCTTAAAGTCTGGAGACTTCGCAGAGTAAGAAGATCTGTTGTACAAACCTTAAAAATTTATATTACCAATGAAAATAAGTTTATCAATATTATTCTTTATTTTTTCTAATTTGCTGTATTCGCAAGCCCCTAAACTCATTGAAGATATAAAGGATAAAGCAGCATTTTACACATCAAACGTAAAAAATTCTTGGGAGAGAGAACCTATTTATATGGGAAACTTTCAAAAAGAGATCATTAATAAATTTGAAGATAATAGACTTCTAGCAATTGAAAATCATTATGAAAATCCATGTAATAAAGGTTACATAAAAAGGGAAAAGAATTCTTTTAAAAATGCATTTGAAGGTAAGGTTACTATTTTTGTTGATACAACTCAAAAAATAAAATTTTCAAAAATTGTTTATCATACAAATAGTTCAAACACCTTTGATTTCTTTTATGCAAATCCTGTAATTTTGACTAATAATGATTTACAAGATGTTCAAATTGGATATGGATACTATATTCCTTTAATAATGCAGGCACAAAATGAAAAAGGTGAATGGAAAGATATTGAAAGTTATTATGCTGCTGATTGTGGCACCTGTTTAAGTATGATTTATTTTAAGCCCAACGAAATTACAGTTACAACTTCAGTAATCTATGATGGTAATTATGAAACTAAATTACGATTAAGACTTGGTGAAAATAATTTTTCAAATGTATTTACTGGAAAGATAAGTAGATTACAATTAGAATAAATAGCTCTGCCACTAAAGGTCTTTTAATTTAATTTCAATAAAAAGTACGTTTAAAACAATTAATCAAAAAATGAAAAAACTCACTATCCTTTTAATTTTCATTTTCACCATCACTCTATTATGTGCTCAAAATCAAAGATTTACCTATGAATATTCTTTTAAAATGGATTCTTTAAATAAAGAAAACGTGGAAAAAGAAATCATGAATCTTGACATTACAAAAGAGGGTTCCAACTTCTACAGTGCTTTGCTCATCACCAGAGATTCTCTTTTTAAAGCAGAAATTGAAAAAGGAAAAGCTTCTCAATCTATGGTTTTTGATATGAGAAAAATTAAACAGGCCAAAGTTAATTTCCGGGTTTCCAAAGACTATCCTAATTTAGAAACGGTTTATCATACGTCCATGAGTGCCAGCAATGTCGCTTTAAAAGAACAGCATAAAATAAACTGGACTATTACCCCGGACACAAAAACCATTGAGGGTTTTAAGGTTCAAAAAGCAACCACTACTTTTGGTGGAAGAAATTGGATCGCATGGTTCACGAATGACATTCAAATACAGGATGGCCCCTATAAATTTTGTGGCCTTCCAGGCTTAATTTTAAGTATTGGAGACGATAAAGGAGATCATATTTTCAACCTGGTTGGAAGTAAAAAACTTAATTATGAACCTTTAATGATGAATTCAAGCATGAAAGAAATTTTTCTGACCAATGAAAAATTCAATAAGCTCTGGAATGAATATAAAAAAGACCCTGCAAAGAATATAAAAATCATGCACAATTCTTCAGAAATGTCAGAAACGATATTTTCTGATGCCAATGGAAATCCACTAACAAAACAAGATCTTATTAAAGGAAAAGAACAACGAGCGCAAGAAAGTTTTAAGAAAAATAATAATTTTATTGAAAGAGAATTATACAAATAAAAATATTGGTAAACAACTCTCTCAATATTGATCATCCTTACTTAATAAATTTACTCTTTTACCAGACTTATGAAGTTCAAATTTTTATTTCTGTTTATATTAATATCTATAAAATTTTTAGCAACCGGCCAGCAAACTAATTTTATCACAATACAAGGGAAAAAGTATAAACTACTGAATGATCCTTTAGAAAGCTATTTTGAGAAACATCCAGAAGATCATCCTGTTTATGGAGAAAAGTTTGTAAGAAAAAATGAAAACGGAGATGAAACATTTTCAATGACTACCTCAAACCATCGTGGGTATATTGCTTATTTTGAAATAATAGATAATGAATTATTTCTGGTCGATCTTACAATAACGGATCCTGACAGTGATTCAGACACACAAATTTCAATGTTCAACAAAATTTTCCCCAATAAAAAAACTAAATTGAACTATTCAGGAATTCTTACTGTACCGAATGGAGATTTTATTGATTCTGATAATTTTGGTTTTTCAAGCTACTATTCAAGTTATCTAATTCTTACTTTACGCAATGATATCTTAACTAAAAGCAAAGAGTTACAAAACGAGGAGTACATCAAGTTTAAAATAAAGCAGTTCAAAGAATTTCAAAAAACTAAAGAATATAGAATTGCATATATAAACTATCTCAAAAGTAACAAAGAGGACAAAGAATGGGATCTATCCTATGAAAACACCAAAGAATTATCAAAAGAAGAAATTAAAGAGATAAAGAAACAATATTCAAAGAAACCGACAAAAGATCAAATTGACAATTTTTTATTTATGATGTCGAATTTGGAAAAGGTGTATGTTGATTATTAACAATAACTTTATGAAAATATGAAATCAAAATTATTACTCCTTATATTTTTTGGCTCATTGTTAGCTAATTCACAAACGCTTACATTTCAAAATCTCAAAAATATGTCTGTAGGCAGAGGTGCCATAACCAGTGTAATCGTGAATGATAATATTTATGTAAGCAATGGGTATCAGGAAAAAGCAAGTGATGCAAAGTATATTGAGAAATACAATATCACTGATAACAGTTGGAGTGTTCTTAATTCTACTCTACTTCCCAAAAGATTTGCTAATTCGGAGACTTACAATAATAAAATTTATGTTTTTAATGGTTGGGGAAACAGCCATCTTGAAATTTTAGACCTTGCCACCAATACCATAACAAAGGGCGCTGTTAATCGTTCCTATACAGGAAATGCAGGTTCTGCAATCTATAATGGCAAAATATATGTGTTCGGTGGCAGCGGACTCAATGGAGCTGCAAAGACTGTATTTTCTAATAAATTCCAGTATTATGATATTGCTTCAAATACTTGGAATCCATTACCCAATATGCCCACAGCCAGAGAAGCAAAGGGCAAAATTGTTAATGATAAGCTTTATGTAATTGGTGGTTTTAATGGCACACCGTCTCGTCTGATCAATGTTTATGACCTCAACACTAATCTTTGGGTCGATCAATATACGATGCCTGCTGCTATATCCGGACACTCTTTAGCGGTATCCGGTGATAAGATTTTTATTGTAGGTGGTTTTAATAATCAATCTTTTCTGGCCTATTTTGATACTACGACTAATAAATTACATCAGCTATCATCCAATATGATTCCCAGAAGACACGCTGCAGCGGAAGTATATAACAATAAATTATACGTCATCGGTGGAAGTACAACGTCTCTAACCAGCTCAGCTATTAAAAGCATACAAGTAGCAGATATTAGTGAAAATATACTCTCTGGAAAGATAACGATGGAAGATCAAGTATTGAAAACAAAAGCCTTCGTCAATGCCTATAGAGACGGTTTTGTAATCAGTAATAAAAATAATAGCAATCAATTTGAATACACCATTTTCTCAATAGATGGAAAACAAATTACCAAAGGTTTTACCTACTATAATAAAAATATAGATTTATCAAAAGTACGGAAGGGAACTTATATTTTTCGTTTTAAAAATGAAAAAGGAATTTTAGAATGCATTAAAATTGTGAGATAATAATAAACCTTCAAATATGAACATGAACATGAATATCAATTCCATAATTCGTTTTTCCATTTTAACAATTACAACTCTATTTCTAAGCCAATGCAAAAATAGTTCGGAGGCTAATAAATACCGTGTAGGCCAGGAATGGAATTACAAAACCCGTCCCGGAGAAGAAAAATCGGCTCTAAAATTTTAAAGATTGAAGAATATCCACAGACCGGGAAAGTGATTCACATTTCAGTTAGCGGATTAAGGATGAAAAGTCCAAAAAGCCCTGGAGGCTTTGCAAATGAATTAAGCCATCTCCCGATTTCTGAAGAAGCATTGAACAAAAGTGTCACCAAAATACAAAATGAAAACGGCAAAATGCCTGACTCCACTGAAATGGACGGATATTCTTTTTGGAAAAAAGAGTTTGACAAAGGAGAGGCCGGAATCTTCAAAGTTCCAGTTTCTGAGATTGTGGGAGTAATGGAAGATCAAATTGTTTCAGGAAACTATACTGACTAAAACACCAATGTGCAAAGTAAGGAAGATTTGAACAGCCTAGAGTTCTTTATCTTTATAAAAATCCATGACCAATGAAAATAAAAATTATAACCTTTATCATTCTCGCCATAACAAATTCATTTTGTCAGGCACAACAATCAAATCCATATCAAATTGAAAAGCTTGGATGGGTAATTAACCTTCCGAATGATTTCACTAATATGAACCTGGAAAAGAAGCCTGTTCAAATAGTAGAAGCGAACAACAAACAGGAAATAAAAAAGATAAATCCAGTAACGGAAAAGGCAGAAGAAACTAGATTCCAAGGAAGAAATCACACAAACTTTCTGACTTTTTACAAAAAAGATACATCAAAAACCAATCTATTCAAAGAATCTGAAATCAAAAAACAAAATAATGATTTAATTGAATCATTAAAAGTAACCCAGCCTGAAGCTCGATTTAACAGTAAAATTACAGTGGAAAAAATCGATGGAGTTACTTTTTATAAAACAGTTTTGGAAAAAGATTTAGGAAATAATGTTTCACATAACTTTATTATATATCGCACCCTGATAAATGGATATGAAGCCAGTTTTACCATCTTTTACATCTATCCTACCCCAGAATTAGATAAACTTGTGAAAGCATTTGAAAATTCAAAATTTAAAAAATAAAAAGAGTTCCACCCTGTAACCTCTCCCAAATCTTCTGACTTCGGACAACTTTTACCAATGTACACAAAGAAAATTCTAAATCTAATCTTAGCTCTATTACTTCTTTCATCTTGCAAATCACAAAAAAAATTGCAGGGAATTTATAAATCTAACAAAGTTGAATTTGGTTTCTTCGTCACTAAGATCGACTTAAAAAATAGCAATGAATTTAATTATATATTTTCTGGAGATCTTCAGCATACAGAACTTTCTGGTTTCTACAAACGAAGCGGTCATAATCTATATTTAAAATTCGATAAGAATAAAGGAGAAATAGAATCCGTAAATGATTCATTAACAATATCCGACATATTATCTGGCAACTATCATAATTATGATTTAAAAATCGAAAATGGAATTAACTACCATTTAAAATATAAAATTCAAGGAAATAAACTATTTGCTTATAGAATTGACAATGATAGACTCGTTAAAAAATCAAAGGTATATACTAATAAAAAGAAGTTTTTGCTTTTAGGTAGTAAGTGGAAAAATAAAAGAAGTTATCTTAAAAAAATTAAATAAGTCCCGCTACACAACCATCGTATACATATCTTAAAATCATTAATAATATATTTAAAACCGCTTTATTTTATACAAAGCGGTTTTTATTTAATAAAATAATTTATCTTTGTAACTAAGATATTTATCTACTAAGCATTATGGAAATCACAGAAGAAGTCGTTAAACTGAGAAAATTAAGCCAACAGTTTGCTTATACTTCCATTCAAATGCACGAAAGCATTGGAAGGAAAATAGGACTTACGGGTACTGATCATAAATACTTAGGATTTTTACTACAAAAAGGAGCAATGACGGCTGGTGAACTCGCTGTCATCACAGGATTAACAACCGGGGCGGTAACAGGATTGATCGACAGATTTGAAGCAAAGAAACTGGTTAGCCGACAGGCTGATAAGAATGACAGGCGAAAAATAAATATTGTTCCTGACATTGCACGAATCACTCAGTTAATCACTCCTTATTATCGAGATTTTCAGAATAATACCGATCAGCTGTTTGCTTCTTTTTCATCTGAAGAATTAAAAACTTTAGAAAAATATTTTCAAAATGCCATGGAAATCATGAACAACAAAATTGAAACAATCAACCAATAGCTTATATATTAACACAATGGAAAATAACAAAAATGAACCGTTTACTAGTGATGTTTTAGACAATGGACCATTTTATCACGGAACGAAGGCAGATCTACAGATCGGAGATTTGCTGACTGCCGGATTCGGATCCAATTATTATCCTGAAATAATCATGAACCACATCTATTTTACCGCTTTAAGAAATGGCGCCGGACTTGCTGCTGCTTTGGCACAGGGTGATGGTCAGGAGCGCATATACATTGTAGAACCTACAGGAGCTTTTGAAAATGATCCTAATGTAACAGACAAAAAATTCCCTGGAAATCCTACCCGATCTTATCGCAGTAAAGAACCTTTAAAAATTGTAGGCGAATTGACAGACTGGATCAAACTGACAGATGAAGAGCTCCAAAGATGGCGGGAAAATATCGTGAAGATACGAGAGAACCCTAATGCTGAAATTATAAATTAACTCATTAAAATACGATAGCCATTCTGCCTTTTCAGAATGGTTTTTTGTTATATTTACGTTCATTAAAAAGAATCAATGAAGGCAACATTGGGCACGATAATATTGTATGTTAGAAACGTTGAATTACTTAAAAACTTTTATGTTGACAACTTTAACCTGAAAGTGACTGAAGAAGATCCTATCTGGGTATTGCTGAATGCGGGAGCAATCAATATTGGCTTTCATAAAATTGGAGAGCAATTTCTTAAAGAAATAGATGAAGATTACAAGTTCGACAACAACACCAAATTAGTTTTTGAAATCGATCTTGATATAGAATCGACAAGGAGCGAATTTATATCAAAAAATATTCTGATGCGGGAAATCAAAACATTTGAGAATTATGATTTCTGGTTATGTGATGGAACAGATCCTGAAGGAAATGTCTTTCAGCTAAAGAGTAGAAAACAATAATAAAGGCTTATTCTATTCTGGAACTATTTGACCTTCGCTTTTAATACCTTGGTCAACTCCTGAATAGCTCCGGCTTTGTCTTTTTTGATTTTTTTCCCCAATTCTTTCCGTGGACAATTAGCATTGTACTTTGCCCCCCAATCCATTATCTCAATGACAATAGGCAGCAGATCAACTCCCTTCTTTGTTAAGCTATATATAAATTTTGACTTGTTAAGTGGTGATACTTCTTTAAGCAAAATTTTCTCAGACTCCAGAATCCCCAGCCTGTTAACAAGTATATTGGATGCAATCCGCTCTTCTGAATTTAAAAATTCACTGTAAGACATTTTACCTCTCAGCATAATATCTCTAATTATTAAAAGTGACCATTTATCTCCGAAAACATCAAGAGAACAACTAATTGGGCAATCCGACCTATGTTTATCCATAAAAAATATCTTATTGCATAATGCAATAACTTTTATATATTTGTACTTGCATAATGCAACAACAAATATAACCACAAAATTTTAATAAAATGGAAAATCAAGCAACAACAAGACAACTTCTTGAAATTTACTACAAAGGTTTTGCTGAAAAAGCAAACTGGGAAAGCATGATAGCCGATGACTTTGAATATATTGGCGGTGATATGAACAACACAACCCCTATCGTTGGAAAGCAAGCCTATATTGAAATCATAAAGCGATTTTCTCAGCGCTTTGAAGCAATGAGCGTAAAGGAAATGATAATTGAGGGGGATAAAGCAAGTGTTATTGGTAACTATGACTTTCAGTTCCCAAATGGTTTTAAAATTAATGGGAATGTCTCAGAAAATTGGACCGTAAAAAATGGCAAACTGCAATCTTTAACCCTTTATTTTGACACCCTGACTTTTATGGCCAATCTGAAACCATAACTTTCGATTATTGGGTGGAACGAAACGGTAGAATTGCTTAGCTTTAGCAAATGACTTAATTTTTTAATGAAGATAATAATTACAATCAGCTGTATAGTTTTGGTGTTGACTTTTATTTACTATCCTGCTTTCGACAGTGTAGGAATATCTTACTTCATTACTTTTTCTTGCTTTGTTGCGCTTTGTTTTTCAATTGCTAAAGTATATGCTCCTGATGATAAAGAGGTTTATGCTTCTGTTGAAAAAGAGGCCGATAGATTAGAGAAGTTTGATGGGGAATTTCAATATATAAATGACGGATTTTACCACAAAAATAAGAACCCATTGGAACTTATCAAGTGGGATGAAATTGTTTCAGTACATTCATTTAGTATTCCAGTTCCGGGTAGTAGCAGACAAACAGGCTTAGAAATAATTACCGATAAAAAACATTATGAATTGAATAGTGAAACCCCAGGAATGAAAAAATTAACCAATGAATTGTCTGATCATCTTCCAGATTGGCACCTCGATGCTCCTACTATTAGAGTCAATAATTATGGACTTGAAAAAACAAAACTGTACGAACGAAAGGATGTCGAAAGAGAAAAATGAAGAATAAGTTTTCATTTTCCAAAGTACCTTTCCTCTCTCTTGCCTTACTACACTCATAAAATCACAATTTCAATTCCTCTTAATTTTTTTGTAGTTTCGTTCTATTGACTCCTGACGAAATAAATCTTTTGTATAAGGTTCAATTAAAAAAACATCCATGAAAAACCTGCAACGGGAAGATATCCAAATTATCAGCCGCCACAGTAATGTGACCGAACAGGGCATTGAAAGAGCCTTAAAAGAAAACGTTTACAATGATAAAGAAACATGGCAAAAATTCTTCCGCCTTTTCCTGATCACTCTCGGTATTGGTTTTACGACAGCAGGGATCATTTTCTTTTTTGCCTATAACTGGGCGGATCTGAATAAATTTGTAAAACTTGGATTGATCGAAGTACTCATTGTAGCAACGACCATTATGGTCTTACTTCCAAAGATAAAAAGTGGAACCAAAAATATTATTCTTACGGGTTCTTCATTTTTGGTAGGGGCTCTATTTGCCGTATTCGGACAGATTTATCAGACAGGTGCCGATGCCTATGACTTCTTTTTAGCCTGGACCTTATTTATAACGCTATGGGTTATTGTTTCCAATTTTGCTCCGTTATGGCTGCTGTATATTGTTTTAATCAACACCACATTTTTTTTATATACAGAGCAGGTTGCCAAAGATCTGCCTGAAATCCTTGTTATTACATCATTGTTTTTGTTTAATACAGCAATACTTATTGCATCCGTTCTATTGGATCACTATAAAAAGATTGAAAATATTCCGAAGTGGTTTACCTACATTCTGGCTTTAGGATCGGTTACCTTCGCGACGATGGGAATTGTTTTTGGAATCTTGGATGATAATCCACCTTTATTTCCCCTTTTGATTTCAGCTGTTATACTGGTTTTTGCCCTTGGAATATGGCACGGAATACGTTCGAAAAATACATTTTATCTTTCAATCATTCCATTGAGCCTTATCATTATCATTACCACCTTATTATTTAAAATATCAGATGAAATGATCATGTTTTTAATTGTCGGCATATTTATCATTGTAAGTGTTACTTTGGTTATTATGAGTCTGCTTAAACTTCAAAAAAAATGGACCAATGAGAAATAAAGAAGAGATAAAAGAAGTATTGGATTATTTCCAAACAATGGATGATAAAGAATTGAAATTTGATGAAGAAGCTATTTTAACCGCATATCAGAAAAAAGAAGATCATCAGTCTTTAGCCATAAAAATCCTATCCATTTTTGGTGGAATTTCAGCAGGTCTTGTTTTTCTGGGAGCGTTGTTTATTACGGGGATATATGATTCAGATTCAGGATTATTAGCATTTGGAGTAGTGGCTATTATTGGAGGTGTCTTCATTAATAAGTTCTTTGATAAATTAATTATTGATACCATCAGTGTCTCGTCTTATATCATTGGGTTTATTCTTTTAGGTGTAGGTATGTTTAAAATGGAAGCGAGCGAAAATACGGTGTGCTTTCTGTTTATTCTGATAGCCATTGCATCATTACTGATCGTTCGGAGTTATATTATTTCCTTTATTTCGGTATTGATCATTAATGGATCTATTTTAGCACTACTCCTATTCAATAACAATTTTTTTGGTATTCAGATGTACACTTGTGTTCTTGCCATCATGGTAACTGTTGTGTTCCTGAAAGAGGCAAAAATAATTTCTATCCATCCAGCATTTTCAAAATTATACAACCCTGTTCGTATAGGACTGATTTTTTCATTCCTTGGAGGATTGGTTCTTCTTAATAAAAGTGACATTCCCGATATATCAATAAACTACCTTTGGATATCATCGGCAGTGATTATCCTGACCATACTATATGCACTTTCCTACCTTTTTGAAGTATTGAATATTTCACAAACGAAACAAAAGGCTGGAATATATATTGTAAGCACGGTCATATTGCTATCTACCCTATTATCTCCAGGGGTATCGGGTGCTCTTTTAATTATTCTTCTAAGTTTTCTGGTCAACTATAAAACCAGTTTTGTTATTGGCATTATTGCCTTCATTTGCTTTATTTCACAATATTATTACGACCTTCATTTTACACTGCTTACCAAATCTATATTTTTATTTTCGTCAGGTGTTTTATTTCTGGGTCTTTATCTATTAACTCACAAAAAACTGACATCAAATGAAAAAGTATAAATGGATTATTATAGCACTAAACCTCATCGTCTTACTGATCTATTTTAATTTTTCAGTATCTAAAAAGGAAGCCGTCCTAAAAGACGGAAAGTTGGTTCTTTTACAGCTTGCTCCGGTTGATCCCCGTTCTTTAATGCAGGGTGATTACATGAGTTTAAGGTATCATATAGCACAAAATATAAATCTGGATCATATTCCTAAAAGAGGATATTGCGTTGTTCGTCTTGATAAGAATGGAGTCGCAGATAGAGTAAGGCTTCAAAAAGAGACAACACCACTGAATAATGGTGAATATCTTATTAAATATTCTTCACCTGAACAGTGGACCATCAATATTGGAGCAGAATCTTTCTTTTTCCAGGAAGGACAAGCCGAAAAATATGAAAATGCCAAATATGGTGGTGTGAAAATCGATGAAAATGGCAACAGCGTGTTAGTGGGACTTTATAACGGGCAACTAAAAAACATAAAATAAAAACGTTATCACACAAGATTACAAAATATATGATCTGACTACAGATCAAGAAACCTACTTAAACTTTTAATTTCCAGCATTTATATAACATCATGAAAAAGGCACTTGAATTTCTTAAAAAAATCAATGAAAATAACAATCGCGAATGGTTTAGTGAACATAAGCATGAATATGATTTAGTTGTAAAAGAAAACAAAGTCTTTTTTAATGAGATCTATAGTGAGCTACAGCAGTATGATAATTTAAAAGGCATCCATATTTTCAGGATTTACAGAGACGTTCGTTTTTCTAAAGATCAATCTACGCCTTATAAAACTAATTTCGGAGTTGGATATTCCCGTTCAAAACCTATGTTAAGAGGCGGGTATTATATTAACCTGGAACCCAATAACAGCTTCGTGGGAGGTGGATTCTGGGGTCCTGAGGCTAAAGATCTCCTCCGTATCCGCAAAGAATTTGAACTCAATACAACAGAAATTGAAAAGATAATGTCTGATGAAACTTTTATAAAATATTTCGGAGAAATCAAAGGTGATGCCGTAAAAACGGATCCAAGAGGTTTTGATAAAAATCATCCTGCCATTGATCTCATCAGAAAAAAGCAATATGTTGTGATGCGAAAATTCACGGATAAGGAGATTCTGTCTGGTGATTTCCAGAAAGAAGCCATTCTGACCTTATTAGCCATGCGGCCTTTTTTTAATTATATGAGTGAAGTTCTTACAGTGGATTTAAACGGAGAACCTTTATTTTAAAAGTCAGCTCACCTGTTATCAAAGCCTTCCTGTTTTTAGAAAGTCTTTTTTGTTATATTTACTCTCATTTAAAATTCTAATATAACCAGCATGAAAAAAATTTTAGCCCTTTTTGTGATTTTATCTATACTTTCCTGTGAAAGCGAAAAGGAAAAAAAAGAAAGAATTTTTAAAGAATTCCAAAAGGAGGCAAAAGAATTGAAAAAAAATCAGATTGACTTCTTTCTTAATGCAAAGCCCAAATATTTTTCGGCTAAAACAATTAATGGAAGTGTTTTTAATTCACAAAATTATAAGGGTAAAAATCTGGTCATTTTTGTTTACGATAAATCTTATCTAAAAAAGAGTGCATCTTATGATATGCCAGAAGAGTTTAATGCGCTGTATAAAGAATTTAAAAACGAGGCCAATTTTATTGGTATTGTAGAAGGATTTATAGAAAATGAAAAAGAACTAAAAGATTATCTGAGCCAGTCAGATATTTTGTTTGAACAGATTGACAATACCAAGTCATATAGTAAATCCGAAAAATTAAACTACAACCTGTTTTGCAGTCCGGCAAAAATACTCATCGACACCAATGGAAAGGTGATCCATTCTTCTTGTGGTGGTGGAAACAATTCAGAAATCGAACGAAAGCTGGACAGCATAAGATCTGCTGTAAAATAATTAATTTTATCTTTAAAAATGAAAAAAGTAATATTAGATCTGGCGACTACTTTAGACGGATTCATCGAGGGACCGAACGGTGAAATCGATTGGTGTATTATGGATGATGATATGGATTTCGATGGTTTTCTTTCAAGTATAGATACTATTTTTTACGGGAGAGTGAGTTATGATGCCTGGGGAAATTATCAGGCTGGTGAAAATGCAACTCCAGAAGAACAGAAACTCTGGGAGGCCGTTCATTCTAAAAATAAATTTGTGTTTTCCAGTCAGGACAGAGAAGACAAAAATGCCATTTTTATTAATACGGATATTGAAACAAAAGTTTCAGAGATAAAAAATCAAGGCGGAAAAGATATTTGGCTGTATGGTGGTGCCAGTCTTATTAAAACTTTTATTCAGCATAATTTGATTGATGTCTACAGAATATCTGTTCATCCTATTGTCTTAGGAAGTGGGAAACCTTTATTTGAAGATCTGAACGAAAGATTACATTTAAAACTCATGACAACCAATGTCTTCAAATCCGGAGTAGTACAGCTTATTTATGAACCTGTAAAATAAAATGTATGCAAAATAACGACAGAGTTTATAATATGTCTTTTGCAGGAGTTTATCCTCACTATATTCAAAAAGCAGAAAAAAAAGGACGTACAAAAGAAGAAGTTCATGAAATTATTTTCTGGCTGACTGGTTATAATGAAAAAGATCTTCAGGAAATACTAAATAACAAAACCAACTTTAGAGATTTCTTTGAACAGGCTCCTCAGATAAACCCTAATGTTTCCTTAATAAAAGGCGTTATTTGTGGCTATCGCGTTGAAGAAATTGAAGATGAGCTGATGAGAAAAATTCGTTATCTGGATAAGTTAATTGATGAATTGGCGAAGGGAAAATCCATGGATAAAATTCTGAGACGATAAAATATTTTTAAATTTCTAAATAATTTTTCTCCATCTTTTGTCCAATTTCGAAAACTCGATTGTCATTAGAGTATAAACCCATAAAATTATACATAATGAAAATCACAGTAATTGGCGGTACCGGCCTTATCGGTAGCAAACTTGTTAGTAGTCTTAAAAATTTAGGTCATGAAGTTTTAGCGGCATCTCCCAATTCAGGAGTCAATACCTTAACAGGAGAAGGCCTTGACAAAGCTTTGGAAAATGTAGATGTCGTGGTAGACGTTGCCAACTCTCCTTCTTTTGCAGACGATGATGTCATGAAATTCTTCAAAACATCAGGTGAAAACTTAATTGCAGCAGAAAAAAAAGCAGGTGTAAAGCATCACATCGCTTTATCGGTAGTAGGGACAGACCGTCTACAGGAAAGTGGATATTTCAGAGCAAAACAGGTTCAGGAAGATCTTATTAAAGAGTCTGGAATTCCTTACACGATCGTTCACTCTACTCAATTTTTCGAATTTGTTGGTGGTATCGTTCATTCCAGTACAGTTGATCACAAGATTTTAGTTTCTCCAGCATTAATCCAGCCTATCGCTTCAGATGATGTGGTAAAATCAATGACTGAAGTTACCATTAATCCTCCTAAAAATAATACCGTAGAAATCGGAGGTCCTGAAAAAATAAAACTGGATGATTTGGTAAGAAAATACACATCGATCATGAAGAATCAGGATGAAGTAGTAACAAATCCGGAGGCTACTTATTTCGGAGCTCCATTAAATGACAGCACTTTAGTGCCCAATAACGATGCAAAATTAGGAAGTATCCGTTATGAAGAATGGATTTCAAATCCTGAAAATCAGAGATAAGATCCAAGCAGGATTTTTTATTATTAAATTTATAAAGTAAAATACATTTTATTTAAAATTACAACATCATGAATGAGTTTTTAATCGCCATACACCGGGATATTATTAATAAAGACGCAAGTCCTTCACCAGAGCAAATGCAGGCTTCTATTCAACCTTTTCAAGACTGGTTAGGAAGTATTGCCGCTCAGAATAAACTCGTTTCTCCACCCAAAAGATGGGACCTTGGCGGAAGAGTGGTAAAAAACGACACTGTTATTAATGGACCTTATGCAGAAATCAAAGAATCTATTGGCGGGATGTTCATCATCAGAGCTAATGATTATGATGAAGCGGTAGAAATAGCAAAAGGCTGTCCTATCCTTCAATGGGGAGCCAGTGTAGAAGTTAGGATGGCAATTCCACCAGCGCAATAAATTATTAAAATTTAATGCAGGAACATTCATTAATACCCAATTTATTCAGAACAGAGTACCGGAAAATTGTTTCGGTGCTCTGTTCTGTATTTGGTATCAATCATATTGAAATTGCAGAGGATATTGTAAGTGACACTTTTCTTACTGCTACTGAAACCTGGAGTATTAATGGGATTCCGGAAAACCCTACTGCCTGGCTTTATACTGTTGCCAAAAACAAAACCAAGAACTATTTCAAAAGAGATGCTTTGTTTCAACAAAAAATCTCAGATGAAATCAAATATTCAACTTCTGATCAGGAAGAATTTGAAATAGATCTTTCCGATAAAAATATTATTGACAGTCAGTTGGCGATGATGTTTACAGTCTGTAATCCTTCTATTTCAAAAGATTCTCAAATTTCATTAGCCTTAAACTTACTTTGTGGATTCGGAACCCAGGAAATTGCCGATGCTTTTCTGGTTAATAAAGAAGTGATCTATAAAAGATTGAAACGGGCAAAAGAGAAACTAAAAGCCCAGGGAATAAAAATTGAACAACCTTCAGTTGTTCAGATTCATTCAAGCCTGGAAACAGTTCTTACGACTTTATATTTATTATTTTCAGAAGGCTACTATTCAACATCACAAAATGCTATTCTAAGAAAAGACCTCTGTCTTGAAGCGATAAGGTTAACATTATTACTTCTTAAAAACAAGCTTACCAATACTCCATCTACTCACGCATTATTATCTCTCATGTATTTTCATTCCTCAAGATTCAATGCGAGGATTAATGATAAGGGTGAAAGTATTTTATACGGGGAACAGGATGACACTTTATGGGATCTGGAATTGATTAATAAAGGGATTAAACACCTGAACCAAAGTGCTTCAGGAAATTCTTTAACCAAATTTCATTTGGAAGCAGCCATCGCCTATTGGCACACAAAGAAACAGGATCAAGATGAAAAATGGGAAAATATTCTGCAATTATACAATCAGCTTTTACAGGTTGAATATTCTCCAATGGCTGCTCTCAACCGAACTTTTGCCTTTGCAAAGGTGAGAGGAAAAGCTGCGGCAATTATTGAGGGCGAAAAGCTGGAACTCATTGACAATCCTTTTTATTATTCCCTTTTAGGACATCTTTATACCGGTATTGATGATTTAAAAGCGATACAACATTTTGAATCGGCCATAAAACTTTCTAATTCGCAATCCGTTATGAAAACCCTGAAAAGGTATATTGATACTTTGAAAAGAAAATAACGTCATCTAATAGATATTTGTTCTCTTAAGTAGTTTTGAAAACCCATTATTTGATTTTTAACGCATACGCTCTTTGAATATATTCTAAAATACTATACATTTGCATTTATAATTAAATGAATATTCATTTAATTATAAATAACTGATAATAAAATAAATATGCGTAACCGGGATTCTACCAAAGAAAATATGATTAAGCAAAAGGCTATTGAAATCATTGTAAAAGATGGATTGGATGGTTTTACGATCAACAAATTGGCGAAAGCATGCAATATATCTGTAGGTACCCCTTACGTATATTATAAAGATAAAGATGACCTCATCGTTAAACTGGTTATTGAGGAAGGAAATAAAATGGAAACACTGATCAATGAAGGATTTGATCCGGCTTCTTCTCTTGAAGAAGGACTGCGTGTACAGTGGACGAATAGATATCATTATGCCATCAAAAATCCCCTACTCCTTCCTTTCTTTGAGCAGATCAACAATTCTCATTACAGCCAGCAATTTGTTCAAATGTTTAATGAAAAACCAGGGATGTTTATGAGCGAATTCAAAAACAATCTCTTAAATTTTATCTCCAATACGGTGCAACGGGGAGAAATAGAAGAAACGCCATTTGAAATTTACTGGTCAATTGCTTTTGCTCCATTATATACCTTATTACGTTTTCATCAACAGGGAAAGAACATCAACGGATTACCTTTTGTTTTAACCGATGAAATAATATGGTCAACTTTCAACAAGGTTTGCAAAGCATTAAAAAATTAATAAAAGAATCATAATTCAATACGCACAATGACACATTCATTTTTAATGATCGGACAATCCAATATGGCAGGTCGGGGGTTCATGAAAGACGTTCCTTCTATTCATGACGAAAAGATAAAAATGTTAAGAAACGGAAGATGGCAGATGATGGCGGAACCTATTAATTTTGACCGATCTACTTCAGGAATCAGTCTGGCAGCTACTTTTGCTTCTTCATGGCGATTATTTCATAATCAGGAAGATGATATTGCATTAATTCCATGCGCCGATGGAGGTACAAGCCTGGAAGATTGGTCTGTAGAAGGTCCGTTATTTCAAAATGCAGTTTCTCAGGCAAAAGCTGCACAAAAAATAAGTAACCTGAGTGGAATTCTCTGGCATCAGGGAGAAAGTGATAGCTATGGACAAAAACATCAGCTCTATAAAGAAAAATTAAGTCTGATTATAGAAACCCTGAGAAAAGAACTTAATGCTCCGGATATCCCTCTGATCATTGGAGGATTGGGAGATTTTTTACGAGACGGTATCTATGGTCAGTATTTTAATGAATATAATGAAATCAATGCAGCTTTAATTCAATTCGCAGAAGATCATGATCACACCTACTTTGTATCTGCAGAAGGTTTAACAGCCAATCCCGATAACATTCATTTTGATGCTATTTCTCAAAGAAAATTTGGAATCAGGTATTTTAGAGCTTTCGAGCAAAAAAATCATATTCTGGGAAGATTACCAGATGAAGATCAAATTATAGAAATGATCAATAACCGTCCACTGACGAAAAATGAAAAGCATGAATTGCTCCAATTTCAATTAGCAATGGGAGCTATAGAGGTTGAGGAATTTCAATCCCAATTAGCAAAACTTGCTTGATCAATAGATCTTACTAATCATAAGAAATAATAAAATCCGCTCTTTTTTCAGATCGGGTTTTATTTTATACAAACTCAATTCATATTTTATTTATTTTTATTTTGAAATAATATCAAAAACAACATCAAAAAATAAAATAATTATGAGCTTAAAAACATTAGTCACTAAAAGTGTTCAGTACAACAATTGGGTCGTTAATAAATACATTGACTGGCTTTCTACCAAATCGGATGAACAGCTTAATCAGGAAACGATCTCAAGCTTTCCAACCATTTTAAAAACATTACATCACATCTGGCAAACTCAGCAATACTGGTGGAGTCACATTGCTGAAAACGGTGATTTTGATTTTGCTAAAACTTCAGCAGTAAATACTAAGGAAGAAATTTTCAGTGCCATTAAAAACAATTCCGAAATGCTGGTGAAGTATGTGGAAAGCCTGTCAGAAGAAGATTTAACCAAAAATGTAAAAATAGAATCTCAGTGGTTTCAGTGTGATTTCTCCAAATATGAATACATCCAGCATGCCATCATTCATGGAACTTATCACAGGGGACAAATCGTAACCATGGGGAGAAATGTCGGAATTACAGATGCACCGATGACCGACTACAATTTCTGGAATATTTATAAAGATCAGTAATAAGTGAAATTATTTATTCCAATAAAGACTAACTTCAAACTAACCATTCTAAAATTTAGGATGGTTTTTTATTTTCTGAACAAATTAAAAAGTACACAAAAGAGTAATTGATTCATAATCATGGGCAGGGTAAATTTGGTATATAAATTAATAAAACAAACGACCATGAAAACACTATTTAAAACATTTTTTATCTTGCTAGTCTCCATTAATCTTATTCAGGCCCAAGATCCACCAAGAAGTTGTGAGCATTCAGTAAGTTTATTCGATGCCATTATAAAAGGAAAGATAACGAGCCAGGTTCGTACAGCACATCAGTATTATATGAACAGTTCAGATCCAAATGCAGGAAGCACCTACGAAGAAAGAACTGCTAATTTACAGAAGGAAATAGCCAAAACATTTCAGGCTTTTATGAAAGTCCGCAGAGAGGAATACAGAAAAACTATTTGTCATTACTACAAAACAGATTGGAATAAACCAGGCAACAGCAGCTATAGAACGCTAACCGTCCAACCCGGTTTCTATCTCTTGGTCAATACCCTGAAGCGCACAACAAATGGCGACTGGAAAGGAGGCCCAATATGGCAGCCCGATTCAACTGCTCCCACTTCAATTAGATGGAAAACCGGTGGGCACAGGAGAAGTGAAACTTTTGTAGATATCCAGGCCATGTACGGGGAAAGTTACATAAAAACAACGATTGTTAATGAATTAAACCTGGTACGAAAAGAACTTAATGATCTTGGTATACCCACTGAAATTCCCCCATTCCTCGAAGAATAAACCGTTGAACTTTAACTCTGGAGAATTATCTCAATAAGAATTTCACTAATATCAATATAAAACTGTTCTGATTTTCAGGACAGTTTTTCATTAAGCACCAATCAAATATGTATATTTGAATATAATATACATCACTATCTGTCCCCGCACAAAATGAAAAAAAACCTACTCCTTACTTTCACTTTTATATATACTCTTTATTTCTCCCAGAATAAAATTTCGCTTTCTCACGCGTCCCAGTATGATGATTTTATTGAGATCGGAATAGAAATAGACAAACCAGTCAGTAAATTTGATTTAATTGATCTGGATACCTTAATTATCAGTGATACTAAGAACAATATCCTAAAAGAGAATTGGGAATATCCGCTAAATTACAACTATAACAATGGCATCACCAAAGTAAGACGTTTTTACATCCCGGATAAAAAAATTAAAACCGCTGATATAAAGGGTGTATTTAACTATTTTACACCTTCTAAGGAAACCAATACTTACTTTGATTTGGGTACCCTTAAAGATATCAAGCGAAATGTAAATCTCATTGATAGGAAAATTACAGATAAAAATCCATACCTCCATTTCAGTATTGTTGATTCCACAGAGATCAAAAAAGTTTTTCCTGATTTCGAATATAAAGAGGGTGATGAGAAAGAATACAAAAAAATTAATTTCAAAGATTTTGATTTTATATATGCCTACAGATATAATAATAAACAAAAATTAGTTTATTTCTTTAATGATAATCCTGCCCCCGGATACCACACCTTCACCATGAGAGATAAGAAGACAAGAATTAATTATATTCTAATCAAATTAAAACGTGATATCACTCCTTCCGAACTGGGTAATGTCAGAATTGAACTGATGATAGAAAATGAAAAGTCAGTGAGAAAAATACCTTTTGAATTGAAAAACGTAGTTATTGAGAAGAAATAGACATTGAGATAATTAAGTTTGAAATTTGGCAATTAAAGTATAGATTATTTCAAAAATACATGACCCATATTAGAAAAAAAATTCCCAAATTTATATTCTTAGAAAATAATACAACCATTTTACTTATACCAATGGAAAAATACGCAACATCTTCGGACGGTCAGAAAATTCATTACAGAGAATCAGGTAAAGGAAATATTTCAATTATTTTTGTCCATGGATGGTTGGGCAATGTGGATTGGTGGATCACTCAAGTAGATTATTTGAAGAATCAATTCAATATCATACAAATTGACCTGGCCGGACATGGAAAGTCAGACAAATCAAGGCAAAACTGGACGAGTGAACAGTATGCTGATGATATCAAAGCAGTAGCCGATCAGATCGATTCACAAGATATTATTCTTGTAGGGCATTCGATGTCGGGTGCATATGTTCTTGATGCTTCTTTGAAAATTCCTGCAGTAAAAGCACTTATTTTAGTGGATACGCTGAAAGATCTTGATGAATACTTTAATGAGGAGATGGCCGAAGAATTTTTATTTGTACACTATCGAAATGATTATAAGAACGCAGTTGAAAATATTCTTCCGCAATATCTTTTTGTTGAATCGACTCCAGGTACAGTAAAGGATAGATTACAAACGGAGTTTCTACAAAACACGCCAGAGATGGCTATCAATCTTCTTAAACCATTATACAAAAGGGACTTCAGAAACGTTGCAAAACAAATTCAGATTCCTGTAAGGGCTATTAATTCTGATGGATCACCAACCAATACAGAGTCGAACAGAAAGTATTTTAAAGATTTTGATTATATAAATATGGCAGGGGTTGGTCACTACCCTATGCTTGAAAAGCCGGATGAGTTTAATATAATCCTTGAGGATGTCATAAAGCACCTGATTTAAAAACGTCCGTTTCAATAAAACCAAATAAACCGTTCCAATTCTTAGAGCGGTTTTTATTTTTAAATCTATTCTAAATTCTTTAAGGTACATTGATAAAAAGCATGAAAAATATTTTCTCCATTTCAAAAACTTCCCGAAATTAGCAGTCTGTGCGTTAAATACAAAATCAATGAACTAAAGAACAATTAAACAAACATACAGTAAAACTTAGTATAAGTTTTCTTCGGGGCAGGGTGTAATTCCCTACCGGCGGTTACAGTCCGCGACTCCTTTTTTATTAAAGGACTGATTTGGTGAAATTCCAAAACCGACAGTTAAAGTCTGGATGGGAGAAGAAAATGAAACGATCAATAAGGCTACCTTATGGACTTATTGTGTTGTATTTCATTTCCATGTACCGAAGTGTATTTTAACTTTTTAAAGTAAAATAACATGGAAAAATTATTAGAAAAATTCGGAGTTTCCTCCAGAGAACGTGTAGAAAATGCACTTTTAAAATTACAACAAGGTAAAGGAATCCTTTTAGTAGACGATGAAAATCGTGAAAACGAAGGCGACATTATCTTTCCTGCCTCCACCATTACAGAACAGGATATGGCACTTTTGATCCGCGAATGCAGCGGCATCGTTTGCTTGTGTATTTCTGAAGAGAAAAGCAAACATCTAAATCTCCGTCCGATGGTGGAAGCCAACAACAGTAAAAATCAAACCGCATTTACCATTTCTATTGAAGCTAAAGAAGGTGTTGAATCCGGCGTTTCAGCAAAAGACCGTGTGACAACGATCAGAACTGCTGTGGCAGAAAATGCTTTAGCAGATCACATTGCAAGTCCGGGGCATGTCTTTCCTTTAATTGCTAAAAAAGATGGTGTTTTCGAAAGAAGAGGTCACACTGAAGGCAGTGTAGATTTAGTAAAAATGGCTAACCTTGGTGACGATGCTGTACTTTGTGAACTCACTAACGAAGATGGTTCTATGGCCAGACTTCCGGAAATTGTAGAGTTTGCGACAAAAAGAGAAATGAGTGTGGTGACCATTGAGGATATTTATTCATATCGTAAAATGATGATCAGCCAGAACTAAACCAGAATAATTTAACGCACAGAAAATCTCCCACGACTTTGTCATGGGAGATTTTTATTGTAAATAGAATGATCATTAGAAAGTCGCTGCAGGAGCGGTTGAATTATTCAGTTTTTTCTCAAGATCCGTTTTCTTACCCCTAGAAAAATCATAGCTTAATCCCAGAACAAACATCGATTTATTGTTCATGATCTGACCAACCTTTGAATAGTTAACCAAACTTTCAGGAAGGCTTTTTGTTTTATATTCCGAAGGCATTCCTATCCAGTACATTCCCGTAGAAAATGTCCAGTCTTTATGTTTATAACTGACAAAAATGTGATTCTGGTTTTCGTTTGAATTAAGAAACGCTCCACTAAGCATATAAACAGGAATATTCAACTGATACTGTATTGAGAATGACTTATACTCTGAAGACAGCTCCAGGTTATTGGCTATATAATTGTTTTTGATCAATGCTCCTTTGCTGGTTCTTACCGTTTCTGATGAAGGAGCAACCATCGCTTTGATCACGAGAAGGTTGTTTCCAAAAGGTTTATAGGAACCCGTAAGCTGTATCCCATACTGTTTCGAATTTTTTGCATTCTCATAGGTAAGAGCATAACCTCCAAAAGTGTCATCTAATACATAAAACTGATTAATGGTACGGCGCGTATCCGAATAAAATAAATTGGCATTGAAATCAAAATGCTTATTATTTAATGAATAAATCAGGTTATTTCCCCATGTCAACTGTGATTTAAGAAATGGATTTCCTTTTTGCACAATATTGGGTGCCATCTGAACGACATTACTACTTAATGCAGCACTCCATGGACTTCTTGGTTTATAACTACTGGTCAAACGCAGACTCTGATTTCCTTTCAGCTGATATCCTAAAATGATTTTAGGTGTAACAGACCACTCATCAAATGTAGTTTCGGCACTTTTATTATGAATATTGGTAAGCCCTGCTCCGATTCGATATGAGAATTTTTTAATCTTACCTGAAAATTCTGTATAAAAATACTGTTCTAAATAATTCACCTTATACTGTGAGAAACCTGCAAGGTTTTGGAGATCATTCGAGATTGATGTGTTGGAAATACGATAACCTGAAGAAAGTTTTCCTGCTTCAAAGTCATGCGTGTGGGCAATTTCTCCAACCAAACCGGTTTGTTTAGTGTTAAGGTTCATATCATTGTCAAAAACAGGATTCCCAGTATTAGTAACCCATTCTTTTGTAAATTCGGATGTATCGGTTGTAAAGTGGGAACCTACAAGATTCACACTTAATTCATCTTTTTTACTCAGGTTTTTGGAGAAATAAAGATCAAGCGTTGGGGTCACATAATCTGTAGAACCTCTTTTCATCATCGTATGATCCTCCATTAAATTATCTTTTGAAAAAGAACTTTCTCCATTGCCTTTAACGAAACTATTAAGAATATCCATATTCAATTTTGCCTGAAATGAATAATTATCGGGAACCATGCGGGTGTATCTCAAAGCAATATTTTGATCGGTATATCCAAAATGATCTTTTTTATTTTCATCTGAAAGATAATGAGTATTATCCAGCTGGTAGTCGTAGATACTATGTACTTTTCTGTTATTATAATCTCTTAAATTAATAGAATATTCTAACCCGAAGTTATTTTTACCTTTGGTAAAATTGGCATAGGCTGATCCGTTCACAAACCCGGTATTCAAGGCTGTTCTGGCATCGGCTCCAAAAACATATCCCGTCTCGTTAGACCGGGTAATGATATTAATCACCGTATCTGCTCTTGTTGCCCATCTTGCTGGTGGAATATCATAGTATTCTACTTTTACCACTTCACTTGGTGCCACACTTCGGATCTGCATATCCGTGGCCTCAATTCCATTGATGAGAAATAAAGAGGTTCCACCTTTGGTGCTTTTAAGCTTATTTTCAATAGGGTCGAGTTGCAGCTCCGGTAATGTCTGCAGGAGATCTTTTGCATAGCGGGCTTTGTCTAAAGCATCTTTATCAAAGGTATAAACAGCCTTATCGGCAAATTGTTTTTTACGCTGAGATTTAATAATTACCTCCTGGATTTCGGCGGTTTTCGTTTTATCGATAGTATCATTTGTTACGGCCTCTTGCGAAAACACAAAAACCCCACAAAGAAAAAACACAGCACCTATGGTCTTTTTCATATCAGAATTGGAATAATATAAATAGAACAAGCAGGATCAGAAATTCATTACATAGTAATCGAATCCTAACTTCTATTAAAAGCTTATAAAACTTAAAATGAAGAGCTTATTTTTACTCAATTTTGCTTTTTGATTAATTCTTGCCCGTTTTTTGCTTCAACTTTTACGAACACCATCGCCTAATATTTAATGAAAATTTAAAGTCATGAAAAAAGGTCTTTTACTCTTCTTTTCTTTCCTTATTTTGAAAGTTTATGGCCAGGAAATCAGTGAATCTCCGTCGAACAAAATGAACATTATTAAAACCAATGTAACTGCATACGCCGTCAGAAATATTAATTTATCTTATGAAAGAGCTATTAATCAATGGTTTTCTATTAATGTTGGATTTGGGACAATGCCTGAAGGAAAAGTTCCTTTCATTAATGCATTTCTAAAAGACAAAGATGAAGACCGTTTCCAAAATCTGCGAGTTAAGGCTACCAATTTCACCGTAGAGCCTCGTTTCTATCTCGGAGCAGGCTACGGAAAAGGCTTTTATGTTGCTCCTTATTACAGATATTCTAAAGTAAGTTCCAATACTTTTGATTTCTATTATGATTTTAAACCTTTTAATGGAGTTACTTATCAGATTCCATTGCAAGGAACCGGAAGTACTAACGGTAACAGTGGTGGATTGATGGTTGGGGTTCAGTTTTTTCTCACCCGAAGCCAGAATTTAGTTTTAGATCTCTGGATTGCCGGAGCACACTACGGCAGTGGAAAAGGTGACTTTAGCCTTAGCAGTGATTTTTTACTTACCCCTGAAATGCAGCAGCAGCTTAAAAAAGAGATCGAAAACCTTGATATTCCTTTCGTAAAATATACCGTTGAAACCAATGCCAACGGAGCTAGAATAAAAGTGGATGGGCCTTGGGCTGGTTTTAGAAGTGGACTATCTTTGGGATATCGGTTCTAACAATATGAAAATGACCCCCTAAGAAACCATTCTCATTTTTTAGAATGGTTTTTTTATATCTTTAAGCCCGCAATAATGTATTTTGATTAATATTTTCACATGAAAATCCTTATCATCGAAGACCATAAAGATCTGGCTACCAACATTACAGACTATCTTAAAAAAGAAGATTACGTCTGTGAAGTGGCTACCAATGCAAAAGAAGCTTTAGAAAAAATTGAGCTTTTTGAGTATGATTGTATCCTTTTGGATCTTATGCTTCCCGACGGAAATGGATTGGAAATTCTTAAACATATTAAAAATGATGCGCCGGAATCAAGTGTTATCATTGTTTCAGCAAAAAACTCCTTAGATACAAAACTTACAGGCTTGGATGATGGAGCTGACGATTATATTACAAAACCATTCTCACTACCTGAATTACATTCCCGAATAAAGGCCGTTCTCAGAAGAAAAACCCCGGAAGCCCATCGTATTCTCAGTTTCAATGAATTTACAATCGACCTGGAATCCAAGGAATGTAGAGTCAATGACCAATTGCTGAATCTGACAAAAAAAGAACTAAATCTACTGATCTACTTCATCAACAACCAAAACAGGATGCTTTCCAAGCAAGCCATTGCCAGCCACCTTTGGGGAGATTACACCTATAGTGTTGATAATATAGACTTTGTATATCAGCATTTAAAGAACCTTCGGAAAAAGATTATTGATGGTGGTGGTAAAGATTATTTACAGACCGTTTATGGATTGGGTTATAAATGGATTGACAAATGAATTTAAGTTTTCGTTTTGCAAGAGCATTTACCATCTTGGTATTTTTCGTCCTTACGACGGGATTTACAATTCTATATTTTGCCTTTGAAAGAGCTACTATGCGTTCTGCCATTCTAAAGCTTGAAGATCTGAATGTTTATGTCGCCAAAAAACTGGAGCAAGACTCTGCTTATGATTATCTTAATTCTCACCATCGGCAGACTCAGGTTAAAATCCTTCCCGCAAATTATAAGAATACCAAAGAAAAGATTATTGAAGAAAAATACATCTGGAATAAGAGCGTACAATCTTATATCAACAAAATTACGGTGATCACCTATCCAGTAATTCATCAAAAAAGATATGCAATAACAAGTGTCCGATATATTACCATCATAGAAAATCATTTCCTCATAAGCATCATTATGGTTGTTGCATGGATTATGGTCTTTCTTATTATTCTGACCATTATTGTAGGAGTTCTGGTTTCTAAAAAAATTCTTGAACCTTTTTACCATGCTATAGATGAGATCAAAAAGTTCAGTCTGAAAGACAATCGTTCTATGAGCTTAATGAAAACACAGACGGAAGAATTTAAATCACTAAATACCTTTCTACTTAAAATGTCTGAGAGTTCAAAAAAAGATTATCACTTATTAGAGGAACTTTCAGAAAATACTTCTCATGAATTACAAACCCCTTTGGCCTCTATTAAAGGGAAGATAGAATTATTGATGGATAGTGATCTTTCCGAAAAACAACTCCTTACGCTTTCTTCAATGAATGATGAGCTGGATAGACTTTCTTCCATTAATCAATCCCTTATTCTTTTAGCCAAGCTGGAGCATTTTGAAAAAAATGATTCACATCATATTAATTTTTCAGAACTGCTTACTGAAAGGCTTTATTATTTTGAAGACTTATTCGAAATTCAGAATCTTACACTGAAGAAAGAAATCCAGAAAGAAGTTTATCTTAATTTTGATGAAAACTTAGCCATCATCGTTATCAATAATCTCATCAATAATGCTAAAAGACACAATATTGAAAATGGAAAGATCGCTGTAACACTTACAGAAAGCTATTTTCAGATTTCAAATACAGGAAATCCGCCTACTATTCCTACTGAAGAATTGTTCAAAAGATTCAAGCGTGGAAATCCAGATCAAAACTCGATTGGTATCGGTCTAGCGCTCGTGAAGAAGATTTTGGAGATTTATGATTCTGAAATCTCTTATCATTTTGAAAACAATCAGCACATATTAAAAGTCAATTTCACAAAATAAACGACTGAATTTCAAAAACATAACAACAAATATTGAATTTTGATTAAAACTTCAGAAATTCTTCAGAATTTATCTATTGTTTAGGTGCAAATAAAGCATCAATGAAAAAACTTCTCATTATTTTAGGTTTAGCTGCTATACAATATACCTATAGCCAGGATACTCTTAAAGTCGATAAGAACCCTGAAGAAATTGTGCCTGAAAAAGATCCTTTGGATATCGGCGAGCTTAAAATCAATCTGAATTCAAAAGGAGACAAATGGCTGAAATTTGGTATTTCGAGTCAGATTTGGCTACGTAGTATTGATAATAACCCTGGAACTTTAGTGAATGGGGTTCCTCAAGAACAAACCTATGATGCCGGAATCCGAAGAATGAGATTAACGATTCAAAGTCAACTGACACCGTTTTATTCTATCTTTTTACAAATGGGAATCAACAATCAGTCTTTTATTTCGGGAGGTGGAACGGGTACTGGAAATAATGGTGCCGGAAAAAAAGCCCCATTCTTTTTTCACGATGCTTATAATGAATTGGCCATTATTCCGAGAAATGATTTTCAGACTGGAAAGCCCAATAAAAACAATTTGTATCTGGGAGCAGGACTTCACTCATGGAATGGTGTCAGCAGATTAACCAATGCAAGTACTACGAAAATGCTGGCTGGTGATATTCCGGTTTTTAATTTTCCTGCTATAGAAATTGCCGATCAGTTTTCAAGACAATTTGGTATTTTCGTTCATGGAGAATTTGATAGATTAAATTATAGATTTAGTGTGAACAAACCTTTTGCAACTAATTTAAAACCTGCTATTGGAGGACCTGCTGTAGATAATAATCAAAGTGGGAAATTGTCTTATTCAGGATATGTATTTTATCAGTTTTTTAATAAAGAAACTACCGTAACCTCTTTTCTTCCCGGAAATAATCTTGCAGCTAAAAAAGTATTAAACTTTGGAGCAGGCTTTTATACCACTAAGGATGCCACTCAATCTCAACCTTCAGAAAATGTTTTTGAATCTCATGATGCCAATGTTTTTGGCGCAGATGTTTATTCAGAACTTCCATTAGGAAATAAGAATAAGGAAATGGGATTAACCTTATATTCTGTTTATTATAATTACAACTACGGTCCGAATTATTTAAGGGTAAGCGGGCTTCTGAATCCAGGTACTCCAGATCCACAATTTACAGGACAAAAGGCATTAGAAGGAGCAGGAAATAACAGAGTTTTGATGGGAACAGGAAATATCTGGTTTTCCCAAGTGGGTTTTGTTCTTCCTAAATTCAGTAAGATCCTGAAAGTACAGCCCTTCTTTAACTATGCATTGAAAGATATGAAAGCGCTTAACCAAAGCGGAAGCTATTATGATGTGGGTGCCAATTTCTATTTATATGGTCAGAATGCAAGAATAGTTGCGCAATACAGCAGCAGACCACTATATGATCTGACATCGAAAACAATTTTTGACAGAAAAGGAGAATTCTTATTGTCTTTGCAAATTATACTTTAAAAAATTTAATATATTACCCCTATGAATACGACTCAAATTACAACCGCCCAAAGGATCAAAGCCATCGTTGGTGGTTCCATTGGAAATCTTGTAGAATGGTATGATTGGTATGCCTATGCAGCCTTTGCCATTTATTTTTCCAATTCATTTTTCCCGGATTCGGATCTTAATGCTCAACTGATGAATACTGCAGGGATATTTGCAGTAGGATTTCTAATGCGTCCTATTGGAGGATGGCTTTTTGGAAGTATTGCTGATAAGATCGGAAGAAAAAAAGCAATGACCCTTTCCGTTTTACTGATGTCATTTGGTTCTTTGCTTATTGCCCTTACCCCGACCTATGAAACCATAGGTATTTTGGCACCCATCTTACTTTTAATTGCTAGATTATTGCAAGGGTTAAGTGTAGGTGGAGAATATGGAGTTTCAGCAACGTACCTCAGTGAGATGGCCACCGAAGACAGACGGGGCTTTTATTCAAGCTTTCAATACGTAACGCTTATTGGTGGTCAGCTGATTGCACTGGGAATTCAGTTGGTTTTACAAAAATTGCTTTTAACGGAGGCACAGTTGGAAGATTGGGGTTGGAGGATACCTTTTATCATCGGAGCAGCCCTATCGATTATCGCTTTATATTTACGGGCTAACCTTCATGAAACGGAAGCTTTTGAAAATAAAAAGGAAGTAAGCGATAAGAAAAAAGGAACTATTACTGAGCTTCTTAAACATCCCAAAGCTCTTCTTACTGTTGTAGGGTTAACTTTAGGAGGAACATTAGCTTTCTATACCTACACTACCTATATGCAGAAATTCCTTGTGAATACCGTTCATCTCACAAAAGAACAATCTACACTGATCTCTTTTATCTCCTTATTTATTTTCGCATGCCTCCAACCGGTTTTTGGTGGCTTATCAGACAGGATTGGAAGAAGACCATTGCTTTTAGGATTTGGAATTCTAGGAACCCTTTGTACTGTACCCCTGCTTACTGCCTTGAGTACAACAACTTCCATGTGGGGTGCATTCTTTTTAATTATGATCGCTTTAATTATAGTAAGTGGTTATACTTCGATTAATGCTGTAGTAAAGGCAGAACTTTTCCCATCCGAAGTACGGGCACTTGGCGTTGGTCTACCTTACGCTTTAACAGTCGCTATTTTTGGAGGAACGGCAGAATATATTGCTCTTTGGCTTAAACAATCTAATATGGAGTCTTACTTTTATTGGTATATCACAGCGTGTATATTCTTTTCATTGGTCGTATATGCCCGAATGAAAGACACCAAAGAAACATCAACATTAAATAAGGATTAAATACATATCCCATTAATAAGACGCGCCACAGAAATTCTGTGGCGCGTCTTTTATTTTTATTTTAGCTATAAGCTTGTCTGAATTTGACGATAAGATCATCTAAATTGTGACGCTGCACATAGATTGTTTTCACCTCCTCATATTTGGGAGACTTATAAAATACTTCATGAAAGTCCATGCTTCCATTTCCTACTTTTACTACTTTTTGTACTTCGATATTCAATTTTCTCAATTCGTCTTTTAGAACTTGAAATTCGTCTTGTATATTGTTCATCATATTTTTGGATTTAATTAAAAAAACGGCTACTTTATTTACAACACCCCCACTATCTTCATGGGGCAATTATAAATTCTTACTAAATTTAGTGAATTTTCTAATACAAACACTAGGTTTCACTAAAATTTTATTAATTCCTATACGATGCAAAAACTATACCTATTATTATAGGGATTACATAATATTTTTAAAAAAACCGAAGTTAACTTACAGGAAATGAGGACTAACAACCAAAACCTGACTTTACTTCATTAAATGTGATTTTAAAATTTCCAGAATCCAAGGGCATTTCCAAGCATTTCACATAATATTTTAAATTAATTTAAAAATTTTGTAACATTTTAAAAGGTGTCGTATCTAAAAGATAAATTAACCATTAAAAATTAGAAAAAAATGAAAAAACTAACTTTCTTAGCCGTGATATTATTATTTCTAGCATTATGTGCTAATGTATTTGGACAGATAAAATCATTTCCATTTGAGGTAAAAAAAACAGGACAGGGGAAACAATCATTAATTTTCATTCCAGGTTTTGCTTCTTCAGGTGATGTATGGAAAGAAACAACAGCAAAATTCGAAAAGAACTTTACATGTTATACATTAACAATGGCAGGATTCGCAGGAGTAAAACCACAGTCTGACGCTACTTTTAAAAACTGGGAAAGTAAAATTGCAGAATATATTGCAGATAATAAGATCGATAAACCCATTATCATTGGCCACAGTATGGGTGGCGGTCTGGCATTGGCTCTTGCTGCCGACTATCCAACATTAATCGGCAAAATAGTAGTGGTGGATGCTCTACCCTGCTTATCAGCATTAATGAACCCTTCTTTTACATCTAAAGAAAATAATGATTGTTCCCCAATGATCAGTAAAATGACTGCTATGACAGATGAACAGTTTCACCAAATGCAGGTAAAATCCATTCCACAGCTTTTGGCAGATACTACCATGCAGGAGACTGTTATTGGTTGGAGCGATCGATCAGACCGAGAAACTTTTGCTAAAATGTATTGTGACTTTTCAAATACAGACCTAAGGGAAAAAATAAAAACCATTCAGTGTCCTTCCCTTATTTTATTAGAATCTTATTTTGCTAATTTTAAGCCAGCCATGGAAGATCAATATAAAAATATGAAAAATGCTAATTTACTATACTCTACAAAAGGATTACACTTTATTATGTACGATGATAAAGAATGGTATTTCACCCAATTGAATAATTTCTTATTACCAAAGTAATGGCATTTGAAGAGATTTATCAGCTGTATTGGCAAAAAATATTCCGCCTATGCATGGGATATGTGAACGATTCTGATTCTGCCCAGGATCTGGCTCAGGAAACATTTATCATCGTCTGGCAGCAACTTCCAAAATTTAGAAATGAATCCAGTATTGGAACCTGGATATTCAGGATAGCTTCAAACAATTGTCTGCGACAGATTGAAAAAGAAAAGCGGTTTACAAAAGGTGATCTGCCCATCAATCTGGAGGAGAAAAAACAAGAGTCTTTGGAAACCGAAATACAGCTTCTTTATCAATTTATTTCAGAACTTCCGGAAACAGACCGTATCATCATTTCTTTGGAATTAGAAGACTTAAAACAGGCGGAAATAGCTAATATCGTTGGACTTTCAGAATCCAATGTAAGAGTAAAAATTCATAGGATAAAAGAAAAATTAACTCAAAAGTTTAAGGAACATGGAACCCACTAATATAGATTTTAAAAACATCTGGCAAAAACAAAAGGTCAGTGAGCCCAATTTTGAAGATTTGCTACGAAAATTAAAACAGTTTAAAAATAAAAGTTTGCGGAAATTGATCATTACAAACATTTTATTACTGTTGACAAGTGTCGGTATTGGCTTGATCTGGTATCATTATCAACCCCAGATGATCACTACAAAAATTGGAATTGTTCTTATTATTTTGGCTATGGCTATTTATCTATTTGCTTATAATAAACTATTTTCACTTTTCTATGTAACTGACAGCACGCAAACGAACAGCGAATATTTACAAAGTCTTTATGTACTGAAAAGCAAACAGGGATTTATGCAAACAACGATGATGAATCTGTATTTCATCATGTTATCGACCGGAATATGCTTATATATGTATGAATATGCTTCACGAATGACTATTTTCATGGCTGTTTTCGCTTATGGGGTTACCTTGATCTGGATAGGATTTAACTGGTTTTATGTAAGACCAAAGACTATAAAAAAACAACAGACCCAACTTAACGAATTAATTAAAAAATTTGAAGATATCAACAAACAACTAAAAGACTAAAAATAGTTTGATTAAAATATTTTCTTTCATGATGTCTTTTGTAATTTAGTCCCTGCTAAAAACATCATTACTTATGGGCTCGCCAACGAATAAAAATCACTGGGACACAGTATATGAAACTAAAAACCCTGATCAAGTAAGCTGGACGCAGGAAAGACCTGAAACTTCACTCAACTTTATTGCTTCTTTTGGACTTGGAAAAGATGCTAGAATAATTGACATTGGCGGTGGCGACAGTAACCTTATTGACTGTTTACTTGATGAGGGATATCAGGATATTACTTTACTTGACATTTCTGAAAAAGCATTGGAAAAAGTAAAAATCAGATTGGGAGACAGAGCAAAAAAAGTAACATTTATTGCGACAGATATAACAGAATTCAAGCCAGATCATCACTATGACATTTGGCATGACAGAGCTACTTTTCATTTTTTAACGGAACAAGAACAAATTTTGAAATACCTCAGCATTACAGAAAAAAATGTAAAAGGATTTTTAATATTGGGTACTTTTTCAAAAAATGGACCGACAAAATGCAGTGGATTGGAAATTAAGCAATATGATGAAGAATCTATGACAGGACAATTTGAAACTCATTTTGAAAAAATAGAATGTACTTCAATAGATCATACTACTCCTTTCAATACGATTCAAAATTTCACATTTTGTAGTTTTAAAAAACAATAGCAGGACACATTTCGTTATAATGTTTCTCGTTCTCGCTATTTTTCAAGTAATATAATCAAAATGAAAAATTTTCTTCTTGTCTTTTTTTTATCTGTATTTTCTTTGTTTTCTGCTCAGGATTCGATAAAAGCCCCAACACCTATTACAAAAGATACAAAATTCGGACTAGCACTCAGTGGGGGTGGCGCCAAGGGATTTGCACATCTAGGAATATTAAAAACGATAGATTCACTCGGTATAAAAGTAGATTATATTACCGGAACCAGTATGGGTGGAATTCTTGGTGGGCTTTATGCAATGGGATACAATGGAGATCAGTTAAAAAAAATGGTGTATGGCATGAACTGGAAAAGGATTCTAAGTAATAAAATTCCATATAACCAGGTCAATATAAGTGAAAAAGATGAGTACAATAAATATATCCTTGAATTTCCTGTTAATGATGGGCGCCCTTCTTTGCCAAGTTCTTATATAGAAGGTCAGTACATGAGTGAAGTACTTAATACGCTTACCTTTCCTGCAAAACATATCAATGACTTCAGCAAACTACGTATTCCTGTAGAGCTTACCTCATCGGACATTGTAAATGGAGGATTGGTTATGCAGAAAAAAGGGTCTCTCGCATTGGCTATACGTTCTACATTGGCTATACCCGCAGCTTTTGCGCCCGTTTATATTGATGGAAAACTTCTTGTAGATGGAGGACTTGATCGAAATTTTCCCGTAAAGGAAGTAAAAGATATGGGCGCTGATTATATTATCGGTGGTTACACGGGATTCAGGCTTTTCACAAAAGAAGAAATCAAGAACCCAATGAAAATGATCTATCAGACTCACGCATTTCATTCTGTTCAGGACTTCAATGAACAAAAGAAAACCTCTGATATCCTCGTCGATTTTGTAACACCGCTTAATGATTATACCACCAAGGATTTCAGAAAATATAAAGAGATCATTAAAATAGGTGAACAGGAAGCTAAAAGACATCTTCCTGAATTTGTAGCCCTTGCCAATGAACAGCGAAGACTGGGAATTATTTATGATCATCAGCTTATCGAAGAGGTAAAAAAGCCAACTATACAATTTACATATAGTGAAGACAATGGTACACCAATCACTAATCTATCAGAAATTGAAGCAATAAAAAGCCTGATGGGATTAAAGGAAGGCATATATTATGATGCAAAAACAATTAATGCAGCAATTGACAGAGTTTTTGGAGTGCGACAGTATGATAGGGTTTATTATACCTATACCGATTCTGAAAATGGATTAATTATGAATATTTTCGTAAAAAGATCGGCTCCCAGCAACCTAAAATTAGCCCTTCATTACGATAATGAACAATCTGTAGGGATTATATTAAATTACACTTACCGTGATTATGCGGAAGGAAAATTTCGAGCATTGGCTACCGTTGATATTTCAGAACGTTTTAAAGCACGCTTACAGTTTCAGAAGTTTCTGGATACTGATTATCACTGGTGGGTAAGTATGGAAGGGAATATTTCATTTTTAAAAAGTAATGATCTCCTGCTAAGATTTTCTGATAACAATGACGCAGAGAATAATTTGTTTTTTCCAAATTATATTTATAGAAACATCAAGGCTAATACAGCCATAAATTATTCTATCCATCCAAATACAATGGCTTCATTTGGATTAGAGTTCAATGCAGAAAAGCTGAACAGATCTGTCGACAGAATTAGTCAGACCTTTACCGATTTATACAGCAAAAAAGTCTACTATCACACCAACCTCGATCTATTCTTTAAATTTAATCAAAACAGTTTTAATACAAGGTATTATCCAACCTCAGGAAATAATTTACAGTTTATTACAAAATACTATTTCGGAGATCAGCACGATTTATACGATCTAAAGGAAATACAGCCGCAATTATATGAATATTTAAACCCGGGAACTGATGGATATTATAAACCAAAGAATCTTATTACTTTAACCCTTAATGAGAATTATATCATTCCCATCAATAAAAAGGTATCTGTAAAGGCAAGTGCTTTTTTAGGAACCAATTTTTCACCTCAGACTTTAGGATCTTCAGAAGGTATGCCTTACCTATTTCTTAACCAGAAATTTAACCTTGGTGGAAGTGAATTTAATTTTGATGGTATGAGTCCCGAATTTAATGGTTTCAGACAAAAAGAGGTTCCCATAAATTCTGTTGCGAAAGTTGGACTAGAAGTTCAATATAGATTTTACCATAAGTTATATCTTACCCCTTCTTTTCATTATGCAGCGATTAGTGATGAGCTTTCTCCTTTTAAAAGTAATGCCAAGCTAATTGGTTATGGACTAAACCTTGGTTATGAATCTATTTTAGGACCTATTAACTTCAATATATCAAGAAATGATGCTCTTAATTTCTGGAGGGCTTATTTCAGTATTGGTTTTAAATTCTAATTTTCACCTTAGCAATTAAAAAATGAAATTAAAGAAGATCGGATTGGTAGGCGGAATCAGTTGGGTATCCACCTTAGATTATTATACATTCATTAATGAGGGAATCAATAATAAGTTGGGTGGATTAAACTTTGCCGAATGCATCATTTACTCATTGAACTTTGGGGATATTCAGGAAAAAACCTGGGAAAATTCTTATGAACTTCTGCTTAATGCCTGCGAAAGCCTAAAGAAAAGCGGTGCTGAAGCAATTGTTTTATGTGCTAATACAGCCCATTTATTTGCTGATAAATTAGAAGAACAGATTCAACTGCCATTCATAAACATCATCTCTGAAACTGCAAAATCTATTAATAAAGCTGGCTTGAAAACCATAGGACTTTTAGGCACCAAATTCACGATGGAAATGGATTTTTACAGCACTAAATTAGAAAGCTTTGGAATACAGGTACTGACCCCTGAAACACAAGAAGTGCGAGACTATATTCAACATACCGTAAAGGAAGAATTGGGAAGAGGAATTGTAAACCATCATACTAAAGAAAAATATCTGGAGATCATCCAGGATCTGATTAAAAGAGGTGCCGAAGGAATTATTTTAGGCTGTACAGAAATTCCTTTACTTCTTAACCAAAATGATTTTTCAATCCCTGTTTTTGACACTACAAAAATTCATTCTGAAGCCATTATTGAATATGCAATATCTTCCTAATATCACCTATTAGGCACTTCAGAGGGCTTTTAAATTATTTCCCATAGTATTGATATTTTTGTTTAATTTTAATAATATTTTATTAACACCATTAACAAATATATTATGAAAAAACTATTATTCTCTGTTATTCTTGGTTTCTCGTGCACTACTTTTTATGCACAGAAAACCGAGTTAGTAGAATGCGGAACCGATGAATTAATGCGAAAACATTATCAGAGATTTCCGGAAGAAAAAGCCAGAGACGATGCTTTTAATTTAGAATTATCAAAACTGATCAAAAGTGGAAAACTAGCATCAACTATCGACAAAAATCAAGTCTATGAAATTCCTATCGTAGTTCATGTCGTAGGCGACGGAAGTGCTATAGGTACGGTAAACAACAAATCCGATGCTGATATTATTGCTTGGGTAAATTACACGAACGGTGTTTTCGCAGGAAATTCCTCCAGCGGTATGTCACCTTCCAGCGCTATATTGCCTGTAAAGTTTGTTTTTGCTAAAATCAGCCCCAGTTGTGCAACAACGAATGGAATCAACAGGATCAACGCATCAAATCTCCCTAAGTATGTAAGTGGCGGCGTAAATAATGACAATACCACCAATGCCGTAACTGCATCTGAAATTACAGCCATGGGAATGTGGGATACCAGCAAATATTACAATATCTACGTCGTTAAAAAATTAGCATCCAACTCTGGAACTCTTAATGGTTTTGCCTATTATCCTGGCGGAAGCAATGATTATGCATTTATGTCCACCAGTGCATCTGCTGTTAATGCCCAAACATTGGCACATGAATTTGGACACGCCCTAGGACTTCGCCACACTCATGAAGGCTTTAATGACTCCACTGGCGCATGTCCCACCAATACAGATTGTACATTACAGGGAGACCTGGTATGTGATACAGAACCTATGAAGAGCCTCTATCATTCTTCTGTTCCTTTTACGTGTCAGACAGGGCAGATCAATCCTTGTACAAGTCTAACCTATGCAGGAGGTGAAAGAAATGTAATGTCTTATACTTTCTGTTTCAGGGATTTATTTACCAACGGCCAATCTGACAGGGCAACAGCACAGCTTTTACAATACAGACAATCACTTATAAATTCTCCTGTAGGTAATGCAACTCCTCCTAACAACACGGTATCTTTAACAACAGCTTGTATACCGACAACCATTACCAATCCAGGAAATTTCAATATCGGAATTACATCCGTTAAGTTTGGAAGCATTAATAATTATTCAACCAATTTTAAGGCCGTATCTAACAATTTCTATGAAAATTTCACAGGAAATTATTGCTTAGGCGCATCAAAAACATCCATACCTTCAGGCTCTCCAACAACCCTCACGATTGCTCCCGGAGCAAATAACCCACATATAATTAAAGCATACATCGATTATAATAATGATGGCCAGTTCAATGAAACAACAGAATTGGTTCTTAACCAGAGTAATATAGCAAGTGGAACTACTGCGACCGCAGCTGTTACTCCACCATCGAACGCTGTCGTTAATAAAGCTTTAAGAATGCGTGTGATCGGTGAATATAATGGTACTGCGGTGACTTCATGTTATACCCCAAAATATGGACAAGTGGAAGATTATTCAGTTATTATTCAGCCCCGAACTTTATCCACTAAAAATAATATGATTGAAAACAGGACAACTATTTCCCAGATAGAAAATACAGTCCAAATAAACAGTGATATAAAAATTGTTTCACTCACCATCTATGATTCTTCAGGAAGAATGCTGATCAACCAAACCAACATCAGATCAACTGAAGTAACGGTTCCAATTAATGCTAAAAATGTTGTCGTTATAGTACGTGCAACACTGGAAAATGGAAAAGTGATCACCCAAAAATTAAGATTCTAAAAACACAAAAAAAAGAGAGCTGGTTTTCAGCTCTCTTTTTATATCTATTAAATTCTATTTATTTTATTTTGAAGCTTCACTCTCTGCTTCCATTTCAACCTCATGTCTCAGCTGAGCTTTATACAAAGTAGAATAATATCCATTTTTATTAAGCAATTCCATATGCTTTCCCTCCTCAACAATTTTACCATGCTCCATGACAATGATCTTATCTGCTTTCTCAATTGTTGAAAGCCTGTGGGCAATGATAATAGAAGTTCTGTTTTTGGTAATTTTTTCGGTTGCCCTTTGAATCAGCTTCTCACTTTCATGGTCAATAGAAGATGTAGCTTCATCAAGGATAAGAATTTTGGGATCTGATAAATAAGCCCTTAAGAAAGACAACAACTGTCTCTGACCTAAAGATATCGATGAACCTCTTTCACTTACTACATAATCATATCCACCCGGAAGCTGCTGAATAAATTCATCTACTTCAATCTCTTTAGCACCTGCTTTTATTTTTTCTAATGTAACAGAATCATCTCCGAATGCAAGGTTTTCAAAGATACTTCCGTGGAATAAGAAAACATCCTGCAATACCACCCCTATATGACTTCTTAGATTATATAGCTCATAATCTTTAAGTTCCACATCATCAATAAAAATTTCCCCGGAATTAATATCATATAGTCTTGTGATCAAACTGATGATCGTAGATTTTCCAGCTCCAGTAGCTCCCACAATCGCTACAGTTTCTCCAGGATTTACTTTAAAATTTATTCCTTTTAAAACTTCCTGTTTCTCATCATAGGCAAAACGAACATCTTTAAACTCGATTTTACCATCAAAATGATCTTTCTTAATAGTACCATGATTAGGCATTGCATAATCTTCATCCATTACCCCCAAAACCCTTTCTGCTCCAACAATTCCACGTTGAATATTATTAAAACGATCCGCTATTTGTCGCAACGGACGAATCAACATTGAGATATATTGAATAAACGCAATAACTACCCCTGCACTAATTGTAATGTATCCACCATAAAAAAGAATGAATCCGATAAATAATGAAGAAATAAGTTCTACTACAGGAAAGAATAATGAGAAAATGAAAACAGTTTTCAATAAAGCGCCTTTCAGCGTAATATTGATATCATCAAATTTTTTGAATTCTGCTTGCTGCCTGTTGAAAACCTGAATAATGGGCATCCCTGCTAATCTTTCCTGAACAAAAGAGTTTTGGTTCGCTGTCCATGTTCTTTCATCTCCAAAAGCTTTTTTCAGTCTCTTTTGAAAGAATCTCGTGATCAAAACCATTAAAGGGAGAATTGCAAGGGTAATATAACTCAAATGAACATTGGTACTGAACATCATCACCAATACAAATACAATTCTCAGTATATCTCCAAAAACCATCAGGAAACCATCTGTATATACAGTAGCAATGGTTTCAACATCACCAACAGCACGTGTTACCAATTGCCCAATTGGAGTTTTATCAAAAAATGATGTCCTGAAATAGATAAGTTTAGCATACAGCCTTTCTCTTATATCCCTGATTACATTCTGAGAAATATAGTTGGAGAAATACACCAAAAAGAAATTTAAAACAGTTTCAGCAAAAACCAATCCCACTAAAATGTAGATATGCTTCATCATTAAAGCTTTATCCTGCAGTTTCGTGATATCGTTATCTACAACCTGCATTGTAAGATAAGGTCTGTAAGTAGAAACTATTGATAGTATAATAGAAATTATTAGGGTAAGGATAAACCAAGAACGAAATTTCATTCCGATAAAGAAGAGCCTTTTAATAATTCCCCAGGTATCTTGTTTTTTCATTGTACAAATTGAAGAAAGAATTCAATTAAATTCTTTGCAAAAATAACACTTTATAATTTGAAAGCGGGAACAACTTATTCAAATAGTAATAGAAAATTTCTGATATCTATTATTTAAAATATGAATATCCTGTCATTACATATTCCTCATTTTCAACCCAAATATCCATCACACATACGATGGATAAATACAATAACAGATAAGTATTTATATATTTTCTTTAATGCCTATTTCTTCAATCTCTAAACTAGGTTTCTTCATAACTTCTTTCTTAAACTTTTTTTCAAGAAGTTGATAAATACCCCAGACCGCAACTATAGCAAATATCCAGCTTATAACATTAACCAGTGTAAAACCACTATAGTTATTATCTTCCAGAGAACCGGGATTCGTAATCGCAGTATAAACGCCGTAGCATAAAAGAAACACTACCTGAAATCCCAAGTAGATACCAATCGCCAAAAGCCCAAAATGCCATTTTGTTTTTCCAAATTTCTCGGCCAGCCCCGCGTAATATCTATAAGCTCCTATCAGAATAAAAATTGACATCATAGTTATTATTTTTTAGTTTTATTTTAAAATTCGTAGCCTACATCAACAAGAAAGAGACCCTGAGCCGGAGCAGAAGTTCCAGCAGAATTACGGTTTTTATCTTCAATAACTTTTCTTAAATCTTCGGGTTTTATTTTTCCGGCACCAATCTCTACCATTGTTCCAACAATTGCCCGTACCATATTTCTGAGAAAACGATTGGCAGAAACAGTAAACTTTAATTCATTCCCGTTTTGCTCCCATTCTGCTTTATACATTTTGCAGATATTGGTTTTATTATCTGTTTTCAATTTAGCAAAACTTGTAAAATCTTCGTATTCAAATAAAATTTTACAAGCTTCATTCATCGCCTCCACATTTAAAGATCTTCTCCACATCTGCCATGCAGAATCTATTGTAAAAGGATTTTTTTCCAAAGAAATATAATACTCATAAGTTCTATAAGTAGCATCAAATCGCGCATGGAAATCATCTTTTACCGGAAAAATTCTTTTAATGGAAATATCTGGTGGAAGAAAGCTGTTTAGTTTATGGGAAAGCTGATCATTTAAAACTTCTTCAGTATCAAAATGAGCAAACATTTTTTTAGCGTGAACACCAGTATCCGTTCTTCCGGCACCCGTCATTTTAATTTCTTCCCTTAAAATTGTGGAAAGTGCTTTTTCTAATTCTTCCTGTACAGAATTAGCATCCGGCTGGATCTGATAACCGAAATAATTTTTCCCGTTGTAAGAAAACTCTATAAAGTACCTCAATGTAATAGAATAACTCCACAAAAATACTTTAATTTTATTAAATATTTGTTGAAAAGTCATTGAGAATATTAAACAAAATCCTCTTGAAAATTACTATTTTTGCAATCGTATGAAAAGATGGTACCTTTATCCCTTCTCTGTAGGTTATCATTTGGTAACGGGTATCCGAAACACAATGTATGATCTGGGGATCTTTAAATCTACGAAATTCAAAACACCGATCATCAATGTCGGTAACTTGTCTGTTGGCGGAAGTGGAAAATCACCAATGGTGATGTACCTTGCCCAATATCTATCTAAACATTATAGAACCGGTGTTCTTTCACGCGGCTATGGCAGACTTACAAAAGGTTATGAAATAACGAATTATGACAGCAACTATAAAATGGTTGGTGATGAAGCTATGCAGTTATTCGAACGTTTTAAGAACCGGTTTGTAATTGCCGTTTCTGAAGAAAGAGTTCCTGGTGCTAAAAAAGTGATTGAGGATATGGATCTCGATGTTTTGGTGCTTGATGATGCACTGCAGCACAGAGCGATCAAAGCTGGTTTCAATATTTTGATGACCGATTTTAATGATCCTTATTTTAAAGATCACCTTCTTCCTGCAGGAGATTTAAGAGAATCGAGAGGCGGAGTAAAAAGAGCAGATATCATTATGGTCAGTAAATGTCCTGATGAATTGACTGAGGAAACCAAACAGTATTACATTTCGAGAATAAGACCTGATCGTTATCAGAAAGTATTCTTTTCATCTATCGGATATGACGAGAATGTATATGGGAAAGAAAAAATGCTTCCTGACAACAACCTTAATTATTATGATATTCTTTTAATTACAGGAATTGCAAATCCAAAACCTCTATTAGAACATTTGGCTAAATTTTCCAATAGAGTAAAACATCTAAAATTCAGGGATCATCATAATTTTTCTGACGACGATATCAAAAAAATTGTTGCTGAATATAAAAAATTAGGTGAATACAAATTAATCCTTACAACGGAAAAAGATTATGTCCGTTTAAAAAGCTTTGACTATCTTAGAGATATTGTTTACTACTGGCCTATCAATGTGATCATTGATAAAAAGGAAGAGTTTAACCAAATCATCTTAGATTATGTTAGAAAAAATCACGGAAACCGTTAATTTCATTAAAAATATTATTCGGGATACCCCTGAATTTGCTATTGTTTTAGGATCGGGATTAGGAAAACTACAGGATGAAGTTGAACCTATTCATATATTAGAATATAAAGACATTCCCAACTTTCCTCAAACTACCGTGGCTGGTCATGAAGGTCAATTAATTTATGGAATTTTAGAAGGTAAAAAAGTTTTGATGATGAGTGGTCGTTTTCATTATTATGAAGGCTATTCTATGGAAACTGTTGTATTTCCTATCCGTGTTTTTCATCTATTAGGAATCAAAAACCTTCTTCTTTCTAATGCTGCAGGAGGAGTAAATCCCAATTATAATGTAGCAGATATTGTAATTTTAAAAGACCATATCAATATGATGCCCGAGCATCCTCTTAGAGGCAAAAACATTGATGAATTCGGACCTCGCTTTGTTGATATGAGCGAGCCTTACAATAAAAAAATGATCGCTGTAGCAGAAAAGGCAGCTTCTGACCATAATATTAAAATTCATCAGGGAGTTTATGTAAGTCTGCAGGGTCCAACTTTTGAAACGCCTGCAGAATATGGAATGATAAAAGCGATAGGTGGTGACATGGTTGGAATGAGCACCGTTCCTGAAGTTATCGTTGCCAAACATATGGATATGAATGTCTTTTGTGTTTCTATTATTACCGATCTTGGAGGCCCGGATGTTGCTTTCGCTGTATCACATGAAGAAGTTCTGAATGCAGCCAACAAAGCAATGCCTATTGTAATTACGGTTGTAAAAGGCTTGGTTAAAAACTTTCAATAATTCTTTTATTGAATTTTCAAATTTCTTAAATTTTTTCTAATTAATACAGAAAGCAATTCATAACTTCGTTTCATTGTTTAGATTTGTAAAAAAAATGAAATTGAAAATGAAAAAGCTATTCTTATTTTTTATGTTAGGAAGTTTTGGACTTTCTTATGCACAGCAAACTCCAAAAGTTCTGAAAACCAGTTTTTCTAAAGAAGCTTTACAACAAAAGCTTGAAAATGAAGACGGAAAAAATATTACGATACAAGATATTCTTGATCAGCATAAAGGGAAAGTTGTTGTGATTGATTTCTGGGCCGGATGGTGCAGAGATTGCCTGAAGGCACTACCAAAAGCTCAGGAATTGGAGAAAAACAATCCGAATATAGATTTTGTATTTCTTTCATTAGAAAGATCTAAAGAGGGTTTTGATAAAAGCCTTGAAAGATTTGATATGAAGGATAAAGATAATTACTGGTTTGCAACGGGATGGAAAAATGATTTCAATAACTATATTGACCTCAACTGGATCCCAAGATATATGGTGATTGACCAAAAATCTGCAATTGCAAAATATTATGCGATCACACCGGAAGATCCTGAAATTCAAACTACCATAAATAAGCTTTTACAATAGAATAATATACTGTTATGACTATAAGAGAAGCTACGAAAGAAGATTTGAAAGTTCTTTTAGAATTTGAACAAGGTATTGTTGATTCTGAAAGACCTTTTGATAAAACTTTAATTGATGGTGAAATCCATTATTACGATTTAAATTTTTTGATTAGTTCAGAAGATGCTTTATTAGTTGTCGTTGAAAAAAACAACGAAATTGTTGCCTCAGGATATGCCTTGATCAAGGAAACACAAAAAGATTACAGCAATTTTAAAAAATATGCCTACCTCGGTTTTATGTTTGTAAAACCCGAATATAGAGGCCAGGGAATCAATCAATCTATTGTTGATAAATTGATTGAATGGTCAAAAGAGAAAGGAATGTATGAAATAAGGTTAGATGTATATGATAAAAATGAATCGGCAGTAAAAGCTTATGAAAAGGCCGGTTTCGAACCCCTGCTTCTTACGATGAGATTAAAAAAAGAATCTTAATTCACTGAAAAATAGAAATAAATGAATCCATATCTTTGTATATGGATTTTTCTTTTCCCATCCGCAAAATTATTCATGTTGATATGGATGCATTTTATGCTTCTGTAGAACAGCATGATAATCCTGCACTTCGGGGGAAGCCCATCGCAGTAGGCGGTGAACATCGCGGAGTTGTTTCAGCTGCAAGTTATGAAGCAAGAAAGTTCGGAGTCCGTTCTGCCATGCCTAGTAAAATAGCAAAAGAAAAATGCCCCCATCTTATTTTCGTTCCGCCACACTTCGCACGATATAAGGAAGTTTCAAAAAAGATCCGGGAAATCTTCCATGAATATACAGATTTGGTAGAACCTTTATCTTTAGATGAAGCTTATCTGGATGTCACTGAAAATAAAAAAGATATAGAATCTGCTAATGAGATCGCAAGAGAGATCCGTCAGAAAATATTTGAACAAACCGGCCTCACGGCTTCAGCAGGAATTTCTGTCAACAAATTTTTAGCAAAAGTAGCTTCTGATATTAATAAACCCAATGGCCAGAAAACAATACATCCTGATAAGATCGAAAGTTTCCTGGAAGAATTACCTGTAGAAAAATTTTATGGAGTTGGAAAAGTGACGGCTAATAAGATGTTTACTTTGGGGATTTTTAAAGGAAAAGATCTAAAGAAGAAAACACTCCCGGAACTTGTCAGTCTTTTTGGTAAATCAGGAAGTTACTATTATAATGTAGTCCGTGGCATTCATAATTCTGAAGTTAAACCTCATCGAATTCAAAAAAGTGTAGCTGTAGAACGTACATTTTTTGAAGATCTTTATGATGAACAGCAGATCAATGAAAAATTAAAAAGCTTAAGCGAGGAATTACATCAAAGATTACAAAAGAATAATATTCTTGGAAGAGCACTTACTTTAAAGATAAAATATAAAGACTTTTCGCTTTTTACGAGAAGTATGACAAAAGAAGAATATTATATTTCCGATGAAGAATATTTCAAAACAGCCCAAAAGCTATGGGAACTTAGACCTTTTGATAAGCCGGTCCGTTTACTAGGATTATCCCTCTCCCACCTTAATACGGAAGAAAAAAAACAAATCTCCGTTCAACTAAAAATCCCGTTTGAAGAGTTTGGAAATCAATAGTTATAAATTTTCACTACATTGTAGTAAGTAAACCTTATAATGTATGAATTCAACAATGATTCAGTTTTTTCACTGGTACTCAGATGGAAATCAAATGCTTTGGAAGGAGGCTCAAAATCAATCCGAATATCTTGCAGAATTAGGAATTACATCAGTATGGTTTCCACCAGCTTACAAAGGAACAAGCGGTGGGTATTCTACAGGATATGACGCTTATGATCTTTTCGATCTCGGAGAATTTGATCAAAAGGGAGGAATTCCTACCAAGTATGGTATAAAAGATGACTATATAAAAGCAATTCAGGCTTTAAAAAAACAGAATATCCAGGTTATTGTTGATATTGTTTTAGGACATAAGGCAGGGGGTGATGAGCTTGAAAAATTCAAAGCTGTAAAAGTGGATGAAAACAATAGGGAAAAAGTAATTTCTGATATTATTGAAATAGAGTCTTATACTAAATTTACCTTTCCCGGAAGACATAAAAAATACTCTGATTTTGAATGGAACTTTACCTGTTTCAGCGGTGTAGATTATGCGGAAGGAATGGATTCTCATATTTTTAAAATACAGTCTGAATATGGAAATGACTGGGAAGAGATGATAGATGATGAAAAAGGAAATTATGATTATCTGATGTATAATGACATTGAACATCGTAATCCTTTTGTTCGTGAGGAACTTAATAGCTGGGCAAAATGGTATTTTGATCAAACTGATTTTGATGGAGTGAGACTGGATGCTTTAAAACATATTTCTTTTGATTTTTATAAAGAATGGCTTACGCTGATCCGGTCCAACTCAGGGAAAAATATTTTTGCTGTTGGAGAATATTGGGCGCCGGGATACTTACATCTACTTCAAAAATACATTGACGTCACGGAAGGATGTATGAGTTTGTTTGACAGCTCTTTACAAAATAATTTTCATAATGCGTCTAAAGAAGGAGGTTCTTATGATTTAAGAAAAATATTTGATGAGACCTTGACCCAGGCAGATCCTTTACATTCGGTAAGTCTTGTTGATAATCATGATACTCAGCCACTACAGGACCTTGAAGCTCCTGTTGAAGAATGGTTCAAACCGATCGCATATGCTTTGATCCTATTAAGAGAAGATGGGTATCCATGCGTATTTTACCCCGATCTCTATGGTGCTCATTATGTTGATAAAGACAGGGAAGGGAATGATCAGGAAATTTTCCTGAATAAGGTAGATGGAATTGAAGAATTACTGAAAGCCCGAAAGGAGTATGCCTATGGGATTCAAAAAGATTATTTTGAAGATTCCAATTGCCTGGGATGGATTCGTGAAGGAAATGATGAGCATGCAGGCTGTGCCATTGTTCTAAGTAATAAAGAGGCTTACAATAAGCCCATGGAAATGGGTGAAAAATATATTGGACAAACTTTTTACGATTTACTCGGCAGATTCGACGAAAAAATAATCATTGATGAGAAAGGTTGGGGAAATTTTCCGGTTCCTGCAGGAAATGTAAGTGTATGGATCCCTCAATAAATTTTCAAAAAAAGAGCATACATGGCAGGAAAGGTTATTCCTTCTGTCATGTATGCTTAAAAGTGGAATCTTTTAATTAGTTTGTAGATCCTAACACTGTATATATCTACAGTTCCATATGTCCGTAGCCCATTCGCAACATTGGTTGTCTTCGTTTGAAGTACAACAAACCTTACCCCGGGTAATGTCTCCTGCTTTTATAGTTTTAAGTTCCTGTCTGTCGAGCTGTCGAACACGACGCTGTTGTAAAGTATTATTTTTCATTTTGAAATATTTTTGATTGATAAAGTAAAGTTTAATCGCTGAAACAGAAATTCGGACAAGGATCCGAAGTCACATAATTGTAAGTCCCACAATAGCAGGTATGTGTTGACCCTGTGCCACCTCCACCTCCTGTACTACCACCAGTGGAAGGATTATAAGGTACACATCGTCCATTATCACATATCTCACCAGAGCCACAGCCACCCTCTCCAGGGCCACCTCCTGAAAAACAATAAGCAGGCTCTCCGGGAGATCCGGCCAGTAGATTCTTTAGTGTATCTCTACTCAGTTCATTCCATTGAAATTTGGTATTCATGATCTTTTAATTTGGTATTAGTAGTTACTTTTTTGGTTTATGTTGTTTGTTCAGGATCTGGTCCACCTAGACCACCACCAGTTCCTCCGCCGCCACCACCAGAGCCACCTGTACCAGTACCTCCACCGGAACCACCACTACTTCCGGAAAGTTCACATCCATATAATCCACATACATAAGGATAAAGACATTCCTCACCTCCTCTGGCGGATACATTAGTACAGCCTTCACCACCAGCTAGTACTGTTTTCAGAGCTGTTCTGCTCAACTGTTTTTGAAAAAGTTTTGTTTTCATATTTATTACATTTAAGACTTGATTACTCAAATATAACAAAATATTAAACGTATTATTGAATAAAAATCACTAAATAAAGAATTAAAGCTACCAAAAACACATTTTGATTTCTTCTTTAAACACAAATCTTTAGCACAAATGTTTACAAATAGATTTTGTAGACCTATCAAAAGTCTCATTCTATTGGTTACATTTCTGACATCTTTTAATTCAAATGCAATGGCTTAGATTTTTAAAGCTCAGTATTCCCAAATAAATATCGGTGTGATTCGTGAAATCATTAGTGTTATTTGTGTTTAGATCTAAACTACATTCTTTGGATTTTTAAGATCTCCGGTTTTTCCGAATCATCGGAAATATGCCCGTTCCGAGCAAACTCCGCCCACAATGCTCTTAGTTTTCTTCCGTTTTCATGAATATACTCCCAAGGAATATCTTTTAATAATCCTGCAGATCTCCATGCACCTTCATTTCCAAATAATAAGGGTAAGTCAATGCTATGAGCTGCGCCGATATGATTCGTTTCCAGCGTCGAGTAAATCCTGAATAAATAAACATTACCTCCCGCCAACGCATAATTCTCAGCAAAAAGCTCTGCTGGTTTCCCATAGATCTTTTCTGTGGTTAAATGAACTGTTTTATTGATGAGTTTCTGTCCAAAACCCTTACCGAAATAGGTATTTAATGCTTCAGATGTTTTAAGGTAAAAAGCGGTTTCATCATTATTTAATCCTATTAAAACATCAAATTTATTTGCCCTGGTATTCCATCTTTCTTCTGCTTCATCTTCTCTGCATAAAGGTGGAAATCCATATTGAAGGCCAAATGGCATTACCGCTTTCAGTCCGTATTTTATGACAGAGGGAACTTCTTTTTTGTATGCTAACATCATTTTTAAAACATCAGCTTCATTTTTTATGCCGTCTGTTCTCCTGAGAAATTCAGCAGACATTTTTTGCCTGCCATGACGAAGTCCTAATGGTGCACTTTGAATAATAACGCGTTGGAATAATCCTTCAATACCGTCTGAGATCATTAAATGGGCAATCACATCACCTCCGGAAGACTGTCCAAAAAGGGTAATATTTTCTGCATCGCCACCAAAGCTTTCGATATTCATTTTGATCCATTTTAATGCTTCAATGACATCAAACAAACCAAGGTTTGCAGGTCTTTCTTCATTCCCTCCTAAAAACCCAAACATCCCTAACCGGTAAGAAACTGAAACAACGATAATATCCTGTTCTTTCACCCATTCACTGGCATCTGAAGTGGGAATATCTCCACAGCCTATTTCGTGGGAGCCTCCATGAATCCAAACAACAACAGGGAGTTTATTTTTTTCACCTTCAGAACGAACAACAGAAAGATACTGTGTAGATTCATCCACTTCAAAGTTGTCAAGATTGGTATGTCCAATCATTTTTTCAATAAGAGGGCTAATGCTCTGTGGACAAACAGGTGTTTGATCCGGGAAAATAATTTCAGCAGTTGATGGCTGAATAGGAACAGGCTTTTTAAATCTTTCGGAACGGGCATAACGGATACTTCTGGCCCTGATAACGCCATTTTCTCTAAGTGCTATTATTCTTCCGAAAGGAGTTTGAAAGACATAAGTGCCGATCTGCTGCTGTGATTTCATCTCAAAAAACTTCTTTATTAAAATTAAAGCAGTTTTTTTTAAATCTCGAATTTATTTGAAAGAAAATGACTATTATTTTAATTTACTTAAACACAAATGCCACAGATTTTTTAGCACAAATGTTCACAAATAATAAATATAACAATTAGTGCTATTAGTGTCAAAAAAGATTAATTCAACGATTTATATTCACTGGGAGACACTCCCACCTTAGCCTTAAACAACCTCGTAAAATGTTGTGGATATTTGAATCCCAGATCATAAGAAATCTCACTGATTGACTTGCCGGGATTAAAAATCTCCTCTTTAGCGACATCGATCAGTTTATTATGAATAAATTCCTGAGCTGAAACACCCAATTCTTTTTTAATTAAATCTCCGAAATAGTTGGCCGAAAGATTAAGTTGTTCTGCAAAATAATTAACCATTGGAAATCCAATGCTTTTAGGCTTATCAGATTTCAAGTATTCATTCAGGAGATTTTCAAATTTACCAATAACACCTTGGTTAATATGATCTCTAGTGATAAACTGGCGATCATAAAACCGCATACAATAATTTAAAAATAATTCAACATTATTAACGATTAAAGATTTGCTATGTTTATCGATAGACTGTTCTAATTCAAGTTTGATATTTTTAAAACATTCAAGAACAATTTCCCTTTCCTTCTCAGAAAGGTGTAAAGCTTCATGAACATCATATGAAAAGAAAGAATAATCTTTGATGTTTTTACCCAGATTGGTTCCCTTTATTAAATCGGGATGAAATATCAGAGCATATCCTCCAGGCTGGGTATACGTTCCATCATTATTGATCCCATACACTTGTCCGGGGGCTATAAAAACCAATGTCCCCTCCTGATAATCATAATTATTCTTTCCATAATACATATCTCCACACATAACATCTTTTAGAAACACAGTATAAAAACCATAACTCCTTCTGTATTGGGAAATAGGATCTGATTTAGAAAAATCTACAATACTTACCAAGGGATGTAAGGTCTCATGATTCATCATTTTATTATAATCCGAAACACTGCTAATTATCTGAACCTCTTGATTTTCCATAAAATACCCTTTTAATCTTATCCAAAATTACCACTTTCTATTCTACTTTTTATAAGGTCTGTAAAATTGGTACATGTTTCTGTAATCTGTATAAGTCCCGTTTGATTAAAAGTATCGACTTTTGTATTGTTATGGAAACATCAGAAAACAAAAACATTTTTCCCAAAGGAGAAAAAGCACCTTCCGAATATTTTTCGGGAGGAACAGCCTGGATACAAATTCTAAAACCTAATACAGACGAACTAAATTGCCAGATCGGAAACGTAATCTTCGAAGCTGGCTGTAGAAATAACTGGCATTCTCACGGTGGCGGACAAATTTTAATTGTAACTTCAGGAACCGGTTATTATCAGGAAAAAGGAAAGCCTATACAAATTCTAAATCCCGGAGATGTCATGAATATCCTTCCTAACATCATTCACTGGCATGGTGCCAGTCCCAATAGTGAATTTACCCACATCGCTGTGAATCCCAATACTCAGAACGGTATTGTGGAATGGATGGAACCGGTAACCGACGAAGAATATAACAATTTATAAACTAAAACATAACTTAAAATTAAAAATCAAATGAACACATTCACTGTAAAAGCTTACGGAGCAGAGTCTACTACGGCAGATCTGAAAGAAATGAATATCGAAAGAAGAGAAATAACTCCTAATGATGTAGAAATCGAAATTCTATATTGTGGGGTTTGTCACTCTGATCTTCATACTGCAAGAAACGATTGGGGCGGAACTATTTACCCGGCTGTTCCGGGACACGAAATTGTCGGAAGAATCACAAAAACAGGAAGTAATGTTTCTAAATTTAAAGTTGGAGACCTAGCAGCAGTTGGCTGTTTAGTTGATTCTTGTGGAACATGTGACAGCTGTAAACAAGATTTGGAACAATATTGCCTAAACGGATTTACCGGAACCTACAATGGAAAAGATGTACATTTAGGAGGGCATACTTTTGGTGGTTATTCTCAAAAAGTAGTGGTAGATGATCACTTCGTATTAAAAGTACCTGAAAATTTAGATCTGGCCGCTGTAGCTCCTCTTCTTTGTGCTGGAATTACAACTTGGTCTCCATTGAGACACTGGAACGTAGGACCTAACTCAAAAGTGGCTGTTGTAGGATTGGGAGGATTAGGACACATGGCTATTAAATTAGCCAAAGGACTGGGAGCTGAAGTAACTCTATTTTCAAGAACTCCTGGAAAATCTGAAGATGCAAAACAATTAGGAGCAGATCACGTAGTGATTTCTACAGAACAGTCTGAAATGGATTCTGTAAAAGGAAAATTTGATGTGATCATCGATACTGTTCCTTACGTTCACGATGTGAATCCTTATGTAGCCACTCTAAATATCAGTGGAACATTAGTTGTTGTTGGCTATTTAGGTGGATTGGAACCCATCTTAAATACAGTTCCAATGATCATGGGAAGAAAATCGGTAGCAGGTTCTGTCATCGGTGGAATTGCTGAAACTCAGGAAATGCTTGATTTCTGTGGTAAACACAATATTGTCTCTGAAATCGAAATAATCAAAATGAACGAAATCAACGAAGCTTATGAAAGAATGTTGAAAAGCGATGTTAAATATCGTTTTGTCATTGATATGCAATCTTTGTAATTCTTCGGATATTTTTTAATAGAAAGGCCCCTCAATTGAGGGGCTTTTTTGCTATACTTTTAATTTTCTCTTAACGTTTTAATTACACTGGTTTCCAATTGTGCTCTCCTTTCATATCCTGAAAAGCCCAATCTGCCATCGCATCGATCACAGGAGCCAGTTTATTGCCTGCTTCACTTAGCTCATACGTTACATGAGGTGGAACAACAGGCTTCGCCGTTCTAATGATTAAACCATCAGCTTCCAATTGTTTTAAATGCTGGATCAACATTTTTTCTGTTACTTCGGGAATGGCTCTTTTTAGCTCACTGTATCTTTTTCCTCCTGTTGACAACTGAAATAGAATAATAGGTTTCCAAAAACCACCAATCTTTTCCATAACGTACATTACGGGACATTGATCCAGTATATTTCGTCTGTTTTCCTGGATGGTTGAACTTTCTTTAATTTCTGCCATGATACATACTTTAGGGTAAGTACTTGTATAAAAGTAAGTACAAATATAACTTTGTTCTCAGAAATAAAAAAATATTTACATATGAAATCGCAATCACTTGATCAATTCATAAAGACTAATCAATATTCAACGATTACATATGACCATTAAAAACAATAAAAATTTTACATATGAAAATTATAATCACAGGTTCATTAGGAAATGTAGCCAAACCATTAGCTCAACAATTAATTACAGAAGGACATGATATTACTGTCATCAGCAGTAATGAATCTAAAAAAAATGAAATTGAATCATTAGGTGCAAAAGCAGCTATCGGCTCTATTACAGACTTAGATTTCTTAAATAAAACATTTGAAGGTGCAGATGCCGTTTTTGCCATGACCCCTCCAAATATGGGTGGTGTAAATATTGTTGAAGAAACTGCAAATGCAGGAAAGAATTATGCAGAAGCAATCAGAAAAGCAAACGTGAAGAGACTTGTCATGTTAAGTAGTGTAGGTGCAGCTTCTCCAATAGAAACTGGTCCTATTAAAGGTCTTCACCGTATCGAAAAATCATACAATGACTTAGAAAATACAGCTATCACTTTCTTACGTGCCGGATATTTTTACATTAATTTTTTCAATGATATTCCATTGGTTAAAAATGCAGGAATCATAGGTGGCAATTATCCGGAAAACGCAAGCATTCCGTTGGTACATCCAACAGATATTGCTAAAGCAGCGGCAGAAGAACTGGTTAAAAGTCCTGAGGGTAAAAATATAAGATATGTCGTAAGCGATGTGCGCACTCCATCAGATTTTGCTGCCGTTCTGGGTTCATCGATTGGAAAACCTGAATTGCCTTGGGTAGAATTTACAGATGAAGAATATTTGAACGGAGCACTTCAGGGAGGCCTTCCCCAGGAAATGGCTGAATTATATACCGAAATGGGGAAAGGAATGAGGACGGGAGTGGTACAGGCCGATTTTATTGAGCGTGGCTCACCTGTTTCAGAAGGAGTTAAATTAGAAGAGTTTGCGAAGGAATTTGCAGTTCAATTTAATTCCTAGATTTTTTATCAATAAAACAGTTTCGGCGGACCTTTGGTCCGCCGAAACTTTATTTTAATCGGATCTTAATCTTATTTATCTTTTAAAGTTCCCTTTAAAACTTTCAATTTACCATCAATTGGCTGGTCATTTTTCAATCCCAAGATTTCAGTCACTAAAGGATAGACATTCACATTGGTAAATTCATCAATAACCAGATTATTTTTGAACTGTGGACCCCAGGCAAAGAATGTTGCTTTCATCTCAGGAACAAGCCTTGGGTTATATCCATGCTTTCCAACCGATGTTGTCTTTCCTTTTTCTAAGAATATCTTTGGAGCCTTTGGTATCAGAAGGATCTGTCCTATTCTGTGATATTGATCATCTTTAGCTCCAAAATGCATGTATTTAGGAAGCCTTTTATCTAAGTAAACTTCGTAATCGTCAGTTTTCTTTGCTTTAAGTTCGTTATAAACTGTTTTAGTTTCTGCGGGATTTTTTACCACAACCCTTAATAAAGTCTGAGAATTAAAGAAATCGAATCTTTCTTTATTAAAAAGCATCTCAGGGATTTCTAAAGGAGTCCCTCCATCTACTTTTATCATTCCATGATCAGAAACAAAAATGAAATTTACATTTTTTAATCCCAGATTATTTACTTTCTGAACCAGTTCTCCGATTGCATTATCCACCAGATGAACGGCTACTTCCGTTTCCTTAGCATCAGGTCCAAAATGATGTCCGCTTCCATCTACTTCCGGAAAATATAATGTAATAAAATGCGGCCTTTTATCCATTGGCAATTTTAACCAGTTAACCACTTTATCCACTTTCTCAGAAGGAGTGAACTTTTCATGATAAGGATAATAATAGGTTGGTCTTTTCCCTCCTGCATCACTCGCAGAACCTACCCACATCATTGTGGCAGAGATCATCCCTTGTTTTTCAGCCAGCCCCCAAAGTGGAGTTCCACCATACCAACTTCCATCTTCAGCATTCTTTTTATCACTCATCGCATAAAACTCTTTCCTTTTATAATCGTAGAAAAAGTTATCAATTAATCCATGATGTGCAGGATACAATCCCGTGATTAAACTCCAGTGATTAGGAAATGTAATACTTGGATAACTTGGAATCATTGCCTTTGCCTGAACCCCATTATTAGATAATTTTAAAAGATTTTCAGCATTGTATTTTTTAGCATAATCATATCTAAACCCATCCGTTGAGATCATAATAACATATGGCTTCGTTTGAGCATCTACACTATTATATCGATTAGGGATCACGACCTGTGTCGTATCAACTGGTGCTTTCTGAGCAAATCCCATTACCGAAATAAACAGGAGTAAAATTTGTATTCCTCGCTTCATTATAAAATTTTTGGCAAAGTTACATCCTATGTTTTTCTCTGAAAAGTTTAATAGATTAAAAGTATATTAAAGAAATTGGAAACTGATGAAAATTAATTATCCTATCCGTTAATTCGAATAATCCACAAGCTAAGATCGACAATAGATTAAAAGAATTAATAATAAGATAACTGCTGATAATTACCATGGAAATAGACTTAAATTTGTACAGAAAGGCTTTAACTTAATTAATATGAAATATTTAAGATTTTTTATAGTGTTTATCGTTTTTGCAACAATAGTAATATTTTTAAAAAAAACAGGTGCAAAAGAAGATATTAGATTAAATAATGTTTTAAATAATAATGTAGAATTGAATGGTTATGTTACAAATATTAAACAGTCACGTAATCATGCCTTTGGTATTATTCAATTAAGATTGACACATAGCAGTGTAAAAGAGTTTAATAAGTCACTTAACGACACAGTAAAAAATGGAATTTATCCCTATAGAATTGAAGGATCTCTCGCTGAACTATATACAATAATACCCGGTGGAATAAATGAGGGTGATAGTGTTAGATTAAAATCGTGTGAGAAAAATAGTCATTATTATAATGTACAGACAAAACAAAGTTCCGAAGGATATATATGGGTAGTTGCCAATTCCACTGATATAGATTTTGTAAAAGAAAATACAATGTTTAAATAAAAAAATCCTCCGCTGCCGCACGAATCCTTTCGTGTGGCATTTTTATTATAATTACTTTCGACAAACTGCCTCATTTTATATCTTTACATAAAACATGTAGAAATCTGGTTAAAAATAGGTTTTGAATGAGATCTTATTTTTTTAAGATGCAGGAATATAATTTTATCCACACGAAAAGATTCGTGCGGTAGCGTGCAAGTAATAATATTATGAAAAAGAGAAACATAATAATCCTATTTTTAACCAGTATTGTATTTTTTGCTGGTTATTTATTTTACAGAAACTCTTATACTACATTTCAACCTACCAGGTTTGATGGTAATAATTATGAAAGTTATATTCCTGAAAATAATTCAGAATTTCATAGAAGATTAAAGAAAGTTTTAAGCTACTATGGTGAAGATTTTAAAACTACTGAAGATGGAAATATTCTCATAAAACAGGAGCTCCAATCAGATAGTGAAACTATATATAATTACACAAATAAAGCACTGGATTATAACTGGCAGAAATCTAAATAAGAAAAGAATCAATCATGTTTATGAGTGGCTTTTTTGTAATAAAATAGTAAACGACAATTTTGTTTACTTCAGAGCACATCAAGGAGAGCAATTTTCTCAAAGGATAAGTATCAACAAGAATATTAAAAACAACAATTTTCTTTATATTTGTACAAAGCACATAAACAACAACTATGGAAAAGCTAAGAATTTTAAGAAAGCAAAGAGGGTATACTCAAGAATACATGTCTAAAATCCTGGCCACAGATGTTTCCAATTATTGCAGAAAGGAAAGTGGAGATGTGAGAATATTTGATGATGAATGGGAAAAGCTGGCTAAAGCTTTAGAGGTTCCGGTTGAAGATATAAAAGAAGAAAAGCCTTCAAGTATCATCCAGAATAATGACAATCTTACATTTAATGATAGCTCGGGTAACTATAATTATTATTGTAGTATTCCCAATCATGTTTTAGATCATTTAAATGACTATATTAACTTACTTAAAGAGCAAAATGAGTCTCAGAAGAAAGACTTGGAAAAGTTTAAATCTGGAAAATAATCAATGATCATTTCTACTAAAAATATAAATGAAAGAATGCTGTTTCTATAGAAGCAGCATTCTTTTTTATGATTCAATATTAATATTATTCGCCATCTCAAACTGAGACACCCAATTTTCAAGACCTATTTTCCTCAGAAACTGAGACGTATTTTCTGAGGAATCATCTACATTATTCATAACGACTACCGATCCCGCACTCATCTCTCCTATCACCTTAAAAAGTTTCGCCCCAATCCCCATTCTCCTATTTTCTTTATTAACAGCCACCTGATATACTTTTCCTATCGCTGGATTAAATATAGCATAACCTACAAGCTCAGTCATTTCGTATGCTCCCAAAATAACCAAGTCATTTCGCATCTGGTCAAGGACAATTACCGAACTCTGCCATGAGGGTTCAATATCCCAGAAAGACTTGAACGTTTTCCATTGGAAGTGATCCAGCTGTTGCACATTGATCTCAGAAGATGTTTCTTTAGTTTCAATATTTCCTTTAAAACAAAGCAGTTTTCGAGAAATCTTAAATCCTAGATTGGTATATGCTCTGATCGCAGGTTCATTTCCTTCAATAACTTCAAGTGCCAATATATCTGTTTTTCTGTCTCGTAGCATTGGGATAATATAATCATACATTTTTCTCACCAATCCCTGTCCACGGTATTCAGGAGTAACCCCAGTTCCGGCATTATACACAATTCGTTTTCTATCTTCTACTTTTTCAGCATGCAGAATAAAACCAACAATCTGATTGGATTGAAATGCTCCAACTGAAAGATTCATATCTATTTTTTCTGCATTAATTTTTGATGTGAGCTGCTCCAAAGTCAAATGAAAAGGAACCAAATAATCAGAAAAAGAAAGATTAAATACTGATAAAAGGCCTGTTATATTGAGGTCGGCTAAATTTCTGAATTCCATTGATATTATTTTGTACGTTTTAAAATTACTGAATTAACCTGAATTTGGATTGAAGATGGTCGTGTTATGATACATGATTTTACGCAGGTCTTTGTAAAATCATCTCAAGTGAATTACAGGAGATCTCGATACATTTTCCTCCATTTCATTTCGAAAAACACTCGATCTGACGATAGATATTTTCACGCCGAAGATCATTCAAAAAATTATATTTTCTGCCCAATATAATATAAGCTCAGGTTTTCACAAAAATAAAAATACCTCTATTTCTAGAGGTATTATAAATTAAAGAATTATTTTTTTTCTTATTCTTTGATCAATTTCTCAAAAGATAAAGTTCCGTCTTTAGAAGTGATTTCAAAATAATAGGTTCCAGATTTTAAATCAGAAACGCTGATATTTTCACCATTCAATTTTACGGTTCTTACTTTTCTACCTGTTGTTTCATAAATGTCAATAGATTTTATTCTGTCAGCATTTTTGAAGTTCACTGTTTCTTTTGCAGGATTTGGATAAAGAACAATTTTTTTACTTTGTAATTCAGTATCGTTTACTCCTAATACAGCAGAAAAAGAAGCTGTTGCATATCCTACGTTAGCAGTCCCGCCATGAGGAGCAACCGTCGTTGTAGCAGTAGCTGGTCTTGGTCCTGCAAAGCTTATAGAATTTGTAGTAGCGTAAGGCATTTGATAATCATTAGGATCTGAATTTGTCAAAGCTCTTGTTAAAGTCAGTGTTCTTACAGCCCCTGAAACGACATCACTTACAATCGTCCAGTCTTGTGAAGCGTCTAGTGGTGGCTGAAATGTTCCTTGAAAATTTCTATCTGTCAGTTTTGGAGTCGTAACATCAGAATAAACCACAGCATCACCCGCTGACATGCTAAATCCTGCACTAACGCCAATCCCCAGACCGAACCATCTGTCAGCCGGACCTTTTAAAATCAAAGTTACTTTAGAAGTGGTATTATCCAAAGTAAAATTTGCAGTTATCCCGTTATTTGGGGATAAAGGTACATCACCTGTGGTCTTTTGTTGCGAAATGCCCAAAAAACCTGTTAATAGAAGAGAAAAGAGTACAATGTTTTTCATATTTTAATTTTTAAATTGGTTTATAAGTTCTTGATTTTTTGAAAGAACAGCATATTCAAAAGCTGTAGTTCCTTGTTTGTCCTTTAAATTTTTATCTGCTTTGTTTTTCATGAGAAGTTTCACCATTTCTATATTCCCTAATTTTGAAGCAAAAATTAATGGTGTTGTTCCTGTAGCATCTGTTGTATTGATATCTGATTTATGATCTAATAATTTTTGAGTTAGTTTTAAATCACCTTTATATATAACCGCCATGAGAGCAGTCCCCATTGAAGAATTATAATTAATATCTTTTACTTTATCCATCAAAAAATCAGCCACTTCTATATTCCCTCTGTAGCATGCTAAGATCAGAGGAGAGAAGCCACTTTCATTGGTTTGGTTGATAACATCCGGATTCTGTTTCATCTGTTCTTTAACTTCAGCTACAGTTCCACTTCTGGCAATATCAAAAATTGATTTTGCTTTTTCCTGAGCAGACACAAAAGAAAAGCTCAGGAAAACACTAAGAATAATAATTAGTTTTCTCATTGTTTAACCAGTGTATAATTGTATTCAACATTGATACTTTCAGCAATTTTTTTCGTAACCATTTTAGGAATGGTCACATTAAAATCGGCTGGCTTCGCTACAAAACTTCCCTGCATGTATATCTTTCCGTCTTTTGAGGAAATTGTTGCTGTAGAAGAAACCGGTTTATTTACCCCATGGAAATTTAATGTTCCCTGTACTGTATATTTTTGCGGTGTTGCAGACAGCTTACTTTTATCAAAATTGGCAATCTTTCCTGTAAAAGTTGTTTTGGGATATTTTGCCGTTTCTGCATAGCTTTCATTGAAGTGTTCTTCCATTAATTTTACTTTAAAATGGAAATTCTTCACTATTGATATAGATGCCATATCACCCGTATCTGTATTCACAACAACGATGTTGTTATCATCCTGGGCATACACATCTTCGAATAGTGGTACAGATGCTTCAAAAGTTACTTTGCCTGTTTTAGAGCTGTATTTTTGCGCTAAAATCAGATTACTAAAAAGTAACGAAACCATTATGAGTGTTAATTTTTTCATATTAAAATTGATTTAATTTTCAATAAGTCCATCAGCTTTCCATTTGATAAAAATATTGATTTGTGATTGTGGTAACGATCCTCCCTGCGGCATTTTCTCAGGATCTCCAAGTGGTCTTTGTATCCTATTTAACATATCATCTATACTGGCTTTCACCAGATCATAATTGGTAAATGGCTTATAGGCAGCTGGACCATTTACAGAATGACAACTGATACAATTGGCATCAATAATTGGTTTTATATCTGTTGTGTACTTTACCTGTTGAGTGATTGGCGTATTATCTGAAATCTCTTCGTATGTTCTGCTTTCACAAGAAATAAGTAAAGCTGTCGATGCTATGATGTATATTAACTTCTTCATCTTAAAAAACTCTATAAAGATTAAAACCAAAGTAAATATGTCCTTTTCCCCAGTTTCCAACAGCATTGGAAAGATAACCTATATCAGAATTGAGCTGGGAGTTGCTAAATACCAGCTGGAAAACATGGCCTCCTGTCTCGATGTCCATGCCTAATGATAAAGGATTTTTATAAAAACTATGATTGTCAAAATTCACAAAATATTCAGCATTGATAGAGATCCTTTTAGAAATTTTGTAACGTCCTCCTAATCCTGTTAAGAACTGATTTTTATCTTCATTTTTAGGTTCGTAAAGGTTCTTATGAATGTATGAGGGAGTTAACTGTAACGAAAGTTTATCATCAAATCTTCTGGAAATTAAAGCCTGAGTAAGATAAGAAAGTCTGTCGCCAAAATGAAGCCCCGGATAATTATCCTTATCAAGATCAGTATTCAAGGCCAATACATTGTAACCAACTACATCAACAGGAAAACTTTCGTTTTGTTTAAGGACCTTATATTTAGCGCCTAATTCAAAAGTTTTCTGATTGGTTTCTCTGGATAGGTTTAGAGATAGCCAATCGTTAACCCCATAAATAGCTCCTAATTTAGTAGAAGCTTCATCCAGTCCAAAGAAATTTTTGAATCCTGTACTGATGTCACCAAAACGGTGCGCCACCACAATGTACCATTCATTTTTAGCAGCAAGTTTTGTAGATTGTCCTGTAACAATCTGCAGGGCCTTAAAAGCGGGCTGCGAATTTTCTGTGTTTGCTTTAATGGTGTCAATATCTTTCAGCAAATCCTCCTGTGAAAAGGCAAGAGTTGAGGATAATATTGACAAAAATAATAGAGTTTTTGTCATACAAATTTTAAAAAATATTAGTATGGCAAACTTATAGAGTTATCAGTTCAAAAATGTGTGATAAAAGTCACCTAACAAATTGTATTTATCAATTAGCTTATTAAAAAAAACTATTAAAACAATTTTCATTAGAGTTAGCTAACATTTTCATGAATAGCAATTCTAATTCCCTCTTTTCCCTGAAAGATCTCACCTTCATTTTCTATCTTTTTCAGGACTCTGCTTACGACCTCCCTGGATGTCCCAAGGTTACTCGCAATTTCTCTATGTGTTAATTTTATAGGATGATTCCCTGTTATTGAAATTTGTTGTTTGATATAATTAAGTACCCTTTTATCCAACCTATGGAATACGGCTTCATTCACCATATTCATTACGTCTATAAATCGCTTATCATATTCCTGATAAAAAACTCTGTTAATTCCAGGAAAACGAATGAGCCAATCGTGCATTACAGAAACAGGTATTAACAATACTTCAGATTCTTCTTCGGTGATTGCATAGATTTTACTGATGTAATTACTGAAGATAGACGAAAATGTCATCACACAGCTCTCATTAGGTCTTACATAATAATAGATCAGTTCCCGTCCATCATTCAGACAGTATACCTTCACAGATCCTCTAATCATAAAAGGGATATACTTAATTTTCTCTCCTTCTCTGATCAATTCAGTCTTTGCTTTGATTTTATCTGTAATACTGTATTCATGCACTTCATTTACAAAATCATTACCTAGAAAGCCGAATTTATTAACAATAAATTGATGATCGATCATATATTATATCAAACTAATAGAAGACAAATATATAAAATGAATTGGTGAATAAATGTTAAATTTTTATTATCCGCATTCAAATGACGAATATTTTACTCTATTTAAAGTAATACTAAATAAAAAAAATTACACCGCTCAAATTCGTAATCATAAATTACTAATCGAATAATAATTTATCAAAATATAAACTATCATAAATTATAGTGATAAACACAGCAATTCTGGAATAATTAAAATTATACATAAAAAATGCCTCAATAAATTGAGGCATTCTGATTTATTTTAAGAAAAATCTTATGCTTGTACATTGTTACCTCTAAAACGAAAGGCTCAACTTCATTAATTTTCCCTAACTTCCATTTTGAGTTGTATTCTTCATCTGAAAAAATTAGAAAGACCTAGATTTAACTCTTTTTTTCTCTAAGCTTTGTATTACATATTCACTTGGCGTAATCCCTTCTATCTGTTTAAATACCCTATTGAAAGTAGCCTGATTGCTAAATCCCGCTTCCGTATAAATATACATAAGGGTCACCTTCTGCAAATCACTTTCATTGATAAGATTTTTGACATAGTTAACTCTAAACGTATTTAAATAACTATTAAAGTTCTTATACCCTTTGTAACGGATAATTTTTGAAATATAAGTATAATTTACATTTAAATGGGTACTTACTATTGATATAGTGAGATTCGAATTTTTAAATAATTCTTCATCCCTCATACACCTTTCCAGCTGTTCTGCTATTTCTTCATTAATCATATCATCTTTCCTTTCTATCTTCTCTAAAACAGTTACTTTTTGAACTTTAATGCGATTACGACCTAATTCCTGCTCCTGAATTTCCAATAAGAATTCCAATTTATTGATTTCGTTATTATAAATCAACAACATCATGATGAAAGTAAAATTAGAAACAAAAGCAATCGTATCAAGAATAATAATTTCTCCACGAGAATAGTCTCTAAATTGAAAATTAAAATAGTAATAAACAACAAAAGAAGCTAGTATATTGGCAATGATATACACAGAATAGGCTATAGCAACTTTTTTTGAGAAAAATATGTAAGCCATCAGTGGCAAAGGAAATAACCATGCAAAAGTTACCACTGTACTTTCCCAATGTACAAGCATGCTAAAAAAAAGATACAAGGGAAGTATAATCAGATAGGCATGTACCATTTTATCTGCAAGATATCTTTCTCGCATCATTAAATAGCCATAAGATAAAAATATCAGCCCACCTATATTATATAAAGCCATGACTGTATCATCTATAAAAAATCTAATCCCAATCTCTAACAAGACAATGCTGCTCATCAAAATGAAATACTGGTATATAAAACGACGTTTAAGCTCTTCCATTTTTACCTTATAAATTATCATTAGTGTTCTATCTAAATATTTTTCAATTTTATTTCATGTAATATACTGATTTTAAATACATTAAATAAAAAATAAATTTATTTTCAAATTTAATTTATATCCCATATAACTGATTTACAAAAGTACATAATTTTACAAAAAACATACAAGGAAAGCAAAAAAAACAAAAAAACACTATTCAAAAGCATAAATGAATCACCCTATACAACAAAACTTTAAACATATCCATATAGGTCAATACCTAAAGATTAAAGTTGAAGAGCTTCAAGTCCCAATGGCTAGGATCTGTAATTTTCTAAATGTCTTAGAAGAAGAAGTAGAAATAATGTATCAATCTGAAAGTATAGACAGTCGGCAATTATTGAGATGGAGCAAATTACTGGAGTATGATTTTTTCAGGTTGTATTCCCAGCATTTAGTACTCTACTCACCACCTTCAAAGCAAGGATTGTCCATTACTGAAAATAATAAAAAAAGCAGACTGCCAGTTTTTAAAAAGAATATATATACCCGGGAAATAATCAATTTTATTTTAGAACTGATCAGCAGTCAACAAAAAACAAAGCAACAGATTATAAATGAATACAGAATCCCTAAAACCACACTCTATAAATGGATATCAAAAAATACCAAATATGAACAACCCTAATTACAATAAAATTTATAGTGATCTGATTGAAAAAGAATTTCCTGAAAGAAGGAAAGAGCTCAATCCATTATTATCCAAAGAAATAAAAACTTCTCTTGAATTTATTGAAATACACAGAAGTATTTTCACTCATCAGACCAAAGAAATGCATGCTTTTAATCAGAAACTTCATTCTTATGATCAGATAAGTATCCAAAAAATTATAGAATATCAGAGAGTGAACAAAATCAATAATATACAGACCTCTAAATTATTTGGAATAAGCCGAAATACACTTGCCAAATGGAAAAGTCAATTTCCATTATCACTATAAAGGAACAATTAATTTTAAACACAAAAGCAATGAGAAAAAAAATCTATTATTTAGCAATTTGTATAATTTATTCATTATCGATGGGCAATCTGTCCGCTCAGATCGGAATAGGAAACAGCACTCCAAGGGGAGCACTTGATATCAACAAACCTACCACCAATAATATGGGACTTGTACTGCCTATTAATGCAGATCCTAATAATCTCATCAACCCAATAGGTGGCTCTGTAGCAATAGGAACCATTATGTATGATTCTACTCTCAGCTGTGTCAGGGTTTTTAAACCATCAGGCTGGTCCAACTGCTTATGTGATGATTGCAAAAACACAGATCCTGCTTTCACATTAACCTGCGATGGAGCTCTTGCAGGAATCTATAAACCGGGAATTAGCAGCTCGGGAAGCAAAGTAATTAACTACACAGCCGGCCAGGGACAATCTTACGGAGCCATCAGTATTGCATCTACAGGTGTTACCGGCCTTACTGCTACAGCACCTGCAGGTACCATGGCAAATGACAGTGGCACCATTGCACTCAGCATCAATGGTATACCAAGTGGTGAAGGTATTGCTAATTTTGCGATAACCCTGAGAGGACAAACGTGTCATTTCCAAATACAAGTAACCTCCGCTAACAACTTTGCTTTCAAGTGTGGAGAAGCTCAATTCTTCGGAAATACTACTGTAGGCGGAACGTCTTCAGGGCAACTAAGAATCCCCTATATCAATGGTAATGGTGCAAGCTATGCTGGTGGACAAATATTTTAATTCAACTGGAGTTACAGGCTTAACTGCCACCTCTCTTCCTTCAACACTTGATAACAACAATCCTCTTGATTTTACAGTAACCGGAACTGCCAATCAGCAAGGCTATGCTGTTTTCAATATAAGCATTTTAAATTCAGTACCATGTGCAGCTACGATCCAGGTACCCATTGAAAATCATTAAACCAAAAGTATTAAAAAGATCAGAATTCAAGTGATCTATTTCATTGTACTATTTTTCACAGATTTGATCATAGATAAGATACAAGTCTACATTACACCATTCTGAATAAAGTATGGCAATAGAATCTTCCTGAAAAATAAATATTAAAAAACATAGATGAATTGTATGGGTGTACTATGTTTATATGCTACAGCTTTCAACAGAAATAAAGCATTACCCTCACATGCATTTTTGTTGGCAACCTTAGAAAAATCACCTGTACAGACTAAATTATTATACAATTTTTTAACCTAAAAATTTCAGTTATGAAAAAAATCATTTTTTTGTTAGCTGCTTCAGCGCAATCGCTGGCAATGGCTAATGACATCCATTTTGATAACAAAATGGAAAAATCAAAATTAACGGCAAGCAGATTCATCGTGCCTTCAGGGATCTCACCCACCAGCGTTAATTTTGTTAATTCAGAATATTACGCTAATGTATATTCTACAGGAACTCTGGCTGTACCATACACTGGGGGAGCTTATTCGGCAATGAGTATAGCATCCCAAGGAGTAACAGGATTAACAGCCGTAGCCAATGCCGGAACTGGGGGGAATATTACGTTCAATATAAGTGGAACTCCCTCTGCCGTAGGTACAGCATACTTCTGGACTGTTATCAATAATACTCCTGTTCAATTTCAGGTTACTGTAAAAGAAGCGTTAAGCAGCGAAAGGGTAGCCTCTTTAGACTGTTCTTCTGCAACCGTTGTCGGAACTTTTTCTGCAAACATGCCAAGCGCAGGAAGCAAGGATATTCTATATACAGGAGGTAACGGACGTCCTTATTTAGAGAAACAAATAATCTCTACCGGAGTAACCGGATTAACTGCTGTATTGAATAGTGGAACATTGAACTCCGGTAATTCAGTTCCGGGAAAACTTTCACTTCAAATTTACGGTGTTCCAAGTAGTGCAGGAAAAGCTTATTTCACAGTATCTTTTGGTGGACAAAATTGTACTTTCTCTGTAGATGTGACCGATGCTGACGGAAGTGTTCTTTCTTTAAACTGTGCTGCATCAGAAGCAACAGGATCATTTATAGTAGGCGCTAACAGCAATGGTGCAAAAATAGTACAATATTTCTCTGGTAATGGAAAAGCTCATGCTCCGCAAGTAGCACATTCTACTGGGGTAACAGGGTTGACCGCAGTACTTACTGCCGGTGTATTAAATTCTGGTAATGGTAACATTACCTATCAAATTTCAGGTGTTCCCGCTAGTGCAGGTACCGCAAATTTTGTAGCAAGAATAGGAAATCAAACTTGTACATTCTCAGTGAATGTAGGAAGCCATCCTACTGTTACAAGCCTAAATTGTAATGGTACATTAACAGGTACTTACAGAAAGAAAAGTTATACATCCAACGGAACTAAAGTAGTCAGTTATCAAGGAGGTGCATCAAGCACTTACAATCAAATGGTAATCAACTCTACAGGAGTAACAGGATTAACCGCAGTAGCACAAGCTGGAATATTAAATAATGGTTCTGGTACTATTACTTATAAAATCACAGGAACTCCTCAATCCAGTGGTACGGCTACATTCACTGTAAACATTGGAAACAAATCTTGTTCATTTACGGTAAGAGTAGAAGATGAAATCCTAGATGCAAATTGCAATTCTGCAGAAGACTTTGGTTACAACATATCTGAAAATCCCAATGCTCCGACAACTCTTATGATCGGAGGCGAGCAAGTAAAAGTATATAGAAAAACCACTAACAGAGCAAAATACCCAAGTTGTTATGCAGCATTTTCTCAGACCCAAAATGGAATTACTATGGGGAATGCCTGTGCACGTTTCAGAATGGGGAATGGTTATGTTAATAGTATGACGCTGGTATTCGATAGACCTGTTAATAATATTGGATTCAAATCAACTTGGTACGCAAATAACGATTCAGCAATCATAACGACCAAGGGTGGAGGAACACTAGAAATGAAAGGGATAGCTGGTGATGCTTCATTGGTTACCAACAATTCTGGAACTTTCTTAAGAACAGCAGGTAACATATCTAGTAGAAATGCTGCAGGAGTTGCTTATATTATTTCGGCTAGCCAGCCTTACACAGAGCTTACTGTAACTTTTGACACTAAATATGATGATGTTATTGTAGCCTTCAGTAAGTGCAGTGCACGTGTGGAAGACGAGGATAATGGTACAATTTCTAACAGAATGGCGTCAGTTTCAGCAAATGCAATGAAAAATGATATTGAAACAAAAACTGTTACAACCAAGGAATCAACGATATTAAAATTATATCCAAACCCAGTAAAAGATTTTCTTAAGGTTTCTCCTATCAAAGGGAAAGCTTCATATCAAATCTTTAATTTAGGAGGAAGACCAGTCGCTTCTGGTACTGTTTCAGAAGATACTTCAATAGATGTTACAAAACTTATGCAAGGTACTTACATCCTTACAGTAGAAGATGCTGATGGAAAGCATAGCAATAAATTTTTAAAAGACTAATTTTTAATGTCTATTTAAATATAAAAACTGTTTAAAAATTCTATACTGAAGAATAGAAAAATCATAAAACAGCAAAAGATGGCCGGATTTTTCCGGCCATCTTTATTTTATAGATCAATTTTATATCAAATAATCCGTGATATTAGTAGAACTTTTTAGCCTGAAATATGATATGTAATCGGATCAGTATTTACTTACTGGGGAAAAAAGGCAAAAATACAACCATAATATTTTTATGTACCCCATCAGAATTTTAGATATTTTTTTAAGGTTAATTTTTATTATTAATCTTACATGATATAATAAAAAAAAGCCTCAATAAATTGAGGCATTCTGATTTATTTTAAGAAAAATCTTATGCTTGTACATTGTTACCTCCTAAAACGAAAGGCTCAACTTCTTTGATTTCTCCAAATTGTTGCTCGTAGTTAGCGATGTTTTGTTGAAGAGCAGATAATACTCTTTTAGCATGAAGAGGAGCAAGAATGATTCTTGATCTCACTTTAGCTTGTTGAACACCTGGCATTAATTGGATGAAATCCACTACAAACTCAGATGGAGAGTGGTTCACTAAAGCTAAGTTAGCATAGATACCAGCAGCTACCATTTCATTCAGTTCGATGTTGATGTTTCCGTCTTGTGGATTTTGATTTTGATTGTCCATGTTTTCTTTAAATATTTTTTTGTTTAAAAAGTTTCAGGCCTCTAATTTAAAATTTAAACTTGAATCCTGAAACTTTTATATACATTTTAGTTAATATCTTCGAATTCTTTTTTAGAACCTACGATTACACTCTGATACTCTTTAAGACCTGTACCTGCAGGAATTCTGTGTCCTACAATTACATTTTCTTTAAGACCGCTAAGGAAATCTACTTTCCCAGCAACTGCTGCTTCGTTAAGAACCTTAGTGGTTTCCTGGAACGATGCTGCAGACATGAATGACTTGGTTTGAAGAGCTGCTCTTGTGATCCCTTGCAATACAGGCGTTGCTGTAGCAGGAAGTGCTTCTCTTACTTCTACCAGTTTTTGATCTTCACGTTTCAGTTTAGAGTTTTCATCTCTTAGTTCTCTTGCTGTAATCATCTGACCTGGTCTGAATTCTTTTGACTCACCAGCTTCAACAACTACTTTAAGACCAAATACTCTGTTGTTCTCTTCTAAGAAATCGTATTTATGTTCTAAAGCTCCTTCAAGGAATTGAGTATCACCTCCGTCAACGATAGATACTTTTGTCATCATCTGTCTTACGATAATTTCAAAGTGCTTATCATCAATTTTTACCCCTTGCAGACGGTAAACTTCCTGAATTTCATTTACAAGATATTCCTGAACCGCAGTTGGACCTTTAATTCTTAAGATATCATCTGGAGTAATAGAACCATCAGAAAGCGGAGAACCAGCTCTTACGAAGTCATTCTCCTGAACCAAGATCTGATTAGAAAGTTTCACTAAGTAAATTTTTCTTTCTCCTGTCTTAGCCTCTACAATAAGTTCACGGTTACCTCTCTTAATTTTTCCATAAGAAACTACCCCATCAATTTCTGTAACAACCGCTGGGTTTGAAGGGTTTCTTGCTTCGAATAATTCGGTTACTCTTGGAAGACCTCCGGTGATATCCCCTGCTTTTGCAGATTTTCTTGGGATCTTGATCAAGACTTTACCAGCCTTAATTTTTTCACCATCATTTACCATTAAGTGGGCTCCTACCGGTAAGTTATAAGCTCTTTGCTCAACACCTTTAGAGTCTACCACCTTCAAGGTAGGTACGGCTTTCTTATTTCTAGATTCAGAGATTACTTTCTCTTCGAATCCTGTTTGTTCGTCAATTTCCAACTGGAATGAAATACCCTGAATAATATCTTCGTATTCTACTTTACCAGAAGTTTCAGCAATGATAACCGCGTTATACGGATCCCACTTACAGATAATATCACCTTTCTTCACTTTATCACCAGGTTTTACCGCCAATACTGAACCGTAAGGTACGTTAGCGATCATCAATGGTGTTTTAGTTTCGTTATCAGCGACTAATCTAAATTCCGTAGAACGAGATACTACTACTTCAGCAGTGTTTCCGTTTTCATCTTCAGAAGTAATTGTTCTTACTTCATCCATTTCAACGATACCATCTCTTCTTGCTACGATTGAAGGATTTTCTGATACGTTACCTGCAGTACCCCCTTGGTGGAAGGTTCTCAATGTTAACTGAGTTCCCGGTTCACCAATTGATTGTGCACCAATTACACCTACCGCTTCACCCATGTGAATTACTTTACCTGTTGCCAAGTTTCTACCGTAACATTTAGCACAGATACCTTTCTTAGCTTCACAAGTTAATGGAGAACGAACTTCAACAGCTTCTAAACCTGTTTCTTCAATTCTCTTAGCTAATTCTTCATTGATCACCTGATCAGCCTCAGCAATTAACTCATCTGTTTCAGGATCATAGATATTATGAAGAGAAACTCTACCTAAAATTCTTTCAGAGATCTTCTCAACGATCTCGTCATTTTTCTTCAGGGCAGTAACCTCAGTACCTCTTAAAGTACCACAATCTACTTCTGTAACGATAACATCCTGAGCTACGTCTACTAATCTTCTTGTTAAGTAACCTGCATCGGCAGTCTTAAGAGCGGTATCCGCAAGACCCTTACGTGCACCGTGGGTAGAGATAAAGTACTCTAAGATCGAAAGACCTTCCTTAAAGTTTGCAAGGATCGGGTTTTCGATGATCTCTGCACCAGTAGAACCGGCTTTCTGCGGTTTTGCCATCAAACCTCTCATCCCTGATAACTGACGGATCTGTTCTTTAGACCCCCTCGCACCAGAATCAAGCATCATATATACAGAGTTGAATCCACCTTGATCGGTTTTCATTCTGCTCATGATCATCTCAGTTAATCCAGCATTTGTGTTTGTCCAAACGTCAATTACCTGGTTATAACGTTCTGTATCTGTAATAAGACCCATGTTATAGTTGGCTCTAATTTCATCTACAGTTCCGATTGCCTGAGCGACCATTTGTTTTTTCTCAACAGGAACCACAATATCCCCAAGTGAGAACGAAAGACCACCTTTAAATGCGTTCGAATATCCAAGATCCTTCATTGCGTCCAAGAACTTCACTGTTGTAGGGAAGTCAGTATCTGCAAGAATTTTACCGATAACGTTTCTTAATGATTTCTTAGTTAGAAGTTCATTAATATATCCTGATTGTTTAGGTACAATTTGGTTGAACAAAATTCTACCAACTGTCGTTTCAATTAATCTAATTACTAATTCTCCATCTTCTTTAACCGGTAGTCTACATCTTACCTTAGCATTTAAAGAAACTTTACCTTCTGCATAAGCAATTTCTGCTTCCTCAGGAGAATAGAATGCAAGACCTTCACCTTTTACTTTCATATCTTCTGTAGAACTCAATTCTTTAGTCATGAAATAAAGACCAAGAACCATGTCCTGAGAAGGTACTGTAATTGGAGAACCATTAGCAGGGTTCAAAATATTCTGAGAACCTAACATCAATAACTGAGCTTCCAAAATCGCTTCTGGGCCTAACGGTAAGTGTACCGCCATCTGGTCACCATCGAAATCGGCATTGAAGGCTGTTGTTACCAACGGGTGTAGTTGAATAGCTTTACCTTCGATCATCTTAGGTTGGAAAGCCTGAATACCCAATCTGTGAAGAGTAGGTGCCCTGTTCAATAGAACCGGGTGGCCTTTCATCACGTTTTCAAGGATATCATAAACTACAGGTTCTTTTCTATCAATAATTCTCTTCGCAGATTTTACTGTTTTTACAATCCCTCTTTCAATTAGTTTTCTAATGATAAATGGTTTGTAAAGTTCTGCTGCCATATCTTTAGGGATACCACATTCGTGAAGTTTTAGGTTTGGACCTACAACAATTACCGAACGCGCAGAGTAATCTACCCTTTTCCCTAGTAAGTTCTGACGGAAACGACCTTGCTTACCTTTCAATGAATCTGAAAGTGATTTCAATGGTCTGTTTGATTCAGATTTTACGGCAGAAGATTTTCTTGTATTATCGAATAGTGAATCTACTGATTCCTGAAGCATACGCTTCTCGTTTCTTAAGATTACTTCTGGAGCTTTGATCTCCAATAGTCTCTTTAAACGGTTGTTTCTGATAATAACTCTTCTGTAAAGGTCATTTAAGTCAGAAGTAGCGAAACGTCCTCCATCCAATGGAACCAATGGTCTCAGTTCTGGTGGTATTACAGGAAGTACACGCATGATCATCCACTCCGGTCTGTTGATCATTCTAGTATTTGCACCTCTCAATGCTTCTACAACGTTCAATCTTTTAAGAGCTTCAGTTCTTCTTTGTTTAGAACCTTCATTGTGAGCTTTGTGTCTCAAATCGAAAGACAATGCATCAAGATCAATTCTCTTTAATAATTCTTCTACAGCTTCAGCACCCATTTTAGCGATGAATTTGTTTGGATCAGAATCATCAAGATATTGATTTTCAACAGGAAGAGTTTCCATGATATCAAGGTACTCTTCTTCTGTTAAGAATTCCATTTTATCAAAATCAGAACCATCTAATTTTTTAGCAATACCTTGCTGAATTACTACGTATCTCTCGTAGTAGATGATCATATCTAATTTTTTAGAAGGAATACCTAAAAGGTAACCGATTTTGTTTGGTAAAGAACGGAAATACCAGATATGAGCGATAGGAACAACAAGATTAATGTGTCCAATTCTCTCTCTTCTTACTTTCTTCTCTGTAACTTCAACCCCACAACGGTCACAAACGATCCCCTTATAACGAATTCTCTTATACTTTCCACAAGCACATTCGTAATCTTTAATTGGACCAAAGATTTTTTCACAGAACAAACCATCTCTTTCAGGCTTATGCGTTCTGTAGTTAATAGTTTCCGGTTTTAGGATCTCCCCTCTTGAATCCTGAAGAATGGATTCCGGAGAAGCTAAACCGATGGTTATTTTATTAAATCTACTTGATTTATTTTTATTTGACATTTTTTAGATTTTAGATTTTGGATTATAAATTTTGGATTTAAATTCTGAACTGATCAAAATTCAACACTCAAAATTTAAAATTATTCCTCTAGTCTTACATCAAGTCCAAGTCCTTGTAACTCGTGAAGTAATACATTGAATGATTCCGGAATACCTGGTTCAGGCATAGATTCACCTTTTGCAATTGCTTCATAAGTTTTTGCTCTACCAATCACGTCATCTGACTTCACAGTCAAGATTTCTCTCAAGATATTTGATGCTCCGAATGCTTCAAGAGCCCAAACCTCCATCTCTCCAAATCTCTGACCCCCGAATTGAGCTTTACCTCCTAACGGCTGCTGAGTAATTAATGAGTAAGGACCAATAGAACGTGCGTGCATCTTGTCATCTACCATGTGTCCTAGTTTCAACATATAGATTACCCCTACTGTTGCAGGCTGAGTAAATCTTTCTCCAGTACCACCATCATAAAGGTGAGTGTTACCAAATTTAGGAAGACTTGCCTTTTCAGTATATTCAGTAATCTGATCAAGAGTTGCTCCATCGAAGATTGGTGTAGCGAACGTCATTCCTAATTTCTGACCAGCCCATCCAAGAACTGTTTCATAAATCTGTCCGATGTTCATACGAGAAGGTACCCCAAGTGGATTCAATACGATATCTACTGGTGTTCCATCTTCTAAGAATGGCATATCTTCTTCACGAACGATTCTCGAAACGATACCTTTGTTACCGTGACGTCCTGCCATTTTATCTCCTACATTCAGTTTACGTTTTTTAGCAATATAAACCTTAGCTAACTTCATGATACCTGCTGGAAGCTCATCTCCGATAGAAATTGCAAATTTCTCACGGTTTTTAACCCCTTGGATATCGTTGAACTTGATTTTATAATTATGAATTAATTGTTTGATCAATTCATTTTTATCATTATCAACAGTCCAATCTGCACCGCTAACGTTAACGTAATCTTCAACTGAAGTCAATAATTTATGAGTAAATTTCACTCCTTTTCCGATAATTTCCTCGTCAAGGTCATTAGTAACCCCTTGAGAAGTTTTACCGCTTACAAGTGTATTTAATTTTTCAATTAAAGTATTTCTCAACTCATCAAACTTAGCCTTGTAAGTGTTTTCAATTTCTTCAAGTTTAAGTTTTTCTTCAGTTCTTTTCTTTTTATCTTTAATATTTCTAGAGAACAATTTCTTGTTGATAACAACACCTCTTAATGAAGAATCTGCTTTTAATGAAGCATCTTTTACATCACCAGCTTTGTCACCGAAAATCGCTCTAAGAAGTTTTTCTTCAGGAGTTGGGTCAGATTCACCTTTAGGTGTGATCTTACCGATCATAATATCACCAGGCTTCACTTCAGCACCAATTCTGATCATCCCGTTTTCATCAAGATCTTTAGTTGCTTCTTCTGAAACGTTTGGAATATCTGCTGTCAATTCTTCCATACCTAATTTGGTATCACGAACTTCAAGAGAATATTCATCCACGTGGATCGAAGTAAACCAGTCTTCACGAACTACTTTTTCATTGATTACGATCGCATCCTCAAAGTTATATCCTTTCCAAGGCATGAACGCAACCACTAAGTTTCTACCAAGAGCCAATTCTCCGTTTTCAGTAGCATAACCATCACAAAGTACCTGTCCTTTTTCTACAGTTTCACCAATTCTTACGTTTGGTCTCAATGTAATAGTTGTACTCTGGTTGGTTTTTCTAAACTTAGTCAGTTTATATGTTTTCGTAGCAGATTCGAATGATACTAAATCTTCGTCATCGCTTCTTTCATATTTAATAGTAATTTGATCAGCATCTACATACTCTACAGTACCATTACCTTCAGCATTGATCAAAATTCTAGAATCTTTCGCAACTTGTTGTTCCAGACCCGTACCCACGATTGGAGCTTGTGGCTTCAATAGAGGAACTGCCTGACGCATCATGTTTGATCCCATCAATGCACGGTTCGCATCATCATGTTCCAAGAATGGAATTAATGAAGCTGAAATACCAGAGATCTGGTTTGGTGCAACATCGATAAGATTAACTTCAGATGGCTCAACTACCGGATAATCTCCATCTAGTCTCGCAATAATTCTTTCAGTTAAGAATTCACCATTATCATTCAATTCAACGTTTGCTTGAGCAATAACTTTATCTTCTTCGTCTTCTGCATTCAGATAAATAGGAGCAGCATCAAGATCGATCTTACTGTTCTCTACTTTTCTATATGGAGTTTCGATGAAACCTAAGTTGTTAATTTTAGCATAGATACCTAAAGAAGAGATCAAACCAATGTTTGGTCCTTCTGGAGTTTCAATCGGACAAATTCTTCCATAGTGAGTATGGTGAACGTCACGAACCTCGAAACCTGCTCTTTCTCTTGATAAACCACCAGGTCCTAGGGCAGAAAGTCTACGCTTGTGCGTGATCTCTGACAATGGGTTGGTTTGGTCCATGAACTGAGAAAGCTGGTTGGTACCAAAGAATGAGTTAATAACTGATGTTAAAGTCTTAGCATTCACCAAATCAAGAGGAGTAAAGATCTCGTTATCTCTAACGTTCATTCTTTCCTTAATCGTTCTGGCAATTCTTGAAAGACCTACACCGAATTGTCCTGCTAACTGCTCTCCAACAGTTTTAATTCTTCTGTTAGAAAGGTGGTCAATATCATCTACCTCTGCTTTTGAATTTACCAATTCAATTAAGTGTCTTACAATAGCGATAATATCTTCTTTTGTAAGAACTTCAGTTGTTGTAGGAATATTAAGACCTAATTTTTTGTTCAATCTGTAACGTCCTACTTCTCCTAATGAGTATCTCTGCTCAGAGAAGAATAATTTTTCAATAATTCCTCTAGCTGTTTCCTCATCTGGTGGATCTGCATTTCTTAACTGACGGTAAATATATTCTACTGCTTCTTTTTCAGAGTTAGTAGGGTCTTTCTGTAATGTATTCTGGATGATAGAGAATTCATTGCTGTTTTCTTTGTGGATCAAGATAGATTTCACACCAGCATCAAGAATAAGATCTAAATGCTCTTTTTCAAGAACAGTTTCTCTATCCAGGATAATTTCATTTCTTTCGATAGAAACAACCTCACCAGTGTCTTCATCTACGAAATCTTCGAACCAAGTGTTCAATACTCTCGCAGCTAATGTTCTTCCCTCCACTTTTTTAAGAGCAGCTTTAGAAACTTTCACTTCTTCCGCAAGGTCGAAGATCTGAAGGATATCTTTATCAGATTCAAATCCGATAGCTCTTAATAAAGTAGTTAATGGTAACTTCTTCTTACGGTCAATATACGCATACATTACGCTATTGATATCCGTAGTAAATTCCATCCAAGATCCTTTGAAAGGGATAATTCTTGAATAGTAAAGTTTAGTTCCGTTTGCGTGGTAAGTTTGCCCGAAGAATACACCAGGTGAACGGTGTAACTGCGTAACGATAACTCTCTCAGCACCATTGATGATGAAAGAACCACTAGGTGTCATATAAGGAACCGGACCTAAATATACGTCCTGAACTACTGTTTGGAAATCCTCGTGCTCAGGGTCTGTACAATACAACTTAAGTCTTGCTTTAAGAGGAACGGAATACGTTAAACCTCTTTCTACACACTCGTCGATTGAATAACGTGGAGAATCTACCAGATAATCTAAGAATTCCAATACGAATTGGTTTCTTGAATCTGTAATTGGGAAATTTTCCTGGAAAGTCTTATGCAGACCTTCTTTTTTCCTGTCTTCAGGAAGGGTATCAAGCTGGAAAAACTCTTTAAAAGACTCTAATTGGATATCCAAGAAGTCAGGAGTAATAATTTTTCCTTTCGCTGATGAGAAATTAATTCTCTGATTTCCCCTAGTTGTTACTGTTGTTTTACTCATAAAACTTTTAAGAAGGGTTAAAAAATATTTTGATTTATAAAAAAATATCAGGAACAGAAGAAAGAAAATAGAGAAAAGATAAAAGACTTCAAATGTTTGGCGCTATTAGAAATAGTCTTTATTCTTTTTTCTTTATTCTAAGAATCTGATTCCTAACTGCAACACTGGTATATCTTTTCACAGCGTAATGCAAAATATTCTTAATACTTTTGAGGCAGAAATTTCGTAACACCTATAAACATAAAATCCCCTTCATCATTATGAAAGAGTTGATTTATAATATTTTATAGATTTACAAACAATTATTAGCGCCAAAAGAGGAGCAAAGGTACAAAAAGTTATCCACATTCACAAGATTTATTATGTAATGTATTAACGTAAAATGTATTAATGATTTCCAGGATGTGAATTAATTTTAATAAAACCTTTAACGATGCTGCTAAAAGCATTCTCAAACTTAAAATTAATACTGGAAATATATCTAAAAAGAATCAATAAAAAAAGCCCGAACAAATGTCCGGGCTTATATTTGTAAGATAAATTGAATTATTTTACTTCTACTTCAGCACCAGCTTCTTCAAGTTGCTTCTTAAGAGCTTCAGCTTCGTCTTTAGAGATACCAGTTTTGATTGCAGCAGGAGCTCCATCTACGATATCTTTAGCTTCTTTAAGACCAGCACCAGTTAAATCTTTTACCAATTTAACGATAGCCAATTTAGATGCACCTGCAGCCTTAAGAATTACATCGAATTCAGTCTTTTCTTCAGCAGCTTCTCCACCACCTGCAGCAACTACTACAGCAGCAGCAGCTGGCTCAATTCCGTACTCATCCTTAAGGATAGTAGCTAATTCATTTACGTCTTTTACTGTTAAGTTTACTAGCGTTTCAGCTAAATTTTTTAAATCTGACATTGTTGTAATGTTTTTTGTTGATTATTTTATTTAATTTTTTGAGTCTAATTATTCAGCACTTGGAGTTTCTTCCGTGCTTTCTGCTGCAGGAGCTTCTGGAGCTGCTTCAGCAGGAGTTTCTTCAACAGCAGGTGCAGCAGCTACTTCTTCAGCTTTCGCTTCTACTGTTTCAGGTTTGTTTTGAAGAGCAGAAACAACTCTTTGAATTGGAGATTGAAGTAATCCGATGATTTCACCAATCATTTCTTCTCTAGACTTGATGTTAGCAAGTGCAGTTAAGTTTTCGTCTCCAACATAGAAAGTTTCCTGAAGGTAAGCAGATTTTAAAGCCGGCTTATCTTCTTTCTTTCTGAATCCCTGGATTAATTTTGCTGGACCGTTTGCAGTTTCTCCAACCATTAATGCAGTATTCCCTTTAAAAGTCTGGAACATTTCAGAGTAATCTACTCCTTCAATCTGCTCCATTGCTTTTTGTAAAAGTGTGTTTTTTACCACTTTTACTTTGATGTTTTGTTTGAAAGCCTGTCTTCTGAATTCTGAAGACTTAGCAGCGTTCAACCCATCTAGATCTGCTACGTATACTACTTTTGCATCCTGAAGCAAGTCTTTGATCTCTTGTATTGCTACAACTTTTTGGTCTTTTGTCATTGTCTTAAGGATTTATATTAGTTAACAGATTTAGTATCAATTGCAATACCCGGGCTCATTGTAGAGGATAAATAAATACTCTTCACATAAGTTCCTTTAGCAGCAGTTGGTTTCATTTTAACCAATGTCTGGATTAATTCCTGAGCATTTTCTCTTAATTGAGCAGCATCAAAAGATACTTTACCAATACCTGCATGGATAATACCATATTTATCTACTTTGAAATCAATTTTACCTGATTTCACTTCAGTTACAGCTTTTCCTATTTCCATAGTTACTGTTCCTGATTTAGGGTTAGGCATCAAACCTCTTGGTCCTAATATTCTACCTAAAGGTCCTAATTTACCCATAACAGCTGGCATAGTAACGATAACGTCAACATCAGTCCAACCATCTTTTATTTTTTGTAAATATTCGTCAAGACCTACATAATCAGCACCAGCTTCTTTAGCTTCAGCTTCTTTATCTGGAGTTACAAGAGCTAATACTTTAACATCTTTACCAGTTCCATGAGGAAGAGATACTACACCTCTTACCATTTGGTTTGCTTTTCTTGGATCTACACCCAATCTAACAGCGATATCTACAGAAGCATCAAATTTTGCAGTGTTCACTTCTTTTACAAGAGCTGAACCTTCTTCAAGATTATATACTCTTCCTTTTTCTACTTTGCTTAAAGCTTCCTTTTGCTTTTTTGTTAATTTTGCCATTTCTCTAAGTTTTAAGCGTTAGCTGGTTTAGTTCCTGTTACTCTCAATCCCATAGATCTAGCAGTACCTGCAACCATAGAAAGAGCAGAGTCCAATGTAAAACAGTTAAGGTCTACCATTTTATCTTCTGCGATTTTCTTTACTTGATCCCAAGATACAGAACCTACTTTGTTTCTGTTTGGTTCTCCGGAACCTCCTTTAATTTTTGCAGCATCCATTAACTGAATTGCAGCTGGAGGAGTTTTAATTACGAATTCAAAAGATTTGTCTTCGTATACAGTAATTACTACTGGCAAAACTTGACCAGGCTTATCCTGAGTTCTTCCGTTAAATTGTTTACAAAACTCCATGATGTTTACACCGGCAGAACCTAATGCAGGACCTACTGGTGGAGACGGGTTTGCAGCCCCTCCCTTCACCTGAAGCTTTACCATTTTAAAGACTTTTTTAGCCATTTTCTTTTTTTTTAATTGAATAATTAATGAGTTTGGAAGCATTTATTATTCAGCAGGTTACCGCACTCACATATAGTAAACCTACTTTTCGGACTGCAAAATTATAAAATATTTTTGAAATAGCAAATGGAATTGATTGATTTTTAGAAAGTTTTTAATATTTTTTACAAACAAGTGTACTCAACCTTCCCGATAAATTTTGCTATAAAAGAAAAAAAGCCATATCCTATTATTGGTATATGGCTTTTTATATGGTTTATCTTTTTATTTAAAACCCAGACGGTTTATTAATCGTCTCCGTAGATCCATCTTTACCACCAAGATCAGTATTGATGTCATTTATATTCTGCTTGGTGATCAATCGCTTATATACCATCAGATAAAATTCCACTGTAAAGTCGTTGTACACTCTTGATGGTCTGGCCGAAGTAAAGGCAATTAATTTACTATTTGTAAATCCTGCTTTTAAATGCCATGTCCCGTTACTTTTAAATGCAATTACATTAGGAGATCCTTGTGCATTATCATCAATTCCGTTATCTCCATAATCAAGAGCGACACTCGTACTCCCGTCATTTAATTTAAAAGAGTAATTATGTACAGTTACCAAAAAGTCATTTGCATTTATTTTGGTATCGTAATCTGTAATTCCAGAAGCAGAAACCCCAGTAAGTGATAATTTGATATAATTGAATAATCCACTGGTTTCCAAATTCGGATCGTATATCTGTAATGAGTTTTGAGAAGTCGCTAAAAAGTGTCCTCCTGTTGTGGTTGGTTCGCCTGGATTTCTCATATATAAAGAATTCGTAAGAGAATTACCATTAACATCCAGTGTTTCAGTAGGAGTTGTAGTTTTAATACCTACATTTCCTGTTTGAGCCTGTAGGATCATCCCCATACAAGCCATAATGATGATATAAATTTTTTCTTTCATAATTTTTGTTATTGAAGTCCTACGGGTGTATTTGTGGATACTCCTGAATATCCAGGAGATGCTGAAGAAGAAACTGAGCCAGTAAAAGTTCCCCAATCCTTAATCAATGATCTTTCATAAACATTCAAAGTAAGGGTCCAGGTTCCATTTTTTGATCCTACAGTTCCCGCTCCTTTAAAAGCCAGGTTAATACCATGATAAGTTTTTCCTCCGCTGGTAACCTGGGTTATCTCAGTTGAGTAGGCACCATATGATTTAGGAGTAGTAGAAGTATTTGATGCTGAAACCGCATCAGTAAATACGGCACCGGTAATTGCTACTACATATTTATTAACCTCTAATCCAGTGTTCAAATTAATAACTTCATCCAGTTTAACGTTTTTCAAAACCACATTATATGCATTGACCGGAGCTACATCTCTTAGAGAAATGTCAAGCATCTTAACTTTACCTACAGGAGTAGTATCCTTTGATCTTGTAAGCAGAAAATAGTTTCCTGTTGCTGGCGAATTCGTTGTATCTATAATATAGGATTCTACTAGTGTACCACCAACCACATCTAAAGTTCCCTGTGGTGTATTTGTATTAATTCCTAGTTGGGCCTTAACGCCACAGAACGCATAAGCCATAAAAAATAGTATGGTAATTTTTTTCATTATGTGAATGTTTTTTATTGAATTAAAGGAGATGCAGCTACACCAGTAGTGGAAGTGGCCATCGCTTGTGTTTTATTGATTTCTTTTGCATAGGCCCTATCAAAAACTAGTAAGTTAAGTGTCCATACCCCAGCTGGTAAATTTGCTGCTGGAGCGAAACCCTGGTAGTCAGCCTTCACCTTCCAGGTGCCTGCATTATAATAAGCATATATTTGAGGTACTGGTGTAATCCAATCTGGACTATTCGTTCTTATTGGCTGAGTAAATCCGAAAGAAGAAATGACAACAAGAAATTTATCCGAGTTAATTTTTGTGTCATACTGATTAACCCAATCTTTATCTGTCGGGTCACAGGTGATCTTATATTGGATAATATTAATAGGTGCAGGAGAATTGGGTACAAAGGTGTCATTATACGCTGTAATTTTGTTTTCCGGTGCGGGAGACTTAATGATAAAGGTATAATTTTCATTAGAACCCAATTTTTCGATTGGATCTTTAAAAACCATTCCAGAAGTTTTCATTGTCCCGTTTACAGATAATTCTTTTTCAGGCGTTTTTGTATTGATCCCTACTTTACCAGTAACCTGAGCATTCATCAGTGCAATAGTACTTGTACAAAGTACTATCGAAATAATTTTTGTCATTGAAGTATGTGTTTATGTTTGTGTTTAAATTCCTGACAAAGAATTCTAAAGAAACAGTTAATTAAACCAGTGTATAAGTTTAAAAATCAGAATAATAGAACTCATTTGTGTTTTTCGAAAGTATAGTTTACAAGAAGTGTGCCATAGATAAAAAATATTTTTTATCTAAATATTTAGTTTTAATTAAATTACTAATAAGACATTACTATTAAAGCGTATAAAATAAATAAAAAGTTTTAAAATAAAAACATCTTAGCATTAAAATACTATGATGAATCTGACTTAAAATAAAAAAACCACTCAGATGAGTGGTTTTATATTATTGAGAGTATTTTTATACTTTTTCTACTTGCATATAGCTTAACTCCATTGGAGTCTTTCTACCGAAGATTAAAACAGAAACTTCAATTTTCTTTTTATCTTCAAGAATTTTTTCAATTGTTCCATTGAATCCGTTAAATGGACCATCGATCACTTTAACATTCTCTCCTACTACATATGGAATTTCAAGATCAGTAGCAAATTCTGATAACTCATCCATTCTTCCAAGCATTCTGTTAACCTCAGATTTTCTCATTGGAACCGGATCACCTCCTTTGGTTAAGCTTAAGAAAGATATAACTCCTGGAATATTCTTAATAACGTGAGGAATCTCTCCCATTAAATCTGCTTCAACCATTAAGTAACCAGGATAGTAAGGTCTTTCTTTAGGAACTTTTTTACCATTCCTTAATTGAATAACTTTTTCCATAGGAATAACCACCTGAGTAACGTACTGCTCAAACCCTAAACGTTTGATTTCTGTCTCAATATAGTTTTTCACTTTATTTTCCTGTCCGCTGATTGCTTTCAGCACATACCATTTCAATTCGCTCATTATGGGAAAATACTTTTTTAGTTGAACACATTAATTAGCATTCCTATTATGTTGCTAATTGCTTTTGAAAACAATTCGTCAACTCCAAAGGTAAATAACGCCAGAATAACTGTTGCAATAGTTACTACAATTGTAGATGATTGCAGATCAGCCCATTTTGGCCATTCAACTTTATGTCTGAATTCGTTATAAGAACCTTTTAAAAAATCGATAAATGAACTCATAATTATTATTTGCACGGGCACAAGGATTCGAACCCTGATCAACGGTTTTGGAGACCGGTATCCTACCATTGGACGATGCCCGTAGAAAAAGCTTCCGTAAAGAAATTCCTTACGGAAGCTTTATTTATTTTAAGATATTAATCTAAGATTTCAGTAACCTGACCAGAACCTACTGTTCTACCTCCTTCTCTGATCGCAAATCTAAGACCTACGTTAAGAGCGATTGGTTGAAGTAATTCTACAGTGATCTCTAAGTTATCACCAGGCATTACCATTTCTACACCTTGTGGTAAGAAGATCTCACCTGTAACGTCAGTAGTTCTTACATAGAACTGAGGACGGTATTTGTTGTGGAATGGAGTGTGACGTCCACCTTCTTCTTTAGAAAGGATATAAACAGATGCTTTGAATTTTTTGTGTGGCTTCACAGAATCTTTCTTAGCGATAACCATACCTCTCTTGATGTCAGTTTTTTCAATACCTCTCAACAATAGACCTACGTTGTCACCAGCTTCACCTCTGTCTAGGATTTTTCTGAACATCTCAACTCCTGTAATTGTAGAAGTTAATTTTTCATCACCCATACCTACGATATCAACTGGATCTCCAGTATTAATAACACCTGCCTCTATTCTACCAGTTGCTACAGTACCTCTACCTGTAATAGAGAATACATCTTCAATAGGCATCAAGAATGGCTTATCCATATCTCTTGTTGGTTGCTCGATCCAAGTATCAACAGCATCCATTAATTCTTCTACGCTTTTGAACCACTTATCTTCTGTGTTAACAGGAGTTGCAGTAGCTGCAGTAAGTGCACCTAGTGCAGAACCTTGAATTACAGGAGAGTTATCTCCGTCAAAATCATAAGTAGATAATAAGTCTCTAAGCTCCATTTCAACAAGCTCTAATAACTCAGCATCGTCTACCATGTCAACTTTGTTCATGAAAACAACAATTCTAGGTACGTTTACCTGACGACAAAGTAAGATATGTTCTCTTGTCTGAGGCATTGGTCCATCTGTTGCAGCACATACTACGATTGCTCCATCCATCTGAGCAGCACCAGTTACCATGTTTTTAACATAGTCGGCGTGACCTGGACAGTCAACGTGAGCATAGTGTCTATTTTCAGTTTCGTACTCAATGTGAGCAGTATTGATAGTGATCCCTCTTTCTTTTTCTTCTGGAGCAGAGTCAATCGCAGAGAAGTCTTTTTTCTCAGCAAGACCCTTGCTAGCTAATACAGCAGAAATAGCAGCTGTAAGAGTAGTTTTACCATGGTCAACGTGACCAATAGTACCAATGTTCAAGTGTGGTTTGTTACGATTAAACGTTTCCTTTGCCATGATTTAAATTATTTATTTATTGTTTATTCAAATTTTCGGTGTGCAAATATAATGAATTTTTAAATACTAAAATCTTTTTTCCTAAAAAATTTTAATATTCAAATCCAAAGAATTACAAACCTTATATACTTCGATGTATTGAAGTGCAAATTTACACAAATTTCTCGATAGAAAAAATCATTGGAAATCTTTTCATTAAAATCTAAACTATCTGATTAATTCTGAATATTATAGAGAATTGAAAATTGTTCATTCATATAAAAAAGTACTAGAAAAAACGACATTAATTTTGACATATACCAAGTAGAAAATCAACAAAATAGCTTTATTTCCTCTTTAGATAATTTGCAACTTATTTCTTTTAATAAAACAAAAGCCTGTCAACAATTATTGATAGGCTTTAATTAATATATTTAACTTAAGATAAAGGTAAATTCCTATTAAAATTTTAGATAAGAATTATTTCATCACATTGAATCGCTGGTTTATGTCAAGCTATCAAGCATATTTTCTAAATGATCTGATAAGAAGGTAAATTCCAAACAGGAAAGCTCCCCCTAATATAATTAAGGATGAAGCATAAATAGAATCAAACAATTCAAAGAATTTATTCAGGATATAACTTACACCATTAAAATCAAAAACTACAATAAGTAGCAGATATAAAGCAACAAAAGCAATACCCCAAAGTTTATATCTAGGTTGAAATACTGTTTTCAACAGCCTTTTTAATTTTGCTTTAAAATTTAATGGCACCAATTGTGAGGGAATAAAAAGTGCATAAAAACCTATTGAATAGGTAAATGATATATTAAACATCAGCAGCACATTTAAATGAAAAAACAATGTAACCAATATCATCAACCTAAAGAATTTAGGTTTCAAAAATGCCACCAGAAAAATAGTTTCAAAAAACACGGTACAATAGTCTAAAAATTCCCAAAAAAATTGAGAGTTGATTTTATCATAGGTATCTGACATAAGATCATCCCATCCAATACCATATCTGTATTGATAAAAAAACACCTGAGTACTTTGTATATCAGTATTAAGCCAACCTCCTAAAATTTTTGCAAGACCTGCTGTAAAAATTCCAAATCCAAGAAGCATACTTAATAAAAACATAGGCCATGATTTAGAAAGTATATCAGTTTCTCTTTTGGGCTCCGGAAAAAAACTATAGGTCGTATTCCAGGGCGAAAAAGCCATAATTATTATAGGGAGAGCATAAACAAAAGTGTGATTTATTTTTCCAAAAGAAAAGGCATAATTACTGCTCACAATATAGACCACCATATATAGTATTGCAAATATCCTGGGCTTCAACCCTATTAAAATCAATAAAAGACATAAATACATACTGTAATAGCATCCAATAAAAAACCATTCCGGAGGTACATTATCTGTAAATGATAAAATACTTATTGGTGGATGCATTGCACTATTGGGAATACTATATACCCAGCTATCGTTTGATATTCCCATCCATAATAAATATAAAGAAAAAAATATCCTATAGAAAGCCAAAAACTCATCACTCGGATTGTAGCTTGTGAACGGCAGTTTTTTTATTTTTTCAATCATTGTGCTCATTAAAACTTGAAATTAATCAGTGTGTCCCTGGTTACCCTATTCGTTAATTGTTTAGTCGTTATATCAAAATCTTTATTCTCATTAGTGACTAATATCTGAGCTACCTCTTTGTTTGGGAAGTTTTCTCTAAGCTTTTTTACAACAAAAGCTTTGCTTTCCTCTAAATTGATTTTCTTAATATTTCTATTGAGAATAGACTTTTTTAGTATATACAATCTTTTTTTGTAGGGCGGTAAGGAATTGACCCTTGCATCAAGTATGGGATATTCTGTGGGAAAAAGAAGATTTTTAATGAGCGTAATTTGTATCGTTCGCGGGATTTTATTTCCTAAATAATCGTTTTGCGCTACAATTGTATCAGTTTTGTCTTTAAAATAAACTTTGGTAGTCGTTTTAGTAAATACAATATATTTTTCTTCTTTAATAGGTAACGAAGCAAATCCAGGAAAATTAAATGAGGGATAGGTTTCTTCTAAACTTATTTTAAAAAACAATTGCAGGGGTAATAGTATACAAAAGCCTACAAATACGAATAATACGGTATTCTTATAACGTTTCATGTGAGGGATTTCTTGTGTTTTTAGTGGGAAACGGTTTACTTGTGCGCAAATATACTTTATTTTTTAAACTCATTATCATGAAATAAATGATTCCGATAAAAGAATTAAAGTTCTACCTATAATAAATAAAATAAAAAGATAAGTTCGGAATAAACCTATCCCCAACTTATCTTTTTATTTTAAAAATCGATCAACTATATATGTTCCGATTTTTTCGTTCTGTTAAAAATCCAGAAAATAATTGGGAAAATAAGCAATGTAAGTACTGTCGCAGTTATGAGTCCCCCAATAATAACAATTGCCAATGGCTTTTGAGATTCGGAACCTATACCTGTAGAAAGTGCAGCAGGCAAAAGACCAATGGAGGCCATTAAGGCAGTCATAATTACCGGTCTGGTTCTGGATTTCACCCCAGTAAATATTGCCTCATCCAGGTTTAATCCATTTTTAATATTCTGATGAAACTCTGTAATTAGAATTACCCCATTTTGGATACAGATTCCTAAAAGTGCGATCATTCCTACTCCTGCTGATATCCCAAAATTCATTCTCGTAACATGAAGAGCAATTATACCTCCAATCAGTGCGAATGGAACGTTCGCTAAAACTAATAGAGAATCTTTTATATTTCCAAATAGTATAAACAATAAAAAGAAGATCATCAGAATACTTACCGGGACCACCTGTGCCAATCGATGTGATGCTCTTTGTTGATTTTCAAACTGACCGGTCCATCCAATTGAATAGCCATCGGGAAGTTCAATCTTGGAAACTTTTTTCTGAGCATCAGCAATTGTGCCCCCCAGGTCACGATCACGTATTGAAAATTTCACACCGATGTAACGTTTAATATCATCCCTATAAATAAAGGCGGCACCATTATCTTTTACAATATTGCTTATTTCTTTTAAAGGTATTTTCGCCCCATCCTGAGTGGGAACCATCAATGCCGCAATATCATTTTCGTCTTTTCTATATTCCTGAGAATAACGAAGTCTTATTGGAAATTTCCGTTCACCATCAAACATTTCTGAGGCAGTTTTACCACCAAAAGCCATTTCCAGAACCGCCTGTGCATCAGCCGGCATTACTCCATAGGCTGCCATTTTATCTCTATCAAGCACCACACTAACCTCTGGCTGACCAATATTTTTAATGATTCCGGGATCTTTAACCCCATCCACATTTTTTATTTCTTTTAAGACCTCCGCTGCTAAACGATCTAAAGTCTGCAGGTTATCCCCATAAATTTTGATTCCGTTTTCAGCCTTAAATCCGGCTACCGCTTCCGCAACATTATCAGAAATTGGCTGCGAATAATTAAAAGTAATTCCTTGATAATTTCTTAGCTTTCCATCGATCTCTTGGATCAGTTCATCATAAGAAATCTTTCGCTTCCAATCTTCCCGTGGTTTCAGATTGACGGCAAACTGTACAAATCCAAATCCATTAGGATCTGTTCCATCATTACTACGTCCTGTCTGTGCCAATACGTCGGTAACTTCAGAAAAGCTCATAATGTCTTTTTTTAGGAGATCTGCAGTTTTTAAAGATTCTTTCAGTGAAGAACTCATCGGCATTTCTGCAGTGATCCATAATGACCCTTCATTAAGCTGGGGTAAAAATTCAGTTCCTAAGAATTTTCCCGAAAATAATGTAGCGACTAAGAAAGAAATAGAAACAATTAAACTTAATTTTTTATTTTTAAAAGTATAGCTGAATCCTTTTTCAACAATCCTATCCCAGAAATTTACAAATGGATTATTCTTTTCTCTTACATTTTTATTTAATAGAATATGAGAAAGAACGGGTACTAATGTCAAAGTAAATATTAATGCCCCCATCAAAGCAAATCCTAGCGTAAAAGCCAAAGGTGAAAACATTTTACCTTCAACTTTCTGGAATGAGAAAATTGGGATTAAAGAAGTAATGATAATTAATTTAGAAAAGAATATTGCTTTTCCTAAACCTGTTCCGGTTTGTTTTATCCACCCACCTTTTGCAAGCTTATTGAATTTTTCCATTCCATATTTTTTGGCTTTATGGTCAAGCATAACAAAGATACCTTCCACCATGACGACGGCTCCATCGATAATAATTCCGAAATCGACAGCTCCCAATGAAAGCAAATTAGCACTCATACCCGCCAGCTTCAGACATAGGAATGCAAACAATAAGGATAAAGGAATAATAATAGAAACTATTAATGTCGTTCTCCAGTCTGCCATGAATATTAAAACCATGACAGTTACCAGTACAATGCCTTCAAGTAAATTATGCATTACGGTTTCTGTCGTAAAATCCATCAGGTTATCACGATCATAAAAAGTAACCATTTTCACATCCTTTGGAAGGATTTTTTCATTCAGCTCCTTGATCTTGGCCTTAACACCTACCAATACCTCGCGGGGATTCTCTCCTTTCCTCATTACCACAATCCCTTCCACCGTATCTTCATGGTTGTTTAGCCCCGCCTGCCCTACTCTTGGCATAGAGCTCTCGTGAACATTGGCAACATTTTTTACCAATACAGGATTTCCACTTTCATTCTCAATGGTAATATTTCCAATATCTCCGATAGATTTTACCAAGCCAATACCTCTTACCACATAAGCCTGACCGTTCTTCTCTATCACATCTCCACCTACATTCAGATTACTTTTTGTAACAGCATCATACACCTGAAGTGGTGTCAGATTATATTTATCCAAAGCTCTCGGATCAATGCTCAGTTCGAAAACTTTATCCTGGCCTCCGAAGACATTGATATCTGCTACACCCGGCACTCCTCTCAATGCTCTGTCTACTACCCAGTTTTGTAGTGTTAATAATTCCCGTGAATCTTTCGTTTTACTCTCTAAAGTATATCTGAAAATTTCACCTGTTGGTCCGTAGGGTGGTTGTACTTCGGGATCTACCTCATCAGGAAGGCTTATAGTTCTTAGTTGGTTATTCACCTGATTTCTGGCAAAAGTATCGTCCACCCCATCATCGAACAGAATTTTAACAATAGAAAGACCAAACATAGTGGTACTTCTTACACTTGTTTTTTTCTGAACCGGACTCATTGCTAATTCTATTGGTGTGGTAACAAAGCGTTCTACTTCTTCTGCGCTTCGTCCGTTCCACTGGGTAATAATTACAATCTGGGTATTGGTAACATCAGGAAAAGCTTCAATAGGCATATTTTTGAAACTTATAAACCCAGCAACAGCCAATATTGCTACCCAAATAAAGGTAAATGCTTTATTTTTAAGTGAAAAAGAAATTATATTTTTAATGAATTTATTCATAGTATTTTAAATTGATGACCTAGAAAAGTCGTTTAAAAAAAGACTTTGATTTAGTTGTTAAGAGAACGATAAATCAACAATTGATTTTCAGTAATGACTTGTTCTCCATCCACTAACCCATCAGATATATAAGTGGTATCTCCCACCTGTTTTAAAACCTTGACTTCTTTAACTTTTAAATTAGTTCTGGATTTAAAAACAACAACAAAGCTTCTGTTATCATCGAAAATTACCGCTTTGGAAGGGACAGTTAATGCCATATTATTTTCTGAAGTAGAAACTTTTATGGTAGCCTTACTATCTGGGATCAGCAATCCGTTTGCATTATCTAAAACAACTCTGGCTTGCATCGCATTGGTTTGAGGATCAATAATTTTGAATATCTTATCAATCTTTCCGTAGAATATTTTATCAGGATAAGAAAGTGTAGAAACCTCAGCTTTCATTCCAAGACTAATTTTATCAATGTCAGATTCATTAACGTTCATAATAGCCCAAACATTAGTGGTATTGGCAACATCAAAAATATTGTCACTTCTATCTGTTCTCAACTGCATATCCTTATTGATATTCTTCTGAACAATAAATCCACTGATGGGAGCTAAGACACTATAAATATTTCCTCTCTTTACATTATAAACCGTGCTTATTGCACTTGCTCTCTGCATTTGGTCCTGTGCTTTTTGCAATTGACTTTTAGCTTCAAGGACATCTCTTTCTGTATTTAGTTTGCCTTCATACATTTCTTTGGCAACACGAACATTATTTTGAGCAACTACCAAATCTGTTTTAGCATCGCTTACATCCTTTTGTACTTCAGCAAGCTCCGTACTTCTGATGGTTGCCAGAACCTGACCTTTTGTTACATGGTCTCCAAGTTCAACATTTACACTCAAAACATTTCCTCCTACTAAAGGATAAACATCTATATAGCTGTTTTGATCTGCAGATATTTTTCCGTAAAAATTATAATTGTCTGCGATATATTTTTTTTCAACTTTTGCTAAAGCGATGGATTTAAGCATTGTATTGCTTAGTTCAAATCCTTTTGGTTCTACAACTTTCGTTTCTTCCTTCTTAGAGCAAGATAATGATGCAATGGCCACAAATAAAGCAATTATATATTTTTTCATTTTTTTAATAGAAGATTTTAGTTTGTACTAATTGATTAAGCTGTTCAGCCGATTGGATGATATCATTTTTCATGTCATATATCTGAAGAGCCGTTTGTCTGTAGCTTTCCATAAAGTCAGTAAATTCAATAAGACTTACATTTCCGCTTCTGAAATTTTTAAGCATCCCATTATATACAAGATCAAGATTATTAAGATCTGTCGCTTTTATTTCGGCTAACTGATCATATTGGCTTTTCCAGGTTCTGTATGAAGCCTGTACTTTTGTTTCAAGATCCAGTTTTTGGTAATCAGCATTTTTCTGATTCTGCTGAATAGCATAATTTGCTTTTTCAACATTTCCCTGATTACTTTTCCATAAAGGCAATGGAATACCTACCATCAAATTAATTTCATTTTTGAAAGTCCCTCCATTCTGATCCCAGCCTGCTCCTACATTAAGGTCGGGAACATTTAAAGACTTCTGCCATTGGGCAAATAATTTACTATTATCAATCAATTTTATGTTGTATTGATAGTCTGCATTATTTTCCAATGCCTTTTTCTTTAATTCCTCCTCATCACCAAAAGGCTGTGTGGCAAGAATTTCCTTAGCCTCAGAATCCGACAGCTGCGGTTCTATATCTTCTGTAATTCCTGTTAGGACTTTTAGATTTTGCTCTACTGTGAGAATATTTTTATTGATCTCTACCTTATCATTGTTCAGCTGAATAACGATACTTTGTAATCTTACCTCGTCTTTAAGTGATACATTTCCTTTTGCAGACTGTACTTTGTAAGCACTCAGAAGCTCTTTCATGTATCCCAACTGCTTGTTGGTGTTTTCCAGTTTTAATTTTTCAAAGTAAAGATTGTAGTAAGTGGTGTGTAATTGTGTTTTAAGATCAACTAAAAGTTGAGAAAATTGAAATTGTGCCAGTTCCTTATTCGATTTCGCAAAAGCAATCTCATTCTTTTTCTTTCCACCCATGTAGATCAGCTGAGTTACCTGTGCCCCTTTAGCGTTTCCAACATCAAATACTTTTTTCTTTTCAGGATTATAAGCATTGATTTGTCCACTTAGTTGCGGCAGTTCCCAGATCTTGGCCTGTAAAATATCAGCATCCGCCATATTGATATTATACTGTTGGGCGAGAAGTTGAAGATTATTCGTCTGGAAAGCATTTTCACAATCCAGGAGTGACATTTTCTGTTGTGCTGTCATGAATGAGGAAATGACAACAAACAGTCCTGCAATTTTGTTCATTCTTTCAATTTTATGATACAAAAGTGCTAAGACACGATTAAAACGAACTTAAATGAGGCTTAAAAAAAAATTAAATTTTAGTTTTTGAAGGTAACACTAAACTTGTTTACGTTTTCTAATGGTGAAGAATAAATGATATCAGCTCCGTGGTATTCTAAAATTCTTTTTACAATACGAAGTCCTAATCCGGAGCCGGAAATATGCTGGGAATTGTGTCCCCGCATAAATGCCTCAAATAGTTTTGACTGCTCATCCTCTGAAATAGTATTTCCATGAGAAATAACATCCACAATCAGTTTTGAAGTAGTTTCTGTAATAAGAACATCCACTTCAGTATTATCTGAATATACCGCTGCATTTTTGAACAGGTTGATAAACACGATATCTAGCAATGATTGTATTCCTTTAATGGTTAATAGTGCTTGTTCTGAAGTTTCTTCAGAAATTAAAAAATCCATTTTCAGATCCGGATAACTTTTTTCTACGGTTTCAAAGGAACTGAATATAACTTCATCAATTCGTACTTCCTCATACAAACTCTGAATATTCTCTTTGTCAAATTTGGTAAGAAGCAGCAAGGAATTGGTCAGATCAGACAACTGATATACATCTTTCTGAATCTGTTTTAATGAAGATAGTGTCTCAGGAGAATGTTTTTCAAATTTAATCAGATTCTCCAACTGGAATGCCATCCTTGTGATGGGGGTTCTTATTTCGTGCGAAGCGCTCGCTGTGAAATCTTTTTGAGATTGAAATACGTCATTTAGCCTTACAATCATCGTATTGAATGACTGTGCCAGAATGCTAATCTCGTCTTGAGATTCTTGTACGGGAATTTGTGTAGTCAGTTTGTGGGCTGTAACTTCGGATATTTCTTGATTCAATTCTTCTAATGGACGAAGAAACTGTCCCATAAAATAGTAACTGAAAAGACCAATCAAAAGTGTACTCATCACATAGGCAGTGATAAGTAGATATTTTAAATAGTTCAACTTTGATTTCCCATTGCTGTCAAAAGCGCTGGTGAGAATATAGTAATTTTCTCCACGGATGTTTTTTAATGCTGCATATATTTCAGGAACTGTCTTTTCTGTATAGATCATTTTTTTCTGATCCAGCTCCTTTAATAAAGCGGCGTCCCAGGTGACATTCCGATCTTTTATGGTACTGTAGATCAACTCCTTTTCCGCATTAAAGATCAGGATCTTTTCATTAAGAAGGATATTATCCGAATTTTCATTAAAAAAAATGGGTGCTTCCCTTTCAAAATCTTTAGATTCTGAGATAAAATGAGATGTAAATTCTAACCTCTGTCTGAATCTCTCTTTAAATTCATCTCTTCTAAAATCATTAAAAGACATGTATATTATAACCATCACAATACCGAAAAGTAATGAGAAGGCAATACTTAAATTTAAAGCGATCTTCCTTTTTAACGACATTTATAGTGGGCTTAAGTAATATCCAAATCCCGATCGGGTATGAATAAGTTTAACTTTAAAGTCTTTATCTATTTTCTTTCTTAAAAAATTGATGTATACCTCTACGGTATTCGTATTGGTATTAAAATTATGCTCCCAAACATGTTCTGTGATCTGTTGCTTGGAAACCGTCCTTCCCTGCGCTTCGGCCAGATAGGCCAATAATTGAAATTCTTTCAAAGTAAGGGTAATTTCATTTCCGGCTCTGAAAACTTTTTGCTCTGTTTTATTAATGATAAGATCATCAATCCGTACAATTTCCTGATCTGAAGTATCTACAGGCATTTTTCTTCTCAACAGAGAATTTACACGTAAAAGCAATTCTTCAAACTGAAAAGGCTTTACAAGATAATCATCCGCAAGTCTTGTGAAGGCATCTTTTTTATCAGAAAGATCTCCGTACGCCGAAATAATGATAATGGGTGTATTTTTATCAAAAGAACGAATCGTCTGGCAGACATCCAACCCGTTTATCTTGGGAACATTAATATCAAGAAGATATAAATCGTAAGAATTGTTTTTTATCTGGCGAAGGAAAGTTTCACCGTCATAAATTTTATCACAGGTAAAATGATTTGATTCCAAAAATTTACAAAGTTCAGCTGAGAGAATAAGATCGTCTTCTAATAAAAGTATATTCATCAAAAAATATTTATACGAATTTAACGAAAATTTTTATGATTGTTGATTAAAATCATCAACAGATGATTTATATGTTTCTTTGAATTTAATTTATTTCCAAAAAAAAATCCCGAAAGAATCCGGGATTATTACGAGAGCCAACTACGGGACTTGAACCCGTGACCTCTTCCTTACCAAGGAAGCACTCTACCGCTGAGCTAAGTCGGCATTAAGCAAAAAAATCACACTAAAAGCGTGATTTTCTTTGAGCGGAAGACGGGGGTCGAACCCGCGACATTCAGCTTGGAAGGCTGACGCTCTACCAACTGAGCTACTTCCGCAATTTTGTTTCCAAAACTATTGGTAAACGCTGTGCAAATCTATAAAAAAGCTTTTAAATTTGCAAGTCTTTTTTCTAATATAAAATGTGGGAAGAGCAGGATTCGAACCTGCGAAGCCGAAGCAACTGAGTTACAGTCAGTCCCATTTAGCCACTCTGGAATCTTCCCTCATGTTTTATATTAAATTGAGCCTCCAGAGGGATTCGAACCCACGACCCCGAGATTACAAATCACGTGCTCTGGCCAACTGAGCTATGGAGGCAATTTAAACTTTCTGAAGCTTTTCGAAGACTCTATCTTAAGCTGTATCAGGTTTAAAAAAAATCACGCCTTATGGTGTGATTTTACTGAGCGGAAGACGGGGGTCGAACCCGCGACATTCAGCTTGGAAGGCTGACGCTCTACCAACTGAGCTACTTCCGCAATTTTGTTTCCAAAACTATTGGTAAACGCTGTGCAAATCTATAAAAAAGCTTTTAAACTTGCAAGTTTTATTTTCAATATAAACAGTGGGAAGAGCAGGATTCGAACCTGCGAAGCCGAAGCAACTGAGTTACAGTCAGTCCCATTTAGCCACTCTGGAATCTTCCCTAGTTTATATTAAATGAGCCTCCAGAGGGATTCGAACCCACGACCCCGAGATTACAAATCACGTGCTCTGGCCAGCTGAGCTATGGAGGCATATTTTAAAAAGAATTCAAAAGATCACTGTTCCCTTTTTGCGAGTGCAAATATAGAACGGATTTTTTGAATTCTCAAATTTTTCGTTAACTTTTTTAAAAGTTTTTTCTATGCGGTTTCTTTTTTCTTGATTAATAGCTTCTTAGCAGTATCAACACATAGATCCAAACTCTCTTCAAAACTTACACTTGTCTTTTTTACTACGATATCGTCTCCTGGTACGGCCAAAATAATCTCGGTCGTTTTATTCGATTTATCCGAATTATTTTCAACTTTCAGGAATATTTTACATTCATGAATTTTGTCATAAAAGGTTTCAAGTTTGCTTACTTTTTTTTCGATGTGTGATTCTAATGGTTCGTGTGGAGTTAAACCAATTGATTGTACTGTGATCTTCATAATTCTTCTTTTTTAGACGCTCTTGGATGAGCCTGATTAAACACTTTTTTCAATTGTTCAATATTAGCATTTGTATAGACCTGCGTACTTGCAAGACTGGAATGACCTAATATTTTTTTTACTTTAGAAATCTCTGCCCCATTATCTAAAACGTGTGTAGCAAAGCTATGTCTCAGAATGTGAGGACTTCTTTTTTGCTTTGAAGTTATAAGACTAAGGTACTTATTTACGACTACATAAACAAACTTTTCCGACAGTTTTTTACCCTTCTTATTGACGAAAAAATAGGATTTATATTCTTCATCAGGTTTTCTTAATTCTAAATAACTTCGAAGTAAATGTGTTAAATCTTCAGCTATGGGAACATATCTTTCTTTATTCCCTTTACCTATAATTTTCAACTCATTTCCATCTAGGTTTACATTCTCAAATATCAAGCCACAAAGCTCCGCTTTACGAATACCTGTCTGATATAAAACCTCTATGATACAATGGTCTAAAACATCATGCCCATCTTCAAAAAATGCATTATCAAGCACTTGCATTTCTTCCTGAGAAATAGGAATCTGTTTTTCGGCGTAAAATTTAAGTGAAGAAATACTTTCTGTGGGTGAAACTTTAATTTCACCAATCTTTAAAAGAAAAAGATAAAAGCTGCGAAGTGAGGAAAGTTTTCTGTTGATACTTCTCTTGGAGATATTATTTTCGCTTAACGCAACTATAAAATTCCGGATTACTTTTTTATCAGCTTTGGAAATATCTTCAGAAGATTCTGTTTTAAGGAAGAAATAAGAAAAATCTTCAAGATCTTTTCTATAACTTGTAATAGTATGAGGTGAATACCTCTTTTCGAACTCTAAATATTCTAAATACTTATTCAGCATCACGTCTGGAGTGAACATAAAAAATTCACTCCTCAAATATAAGTATTTAAGAAGTGAATTTAGTATTTGTTTAAGAAAAATTTCTTAAGCCTGCTCTTCTTTGCTAAGTGCTCTTTGCTTGTAAGCAGCTTTTAACTTAGATTGTCTCAAAGTTACAGAAGGCTTGATAAACGCTTGTCTTGATCTCAATTGACGAACTGTACCCGTTTTATCAAATTTTCTTTTATATTTTTTTAATGCTCTGTCGATGGATTCACCATCTTTTACTGGAATTATTAACATATATTACATCTCATTTTGGATTGCAAAACTAGGACTTTTTTTCTTAATGTGCAAAATTACTCTCAAATTATTTTACATTTTTTATACGAAAACCAATTGTAACACCACTCAAACCTTGATTTTCTTAAAAACAGTAAATTGGAACATTGCTTTAAAACCTCCCAAACAGAGATCATTCAAAGGCATCGTTAAAAAACCGTTCATATTTGAACAAAAATCCTTACTTTTGCATTCACTTTAACATGGGGTTGACTGGTTTCGACAGCAAGACCAATGGGTAAGTAAGCATGCAGAGAACCGTAGCGCGATCTCTTAAATCCCTTGCTACAAAATTTTAACTGGCAACGAAGAGTTCGCTCTTGCAGCTTAATATCGAAGTTTAGTAGATTCAAGCGCTTTCCCGAAGATTTCAGTAGGGAAGCAAGATGTCTCACAAATGCTCTGTTTTGCGGCGTTTGATCCTGAGATATAGGAATGCAAAAATAAGGTTTTAGATACTTTGGCTAAAACTCGAAAACCTCAGAAGATAAGCTGGAAGTTGGGTGTCTGCTCTCTGCCTCCAGTCGAAAACCAATAGTAGAATAAGCATGTAGAAATCTTATGTATTGCTTGTTTGGACGAGGGTTCGAATCCCTCCAACTCCACTAAAGATACAGCTCCTCGTAAACATTGATTTACGAGGAGTTTTTGTTTCAAAAGACAGAAACAAGTGCAATATCCCGCTAAAAATTACTGATCATAACAAGGTCAACTGCCTTAAATTAATATTTTCAACATATAAATATTATTGAGGATTTTATTTTAAAATAACCCAAAAAAGGCAGTTTCTAATAAAAAAAATCATAATAATATGTTTTTATTATAATAATTATGCAAATTTAATTACTTTTATAGCTATTTATATTTTGAATTAAAAATTCCATAAATCAGGATTTTTTTTCATTTTACGAAATAACACCACCAAACACCATATTAAATATATTAACTATGAAAATTAAACAATTACTTTATCTGGGGATATTTATTTTATCCATTTCCCTGGGAAAGGCACAGGATTTTTTCACCACGATCAGTGAGAGATCCATTAAAGCAGACCCAAAAAACAGAACGGTTCAACCCGAAAAATCATTGACGTACACATTGAATGTGTCTGGAATGAAAAGCTATTTCAATTCGGTTCCGGAACTGAGAGACAATGAGCGTAAAGACAACGCACCGATTATTGTCCTGCCTATGCCTGATGGGACGAAAGCAAAATTCAGAATCTGGAAGTCTTCAGTAATGGCTCCTGAACTGGCTCAGAAATTCCCTCAACTGGTTACTTTCACAGGACAGGGCGTTGATGACCAATATGCTACTATAAAATTGGATTTTACAGAGTTAGGGTTTCATGCTCAAATAAAATCTGTAATAACTGGTGATACCTATATTGATCCTTATGCAAAAACTAATATCAATGATTATATTGTTTACAAAAAGAGTGATTTAATTGATAGAAATCCAAGAATTTGCGGAACAAAAGACGAGGAAATAACACCCGAAAAAAAAAGCGTTCAGAAAAGCGTTACTCCAAGCGTAGGTACTCAAATTAGAATTTTCAGATTTGCAGTAGCTTGTACCGGTGAGTATGCAAAGGCTGCAACAGGATTAGCTACACCTACAGTTGCTCAAGCCCTGTCTGCCATCGTAACCTCCGTAAACAGAGTAAATGGAGTATACGAACAGGAAGTAGCTGTAAGGTTGATATTGGTTCCTACTGAAACCAATGTTATCTTTACCAACCCTACTACAGACCCTTTTACAGGCAATAATGATGCATATACCTTAATAGATGAAAGTCAGGCACAGATTGATGCACTAATAGGAAATGCCAATTATGACATAGGACATACCTTCAGTACGGGAGGTGGCGGACTGGCCGGATTAGGAGTGATCTGCAGCACCGGTAACAAAGGAAGCGGCATTACCGGATCATCCAATCCTGTTGGAGATCCTTATGATATCGACTATGTTGCCCATGAAGTTGGACATCAGTTCGGCGGTCCTCATACTTTTAATGCAATAACAGGAAATTGTGCAGGAAACCGCAGTGCTTCAAATGCTGTAGAACCGGGAAGCGGAGTTACGATCATGGCTTACGCTGGTATTTGTGGTTCTGTAAACGACCTTGCACCAAACAGTATTCCTACTTTTCACACCAAATCATTCCAATCGATCACCACGAAAGTTCAATCAACAACATGTCAGGTGACAACGCCGGTTGCCAATACAGCTCCTGTTGTGAATGCAGGAAATGATTACACCATTCCTAAAGGAACTCCGTTTAAGTTAACAGGTTCTGCTACGGATACACAAAATAATGCACTTACCTACTCATGGGAACAAAATGACGTAGGACCTGCAGGAAACTGGAATGCTCCAACTGGAAATGCTGCTATTTTCAGATCATTTGTCCCTGTCACTGTTCCTTACAGATATTTCCCAAAAATTACTGATGTAATTAATAATACGGTGACCAGAGGAGAGATCTTGCCATCTTATGCAAGAACCATGGAGTTCAGATTAACGGTTAGAGATAATAACCCAGGCTGTGCAGGGGTTGCAAACGATGATGCAATAGTTACAGTGGATGGAAATTCTGGGCCATTTACAGTTACCGCACCAACAACTGCTGTAACATGGACGGGCAATACTACTCAGACCATCACATGGAATGTAGCGAATACAACTGCTGCACCTGTGAGCTGTGCGAATGTAAGTATTTTACTTTCAACAGACGGAGGTCTTACTTATCCTACCACAATTATCGCTTCTACTCCAAATGATGGTTCAGAGACGATTATAGTTCCTAATGTAACTACAGCACAAGCAAGAATTATGGTTGCAGGACAGGGTAATGTGTTTTATAATATTAATCCTGTTAATTTTGCGATTGATAAGGTATTAGGTGTTAGCGAAGTAGTAGGAAGTAAAGATGTATTTGTAGTATATCCTAACCCAAGTAAAGGACTTCTGAATATTAAATTTACCAACTCCAATGAAAACTACGACATCATGGTATATGATGCAAGCGGAAGAGTAGCATTCAGTAAGCTGAATAATACATTAGACGCTGGCAAGGTGGGCACTTTCAATTTAGCTCACTTAATGACAGGAGATTATGTGATTAAGATTAAAACTAAAAATATGGAGAAATCCGTAAAATGGGTTAAAGAATAAGAATATCTAAATCCATCAGTTTAATAAAAAAAGGTTGTTTTCATTGTAAAACAACCTTTTTTATTTTTATAATTAAATGATATAAAACCCATTGGATCATCAATATCAGTTAGAAACGAAACACTATTTATTGAAACCTTTTCACAAGCCACTTCCGTACAGGCACATCATAAAATCTCATATACAAGTAAGCCAATATAATAGAAATAACGACAGTCAGTAAACCAAAAATCCATGATCGGGGTTCTGCCAATGTATGTTTTCCATTGGCAACCCATGCATAATAAGTGTATGCCAACGGAAAATGAGTAATATAAATAGGATATGAAATATCACCCAGCCACTTACAGAATTGATGGGTATTTTTATTTAAAATTTTCCCTCCTGCTCCCAGTAAAATAACCACCGGAAATAAAATCATTAATGCAAAGCATTCATATAAAGCATTCTGCCAATGAGCATCATTTCCCCCCAGTCGTGGAATAGCCAATATGACCATCAATAAAACACTTGTGGTAAAAAAAGCATTTTTCGTCAATTTCAATTTGGCCGCTCTGGCTAAAAATATTCCCATTAGAAATGGAAAGGCCAACCTTATGAAACCAATTCTCAACTGCTTGGCATCATCAATAGACCAACCTCCGATTATATCGCCACTGGGATTAGTGAATGCATAATGAATGGTAAATGCTGCCGAAACCAAAACTAAGATCCCTAATACGATTTTTGAAACCTTCCGTAAAATCAGGGCGTAAAAAATATTCGCGATGTATTCATAAAATAATGACCAAGCCGGACCATTCAGTGGATGCATTTCATTCCAACCTCTGATATCAAGACCCTTTCCTACTGGAATTACCGTCATTCCAATGAACATTACCAACAAGAGCTTCCATACCGGAGTTGTTGAAATACCACCCCATCCCATTCCTTCCGAGTGTTGGAAATAAAATAAAACTGCTCCTACCAACGAGCCAATAATGATCATAGGCTGCAACCTTATCAAACGGCGTATAAAAAAATCTTTCATTGTCATCTGACCCCATCGGTTATCATAGGCATAGCTGATTACATAACCCGATAACATAAAGAAAAAATCTACCGCTAAATAACCGTGATTAATAATCTGTTTCGTATGATCACCATTCGAATACACTTCAAAAATATGAAAGAATACCACCATAATGGCAGCTACTCCACGTAATCCGTCAAGAATTTCGTAGTGAGGTTTAGAAGAGGAAATGGGTAAGGTTGAGCTCATATATGGATTATAAAATTTGATACAAAAATATAGGTTCGTAGTTTAAAATACTTGTTCTATATTTTTTAATCATTGTCTTATATTTACATAATTGATTTTATTATCATATAAATGAAGCAAAATTTAAAATATTATCCAAATATCAAAACCAAGAGGTTTCACTTTGACCATGTACATATCAAATGGGATCAACAGGTTCCACTCCACCAACAGGAAACGTGGGAACTGTCTTATATCATCACTGGAAGCGGAGCCAGAATTATTGGCGATGTCGTGGAAAATTTTTCAAAAGGCGAGATCATATTGATTCCACCTAATATCCCACATTGTTGGTCTTTTGATGAATCTGTTCATGACCGTGAAGGCAAAATTGAAAACATTACCATAGTTTTTGAAAGTGACTTCCTGAAAAACTGCACCCTGATTTTCCCTGAGCTATTTACTGCTATTTCTGAACTTCAAAACAATGAAAATGCAGTTTCATTTACAGGAGAACCCTTACAAAAACTTCAGGTTTTAATGACTTCAATGATTCATCAGAATGATATTGAGCGGATATCTTCCTTCATTATATTATTAGAGCTGATTTCCTATTGCAAAGACATGCGGATTGTTGGAAGACCAATAACTGAAAATAAACAGGAAAAGAAGCTACAGAAAATACACCTCTATATCCTGAGTAACTTCCAACGAAATATCACTCTGGAAGAAATTTCACAATCTGTGGGTATGCAGAAATCTTCATTTTGTGTTTTCTTTAAAAGAATGACCGGAAAATCTTTTTTCACTTATTTAACCGAATTCCGGATCGAATCATCATGTCAAATGCTATTAAAAACAAAACTGTCCGTGAAAGAAATCTGTATAGCATCGGGTTTTAGTGATATTCCTTATTATAATCGGGTTTTTAAAAAGATCAAAGGGATGAGTCCGGGTTATTATAGGAATAAATATCACTAGTACTGTGTTCTACTTTTGTAATTAAAAGTCCTTACATGATGACTTTCATTAACCATCCCTATTTGGATACGAGCAAGATGATTGCCCCAGAAGATATTTTAAAAATCCAGGAAAGAATTTTCCTGGATTTTCCTTTTCCAATATTTGTAAATCACTGAAAGTCTTATCTAAAATACAAAAGAAAAACTCCAGCTATCTTATACTAAAACATCTACTTAATGTCACTATAACTTTTCACCGTTTGTAACAACTCTTTTTTATAAAGATAGATATCCTCTAAACTATTTAAAAGTTTTTTTTCACCACTATCTTTACCATTATGGAATAATTCAATGTACTTATTTGATGAGTTAAAATGCAAACGACACAATGGCTTTCTATTGTTATCATCAAATAAAATTCCGAAATACGATTGAGTATCTCTAAACGCAATTCTAGAAGCTACTAATTCCTCTCGAAGTATAGCTTTTACAATTTGTGATCCTTCCACCTCTTCTTCTGTAGTATTTATTTTCACCAAATCAATATTTTCATCAATAGGTAAGGTTTCACCTGATCCCTTAGAAGGTACTGTCTCACTTATACTAAGTGCATTTTTTAAACGAAAATTAATTGATTCATTAATTGAATTCGCAAGCGCTCGTTTTGTATACTCCTTAAATGTAACGAGTCTTGCAGCCGTTATCGGTTTATCAAAAAATTTACCAACAAGGAGCTTTACCATTTCATCTGAAGGATTATCTAACTCTTTTTCAAATTCATTCTTGATAGCTTTAATATATTTTAATGCTTCGGCAGAATCCAAAATACTTTCCAAATTGTATCCATTTTTAGTAAAGTTTTCAAGAATTTTCAAACTCGAATCTTTTAGATTTGCAAGATCTAACGTATAAAATGGTTTTTCATCCATAATATTTGGTTTCTCCAAATCAGCATAAAAATTGTAGGTGTGCCCATTTGTTAGAACACCAAATCTAGCTTTAGAAACATGATAATATCGATGGAGTTGAGAATTATGTGCATCTGCATTTTCTTTCCAATGTTTACATTCAATGATAAGGATTGGTTCATCGTTCTTTTTAATAACGTAATCAACTTTTTCACCTTTCTTTGTTCCTATATCACAAATAAATTCAGGTATAACTTCTGTAGGGTTGAAAATGTCGTATCCTAATATTTGTATAAATGGCATCACAAATGCATTTTTAGTACCTTCTTCTGTGTTGATTTGATCTTTTAGAGAATCAACCCTTTGATGAAGTTGTTCTAGTTTTAATTTTAAGTCTGCTTCCATTGGTTATTGTTTAGTTTAATTTCAAATTTACAAATTATGTGAAACTATTAAGGTTTTATTTATTTAAGTACGGCATTTCTTTTAATACAGAGCGTCTTAAAAGAATAACTTGTAAACAATATCAAAAAAAAGCTTAATTATACTAGCATAATATCAATATCTCTTTTAAAAAAAATACCACCTCATCAAGGCAGTATTTTTCTATATTATTTTTTAAAAGCAGATACTATTTTTCAGATTCAAATTTCTTTAGTTTCTCTTTTAAAGACTCATTCTCTTCTTTCAACATTTTAATATAATCCTGTAGATTATCCATTATCTGATTTGGAACATTATAATAATTGGAGTTGATACCCGATTCATTAAAAGTCGAGTTATCAATATTCTGTACAATAGTTGCCGCTTTCTCTTCTTTAATTTCTTCAACCGGAACATCCAGCGCCTTAGCAAGCTTCTCCCATTCATCATCATAAATTTTTACATCTCCATTTTCCTTTCGGCAATAATTAGAAACATCCGTTGCCAAGACCTTTGACATGTATTCCTGAGTATATCCTCTTTGCTTTCTTAAACTTTTTAGTTTTTCCATAGTGCCCGTATATGTGCTTTGTACAAATATAAAGAAAATTGTAATTCAAGTTTGTCAATAGTAGAATAAGCATGTAGAAAACTTATTTATCGTTTGGACGAAGGTTCAAATCCCACCCACTCACTTAAAGCAAAAAGAGAATTTGTAATTACTACAAACTCTCTTTTCGTTTCTGAAAAGGATATGTCACGAACCACTCAATAACCATATCGCTACTTTATCAGAACTATGTATTAACCTAATTTTATATTTAATTCAACTCATTAAAGCTGATATCGATACTTTTTATATCAACGATCTTCGCTAATGTTTTCAAAGGTTCGTTGTAATGGGTTGTCATACTATTTATTATTTTATCATCCACATTATCATCAAATTTTCTTGCAAAAAGATTACTGCCTGTTTTTAAGAATTCAAAATCCGTTTTGGTAAATGTTTTTGGACGTAATTTAATATCTCCATCCGGAATCCATATAATTGCTCTTTTATCGTCATTTACTAAAATACCATCAAAAGAAGTATTCATTAAAACGGTTTGAAAAAAGGATTCATCAGCAATCAGGGTATTAAAATAATAGGTTTCAAACTTTTTTACTTCTGCACTATTGCAGATAAATTCGCAACAGTTTCTGGTTAAGATCATCCACTGTCCACCGATGTAAGGAATTATATCTTTCATAAAACCTCTTTTATGGGTGTCTTCAGAAATTTTATCTTCAAGCTCTTCGAAATAATTCTCAATACGGTTCATCGTTTCAGGTCTATTTAATTCCTGATCAGCTACTTTAATGTAACTCTTCCCATTATTTTTCGATAAAAATTCTTTGATTATTTTTTGTGATTTCAAAGGATAATCCTGTCCACTTAAGTTGATAAAATAATCCCATTTCTCGCTCATACTAAGCAGGTAGTTCATCCCATCCAGTTCTGCCTGAACCATACTATATCCACCCCACACTACTTTCTCACTTTTAAGGATATGCACATTCGGATATTCTTTCAGAAAATCTTTTACTTCTTCTCCAATTTCCTGATTGGCCTTTTTATCAATATGGATAAGATAGAAATTTGAAGGTTCATATATGGCTTTAAAAAGTCTCTTAAACTGTTCAGGTAATCGATGTACTAAAACCAGATAGGCAATACGGACAGGTTCTAGTGACATACTAATATGATGTTCATTGCTCTCGCTCATGTAAACATTTCTCATTTTATATTTTTTTAAAATTATGAATGCTTACAACTCATTTTATAAAGTATTAATAGACATTTTTCTCAATTTACGATAATTTAATGGTCTTTTATTTATTAATTTCTCAAAAAACCATTTCCCTGTATGAAATTATTTCAATGAAGTTCCTCCGATGACAGGCTTACATTGAAAACTTGCTTTATTTACATGAAGTACAATTTTCTTACATTTAAAGTTACTATTTTATGACTTGGCATATTTTTATCATAGGTGCACTAGTAATTGTTTGATTTAAAAAAAATGACTTATTTATCCAGAATTTATTTAAAAGATGATCACCCGGAAGATTTTCCGTTTAACCTTCCTATTTTTAAAAATGGTTTAAATCTTAATTTAAAAACCAATGTCACATTTTTTGTTGGTGAAAACGGAACCGGTAAGTCTACCTTAATGGAAAGTATTGCTGATAAATGTGAATTTAATTTATCGGGTGGAAATCGAAATCACAATTATGACTTCCATAAAACAGAATCTGTATTATCGGACTACCTTACACTTTCATGGCGCACAAAGATCAATGAAGGTTTTTTCATGCGTGCAGAAAGCTTTTTTAATTTTGCCACTTATATAGATGAAGTTTCTACGAGAGATTTAAGGGTTCTGGATGCATACGGAGGAAAGTCTTTACATAAACAATCTCACGGGGAAGCATTTCTGGCTTTATTCCATAATCATTTTGAAAAAGGCATTTATATACTTGATGAGCCGGAATCAGCACTTTCTCCACAACGCCAGCTTTCACTTTTATCTATCATACATTCATTGGAAAAAACGGGAAAGGCACAATTTATCATATCAACCCATTCTCCTATATTACTTAGTTATCCGGGCGCAACAATTTATTCCCTGGATCACCATCTTAAACCTATTAATTATAAAGACACCGAACATTATCAGATCACGAAAAACTTCCTGAATTCTCCCGACTTATATTTTCGTCATTTATTTAATGATGACGACATCTGATCAGAAACACTTTTTAAGAAGATAATTTACTTGGAGATAATCCATATTGCTTTTTGAAAGCAAATGAAAAATGAGAAAGATCTTCAAAGCCCAGATCCATATAAATATCCGACGCCATTCTGCCTTTTTCAGCAAGGAGGTAATGTGCTTCCTGTAATCTTTTCTGCAACAGCCATTTTCCGGGTGTGTTCCCAAATATTTTTTCGAAATCACGTTTAAAGGTTGCCAGACTTCTTCCTGTGAGATAAGCAAAGCGATCAAGGTTTACATTAAAATGGTAATTCTTGCGCATAAATGCCTCGATATCAATTTTTCCAGGTTCATTAAAATCGAATAAAATATCTTTCAGTTCAGGATTCTCCTGGAGCAGTAAAATAATCGCTTCTTTTATCTTCACCTCTACCAGACGCGGATCGGAAAGCGTATCAGTCTTCTTATACATCAGCAATAAATCCATATAATTTTTTAAAAGAGAACTGGATTCAAATAAAACTAAAGAGCTCGTCGAACATTTCTTCTCCGACATTACATTGTACATTAAACTAAAGTCCTGTAAGGTCTGCTGATCCAAGTGAATGGATAACGACTGAAATTCTTCACCCGGAGGAGGTATTTTCGTAAACTTCAAAAGCTGATTACGCTTTAAAAAACGAATAGAACCTTCTTCCGATTTGTATTCATTGATTCCATCATTTAAAATTAAGTCTCCGGAGATCTGGTAACTGATCACATGATCGGACACAAAATGTTCTCCCTGCCTGCTCAACTGAACATAGCAAGAGTATATGATATTTCCGAAATCCTGTCTTGTTGTTTTCATTTCATTACAAATATAATAAAGCATCTTTAGAATAATTCGATAAAACAAGTGTAAGTATTTTCATTACACTTGTTTATGATCAAAATATCAATCTATACGGATTCCTTTTTTTGCTAAAAACTTTTTGCCTTCTTCAGATTCCAAAACATTTACAGCATCATCATGATCTGTGGAAACACTAACCTCACGCCACTTTTCAAATTCTTCTTTTCTGTGTTGATCCGCATTTTGAAGAATGGCCGCCGCCTCACTTCCTAAAACCAGATGTAATGGAGGTGTTGGATGATCGACCAAATCAACCATTACTTTTGCTGCTTTAGCCGGATCACCCATTGGAAGAAATTTCCCTGACGTCAGATATTCTTTAATGCTTCCTACCGTATCCTCATAACCTTCAATATCTTTAGCAAAACTCATAGAAGCTCCAGCCCAATCTGTTCTGAACCCACCCGGTTCAACAGAAGTAACCTTAATTCCCAAAGGCAAAACTTCTTTACTTAATGATTCTGAAAAACCTGCAAGACCAAATTTTGAAGCCTGATAAATGGACAGGCCAGCATTTCCTACTCTTCCACCTACAGAACTGATCTGTAAAATATGCCCTGATCTCTGTTTTCGCATATGAGGCAGCACAGCTCTGGTTACTTCGATAGGAGCAAATAAATTAACCTCCAGCTGATTTCTCACCTGTTCTTCAGTAAATGCTTCTGCTGCTCCGGTGATTCCGAATCCAGCGTTATTTACCAATACATCAATTCTTCCAAAGTGATTAACTGCTTCTTCAACAGCAGAATAAATCTGCTCTTTAACCTGAACATCTAACTTTAATAAAAGTAACTGTGAGGAATAATTCTGCAACAGATCATTTAACTGCTCAGGATTTCTTGCGGTAGCCACAGCATAGTCCCCTTTTAACAAAACTGCTTCTAAAAGACTTTTCCCCAGTCCTTTTGAACTTCCTGTAATAAACCAAACTTTTTTCATTGTTTTTATTTTAAATTTTATTGAGACAAAGTTCCATCAAACCGACCAACATTCGGTTTGTTAAAAAGCTCAAATCCACTTTGTTAAAACACTCACTTCCGGTCATGTAATTTTGTGCTAGTATTCAGCTGAAATGAACTAGTCTTTCGTACTGCGCCTGAATAACTTTGCATCATAAAATAATTCAAATACAAAATAATGAGCAAAACAATTTTTATCACAGGAGCATCTAAAGGATTCGGAAGACTGTGGGCAGAAGCTCTTTTAGAGCAAGGAAATAATGTAGCCGCTACTGCGAGAAACATTTCTACTTTGGATGATCTTAAAGCAAAATATGGTGACCAGATTCTCCCATTGAAACTGGATGTCAATAACCGTCAGGAGGTATTTGACACAGTAGATACCATAGAAAAACATTTCGGAAAGATTGATGTTTTAATCAATAATGCAGGTTATGGCTTATTTGGCACTGTGGAGGAAACCACCGAACAGCAAGCCAGGGAACAAATGGAAACTAATTTCTTCGGTTCTCTTTGGGTATCGCAGGCCGTATTACCAATAATGAGAAAACAAAAGAGTGGGCATATCATTCAGATCTCCAGTTTTCTTGGATTAACTACTTTACCTTTATTAGGCCTATACAACGCTTCAAAGTTTGCGATAGAAGGTTTAATAGAAACTGTAGGAACAGAAACCGCGCATTTAGGAATTAAAACAACTTTAGTTGAACCAAACGGATATGCGACAGACTGGGCAGGAGCATCTGCCATACAAACGTCAGCTGATATTTCAGATTACAACCCAGTACGGGAAGCATTTGCAAAATCGGGAGACAATCCTGATACATGGGGAAAACCGGAAGCTACCGTACAACCTGTTTTAGACATTATAAATTCAGAAAATCCGCCACGACGTTTATTACTAGGAAAACTGGCCTACCACATGATACATCAGATGTACACAGATCGTTTACAGGAGGTGGAAGACTGGAAAGATGTGAGCATCACTGCGCACGGTCATTAGAATCAAAATAATACTTAGAAATCGAAAAATTCAATAATCTGCAGATCAATCTTATCTGCAGATTATTGTAATTTAGAAAATTGAAAATCCGATGAAACATTATAAGACTCTTATCGAACTTCATTCAGAAAGTAACTGGGAAGCACCACAACATCCATTATTAGGTTTGGTAGGATGCTTGTCGGAATGCACGATGGGAAACCGGGAGTTTACCACAGACTGCTATATGGTTGCTTTCAAAAAAATAAAGTCCGGCATCTTTATGTATGGCCGTACCCCTTACGACCATGATAACGGCTCTCTTTTCTTTACAAAACCAAGACAGCTCATTGAAATGAGAGATCTGGAATTTGAAGAAGAAGGTTTTATGCTTCTTATTCATGAAGATTATCTCAAAGGACATGAGTTACATAAAGCGATTGAACAATACAGCTACTTTGACTATGAAGTCACCGAAGCGCTCCATCTTTCTCCTAAAGAAGAGCAGAATATCCTTGAGCTTCATGATAAAATTAATAATGAGTACAGAAATAATCCTGATGAATATAGCCGGGAAATTATATTAAGCCACCTTTCAACTATTTTGAAATATGCACAGCGGTATTATAAAAGACAATTTATAGAACGTGAACAGATCACCGGAAAGATGGCTTCAAAATTTAATGATGTTCTGAAAAAATACATCAATAATGATAATTTGAAAAACCAGGGACTTCCAAATGTAACAGAATTAGCCGGTCAACTGAATATTTCTCCGCGTTATCTGAGCGATCTTTTGAAACAGGAGACAGGGAAAACAGCAATAGAACTTATTCATATTTATCTGATCTCGGAAGCTAAAAATCTTTTGCGACTGGGAGAAAAAGGAGTGTCTGAAATAGCCTATGAATTAGGCTTTGAAAATGCTTCATACTTCACCCGGTTATTCAAAAAACAAACAGGAATGAAACCTGTAGAATTTCGAAAAATGCATATTAATTAAATGATCTTATCAAAGATATAAGGGTGGAATCCTATCCTGAACACCAGAATAGACTCCAAAACCTGCCTATACATTTCATGATTGATTTCATCTTCTGCTTTGCATACAAATTCTAAACACCTGAAAACTAAAAGACTAAATCCCATCATGATAAAATACGTATAGTCTACCCACAAAAAAGACTAAAAAAATGTTTTATCGTAAAGAATTTTATATATTTGCAGCATCTAACAATTAAAAAAATAATTTACTATGTCAGACATTGCATCAAGAGTAAAAGCTATCATCGCTGATAAGCTTGACGTTGAAGAAACAGAAGTAACTCCTGAAGCTAGCTTCACTAACGATTTAGGAGCTGATTCACTGGATACAGTTGAACTTATCATGGAGTTTGAAAAAGAATTTAATATTCAAATCCCTGATGATCAAGCTGAAAAAATTACTACTGTAGGTCACGCTATCGCTTATATCGAAGAAGTAGTAAATAAATAATATTCTTCAACAAAAGGAAAATTTAAAAAAGTTTATGGAATTAAAAAGAGTAGTTGTAACCGGTTTTGGAGCAATAACACCGATTGGAAATAATGCGAAGGAATACTGGGAAAATCTTGTTAAAGGTGAGAGCGGTGCAGCTCCGATTACTCTTTTTGATGCCACAAACTTCAAAACAAAATTCGCTTGCGAGGTCAAGGGTTTTGATCCATTGCAACATTTCGATAAGAAAGAAGCAAAGAAAATGGATCGAAATACTCAATTAGGACTTGTTGCTGCAAGAGAAGCTGTAGAACATTCCAGAATTATCGAAGACTCTGTCGATAAAAACAGAGTTGGTGTAATCTGGGGTTCCGGGATCGGAGGTTTAGAAACTTTTGAAACAGAAGTTCTAGGATGGGCAAATACGGATATTCCAAGATTTAACCCATTCTTTATTCCTAAAATGATCGCGGATATTACGCCAGGACACATCTCAATCGAGTATGGTTTCCATGGTCCTAATTATACTACGGTATCTGCTTGTGCTTCTTCTGCAAATGCACTAATTGATGCTAAAATGCTTATCCAACTTGGAAAAGCTGACGTTATTGTATGTGGTGGCTCTGAAGCTGCTGTTACAGCAAGTGGTGTTGGTGGATTTAATGCTATGATGGCACTTTCTACAAGAAATGATGATCCAAAAACAGCTTCAAGACCTTTTGATAAAGACCGAGATGGTTTTGTATTGGGAGAAGGAGCGGGAACTATTATCCTTGAAGAATATGAGCATGCAGTAAAACGTGGCGCAACAATTTATGCAGAATTAAAAGGTGGAGGTCTTAGTGCAGATGCACATCATATGACTGCACCTCATCCTGAAGGTTTGGGAGCTTATCTGGTAATGAGAAATTGTCTGGAAGATGCAGGGTTAACTGCTGATGAAGTAGATCACATCAATATGCATGGTACATCTACTCCATTAGGAGACATTGCAGAATCTAATGCAATTTCAAAATTATTAGGCGAGCACGCTTACGACATTCAGATTAATTCTACAAAATCAATGACAGGACATCTTTTAGGTGCTGCCGGAGTTATTGAGGCTATTGCTGCTTTGGGAACAATTATTCATGGTATTGTTCCTCCTACCATTAATCATTTTACTGATGATGAAAATATTGACAGCAGACTTAATTTTACATTTAATGACGCTGTGAAAAAAGATGTAAAAGTAGCCATGAGCAATACTTTTGGATTTGGCGGGCATAATGCCTGTGTTCTGTTTACGAAAATCTAAATTTACTGAATGGAGTTACAGAAATACTTTTCTAAATTCCTTCTCAAAAAAAGAAAAAGAAAATTAACGGAGAGAGATTACTTTCTTAGTACCGAGCTCAGTAAAGTGCTTGGTTCTGAGATACAAAATGTTGCTCTTTACCGGGAAGCTTTTTCTTTAAAAAGTTCTTCTAAAAATCAAGACAGTAATTACGAAAGGCTTGAATTTTTAGGAGATTCTGTTTTGGGTACAATTATTTCTTGTCATTTGTTTCAGACTTATCCTCAGGCTAATGAAGGATATTTAACGCAAATGAAATCTAAGATTGTTAATAGGAAAAATCTTAATAAATTAGGAGAAGATTTAAAGCTGACGGATCTTTTAGTAAAACAAAATTCTGTAGCTTTAGGTGAAAATATCTCCGGAAATTTATTCGAGGCATTAATCGGTGCTGTTTATTTAGACTTCCAATATGACACTTGTAAAAAGATTATTTTGGAACGACTACTAACGCCATCCGAGATCAATAAGCTCGAAAATAAAATTGTGAGCTATAAAGGCCTTCTCCTGGAATGGAGTCAAAAGAAAAAAGTACATATAAAATATGAGACCTGTGAGGAAATTCAGGTCAATAAAGCAATTGTGTTTCGTTGCCATGTTTGGCTAGGCGATGAGAAGATTGCCAATGCTACGGAAACTTCCAAAAAGAAGGCAGAAGAAAAAGCTGCACAAAGGGCATTTTATATTTTAAACAAAAAAGAAAACATACTTGGAAATTCAAAAACTTTATGATATAGACGATATAGAATTTGAAGATATTGCCATAGGATTGGTAAGATTAGCAAAAAATGTATTCGATCATGAGTTTTTTTTCAAAATAAATCAAAGTAATGATCTCAAATTTTCAAGGATAGACGATCTTGTCTTTCACGGATCTTATTATGATTATTATTTTTCAAGATTTGAGGCTTATCACAAGTTTACAAAGACCTGCTTTACTTTTATTTCCAATAAATCTTCAGAAAGTAAGCAAAAGAAAATACAGACAGAGCTCTTCGCAGAAGAAGAGAATATTAAATTTTTATTAAATAATCAGGTAGATGTAGAATATATTCTTCATAGTTCGGAACAGTTTCCTGATTTTTCCGTAATTTTGCTCCCTGAAAATCTTGTGTTTCCAATTCAAGATTATACATTAAGTTCTGATGAGGAACTTTATCAAATTATCCAGTATTATGAATAAGTATTTAAAGAAGACAAAAATTATCGCAACGCTTGGCCCTGCATCATCATCTAAAGAAGTCATGTTAGGACTTATGAAAGCAGGTGTAGACGTTTTTAGAATAAATTTTTCACATGCAGATTATGACTTAGTTCGATCCAATATTGATATCATTAGAGAACTCAATAAGGAACATGGATATTCTGTAAGTATTTTAGGAGACTTACAAGGTCCTAAATTACGTGTAGGAGTTGTAAAAGAGGGATCATATCTTAATCCTGGAGACATCTTAACTTTCACTAATGAAAAAATTGAGGGTGATTCTACAAAAGTTTATATGACTTATCAGCAATTTCCTCAGGACGTAAATGTAGGGGAAAGAATCCTTATTGATGATGGAAAATTAGTTTTAGAAGTTATAGAAACCAATGCTGTAGATACCGTAAAGGCTAAAACAATTCAAGGGGGACCTCTAAGTTCTAAGAAAGGGGTAAACTTACCTAATACCAATGTTTCACTTCCGGCTTTAACGGAAAAAGATATTCAGGATGCCAATTTCATGCTAGATATGGAGGTAGACTGGATCGCTCTTTCATTCGTTCGTCACGCACAGGATATTATCGATTTAAAGGAGCTTATTAAAAAGCACCCGAACGGTAAATTCAAAACACCAATTATTGCTAAAATAGAAAAACCTGAAGGGGTAAAAAATATTGACGAGATCTTATTAGAGTGTGATGGATTGATGGTTGCCCGTGGAGACCTTGGAGTAGAAGTTCCAATGGAGGAAGTTCCGGCAATACAGAAAAATCTTGTTGAAAAAGCAAGATTCTATTCCAAGCCTGTAATCATCGCTACTCAAATGATGGAAACAATGATCAATAGCTTAACTCCTACAAGAGCTGAAGTAAATGACGTTGCAAACTCTGTATTGGATGGTGCTGACGCGGTAATGCTTTCAGGAGAAACTTCTGTAGGTAGATATCCTATCCAGGTAGTAGAAAACATGGCAAAAATCGTTCAGAATATAGAAAAGACCAACTTCTACCAGCATAAAAACGAACCTATCGAAAAAGACTACAACTGTATTGATGAGCGATTCATTACGAACAGGGTTTGTCTTGCAGCAGTTAGAATTGCAAAAACGACTAATGTTACTGCAATTGTTACTTTAACGCATTCAGGTTATACAGCTTTCCAACTTTCGGCACACAGACCAAACTCTCACATCATTGTTTACAGTGGTAATAAAAGAGTTATTAATATGCTGAATCTTCTTTGGGGTGTTCATGCGTATTATTATGACATGAATAAATCAACAGATGAAACGATTATCCAGGTGAATATGCTGACGCATAATTATGGATATATTGAAAGTGGAGATTTTGTTATCAACATCAATGCAACTCCATCATATGAAGGAGGGAAGACGAATACACTGAGATTAACAACGGTTTAAAATCGAAAAAGCAGAAATGCAAATTTGCTTTTCAATATAAAATAAAAAACTCTCGATAATTTCGAGAGTTTTTTTATGCTGTTAGTTTAAGATTAAAACTAATTTCCTACAATAGTCTTAGGTGTTACAAATTCTTTCAGGGCAATTAAAGAAAGTTCAGTTCCATATCCTGATGCCTTGGTTCCACCAAAAGGAAAACGTGGATCAGAGCTTGTCATTCTATTGATATTGACCGTTCCGGATTCTAAATTTTCAATAAAAAACATCTGGCGATCATTATTCTTTGTCCAAACAGAATTAGAAAGTCCAAAAGGAATATCATTAGCCATTTGTAGGGCTTCAGTATCATTTTTAGCAACCATTACCATTCCCAATGGCCCAAATAGCTCTTCCTGTAAAATAGGATTTCCTTCTTTTACTCTGATTAATCCAGGATTAAATTCATGATCAGAAATTCTTTCAAGAGGGATAATAATTTCAGCTCCGTTTTCTAAAGCTTTATTAAACTGCTTTTCCAGATCATCAGCAAGATCAGGTCTTGCCATACCACTGATCTTGGTTTCTTTATCCATTGGATCAGCTGGAATAAATTTCTTATATGCTTCAATGAATTTTGGCATAAACTCATCTTCAATCTTTTCATCAATAATAAATCTTTTTGCCGCAACACAGGTCTGTCCACAATTTTGAAGTCTTGCCTGGGCACCCACTTGTGCAGCCTTATCCAGATCAGCATCATCCAGAACAATAAAAGCATCACTACCTCCTAATTCGAGCACAGATTTTTTGATATTCAGTCCTGCTATTGAGGCTACTTCTCCCCCTGCTCTTCCACTACCTGTTAAGCTTACTCCTTTTACAGCATCGTGCTCCAGAATTTCTTTTACTTCTTTATGACCTACCTCCAGATTTTGAAAAATACCTTCCGGAAAACCTGCTTCCAAAAAGACCTGTTCAATGGCATTGCCACTTCCAAAACAAATAGAAGCATGTTTTAATACAACAGTATTTCCAGATAAAATAGCTGGAGTAGCAAATCTTAGTACCTGCCAAAAGGGGAAATTCCATGGCATTACACCTAAAATAACTCCTTTCGGAATATAATGTACTTCAGAAAATTTATATTCAGATTCTATTTTCTCAGGTTTTAGGATATTTTCGGCATCAGCATAATAATTCATCATTAAAGCAGATTTTTCAACCTCAGCGATTGATTGTGAAATTGGTTTATTCATTTCTCTGGTAATGATTTCTCCAAATTTCTCTGAATTTGCCTTTAGCACTTCTGCAGCTTTTGCAAGTAATTTTTGTCTTTCTTCAAAGGGTACTTTTTTCCATTCTGAAAAAGCCTTATCTGCCTTAATAAGTTTATTTTCAATTGATTGTTCCATAATGTAATTTTTGTTTCAAATTCAAAATAATGAATTAGAATGCTTTATTGGTAAAGCATGGATGAAAGCAACAAATTTTGTTCCTTTAGGTTAAATAAAATAATGATTTTCTCTATTAAAAGAATATATTTTTTGTTATATCATAAACCACTCGTTGATCAGGCTGGCTGCTAACCTCGCTGTCCTATCCTGAATATCATACGAAGGGTTAACTTCTGCCACATCTAATGCAACAAGTTTCTCATTCTTTAAAATATGTTTATAAAAATGCATAAAAGCCGAATCTGCAAAAATACCATTATATGCTGAAGCCGAAACTCCAGGAGCAACAGATGCATTAAATACATCCATACAAATGGTAAGGTAAGCTACATCAACTCCATCCAATAGATCATTTATACGCTGGTATATGGATGGAAGATTTTCAAAGAACAATTCATCAGCAAGGATATATTTCATCCCATATTGATGGGCAGTATCAAATAATTTCAGGGTATTGGAATTCCTTTGTATTCCTATATGCAATGAATTGATATCTCCCTCTTGTGCAATCTGCCAGAATCCCGTTCCGGAACTCGCTCCTACACCGTCTTCGGGCTGTCGATTATCAAAATGGGCGTCAATATTAATAATTCCTATTTTCTTCTCAGGAAAGGCTGTCTTTACACCCAAATAATGGGCATATGTCAACTCATGACCACCGCCTATAACAAGTGATTTCCCACCTTTCAACAGAACTTTTGAAACATTTTTCGCAAGGCTGTTCTGGGTCTTTTCAAGATTCGCATCATCACATGTAATATTTCCAAAGTCTAATAATGAGAAATCAGGAAGGATAACCGGAAAATTAGACATGTTCTTTCTTATCACATCCGGAGCATCCTTAGCTCCTAATCTTCCTTTGTTCCTTCTTACGCCTTCTTCAACAGCAAAACCATGTAAAACGAAATCATTAGTAGAAATAGTATCGTAATCTCTCGCTATTTTTACCCTCTGAAAAATTCTATGGTATAGAAGTTCATCTCCATCCCTCCTACCTTGCCAAATATTTTGTGATATCATTTTTTATAAATTCAATTACAGTTTATACTCAGTAAAACTAAATAATATTGTTTAAATAGTAAAACTACTTTCCTCAATTATAAAAGCATTCCTCTTACAGCTTTTATCCAGTTGCCATTATACTTTATTCTGATTGGCATTGCTGCTGATAAACATTTCGTTTTTCTCTTCCGAAATAATTTCTAAAAACCGTTCGTAATGTTTAAGCACATCAGAAATTAATTCATTCTTTGTGAAGTATTGTACATCATATCCTTCTCTTGCATCTCCAAAATATGATTTTGGATAATGGGTCGTACTATTTTCCAGATCAGGAAGGTTTTCTTCATTAATAACATATTCTGAAACCGTTTTCTTCTGATTCACTATTCCATAGATAAAGTTATTGACGACACCGTGATGAATTTCTATTTCAATTTTTGTAGGGTTTTCACCATAATTCATCTTTACTTCAATCCCATTCTCTGCAAACTCCTGCTGCAATTCGATAAAACCTTCTTTTACTGTACTTTGAATAAAACCATCAACAGAAGAATTATCTTTAAATGAAACAATTCTCTTTAACCTTTCTTTCCAAAATTCGCCTGACCACGGAATAGCAGAAGCAGAGAAATTCCTATCATAATATTTCTGATCGATGATCAATGCCTTCATCAAACTTACAATGAATAAAAGTACGATAATTGAAAATGGTAATGCCGTGATTAATGTCATACTCTGAAGAGCCTTCAAACCTCCGACATTTAATAATAAAAGAGAAAGAACAGCTAACAGCAGTCCCCAGAATACCAACTGCCATTTGGGTGACTTTTCGGCATTTTTCGTTGCAATACTGTTCATTACAAATATTCCGGAATCTGCTGAAGTCACAAAAAATATAATGATTATGGCAATAACAAAAAAACTGGTAATGCTCGATAATGGCATATATTCTAAAAACCTGAACATCAATGCATCAGGATTAGAAGCAAATTCACTTAGTTTACCATTGGCTACATTAAAATCAAACCATATCGCACTGTTACCAAAAACAGACATCCAAATAAAATTAAATAATGTCGGCAGCACCAGGACGGCAAAAATAAATTCCCGTATTGTTCTTCCTTTTGAAATTCTGGCAATGAACAAGCCTACATAAGGTGACCATGAAATCCACCAGGCCCAATATAAAATGGTCCAGTCATAGAACCATGGCAATGTTTCTTTTTCATAAACATGGGTACTAAAAGTAAGATCGAAAAAATTATTGATGTAATTTCCCAGTCCTTCGGTAAAGCTCCCAATTAAATAAACAGTTGGTCCTAATATTAATACAAACAATAAAAGTACAATTACACTGATCACATTTATATTACTCAATAGTTTCACTCCTTTATTTACTCCACTAATAGCAGAAAATACTGAAAGAGATATTAGGCAAACCACAATGATGATCTGATATATAAAATTATTTTCAGGAATTACCCTCATTATTTGTAGTCCTGAATTGATCTGAACAACTCCAAATCCCAGTGTCGTGGTAATCCCAAAAAAGGTACAGCAAAGTGCAAAAATATCGATCACATTTCCCCACTTTCCATTTATTTTATCCTTAAGTAAAGGATAGAAACAACTTCGTAACGACAATGGTAATCTATACCTGTAGGCGAAATAGGACAATGAAAGACCTACAATCCCATAAATAGCCCAGGCATGAATTCCCCAATGAAAAAAGGTATAAAGCTGTGCCTGTTTAGCTCTGTTTATATAATGATTATCTCCAAAGACTTTTGAGGAATAATGCTGCATAGGTTCTGCTACACTGAAGTATATTAAACCAATCCCCATCCCCGCAGCAAATAACATTGAAATCCAGGAAAAGAGCGAATATTCTGGTTTGCTATCATTAGCCCCTAATTTAATATTTGCATATTTACTAAACATCAGGTAGACTAAAAAAATAACAAATATGGTTACTGACCATACGTAAATCCAGTTTAGATTCACAAAAATAAATTCTTTAATACTATTTAAAACAGTCTCAGTCGATTTTGGATAAACAGCAGAAAGAAAACAAGTCCCAATAATAAAAATTAAACTTGGAATTGTTACCCCTTTGTTGAATGTCGTTTGTATTTTTCGAAATTTCATCATATTTATTTTCATATTAAATTACTGATACATCATTCTGGCAAAGCCGCAACAGAAGCAATCAAAAAAAATTAAGAAAAATAAGATGGTCTTTCTTTATCAATTAATTACACTTACGAACTACAGAGATTATTTTTTCTCTCAGAAAAAACAATATTTGCATACTAAGGAAACTTATCATAAGATACTAAACGGGGCGGAAGGGGTTTAAATTATAAATCCCACCTTACTCCATTGATATAAACATTTTCAGCCTTCAGGCTTCCTTGATTATATAATACATTTTGAAAATTATCAGTTCTAAAAGTTACAAAATCCGCTTTTAATCCGTTTTCTAACCTTCCTCTGTCTTCTAATCCCAGAGCATATGCTGAACGAAAAGTTATCCCTGCTAAAACCTCTGCAGTCGTTAACTTTTGATATGTTGCTAAAATAGATGCCTGAGTAATCAGATTACCCATTGGTGCGGAACCAGGGTTCCAATCACTGGCTATTGCAAGAATAGCTCCTGCATCCAACAACTTTCGTGCCGGAGTGAACTTTTCTCCTAATCCCAGACTTGCTCCAGGTAAAGCTGTAGCTACGGTATTTGAATGCGCAATAAATTCAATATCCTCATCAATAGTTGCTTCCAGGTGATCTGCAGATTGAGCTCCAACTTCAACAGCAATTCTTGAACTCCCTGGAGTGAACTGATCTGCATGAACTGTTATTTCAAAACCTAATTGTTTAGTTTTAAGTAAAAAATCTTTGCTTTCTTCTGGTTGGAATGCCGATTTTTCGATAAAAATATCTACTCTTTTTGCCAGGTTTTCTTCTTTTACTTTTGGTAGGATCTCGGTGATAATAAATTCTAAATATTCTTTATTACTGCCTTCAAAATCTCTGGGCTTTAGGTGTGCAGAAAGACAGGTTGGAACTAATGTTGCCTTAGTCTGTCTTTGTGCTTTTTGGATCATTCGAAGCATTTTCAGCTCATTTTCTACATCTAAACCATAGCCACTTTTCACCTCAATTGTTGTTATGCCTAAAGAAACAAGGAAATTGATTCTTTCCAGGAGTGTCTTTAATAAGTCTTCTTCTGATGCATTTCTTGTATGCAACACGGAACTCCATATACCACCTCCGCTTTCAGCAATTTCAAGATATGTTTTGCCGGCATTTCTCATAGCAAAATCATTGGCTCTGTTTCCACCGAAACAAATATGAGTATGAGAATCGACAAAAGTGGGAAGTACAATTTGCTCACCTTGAACTTCTTCCAATGTGATATTTTGATTTTCTGATCTTAGTTTTTCAAAATTCCCAATTTTTTGAATGATATCACCATCGATTAGAATTCCGCCATCAACAATTATTTCAAGTTGTTCATCGGTTAATTTTCCTCTTAATGGAAGATTGCTGAGTGTAATGATCTGCTTAAATGGTCCTATTAATTTCATGGGTTTATGATCAGAAAAAGTTGTGTTTATGTTTAAATTTCCATTCCAAAAATACTCAAAAAATATCTTTTAACCTTCATTTTTTAGCATAACCTTTTCCCTAACCTAAGTCTAAAATCCCTATCTTTGAAGTAAATGAAATGAATTAATGCCTGATTTTTTACATCCAGATAAAGAAAACTTTTCCCATGAAGAGCTCATGCAGGAAGAACAAATTCGTCCCCAGAGTTTTAAGGATTTTGCAGGGCAGAGAAAGACGTTAGAAAATCTTGAAGTTTTTGTTACTGCAGCTAAAAAGCGAGGCGGAGCTCTCGACCATGTTCTTCTTCATGGCCCACCGGGTCTAGGTAAAACAACTTTAGCAAATATTATTGCCAATGAATTGGGTGTAGGCTGTAAAATAACCTCCGGTCCTGTTTTGGATAAACCAGGAAGCCTGGCAGGTCTTTTAACTAATCTCGAGGAAAATGATGTTTTATTTATTGATGAGATACACCGTTTATCCCCCGTAGTAGAAGAATATCTGTATTCGGCAATGGAAGATTACAAGATCGATATTATGCTGGAAACCGGGCCTAATGCAAGAAGTGTCCAGATTGGATTGAACCCTTTTACATTAGTAGGCGCAACAACCAGAAGTGGAATGCTTACCAAACCGATGTTAGCAAGATTCGGTATTCAAAGTAGGCTGGAATATTATACGATAGAGCTACTATCAACTATTATCATAAGAAGTTCCAGAGTTTTGGGAGTAAAGATATATGAAGATGCAGCTATTGAAATTGCAAGAAGAAGCCGGGGAACACCCCGAATTGCCAATGCACTATTGCGCAGGGTACGTGATTTTGCAGAAATAAAAGGAAACGGTGAGATTGAAATTAATATTACAAAATATGCGTTGAATTCTCTCAATGTAGATGAATTTGGGTTGGATGAAATGGATAATAAGATCATGCGTGTTATGATTGAAAATTTCAAAGGAAAACCCGTGGGTATTTCAGCACTGGCAACTTCAATTGCTGAAAACCCTGAAACTTTAGAAGAGGTTTATGAACCTTTTTTAATTCAGGAAGGCTTTATTATCCGTACTCCAAGAGGGAGAGAAGTAACGGAAAAAGCTTATAAACATTTACATATTCCAATACCAAGAAATCCAGGAGAGTTATTTTAAAAATTATGTTTATCCCAAAAATATACAGAAGTGAAGATTATAATGTAATGCGAGAGATCATTAAAGAGAATGCTTTCGCCTTGCTTATTTCTTCGGTCGATAAGATAAGAGCAACGCATTCAATGATGATGCTCAATGAAGATGATCCTGAGCATATTTATGTAGAAACTCATATTTCGAGAGCAAACCCTCAGGCCAGAACCCTTAAGGATGGAGATGAAGTAGTATGTGATTTTTTAGGAGCTCACACTTATATTTCCAGCAGCTGGTATGATCACATGAATGTTTCAACCTGGAATTATGAAGCGGTACAGATCCACGGAAAAGTTGAGTTGATGAATGAGGAAGAACTTTATAAGCATTTAGACAAATTAACCAGCAAATACGAAAATTTTCAGCAATGCCCTGTATTGGTAAAGGATATGGGTAAGGAGTTTGTTGAAAAGGAAATGAAAGGAGCCTTCGGAATAAAGGTAATCGCAACAGAAATATTTATCAAACAAAAGCTTTCTCAAAATAGAAAGGAAGGAGATTATCAAAATATTATTTCCCACCTTGAGAATTCTGACGATCAGGCAAAAAAGATTGCTGAAAAAATGAAATTAAATAAAAAGTAAATACATTATAAAAACATAATATTATATGAAGCTATATCCAATACAATGTGGAAAATTTAAGCTGGACGGCGGCGCAATGTTCGGAGTCGTCCCAAAGAGTTTGTGGGAAAGAACAAATCCTGCAGACGAAAAAAATCTGATAGAACTAGGAACACGCTCATTACTTATTGAGGATGGCAAGAAGCTGATTTTAGTGGATTGTGGTCTGGGAAATAAACAGGACGAAAAATTTTTCGGACATTATTCTCTTTGGGGAGATGATAATTTAGATAAAAACTTAAAAAAGTATGGCTTCATAAAAGAAGATATTACTGATGTTTTCTTGACGCATTTACATTTTGACCATTGCGGTGGTGCTATTGAATGGAATGATGATAAAACAGGTTATAGACCAGCTTTTAAAAACGCTCAGTTCTGGACCAATGAAAACCATTGGAAATGGGCTACTGAACCCAATCCAAGAGAGAAAGCAAGCTTTTTAAAAGAAAATATTCTCCCTATACAGGAAAGTGGTCAGTTGAACTTTTTACCACTTCCAACTACAGGAAACTACGGTTTTGCTCCTGATTTGAAAATGGATGTAATTTTTGTAGATGGACATACGGAAAAACAAATGCTTCCGGTGATCCAGTATCAGGAAAAAACAATCGTATTTGCTGCAGATCTTATTCCTACAGCAGGGCATATCAACCAGGTTTATGTAATGGGATATGACACAAGACCTCTTTTAACGATGGAGGAAAAAGGAAAGTTTTTAAAGCAATGTGTAGATAATGAATATCTATTGTTTTTTGAACATGATGCACATAATGAGTTGGCAAGTCTGAAGATGACGGATAAAGGAGTAAGACTTGATGAAATTCACAGTTTTAATGACGTTTTCGGATATTAATTTGAACTATGGAAGAATTGTATTCAGAAACAAAAAAAGCAGAACCAGAACCAGCACCCAAGATCATTGGATTAACAGGAGGAATAGGTTCAGGTAAAACTACGGTTGCCCAGTTTATTGAAGAATGTGGATTCCCGGTTTATTATTCTGACGACAGAGCAAAAACTATCGTCAATGACAATGAAGATCTTAAGGATAAAATTAAAGAGCTTTTAGGGGATCAATCTTATGATATAAATGGCTTTTATGATCGGAAATTTGTGGCGGGAAAAGTATTTAATGATACCGATCTTTTGCATAAATTAAATGAAATCATACACCCTGCTGTCCGAATTGATTTTGAAGAATGGGTGAAAAGACAGTCTAAATATTTAGTTTTTAAAGAGACCGCTTTATTATTTGAATTAAAGCTTAATTTGCAATGTTACAAATCTCTTTTGGTAACAGCACAGGACAATATAAGGATAAAGAGGGTGATGGATAGAGATAACAAAACTTATCGTGAAGTACAAGCAATTATGGAACGCCAGATGCCTGAAAAAGATAAAATAAGAATCGCAGACTACATCATCTATAATGATACTAATTTAGAAGATTTAAAGGAGCAGACAGAGCGTATTATCTTTGAAATAGAATAAACAAAAAAGCGTTAGATGTTATTTTCTAACGCTTTTTTTATATAAAGATTAAAAAAATAAGCTCTCATTTCTGAGAGCTCATTTTTTATTTAATAGTGATTATTTACTATTCTTTGATAAATTTCTTCTGAGCTGTACCTTGAACATCTTCGATGTCTATTACATATACTCCATTTATCAATCTGCTTACGTCAATCTTATTATTCAGGATAACTCCACTAATAACAAGTTGCCCTGCAGCATTGTATAGTTTATAATTAGCTTTCTTGCTAATATTTTTCACATACAATACTGAACTTACTGGGTTAGGATAGATCAGAATTTCCGTTTGATTAACAGGGTTTGGTACTGTTTGTTTAGAAATTCTTACTGTATAATCCTCAACTTCTCCATTTGCAAAACTCACACAATTTACAGGGATACCATCTTTTTGCATTGCAACTCTCATAACAACATATTTGTAATCTGTCATACTGATGAATGCATCTGCCGGTACACTGAATGTTCCTTTCACAGGAGTGGTTGTATTAGGTCCAGAAACAAGAATTCTTTCATTAAGATCAAAAGTTCCGCTTCTGTCGAAATCTATCCATACTGCAATTCCTTCGTTATTTGTTACTCCTGACCAAGATTTAGCAATAGAAATTTCATTGCCCGTAGAACCTTGGATCAGTTCTATAAATTTCTCAGGAATACCAGTAAAGTCTGAATAATTCTGAGCGTTTGAATCATTAGACATTTGTGGTTTACCATTAGGTTTTACCGTAACGTTCGAAATGTATTCACTTATTGAACTTCCAGATGACATCTGACAATAAATTACTGTCGGAGTCGTAAAGAAATACGGAGGTGTAAATGTTCCAGGAGTACCACTACAAATGTTAGCAACCTGCATCTCATATTTCGTTAATTCTGTTAATCCTGTAAGCGTAAGGGTATTTGTTGCTACAGGAATTGTTGTCCAGCTCGGAATACCTACTTTTCTATATCTTAAGATATACGTAGCTCCCGGGAACGGATCCCAAACCACGACTGCCGTGGTAGGCGTCAGGCTAGTTATCGTTAATCCCGGAGGTGGTAATTCACAAATTCTTTCAGTAGTAAACACCTTAGGGTTTGAATATGGATTAACCGTAGTTTCACCCACACATATATTAGCTACCTGAACTTCATATGTTGTATATGGGCTTAATCCTGTTAATGGATATGAATTCCCAGGTGTTACAGGTACTGTTACATTGATCCAAGTAGTTGTTCCAACAACTCTGTATCTTAATACATAAGTTGAACTAGGAGCAATCGGCGCCCATGTTACTAACGCTGAATTCGTTGTTACGTTACTAATTGTTACTGTAGGAGGTGTAGGATCACATCTCGTAGAGAACGTTTTAATTGGCGTAAAGGTACCTGGTGTAGCTCCACAACTTGCAGCCACCTGTACTTCATATGTTGTAGCAGGTGTTAAACCTGTCAATGAAATAGGTGGATTCCCTGAAAGAGTAGATACATTCACACTTGTCCATGTAGTAGATCCCAGAGGTCTATACTGTAAAATATAAGTAAGACCATTAGTTACTCCTGACCAGTTGACAACAACTGAAGTATGTGTGATTGTATTGAATGCCAAGTTCGTTGGCGTACCAGTCGCACATGGTCTAATTCTTACGGCATAATCTTCCACCTCACCGTTCGCAGCAACCTGACACATTACAGGAGCACTACTACGTTTCAGTACTACTCTCATTGTGGTTGTCAAAGGTCCGCTATATGCAGTAGATGGTACATTGAATAATGCATTAACAGTATTCGTTGTATTGGCAGGTATTGCCATAATCTGCTCTGCTGCTTCGAAAACTCCATTTCTGTTAAAGTCTATCCAGGCGCTTACGGCATCGTTGTTCGTTGCTCCTGTCCATCCTTTTGTAACAGCAATTTTATTTCCTGTAGAACCAAGTTCTAAGTTAATAAGCGTAGCAGGTGTTGTATAACTGATATAGTTCGTTTGAACTGAAGTGTTACTCATAGGAGTAATACCTGGATTTACTGAAGTAACCGTTACATTAGAAATATGATCATTAGTTCCTGTTCCGGTCATATTACAATAGCTAATAGCCGTTGTAGTAAATGGAATTGAAGCTGAGAAAGCCCCTAAAGTTCCACTACACCTTGTTGCCACCTGTACCTGATATGCTGTAAGTTCAGTAAGTCCGGTAATAGTGTAACTGTTTCCAGGCGCAAGAACAGGATCGATAACATTCCATGTTCCGGTAGCTCCCAGCCTCCATCTTAATACATAAGTAGCTCCGGTAGATGCTAGCCAGGAAACATTTGCTGTAGTTGCTGTAATATTAGATACTGTAATGTTACTTGGAGGTGCAGTTGTACATGGCTGCATATCTACAAATTTAACAGCATAATCTTCAACTTCTCCGTTACTTGTGAAGTTTTGACATGCACTGTCAATCGTATTATAATAAACCACAACACGCATTTTAACTTTATTTCCTCCTGTATATGCATTAGCAGGAACAGTGAAAGTAGCTGTTACCGGTGTTGTACTGGAGTAACCAAGATTCATTACTCTTTCTGTCGCATTATCAAAAATACCATCTCCATTATAATCAATCCATACAGATGAAGCATATGTACCTGATAAGATGGTTCTTCCAATTGAAATATTATTTCCTGTAGAGCCACGAACAAATGTAGTAAGTTTAGCAGGATCGTTAGAATAATCTGTGTATGTAGTAGGTCCTGAATTATTAATCATTTGAATCGAGTTGGTTGGAGTAACTGTTACGCTACTGATGTAACCGTCAGTTACTGTTGCCGTCCCCGCATTACAATAATTAATTGCTAACGTTGTAAAGTTCATAGACGCTGACCAAGCTCCCTGAGTACCACCACAAATCGTAGCTACCTGTACTTCGTAAGGTGTAGCAGCATTTAAGTTACCAATAACATAGCTATATCCAGGTGCAGGAACAGGGTTAACTGTTGTCCATGCAGCAGATGCTGTAGCTTTGTATCTCAATGCATAGGTAGCACCAGTACTGCTTAACCAAGAAACTACCGCTGTAGATGCTGTAACACTACTTACTGTAATTGGTGCAGGTGGAGCTGTAGAACATGGCTGCATATCTACGATCTTAACAGCATAATCTTCAATTTCACCATTTGTAATATTTACACAAGGATCATTGATCGAAGCTGAAGAAATAATTACTCTCATTCTAAGAGTAAGTGGTCCATTGTACGATGTCATTGGAACCGTAAATGTTGCAGCGATAGGTGTTGTAGCACTAGTTGTTGTGTTTATTACTTTTTCACCTGCTTCAAATATTCCGTTTCTGTTAAAATCAATCCAAGCTCCAACCGCTAAATAAGGAGGGAATGAGCTTGGTATAAGCCAAGATTTACCAACTGAAATACTATTATTCACAGATCCACGTACCAATGTTACCAATTTGTCAGGATCAGGTGAATAGTTTGTGTAAGAGTTTGCCCCAGTGTCATTATTCATAACATATGAATTCGTTGGAGTTACCTTAACATTTGAAATATATCCGTTCGTACTATTACCTGTAACCGTACAATAGTTGACAGCTGGTGTACTGAACTGAACAGGAGCTGTAAAGGTTCCGGTTGTTCCGGAACAAACATAAGCTACACGAACCTCATACTGAGAAGATTCAGTTAAACCAGTAATAGTATATGCATTAGTTGTCAGAGGAACAGGTATCCAGGTTGTTGAACCTAAAGCTCTGTATTCTAATATATAAGTTGCTCCCACTGCCGGATCCCACATAACAAATGCCGATGTAGCAGTAATGTTAGTCACACTAAGGTTCAACGGAGCATTACTTGTACAAGGTATAGGCTGAATTAATTTTACTGCATAATCTTCAACCTCACCATCACCAAAGTTTTGGCACATTACAGGAGAAGTATTGTATCGCATTGCGACTCTCATTCTTGTTGTTGATGGACCATTGTATGCTGTTGCAGGTACGTTGAAAACAGCACTAACAGGAGTCGTAGTATTAGAAGGAGAGTTCATCACCTGCTCTGCCGGATCAAAAATGCCATTCCTATCAAAATCTATCCAAACACCTACTGCTTCAGAATAGGTAAATCCTCCAGGATAAAATTTTGTAACAGAAACAGTATTACCTGTAGAACCAATCACAAGATTCACTAAAGTACTTGGATTGGTGCTGTAATCTGTATACGTACTTCCTGCGGAGTTATTACTCATAGGAGCCGCTCCAATTGGCGTTACTGTAACATTGGAAATATACTCACTACCGAAGTTACTTGATTGCATCTGACAATAATTCAAACCAGGAGTAGTGAAATTAACAGACGCAGAGAAGGCTCCCTGTGTTCCTGAGCAGACATTTGCTACCTGTACTTCATATTGAATTCCGTCAGTTAACCCTGTTAATACAATAGAGTTAGTAGTTGCTGGTAAAGAAATCCAAGTTGTACTTCCTACCGGACGATATTGAACAACATATGTTGCTCCAGCAGAAGCAGCCCAAGAAACAGTGGCTTGTGTCTGAGTGATCGCTGAAACGGTAACTCCTGTTGTAGGAGCTCCGGTACAAGCTGCTAAACTTGCAACTGTTGCGCTACCAATCGCATAAAATACATTACCGATAGCACTCACTCTGATTTTAACAGTAGAGCCTAATGTTAGAGCTCCAAAGGTTAAACTTTCACTTCCATCATTAGCTGTAGACGCTGACAAAACAGTCCATGTAAGACCATTATCAGTTGTGTAGTCTATTTTAACATTAGCAACACTATAAGGAGCTGCTGTCGTATTTACAACATCCCAGGCTACTGTAGTAGGCCCGTTATTATAAGCTGTTGTAGTTGTAACTTTAAAAGGTCCGTTATTACCTACAATAATCGTTTGTTCTGCAAACTGTGTTTGCTGTTGATTTGCAATAGGGCTATTATCTCTAACAGTTACAGAGAATTTACTGTTTCTAGCTATTGTAGAAACTGATTCCCAACCATTGTTAGAGTTATTAAGAACCCCAGCTAATACTGAAGATAATTTAGGGAAATATCTTGTAGGACTTGTAGTTGGTTCCACAGATCTGAATGATGCACCACTAGTGGTTAGTCCTAAGTTATTTTTATTAATTATAACGGTAGCGTTATCTACCTCTTCCCACGTATAAGTCATTGGGTCATTCTCCGGATCAGTTGCAGATGCCGTCAATACGAACGCTGTTCCTTTAGGAATATTATACGTAGGTAAAGCAGCAATTACAGGTGGATTGTTGGCAACCGGAGTTTCAACATCACATGTTTTACTGATTAAATTTGCCTGTACCTGTTTAATACTGGCAATATGAAAATAATCATCTGAATGTGGCTGAACATCAGTATTTGGACCGGTAATCCCGGCATATCCCATAATAGTAGATCCAGAACCTGGTTCCATGTTTACACCACTTCCTTCAAGACCGTGAGAGAAAGTGTGATTACCTCCTAACTGATGTCCCATTTCATGAGCAACGTAGTCGATATCGAAATTATCACCTTGCGGAATTCCATCTGCAGGAGAGGTAAATCCAGAACCTTTACCTTTAGGAACTCCAGTTGTAGGATCTACGCAAACGCAACCTATACAGCCTGCATTACCTCCACCTCCTGAAGCACCAAATAAATGCCCAATATCATAATTGGCATTTCCTACATTAGCAGTTAATGTATTTTGCAATTCCAAATTCCAAGCCCCACCAACTCCAGGACCAGCAGCAGAATAAGGATCTGTCGCTGCATTGGTATAAATTACCCCAGGAAAATTCTGTAAATTTAAGTGTAAAGCAAAATCTTTTTCAAATACCCCATTTACTCTGGTTAGGGTTGCATTAATAGCAATTAATGCTCCCGCCACTGTTCCGCCATGAAACTGGGTGTACTCTCCAGTAACAGACATTGCCAATCTCATTGTTCTATACTTCTTATCAGAAGATTTAGAAAAATTGGTGGTCTGATTCGTAAATGCAGATCCCTTTTCGTAAAGTTTATTGATCTCTTGTTTAGACAAAAGGCTTTCATTCATAGAACATAAAAACCCTTCATTACTTTTATCAGTTTTAGGATGCACACCATAAACTGTCTTTTCTCTATTCAACGGTTCTATAAATTCGGACTTTCCATTTTTGACAATCATTGACTGAAAGTCATCAGGGGCTAAACTAAATCTTAGGTACTTGCCCGGATCATCGATTCCGACCCCTACATAAGATCCTAATTGATATTCATCTGCCAGTTCTTTTACAACAACCGGAAAGCTGTAAACGGCAAATTTTTCAATTTTCCCATCCATGGTTGGCAATGAAATAGTAACAGGCTTTGCATTTCTGCCTGTTTCCTGTGCTTTTGCCAATTGGGATTTTAATAAGGGAATGTCTAAAGAGTAATAGTTCCTGATTTCAGAACTTCCTCTGATTTTTTCCCCTCTGAATGATGTAGGACTCCATTGTGCACTGGTGACGACAAACAAACAGAGAAAGAAGAAAGAAGTAAAAATTTTCTTCATAAGTTTCTCAATATATTATATTAATTATACAAATCTAATCATTTTTTATTATTAATTTACACGTACAATCATTTTTTTCATACAAATTCCACAATAATATAATTTATCATTTCAAAATAAAAAAATCCCCAGGAATACCTGAGGATTTCATATTTATAAAAAAATTTTATTATTTTTTTTATTACTTTTTAATGAATTTAGATGTGAATAAATCTTTTCCTTTTTCATCAATTGTAATTACGTACCCACCTTTTACCAAAGTAGAAACATTAATTTTTCCACCATTTATATTTCCACTGCTTACTAATTGGCCAGTAACACTGTAAATTTTGTAAGTAGCTTTATCAGAAACCTTAGTAACGTTTAATACATCACTTGTAGGGTTAGGATAGATACTAAAGCTATCTTTAATTACTTCGTTAGTTGCTAAATTATTAGGCGAAATTACAACGTTATAATCTTCTACTTCTCCATACTGGAAGTTCACTCCACACAAATAGTCTGAAGGTAATGTTGCACCTGCATTTTGGTCTCCAACATAGAATACAACAACTCTCATTCTTAAAGGCTGTCCTTCTACAGCATTAGCAGGAACCATAAATGATCCTGTTATCGGAGCAGCTGTCGGAACTGCAACAGGAAAGTTCAGAACTCTTTCTGAATCTTCAAAAACACCATTTTTATTGAAATCAATAAAAATAGCTGCAGCATCATAATCTGGAACATCAGGATTACCAATTGTAAGTGAAATAGGGTAAGTAGTTCCTTTTGTTAAATTAACCTGAAGAGCTGTATTCGTTGTATAGTTCGTATAAGTACTTGCTCCTGAAGTATTATTCAAATTGGCAACTGTTACATTTGCAATATTCTCATAGCTTGTACTAGAAGTACTCGCAGTACAATAAGCAAGGACTAGTGTTGTAAAATTAACTGATGCAGAGTAAGTTCCAACTGTAGTTCCACAAACTAAAGCAACCTGTACCTCATATGCTGTACCGTCTGTTAAATTGCTCAAGTTAACTGAAGGAACATTTGTATCAATCTCAGTCCATACGCTTGCACTTGTTTTTTTATAACGTACTTTATAAGTAGCACCGGTATAAGACATCCAAGATACACTCGCTGAAGAACTGCTGATGTTACTTACCACCACATTTGTTGGTGCAGCACTGCTACATGCAGCAAGTGGACCTAATGTAACACTACCAATAGCATAAAATACATTTCCAATTGATGAAACTCTTACCTTAATAATCTGCCCGTTCATAGAAGATGGAAAGGTAAAGTTTTCAGAACCGTCATTCGGAGTTGAAGCAGCTAGTACAGTCCATGTAGTCCCATTATCTGCTGTATAATCAATCTTCACATTCGCAACACTATAAGGTGCAGCAGTAGTATTAGCTACAATCCATTGAATTGGAGTCGGTGTATTAATATCAGCATATTGACTCGCTAATCTAAAAGGTCCGTTATCTCCAACGATGATCGTCTGAATTTTACTCTGTGACTGTTGTTGAGCTATATTTGAATTATTATCCCTTACAGTTACTTCAAATTTTGTAGTTCTTGCAACGGTAGATACCGCTTCCCAAGTATTGTTTGCGTTATTCAAGACTCCATTCAATACAGATGAGAGTTTAGGGAAATATCTAGTAGGACTTGTCGTTGGTGAAATCGATCTGAATGAAGCTCCAGAACTGGTATTCCCTAAGTTATTCTTATTAATTGAAAGTGATGCATCATCAACCTCCTCCCAAATATATGTCATTGGATCACTTTCCGGATCTGTAGCAGAAGCCGTTAGTACGAAAGCCGTTCCTTTTGGAATATTATACGTTGGTAAGGCTGCAATCACTGGAGGGTTATTTGTAATTGACGTTTCTACATCACAAGTCTTATCAATCAAATTCTCTTGAATCTGGCCAATACTTGCTGTATGGAAATAAGGATCAGAATGAGCCTGAACATCTGTATTTGGCCCTGTGATACCAGCATATCCCATAATCGTAGACCCAGAACCAGGTTCCATATTTACACCACTTCCTTCTATATTATGCGAAAAAGTGTGATTTCCACCTAACTGATGTCCCATTTCGTGAGCAACATAGTCAATATCGAAGCTATCTCCTTGTGGAATTCCATTTGCCGGAGAAGTAAATCCAGAACCTTTACCTTCAGGTACAGCTGTTGTAGGATTAACACAAACACATCCGATACATCCGGCATTACCTCCACCTCCTGAAGCACCAAATAAATGCCCAATATCATAGTTGGCATTTCCCACATTGGCAGTAAGTGTATTTTGCAATTCAAGATTCCAAGCCCCACCAACTCCAGGACCAGCAGCAGAATAAGGATCTGTCGCTGCATTGGTATAAATTACTCCCGGAAAGTCTTGTAAGTTTAAGTGCAATGCAAAATCTTTTTCAAAAACTCCGTTTACTCTGCTTAATGTAGCATTAATAGCTGTTAAAGCTCCAGCTACGGTACCTCCATGAAACTGAGTATACTCTCCTGTCACAGACATTGCCAATCTCATTGTTCTATATTTTTTATCAGAACTTTTGGCAAAATTTGTTGGCTGATTTGAAAAAGATTGCCCATTTTTCAATAAGTCTTCAATCTGTTTTTTAGCAGCCGGACTTTCTTCTGTTGAACATAAAAATCCACTTTCGTTTTTACTTGTTTTAGGATGCACTCCATAAACAGTCTTATCAGCAGAAGCTGGTTCAATAAATTCATAGTTCCCTCCATCGATGATCATCGATTGAAAATCATTAGGAGCAACACTAAATCTTAAGAATTTTGTAGGATTATCAACACTAGCTCCCACATATGATCCCAGTTGGTACTTATCTGCTATTGTTTTTACAACAACCGGAAAGCTGTATACATTGAATCTTTCAATCTTCCCATTCATAGTAGGAAGAGAAATAACAACAGGTGCAGCATTCGGTCCCATTTCCTGAGCGTTCTTTAATTGGGATCTTAATAAATCTAAGTCCAATTTATAGTATCCATTACTTCTTGTACCTGATGGATTTACTTTAAATTCCGTACCTCTTTTCTTGTTGTCTACTTTTTTAAAGGAAGTTGGCGTCCATTGGCCGAACATAGCTCCCCCTACTAAAGTACACATTAAAGTAGTAAGTAGTTTTTTCATAAATTAATCTTTTTTTTAAATTCACATTTAACAAAAATATAAAAACTTAAACAGATATTTAATATAAAATATCATAAATATAAAAATACAATCATTATATTAAACAACCTGCCATGATTAGCAATTATCATTATGTTTTTAAAAAACAATAAGACCATAAAAAAAATAGCAAGACACAGCAACAAATAGCAAAAAGACAGAATTACAAACAAATAATAGAAGTAAAAAACAACAATAATATAATCAACAAAAAGAAAGTCTTCCACTATAAAGTAGAAGACTTTCTTTTTAAGTCTAAGTTTTAATATTATTATTTCTTAATGAATTTAATGCTTTCAGAAATTGCATTATCTTTTATTGAAATAACATATGTCCCTTTTACTAAATCAGCTACTCTGATTTGATTATTAGTGATGGTACCACCTTTTACAAGCTGTCCAACAGCATTATGAATTTCAAAGCTTGCCTTATTAGAAACTTTGGTAATATTTAAAATATCATTTACTGGGTTAGGGTAAATAGCGAAGCTATTCTTAACCACTTCTTTAGTTCCCAATACCTGTACTTTTAAAGATCTACTTTGAGTAGTAGCAAAGTGAGATCCTGAAAGTAGCGTTGTTCCAGATAAAGATTTAATATTATAATATCCACCATAAGGATAGAATCCATCACCAAACTGATCATTCACAGTTAATGTATAACATTCATCTGCACTTAATGTCCAGTTAAATGATTTTAAAGCCGGAAGAGCTGGTGTTGGAGAATCCGGATAAGGGCCACCACTATATACGGTAGTTCCTGAGCTATTTTTAAGTGTCCAAGTTGTTTCAGAACCATATTGGTCTAATTGAAGATTAAACACAACATTAGCATCTGCTCTTACAACAGCTCCTAGATAATTTACAGTAATATTGCTATTTGATAATCTTTGATCAGCTACACCATTTACTGAAGTTACATTAATATTCATTTGCCCACCTAAAGTATTCGCATCCATTGGAAGTGTCAGAACTTGATATTTGTCCTGAGCCAGACTTCCTGTCCAGTTAAATACCTTTGCATTTCCATTTACAGTATAATTTATTACTGCAGAAGTCAATAGACTTGTTCCTCTATTGTAAAGAGATACTTTTACATTTTGAGCTGTAGTAGTAGCGCATGTAGCTGTCGCACATTCTCTCTCCAGTTTCACTTCGGCATCATTTGGAAATAATGCAATTGGCTGATCTGCAGTTGATGTTTTAAGCTCAAGTCTCCTAGGAGAATTATTCATTACTGCTGTAATTCTATCTTTTTGATTAATTGTAAAGATATTCATACACGTATCATTTGTATAATCCATATAGTTCTGGACCATCTCAAATACAGTAGGAACAGTACAGCTTGCTATTGCTGGATTACAAGTATAATTTGATGTATGAGCCGTTGGAGTATCAGCACAAAAATCATCCCCACAACTTGCATCACCCCAGATATGTCGCAATCCTAAGAAATGGCCAACCTCGTGAGTCATTGTTCTCCCTTTATCATATGGTGCACCAAGAAGGAAAGTATTATTAACATTATAGTCACTGCTTCCAAAAGTAGCATAGTTAGCAACTACTCCATCGGAATAAGCTTCACCTCCTGAAGGACTCAATCCTGGCAGACCTGAAGTAGATGGGAACTGAGCATATCCTAATAAAGTAGTATCAGTAAATTTTAAGCTCCACATATTCATATATTTGGTAGGATCCCAAATAGTTTCAGGTTTCACAAAGCTTTCAATATCTGCTCTACCCCATGAAGGCTGACACAAATTTACTCTATCAATACCATTAGTTGGATTTCCTTTAGGATCCACTTTTGCTAAAGCGAACTGGATCATGACATCGGCTCCCACAACATTGTTGTTAAAACCTGGAGTACCTGCCAATCTACGATAATCATTATTCATTACCGTAATTTGAGAAATTACCTGCTCATCAACAATATTAGGAGCAACCCCTAGGTTCTGGCCATTATGAACAACATGTACCACTACTGGGATCGTAATGATATTTCCGTTTTGTGATTTATTGGCTTTAGCATTTTTAACCAATGGAGCCAACCATGATTCGAATTGATCTGCAGTCATTCTTCCAGGAAATTTTGCCTGCAAGTAGTTTTCATATTCTACAGTAGAACATCTTTCAAAGCCATGTGACTGAGTAAGTTCTGCAGGAGATTTTCCTGTGAATTTCGCTTCTCTTTTTACTCCAGCATTTGTAGTCTGTGCATTTAATAATCCTGCAACAAACAATGGAAGTAAAAAAAGAAACTTTAAAGTAGTAGATTTTCTCATTCTTTATTCTTATTTTTTTATATGATTTGCAAATATATTAGTTTAAACTAATATATTTAGTTATATTTCAAATAAATAGAATAAAATACATAAAATTTAAAAATGAAGAATATTATAGCATCTACAATCATATTTTCTATAGCATTTACGGGAAGTTGTAATTCACAGAAAAATACGGAAAACAATCAAAATAAATCAGTTATAACAGATCAAAAATATGATATTGAAAAAATCGAATTAACGGAACAAACCAGAGGAACAAATAAGAAGACCACTTTTACTCCTACTACCATCACTACTTTATTAAATGAAACTTCAAAAGTCTCCGATTTATCGGCTAACAATTGGAAAAGCATAGTAAAGGAAGCGAGCTTAATTGATTTAAATAAAATATCCTCTTATCCATCACCTACAACAGGTCGTTTTTCTGATCGGGCACTGTCATCAACTATAATCATTACCCATAAAGGTAAAACTTTCCAATCATCAGAATTTGATGCTGGAACACCTCCAAAAGAACTGGAAGCATTATATCAATTATTAAAAAAATAACCTGAAGCAAAGTTCAGGTTAAAAGTAAAAATTAGAATTTGTAGGCTATATTCCAGGAAAAGCCCATATTGAATTTAGATGAACTTCTACCAAAACCAGGAACAATCATAGGTTGTATATCGTCCTGTTTTGTTGTAAATACCATATACTTAGGTTGAAGGTTAACATCAATATAAAAATTAGATTCAAATAATTGTACTCTACCTCCAATAACTCCTTCAAGCCAATAGGAAGATTGAGTAGAAGACGGGAAAGCAATAGATGAACTGCTTCCTCCAAATCCCCGGACAGGTACAGCCATATACTCCTGAGTATAGAATGATCCTGCAGCTTTTCCGCCTGCATAGAAACCATTGAACTCATTTTCAGGATCCTGAGCAAGCATATAAAACACACCCAGCTTTACAAAAGGACCATTTACCTTTGCGTCATACCCATTCTTCTGATAAATATTTTTCTCAAAACCAGCTTCTGCAACTCCATGCAAACTTCCTTTAATCTTTGAAGATATAAATCCCTGATATAATTTCCTGTCTGAGAAAAAAGCACTTCCAAAATTAAGAACGTCAAAACCAACCATAAAATTAGGCTCATACTTCCATTTTTCTTTTTTAGGCTCTGCTTTTACTTTCTTCTCCTGAGCGAAGCTCAATAAGCTTAGTATACTAAAAAAGAAGGTAAAGATTAGTTTTGTCTTCATTCTCTATATTATTTTGTCCTATTTCTACTTTAGTAACTGGATTTGGAGTTACTAATTCAGAACTTACATTATTATATGTTTTCTTCACACCACATCCCGGAGAGACGTAGGTAGCTTTTGTGCCATAACTTATTCTTACTTTGGATTCCTGTCCTTTATCTGTAAGTCTGATATAAACGTCTGTATAAGGAGAGTCATCGACTCTAAGAGGCACTAATCTGGAGGTTATTTTTTGCTGTTTTCCTAATTGCACTTTTCCTGATCCATAATCTACAGCAACATACAGAGAATCTAAAGTTACTTCTTTATCAGTAGCTGCACTCTTGAACCCAATCTTAATTCTGGGCGTTCCTTCTCCACTTTCACAAATATCATCATCTCCACCACATGAACAAAGCATTCCCAAAATCAGGGTTAATATGAGAAATTTAAAATATTTCATAATATGATTTGAATTCAAATTTAGGCAAATTATTTTTTTATCAGCAATGCAATATTCTCAACATGATGGGTTTGGGGAAACATATCAACAGGTAATATTTTAACTACATTATAATGATCCTTCATTAGTGCTAAGTCTCTCGCCTGAGTAGCTGAATTACAACTTACATACACTACTTTTTCAGGAGAAAGTTTTAAGATCTGTTCTACAACTTTCTGATGCATCCCATCTCTTGGTGGGTCAGTAATTAAGACATCAGCTTTTGGATGATTTTCCAGGAATTCATCATTAAAAACATTCTTCATATCACCACAATAGAAGGTGCAATTGGTAAGGCCATTTAACTCAGCATGTTCAATTGCTGCATCAATAGCTTCCTGTACCGATTCTATTCCGATTACCTGTTTTGCTTTTCTGGCTACATACTGTGCAATAGTTCCGGTTCCTGTATATAAGTCATAAACTACTTCATCACCTTTTAAATCAGCAAATTCTAATGTCTTTCTATAAAGTTCCAAAGCCTGTTTGTAGTTGGTTTGAAAAAAAGATTTTGGTCCTATTTTAAATTTCAATCCGTCCATCTCTTCCATTAAAAACCCTTCTCCAAAATATGTTTTAATATTTAAATCATAAATAGAGTCGTTTTGCTTAGAGTTAATTGCATAGACTAACGTTTTAATCTGTGGAAATTTATTCAATAAAAATTCAAAAAGCTTTTCTCTGTTTTCTTTTTCTTCTCTATAAAGTTGGAATAGCACCATCCATTCCCCGCTAGAGTTTTGTCTCATCATTAGAGTTCTCAAAAAACCTTCCTGATTTCTAACATCAAAAAAGTCTAATCCATTTTCCACGGCATAGTTTTTTACCGCCAAACGGATCGCATTGGATGGATCTTCCTGAAGGAAGCATTCTTTAAGATCTAAAATTTTGCTCCACATTCCAGGAATATGAAACCCTAAAGCATCTCTGCTTCCAAAATTTTCTTCAGAACTTATCTCGTATTGAGTAAGCCATCTGGCATTTGAGAAAGAGAACTCCATTTTGTTTCTATAGAAATACTGATCCTCAGCACCTAAAATTGAAATGGTTTCAAAATTATCAATTCCACCAATTCTCTTTATATTATTATAAACCTCTTCTTGTTTGAAATCCAGCTGCTTTTCATAGCTCATATTCTGCCATTTACATCCACCACAAGTTCCAAAATGAATACATTTGGCATCTACTCTAAAAGGAGACTTTTCTAAAACTTCTACTGTTTCAGCTTCAAAATATTTAGATTTAGACTTTCTTACTCTTGCGTTCACAACATCTCCCGGAATAGCACCTGAAACCAAAACGGTTTTCCCTTCATCTGTCTTCCCTATTGCTACACCTTTAGCACCAGCTGTTAAAAGCTTAATATTTTCAAGAATAATATCTTTCTTCTTTCTCATTCCCTAATTTCTATTTTTTCTATATCACGAATGTAACCTTCCGGTTTCAATTTGCAAAAATACAATAAAAAAAACCTTATCCTAGGACAAGGTTTTTCATCTATGTTAAAGTTTATTATTTTGTTGGAGCGGGTTGAGGATTTTCTGGTTGAGGAGCCATCTGCTGTGCAGAAGGATCAACACCTAACCCTGGTTGCAATTGTACATTAGGATTTACTTTAGGTGCAGAAAGCCCTGTAATTTTATCCAAAATTGTTACCAATTCCGGTTCTCCCAAATTCACAAAAGATCTACTTGCTATTTTACCATCCTTATCTATGATTACAAAACAAGGTAACTTAAATCCATAAACGCCATATTTCTTAGCAATATCAGAATTTAATCCCCCATCACCATATACATTTGTTCCTGGAATTCCTTTTAGTAAAGAATTACTTGTTTTTACAAACTGATCTTTAGTATCATCAACATTTACAAATACGAAATTCATCTTAGATTTATAAAAATTAACAACTTCTTTCAGCACTGGTACAGCAGCTTCTCCTATGTATGGATTCCAAGATGCATAGAAAAGCAACATATAAGGTTTTCCTTTATTTTCAGTAAGTTTATAAGATTTACCATCTTGCTTTATTAAAGAAGCATCGGGAGCAACATCACCAATTTTAATACCATTTACTGCTATTTGAATTTTCGAAAGGTCACTCTTAATAGTAGCATCTTTGATATCTTCATCGATGATCTTCTTAATCTTATCAGTAACCTTAGCGGGTGAACCTGGATGAATATCAGACTGAGCCATTACGAAAGCCAAAAGATAATCCTTAGCCGTTTGATTGATATCCTTTTTTGATTTTAAATATTGGGCAAACAATTCTGAAGTTGTAACATCAGTTTTATTTTTGCTATTTGCTTCAGCATACTTTTGAAAATCAGGACTCATTTTAGCCAATAAATATTGTCTGTAATAAGGATTCTCTTTTATCATAACATCCTTATTTTCCTGAAGTTTATTTTCATAATCAGTAAAGGTTTTACCTACTTTAAATGAAGGATTACCGGTCTGACTTTGTTTCATTTCATACTGACTGATAATAGATAATAATGTACTGGAAAGATCATTCTTTTTCCATTTTACTACCTCACTGTCAGGACTAAATTTTCTTTCATTTTCTTCAATATTGCTGTTGATATCTTTTTCAACTTTTTGGATACCTGCAAGAAAACCTTTTTCATCTTTAGTCATCAGCTCATTCATGTTCACCGTTTGAGCATAATTAGTTAAATACTTTTGGGAAGCTGTAAAGAAGTCATTATTCTTTTTTGCATCTCCTGTAATAACATAATCATTTGGAAATGTCATTCCATTTCCTGAGATATTAAGGGTTTGCCCACCCTTTAAGTATACTAAGTTTTGCTTTCCAGCATAAGAAATAAGATACATCCCATTTTTAGGAGCTTCAAAGCTTCCAGCGAAAGTACCATCATTTTTCACTCCAATGTTAGCTAACGGTAACGTAGCAACCCCTGAAGCTTCAATAAATTCTATTCTTTCTAATGGTGATCCACCTGTAATTTTTCCTTTTACTTCTACTTTTTTAGAGCAAGACATCACAAATATTGCAATGATAAACAATAAAAGATATTTTTTCATTTTGATTTTTAATAATTAAACAAAAATAAGTTTTTCAAGTATACTAAATACAATTAAATAGTACTTTTTATGAAACATTTAACTAAAAAAATCGCCATCCAATAAGGAGACGATTTTTTTTATCTATTTGAACTAGTTTTATCCTTTATCAACTAGCGCTGACATATATTCTCTGTTCATTCTGGCAATGTTTTCAAGAGAAATTCCCTTAGGACATTCTACTTCACAAGCTCCTGTATTTGAACAGTTACCAAATCCTTCTTCATCCATTGCCTGCACCATATTAAGAACTCTTCTTTTTGCTTCTACTCTTCCTTGAGGAAGTAGCGCGAACTGAGACACTTTAGCACCAACAAATAACATGGCAGAACCATTTTTACAGGTCGCCACACAAGCACCACACCCGATACATGCTGCTGCATCCATTGCTTTATCAGCATCTTCTTTAGGTACTGGAATAGCATTTGCATCCAATGTATTTCCTGAAGTATTCACAGAAATAAAACCACCTGCGGCCATTACTCTGTCAAATGCACTTCTATCTACCATTAAGTCTTTAATTACCGGGAAAGCAGCACTTCTCCAAGGTTCAATAACGATCGTTTCTCCGTCTTTGAACATTCTCATGTGAAGCTGACAAGTGGTGATCCCTGTATCAGGACCATGTGCTCTACCATTGATGTAAAGAGAACACATTCCACAGATTCCTTCACGACAGTCGTGATCGAAAGCGATAGGTTCTTTTCCTTCGTTAATTAAATTCTCGTTAAGGATGTCCAGCATTTCTAAGAATGAAGAATCTGTAGAAACATCCGATATTTTATAGGTCTCAAACTGACCTTTAGTTTTTGTATTTTTTTGTCTCCAAATTTTCAGCGTAAGATGAAGGCCTTTTTTTGCACTCATAATTTTATATTTATAGGTTGGAGATTATTTGTAACTTCTTGCTTTAACTTCGATGTTTTCATAGATAAGATCTTCTTTGTGCAGAACTTCCTGTTTGATATCATCACCCTGATATTCCCAAGCTCCTACATATTTGAAGTTAACATCATCTCTTTCCGCTTCACCTTCCGGAGTAGCATGATCTTCTCTGAAATGTCCTCCACAAGATTCGTTTCTGTGTAAAGCATCAATTGCCATTAGCTGTCCTAATTCAATAAAGTCTGCTACCCTGAACGCTTTTTCAAGTTCAGTGTTCATCCCTTTAGCTTCTCCCATTACTTTTACGTTCTTCCAGAAATCTTTTTTCACTTCATCGATTTCTGCGATCGCTTCTCTTAAACCTTCAGGAGTTCTTCCCATTCCAACCTTATTCCACATGATGTGTCCTAATTGCTTGTGGAAATGATCTACTGAATGTGTTCCTTTATTATTAACAAAGAAGTTTACCTTGTCTTTAATTTCTTTTTCAGCTTCCTCAAACTCAGCAGAAGTCGTAGGAATTTCTCCCGTTCTGATATCTGCAGAAAGATAATCTGCAATGGTGTAAGGAAGTACGAAATATCCGTCTGCCAAACCTTGCATTAATGCAGAAGCTCCCAATCTGTTGGCTCCGTGGTCTGAGAAGTTAGCCTCACCAATTACAAAACATCCCGGGATTGTAGATTGCAAGTTATAATCAACCCAAACACCACCCATTGTGTAGTGAACCGCTGGATAAATCTTCATTGGAGTTTTGTAAGGATCATCTGCAGTAATCTTTTCGTACATTACGAATAAGTTACCATACTTCTCCTCAATCCAACTTTTACCTAAATCATAAATTTGCTGATCTGTAGGATTGTGAATATGCTTTTCAATAGCTGCTTCTTTACCTTTTTTAATGATTTCTGTAGAGAAATCTAAGTAAACACCTTCTTTGGTATCATTATTTTCAATTCCGAAACCAGCATCACATCTTTCTTTACCAGCTCTTGATGCAACATCACGAGGAACAAGGTTTCCGAATGCCGGATATCTTCTTTCAAGATAGTAATCTCTATCTTCTTCTTTAATATTTTCAGGTCTCAATTTACCTTCTCTGATGGCAACTGAATCTTCAATATTTTTAGGAACCCAGATTCTTCCTGAGTTTCTTAATGATTCAGACATCAAAGTAAGTTTGGACTGCTGTGTTCCATGAACAGGAATACAAGTCGGGTGAATCTGTACATAACAAGGGTTTGCGAAATACGCTCCTTTTTTATGAATTTTCCAAGCCGCAGAAACGTTTGAACCCATTGCGTTGGTAGACAAGAAATATACGTTACCGTAACCTCCTGAAGCAATTACAACTGCGTGAGCCGAATGTCTTTCAATTTCACCAGTTACAAGGTTTCTAGCGATGATCCCTCTTGCTTTTCCGTCTACGATTACCAATTCTAGCATTTCGTGACGATTGTACATTTTTACTCTTCCTTTTCCGATCTGACGGCTTAATGAAGAATATGCACCTAATAATAACTGCTGTCCAGTTTGTCCTTTTGCATAAAAAGTTCTTTTTACCTGAACCCCACCAAATGAACGGTTATCTAATTGACCGCCGTAATCTCTACCGAAAGGAACTCCCTGAGAAACACATTGGTCGATAATATTTGCAGAAACTTCAGCTAATCTGTAAACATTTGCCTCTCTTGCTCTGTAGTCACCACCTTTGATCGTGTCATAGAACAATCTGTAAGTAGAGTCACCGTCTCCCTGATAATTTTTAGCTGCATTGATTCCTCCCTGAGCTGCAATAGAGTGTGCTCTTCTTGGAGAATCCTGATAGCAGAATGCTTTTACATTATATCCTTGCTCAGCCAGAGTAGCTGCAGCAGAACCACCTGCCAAACCTGTACCTACAACAATAATATCAATCTTATCTCTGTTGTTTGGTGCAACAAGGTTCATATGATCTTTATGATTTTTCCATTTATCCTTTAAAGGACCCGCCGGAATTTTTGAATCTAATTTACTCATATTAGTATATTGATATTATTGAGTTACAAAATGATAAATTGCAATAAAAATAAACCCAAATGGAATAAGGATCGAATACCAAGTTCCTATCGCCTTAAGTATTGGAGTATATTTTGGATGTCTTGCACCAACTGACTGGAAAGAAGACTGAAATCCATGAGCCAGGTGCAGTCCCAATAATACAAATGAGATTACATATAAAGCTACTCTCCAGATATCAGCAAATTTCTCATGCAATTCCGGCCAAAAACGTTCCGCATCCGGAGCCAGTCCTTCCACATACTTGTAGTTTATTTCATGAATCCAGAAATCATAAAAGTGAAGCGCTAAAAAAGCCAATACAACAGCTCCGGAAATAATCATATTTCTAGACATCCATGTAGAATTCAAAGCCGCATTGTTTGAAGCATATTTAACTGGACGCGCTTTATTATTCTTAATCTCCAGCACAAATCCCATAATAAAATGGAAAAGAACTGCAAAACCAAGAATAGGTTGCATCAAGAATTGAACAAAAGGATTATACCCCATAAAATCTGATGCTGTATTAAAAGCATCGCGATTTATAACAGATAATAAATTTGTTGTTAAATGCAGTATAAGAAAAATCAGCAAAAACATAGCTGATAATGCCATAGCATATTTTCTACCTATTGTAGAACTCGTTAAACCTGCCATATTAAGTTTAAATTTGAATTTCTACAAAATTAGGAAATGTTAACAATATTATAAAGTGAGAAATCTCACTATTAGCCAGTTTGTAATCTTTCTAAATAAGAGCCTAAAGTATAGTAAATAAGAGAAAAAATAAAAAAATGTAACAATTAATTTATATCATAAATTTTGCTCTTATAGATAATCTTTTTCGTTATACCCTCTAAACTTTTCAATTCAATATTTTTTAATCTTCTTGATGAGCTGTATGGATTAATCACATACTTAATTACTTTCTCTCTGTCAGAAGTATTTGCCATCCAAAAATAAGCCCTGTTTCCATCCTTAATTGAAAGTACCTTATCCTTTCCTACTTGGTGAACCAAAATTTCTTCTCTCTGATTCTCTTTAATATTAAACCCAGACCGGACAATAAAAAACATTAAACTTAGTATGATGAATCTCATTATATTTTTAAAATTAAATTTAAGAAATACAAACCTCAGCACATATATAATTATTAACAAGAGAAAAACCTCAACCAAATTCATTGAGATATTTTCAAAAAAGAGAAAATCGAAATCGGCAAACCAATGAATAGATTTTAATAATCCGTGAATCACAAAGTCATACACCATATTAATGATATCAAAATCTAAATGGAGGGCAATTAAGCCTGCCATTCCAAATGATAACATAATGATCAGTTCAGAGAAAGGAACAATAACAAAATTGGCTAAAATGGAAATAAAAGAAAACTGATGAAAATAATATAAGACCAAAGGAAGGGTTGCCAATTGAGCTGAAATCGAAATAGAGATCGTATTAAAGATTAACTTTTTACCATAGCCATCCTGCTTTGGAAGGCACTTTAAAATAGGTTGATTTAACCAGAAAATCCCCAAAACGGCAATAAAACTTAATTGAAATCCTATATTAAAAAGCTGGTGAGTATCAAAAATTAGAATAATAAAAGCTGACAAAGCCATAGAATGTAATACATCGGGTTTTCTTTGAAGCAATACATAAATAAAATAAACGGTCAACATGATACATGACCTCAGTACTGAATTACCAAACCCAATAAAAGCAGCAAAAAACCAGAGAAACACTAAACTTATAATGATGGTATATCGCCTAAATTTGAGAGGTAGTACCAATTTAAAAAGAAAATAAAACAATCCAAAGATCACCATAATATGTGTTCCGGAAATAGCAAGAAAATGAACCAGCCCTGATCTGCTGAAATCCTGCACTATGGAGGAATCAATCTCCGTCCTATCGGCAAGAATAACACCTTTTAAAAACTCCCTGCTTTGAGCAGAAATGTCGGTATTATCTATATTCTGCAGGACTTTAAGCCTTTTCTGCTTAATTTTTTCCTGTATATCAAGATCAGTTCTTGGAACAGAAAGAATTTCATTCGACACATACAATTGGTACCCAATATTTTTCCGTTTCAGGTAATGGGAATAGTCAAATTGAAAATCATATTGTGGAGGTTTTAGCTTACCTATAAAAGCTTCTACTTTATAGTAGTGATCAAAATCAAGCTGATCGCGTTCTACAGGTATACGTACAATTGAACTAAAGTATTTTTTCCCAACCTGTGCAATACATTCATAATTTTTATACTTTTCATTGGAATTTAGTTTCTTAGAGATTTTAAAGACTACAGTCTTTTTTGATGAATCAAAATTGGTTTCAGAAGAAGTGACCATATTACAACAATGAATAATAATCCCTATTCCAAAAAACATTATTCCTAACAAAACCGACTTGCTTTTATGTATTAGATAAGATTTAAAAAATAGTGTAGCAAAAATGGCTGAACAAATTCCCGCAAAAATAAATATTGCCGTTTTATTCAGCGAAAATTGATCCTGGAAAATTATTCCAAGGATAAAACACAGGACAAGAATAAAAAGGGGTTGTTTGTTCAACTTAAGGATTTACTATACCAAAATAGTAAATAAAAACCACATAACTGCATGGTTTTGTTTTTCTTAAAATATAGGAACAGAAATCCGATATGTTTTTTCCTTTATATTTTCAAAATAATATCCGCAGCATGATCACTAGCTCCTTTTCCGCCAAGTTTCTCTCTAAGCAGCTCATAATCTTTTAGTACCTGATCTCTTTTTTGTCCTTCCAAAATTTTAGTTAATTCTTCAACAAGGTTTTTAGTATTCAGATCATTTTGTATCAATTCTTTCACAACCTCCCTATCCATGATCAGATTTACCAAAGAAATATAGTTGATATTCTTCACTAACCTTTTAGCAATGGCATAGGAGATTTTACTTCCACGGTAGCATACTACTTCAGGAATATTCAGCAAGGCCGTTTCTAAAGTTGCTGTTCCGGAGGTTACCAATGCTGCTTTAGAACATCTCAACAAATCGTATGTTCTATTGGAGACAAAATGAACATTATCATCCACATAACTTTGATAAAACTCTTTGGGAAGACTTGGTGCACCAGCAATTACAAATTGATAATTTTTAAAATGAGGCCTTACAGAAAGCATTATTTCAAGCATCTTTTCAACCTCCTGTTTTCTCGATCCCGGAAGCAGTGCAATTATTTCTTTTCCGTTTAAACCATGTTCTTTTTTAAATGCGTCGATGTTGATCTCTTGTAAACTTGAAATTGCATCCAGTAAAGGATGGCCTACAAAATGAGAGTGAACACCATGCTTTTTATAGAAATCTTCTTCAAAAGGTAAGATAACCATCATTTCATCTACGTACTTCTTGATAATCTCTACTCTACCCTCTTTCCATGCCCATAGCTGAGGAGATATATAATATACTACTTTTATCCCAAGTTCTTTGGCATATTTTGCGATCCTTAGGTTGAATCCTGGATAATCAACCAGAATTAAAACATCAGGTCTGTTATTCTTAATATCCTCTTTACAAAATTTTATATTATTAAGAATTGTCCTTAGGTTCATAGCCACTTCCAAAAACCCCATGAAAGCCAAATCACGGTAATGTTTCACTAATGTGCCACCTTGTTTAGTCATCAGATCGCCACCCCAAAACCTAAATTCGGCATTTGAATCTTTTTGTTTTAAAGCTTTCATTAAATTACTTCCGTGTAAATCCCCTGATGCTTCGCCAGCAATGATGTAATATTTCATTTCTATAATAAGGATAGAGAACAAATTAAGACTTTGTTAAATCTTAATTTGTAAATTTGTTCAAAGATAATGATAAAAAATGTCAGAAGAATTTGAAATCAGAAATAAAGTAAATGAAAGTGGTCTGGTAAATTTTGATCTTACTACTCTTCTTCCCAAAGGAATACGTAAGGGTATAGATCTTAAAGATTTTCTTTTCCAGGAAATGATCTTAAAAGAAAAAGATTTTCGCGAGAAAGTTGCCGCGATCAACACCGACGAATATACCGATACCTATATTTACATCTATAATTCCGCAGATGCCATTGTTCCATTATGGGCATATTTTGTCCTTACAGCTAAACTTACAGATGCAGCAAAAAAAATAGTTTTTGGCAATCGTGAAGATCTTGAAGTGATATTAATGCACAATGCAATACAAACTTATGATTTCGATGACATGAGAGGCAAAAGAGTTCTCGTAAAAGGTTGCTCAGATAAAGAAATTCCGGAAAATGCCTATGTAGAATTGGTAGAACAATTGAAACCTATTGTAAAGTCTCTTATGTTTGGAGAGGCATGTTCTAATGTCCCAATCATTAAGAACTAGTAATGAAAAAAAACGTAACCGCTTTTCTCTTATTTCTCATTTTTTTATTCATCTATTATGCTGGGAGTTTTACAAAAATTCCTTTCGCTGATTGCGTTGGATTTGTAGCACTTGTGGAAAAAGGTGAATGGATGACCACAGCCACAGCTACGACACATTTTTTTTATACCAATACGGCAATTCTCATTAAGAATTTAGCCAATATTAATTCTATAGAAGCAAGCAGGATTCTGGTTATTCTTTCCGGAGCAGCCACAATTGCGATAATTTACCTCACTGTAAGGATTGTTACAAAAAACGAATGGGTATCTATCACTACAGCTTTTGTGTTTGGTTTTAGCTTTACTTTTTGGAAAAATGCAGAAATAGTAGAAGTATATACCTATAATTCTTTATGGATTAGCCTCGTGTTTTTTTCAATAATAAAAAGTTTTATAGAAAATAAAAAAAATTACATTGTTTTAAGTGGATTATTTTTAGGGATCAGTCTCTGGATCCATATTCAGAATATCCTGTTGATCCCGGCGCTTCTTTTATTTCTTTTCTATTTCAGAGCAGAAAAAAAACAAGTCTTTTTATCCCTGCTTATTTTCTTAGTGCTTTTCTCTTCTCTATTTATTTTAAATACTTCTCAGGGATTATCACTAAGCTCTCCTTACACTTCCGATCAGGGAACCTGGGTTGAAGACTCCTTAAACAAAACATTTTTACAATATGTACAAGACTTCTTTAAGTCTTTTGTTTATCTAATTTATAACTTCAACATATTTACCTTCTTTGGAGTTGTTGGTGCATTTTTATTGTATAAATCAAATGCAAAAATGTTTTTTGTATTCTTTGCAGGATCATTATGCGTCTATGGGTTTTCAACTTTTTATGCGGTTTCGGATAACTATGTATTTTTTATTCCGTTCAATATCATCTTTGCGTTGTCTATTGGATATGGACTATCATCTTCAAAATATGCTGCCTTCAAAAAGATATCCTGGCTCTGTCTTTTTATCCCTTTAGGATATGTTCTTTCATATAGCGCAGTATCATCAACAGATAAAGGAAAAAACTTCAACGATTTTAAAAAATACAAAGGTGGACTAAAATATTATATGTTGCCATGGATGAATGACAATGTGGGTATTCTTGAATTTACTATTGATAAGAAAGAAGCTCCGGAACCAATCAACTGGATGACTGCCAGCGCTAAAGAATACATTAAGCTGTTAAGATCTAAAGGATATACCGACGAAGATATAAGAAAACTTTAACAGTAATTTTAGATTAAAAAAATTGTTTGGGAATATTTTTTGATAACTTTGGTTTACTAACAATTTAACAGACACAAACATGAATTTAATCGATTTGCTTACAGGAAATACAAGCAACCAGGTTGCAGAACAGGCAGAAAATAAATTTGGAATCAGTAAAAACCAGATTATTGCATTGTTGGCTGTTGCAGCACCTTTAGTTATTTCATATTTAAGAAATAAATCACAAGATTCAAAAGAAGCTGAAGCATTAAACAACGCCCTGGATAAAGATCATAACGGAAGTATTTTAGATGACTCTTCTCAGTTAGAAGCAAGACAAGCAGAAGGAGGTTCAATCCTTAGTCATGTTTTTGGTGGTGACAAACAAAATGTAGAAAATCAATTATCACAAAATACAGGGATTTCAATTGATAAAATAGGTCCCGTTCTGGCTATGCTTGCTCCACTTATCATGGGGTATATTGGTAAAGAAAAACAACAAAATAATGTTGGTGCCGGAGGCTTAGGTGATTTATTAGGCGGAATACTTGGAAATGCATCTAATCAGGCTCAGGCTGAGCAATCCAATCCATTAAATGACATCTTAGGAAGTGTATTAGGGGGTGGTGGACAATCTCAATCATCCGGAAATCCACTGAACGACATTTTAGGAAGTGTTTTAGGAGGGGGACAGCAAAAACAGCAGGAAGGAGGACTAGGTGGTATTTTGGGAAATATTTTTGGAAAATAATTTAATTTGTATATAAAAAAGGCCAAAGAATAGATCTTTGGCCTTTTTTTATTTTGTTTACTTTTTAGATTTTTCTTCCGAAGTCACTAATGATTTAGAAGCTTTTCTAGGTCTTCTTTTCCCATAGCTTCCATTATTAATTTTACCTCTTCTAGATTTTCTGTCTCCTTTTCCCATAATAATTAAGTATTTGTTGATTCATACGAATGTAAGAAAACTCGTTCGAAACAGACTACTTATCGCTGTTAAAGTTTTTATAAATCTAAACTTTAATGGTCTTCCATTTTCCTTTTTTAAATAATATAAAAGCCACTATTGTAATTAGAATTTCTGCTACAGGGATTGAAATAAAGACCCCTTTCGGCCCCATTCCAAGATGTTTTGACAGAAAGTAGGCAAAAGGAATCTGAAACATCCAAAATCCAAAAAAATTTATCCAGGTCGGTGTCCATGTATCTCCGGCTCCATTAAAAGCATTAACCATGACCATTCCTATTCCGTAGAAAAGAAAACCTACACTCATTATATGCAGCGCATTTTTAGCAAAGCTTTTAATTTCAACCTCCTGTGTAAAAAAACCGACCAGAAAATCTCCCAAAAGAAAAAATATCAAACTTACAACGAGCATAAAAACAACATTATACTTTACGGTTTTCATCACAGATTGTTCGGCTCTTAACATCTCGTTAGCCCCCATGTTCTGTCCAACCAAAGTAGAAGCAGCATTACTTAAGCCCCACGCTGGAAGCATAAAAAACATCATCAATCTTAATGCTGTCTGATACCCTGCTGAAGCATTTTCTCCTCCCGTTGTTGCGACAAGCTGTGCCAGAAATATCCAGCTGCATGATGCAATAACAAATTGAAAAATTCCTGGAGTTGCTATTTTTACAACTGATCTTATTAATCTGAAATCTGGTTTGAAATAATTTAATTTTATTCGGATTTGTGTATCAGCAATTAAGAGATGATACAATTGATAAATAACGCCCACACTTCTTCCTATTGTTGTTGCAAGGGCTGCGCCAGTTAAACCCATTGCCGGAATAGGACCAAAGCCCCTAATTAAAATGGGACAAAGAATAATATTGGCAATATTTGCGATCCATAAACTCTTCATTGCAATGGCTGCATTTCCTGCCCCTCTGAAAATTCCGTTAATTAAAAACAGAAGCATAATGATAACACTGCTTCCCATCATCATTCTTGTAAAATCTTTACCATAAGCGGCTGCTTCTGGCTTAGAACCCATAAGAATTAGGATTTCCTTTGCGTAAATTACTCCAAGTAAACTTAGAATAAAAGTAATGACAATCGAAACAAATAAAACCTGTGCAGCACTTCTGGAAGCTTGCTCAGGGTTTTTCTCACCAATTCTCCTTGCAACCAAAGCTGTTGCCGCCATACTCATCCCGATTGCAATAGAGTACATTACAGAAAGAACAGATTCTGTGAGCCCTACGGTTTGTATCGCATAACCACTTTCTTTCAGATGCCCTACAAAATACAGATCCACCAGAGCAAATACAGACTCCATTGCCATTTCCAGCATCATCGGAATGGCTAAAAGAAGTACAGCACTCCTTATACTGATCTTTGTATAGTCTACATCTCCGCCTTTAAATGCTTTTTTGAAAAAGTCTATATATTTTGTCATAATCTTTAATCATATTAATAGGATTCAAAAATATCACTTCCAAAACGATTAAGACTTGGCATATGGAAAGTTTTAGGAAAAAATAATATTATCTTTGCAAAAAATCTTATCAATGTTCAGAACACATACCAACGGAGAATTATCTCTAAAAAATCTTAATGAAGAAGTTACACTTTCAGGATGGGTACAAACTATCCGTGATAAAGGATTTATGATTTGGATAGATTTACGAGATCGTTACGGAATCACTCAGTTGGTTTTTGACCAGGACCGTTCTTCTACTCAGTTGATGGAAGAAGCTAAAAAACTGGGTCGTGAGTTTGTGATTCAGGTTAAGGGAAAAGTAATTGAAAGGGTAAGCAAAAACCCTAATATTCCAACTGGAGAGATTGAAATTTTAGTTGAAACATTAACGATTCTAAATGAGTCACAGCTTCCACCTTTCACTATTGAAGATGAAACCGATGGCGGCGAGGAACTAAGAATGAAATATCGTTATCTGGATATCAGAAGAAATCCTGTGAAAGATAAATTGATCTTCCGTCACAAAATGGCTCAAAAAGTAAGAAATTATCTTTCAGATGAAGGATTTATTGAAGTTGAAACTCCGGTTCTTATTAAATCTACTCCGGAAGGAGCAAGAGACTTTGTGGTTCCTAGCAGAATGAATCCAGGACAGTTTTATGCATTACCACAATCTCCACAAACTTTCAAACAGCTTTTGATGGTAGGTGGAATGGATAAATATTTCCAGATCGTAAAATGCTTCCGTGATGAGGATTTAAGAGCCGACAGACAACCGGAATTTACTCAGATAGACTGTGAAATGGCTTTTGTAGAGCAGGAAGATGTAATGAACGTTTTTGAAGGGATGACTAAAACGCTTATTAAAGATATTACAGGTCAGGAATTCGGAACTTTTCCAAGAATGACTTTTGCTGATGCCATGCAAAAATATGGGAATGACAAACCGGATATTCGTTTTGGAATGGAATTCGTGGAGCTGAATGAGCTTGTAAAAGGAAAAGAATTCAAAATATTTGATGATGCTGAATTGGTTGTCGGAATCAATGTTGAAGGTTGCGCAGACTACACCAGAAAACAAATCGACGAATTGGTGGATTGGGTAAAACGTCCACAGATCGGAGCTTCGGGAATGGTTTGGCTAAAATTCCAAAATGACGGGGTAAAAACGTCTTCTGTTAATAAGTTTTATAATGAAGAAGATCTGGCAAAGATCATTGAAAAATTTGGAGCAAAAGAAGGTGACCTCATGTTGATCCTTTCAGGAAATGAGCATAAAGTACGAACTCAGCTTTCAGCTTTAAGAATGGAACTTGGAAACCGTTTAGGATTGAGAAAAGGAAATGTTTTTGCACCTCTTTGGGTAGTTGATTTTCCATTATTGGAATTTGATGAAGAAACTCAAAGATACCACGCTATGCACCACCCATTTACATCTCCAAAACCTGAAGATATCCACTTATTAGAAACAGATCCTGGAAAAGCAAGAGCTAATGCTTATGATATGGTTCTTAATGGAAATGAAATTGGTGGTGGATCTATCAGAATTTTCGATAAGGATCTTCAGTCAAAAATGTTTGATCTTTTAGGGTTCTCAAAAGAAGAAGCGGAAGCTCAGTTTGGCTTCTTAATGAATGCATTCAAATATGGAGCTCCTCCTCATGGTGGTTTAGCATTCGGGTTTGACCGTTTGGTAGCTATTCTTGACGGAAATGAAGTGATCAGAGATTATATTGCATTTCCTAAAAATAACTCAGGACGTGATGTTATGATCGATGCACCAGCTTCTATTGCGGATGCTCAACTCGATGAGTTAGAATTAAAATTGAATTTAAAAGCATAAATTTAAAGCGAGGTTTTTCCTCGCTTTTTTATTTTATCCCATATGACAAAAGAAGAACTCATTGATTTTATAGACAATCTTAGGAAAGATTTTATCGAAAATAAGGAGCAATGAGAAAACAGAACCATTGAAGATTATTTAGAAGCAATGTCTAGCTATATTCAAGATATAGATGGTTATTATATTAATACCAGCCAAAATATTGATTTAGAAAAGATTAATTGGAAAGTTTTCTCCGACCTATTAAAAGGAAGCAGCATCTACGAATAGAAAGATATAGATTATTCTTAATCCATTTTTATAATCTGCTCTCTTCCGGGTCCCGTAGAAAGATAGCTCACAGGAATTTTCAATTCTTTTTCCAGGAAACTAAGATAATTCTTCAATTGTTCGGGTAAAGAAGAAGCATCATCATAATTGGAAATATCTTCGTCCCAGCCTTTCATCCACTGTAACACGGATTGAACTTCATCATCAATAAATAAACCAGGCATCATTGAAATCTGCTGATTCTGTATTTCATAGTGAGTACATACGGCTACTGATTCAAAACCACTTAAAACATCTGCTTTAGTAAGCACCAGCTGAGTTACCCCATTTATCATAACAGCATATTTCAAAGCGGGTAGATCCAACCAGCCAATCCTTCTTGGCCTTCCTGTATTGGATCCAAATTCATTGCCTTTCTGTCTAATTTCTTCACCCAGATCATTAAATATTTCTGTAGGAAAAATTCCATTACCTACTCTTGTACAATAGGCTTTAGCAACTCCATATATCTCACCTACTTTTTTAGGTGAAATTCCTAAACCACCACAGGCTCCCGCTGCTAAAGTAGTTGAAGAAGTAACATATGGATAGGTGCCATGATCAATATCAAGCAATGTAGCTTGTGCTCCTTCTGCCAGAATGGTCTTTCCTTTACTCAATGAATTATTTAAAAACATTTCTGCTTCAATAAATTCAAATCTTTTCAGAAACTCTACAGCATCAAAAAAATCTTCACATAGTTTTTCTAATGACGGAAGTATCTGCCCATAGCTCAAAAGCTGATTATAATCTCTTTCTAAAATATGAATTATCCGATCCGTAAAATCCGGTGATAAAATATCCCCTACTCGTAAATTCTGCCTAAGAATCTTGTTTGCATATGCCTGTCCAATGCCATTTCGTGTAGTTCCAATAGCCGTATAAGAAGAATTTTCTTCCATGAAGACATCCATTAATTGATGAGTAGGAAGAACAAGATGTGCCTTTTTTGAAATAGAAACATGCTTCTCCACCTGGATGGTTTCATCAAATGATCTTAAATTTAAAACTTCTTTTTTAAAATTAACAGGATCCAGGACCATTCCTGTTCCGATTACATTTTGTACACCCTTCATAAATATTCCTGAAGGAAGAGATTTTAATGTTATTCTCTTTCCATAACGCTCTATGCTGTGTCCGGCATTAGCCCCACCGTTGAAACGTGCTACAATATCATAATTCTGACTAATAAGATCAATGAATTTACCTTTCCCTTCATCTCCCCACTGTAAACCTAATACAATATCCATATCTATAATTTATCGTTTTTGTATATGACAAAGCTATCATATATGAATAGCGGGGCAATTGTCATTTGACAAGAAAGGATTTCTATAATATATTTTTCCGGATACGACTGAATGAAGAAGGAGTAATTCCTAAATAAGAAGCCAACATTGCTTGTGGAACACGATTGGCCAGGCCAGGATAATGACTGAGAAAATGAAGATATCGGGATTTAGCATCCAGGTTGAGCATTGTACTTACTACCTTAAGCTTATTCTCAGCAACAAAAGCATGTAGCTTAGCAATTAAAACAGGCCAAATAATAATTTCCTTTTCAATTGATTTTAAAAAATCAAAATCAAGTGTTAATAATACCCCATCGGTTATAGCTTCGATATATTCATTAGAAGGTACCTGATCAGCAAAACCTTGAAAATCTCCAATAAACCGTCCTTCATAAATAAAGTACCTCGTAAAGTCATCTCCTTGTTTGTTATAATACAATGATCGAAATACCCCTTCTTTTACAAAAGCAATCTTTTGGCTTATCTTACCAGCTTCTACAAATGGTTCTCCTCTAGAAATGTTCACTTCTTTGATTCCACCAGCAATTAATTCTTCCTCTTTGTCACTAAGCATTCCAAATTTTCTGATGTAATTAAATAGCTCTTTCATGTTTTGATCAATCGAATTTTAAAGATATACAAATACTTATTATTGTCAATTGCCAATTGGTAATAAAACTAAACAGCTACTATCACACCTCTCAATTATATATTTATACATGATAAATCTGATTTTAAAGCATATAAAAAGCGGAGAATATATCCGCTTTTTATCATTGATCTAGAATTTCAAATCATTAATTTTTTCGCTTTTAAAGATAATTATTCTGTACCAACCAAGCCGTAATTCTTTTAAGAGTAAGTGCATTAGGATCTACAACGGATGAAAGAGAATTCACTTTATCTTTCTGTGGAATAGAAACCACTTTCCGCACTTTATCCCGTGCTGTAAATAATTCAAAATTCTGAGCATTGTTTCCTCCTGCAAAACTTATTTTAGCTACCATAATTCCATCGGGAATAAAAAATTCGTACGAGTCTTGACCGTTTACATATCCTGTAGAAGTAAAAAAGCCAATCGTTTCTCCTCCCTGTTCAATTGACTTTGTTTCCTTTAACTCGATTGGCCAGTTTTTATTACGTGATACCAAACTATAATTAACGGCAGTTCTGGGTGTCACTCCTTTTGTAGCAATTAATTCTGTAATTTTATCTGCATTTAAGCTATTCCCGTCAATTACTCCTCCTTTACCGATTAAATTTACAAACCCTTTCTCCATCCCCAACGTTGATAACTTGAAAATTCCAACCTGATTGGTAGGTAAAAAAGTGAAACGATAGTACATACTTGCATTGTCATTTTTATCACCTTCAAACTCTGTACTGAGAACTGCAATGACCAGTTTTTCGCCTTCCATTGAGTAAAGGTTAAAGTTTTTGGTAAGCCCAAAATTTTGTTTCTGTACTTCGACTTTTCCAAGCTTATTTCCATCCACAGTAATGATATTATTTTTGTAATCGACTTTCTGTGCCGATAGAAAGACATTTACTCCAAGTACAAATAAAAAAGTAAAAATTGTTTTCATTATAGGTTATATTTTATTTTGGTCCAAAATACAAATAATAATTTAGTGTGCTTATCCTGTATTTTTAATATTAATCAAAATAATACATTTAGTAAATATTTTTCACTCGGCACAATCATTGTACGTTATTATGTAAACATAGTACAATGAAAGCAATTTGGAATGGTGCCATTGGCTTTGGTTTAGTCAATATCCCTGTAAAGATTTATTCCGCAACCGAAACAAGTAAGTTGGATCTGGATATGCTTGATAAATCTGATTTTTCAAATATCAAGTTTAAAAGAGTCAATGAAAAATCAGGTAAAGAAGTGAAATGGGAAAACATCGTAAAAGCTTATCTCATGGATGACAGATACATTGTTCTTGACGATAAAGATTACGAAGCAGCAAGTCCCGAAAAGAGTAAGATACTTTCTATTGATCAGTTCGTAAAAGAAGTGGAAGTAGACAGCGTTTATTTTGAAAATCCTTATTTTTTGGAACCTCAGAAAAACGGAGAAAACGCTTACCGCCTTCTAATGAAAGCTTTAACAGAAACTAAAATGGTCGGTATAGGAACTTTTGTTCTTCGTGAAAGTGAGGCTATCGGAATGATTCGACCCTATAATGAAGAGGTTTTAATTCTTAACAGATTACGCTTTAATCAGGAAATAAGAGATTATAAAGACTTAAAGATTCCACCTAAGAAAGCTCCAAAACCTGCGGAATTAAAAATGGCAGTAAGTCTTATTGAACAACTTTCCCAGGAGTTTGATCCTACTGTGTATAAGGATACCTATTCAGAAGCATTAATGAAAATCATCAAACAGAAAGCGAAGGGTAAGAGTGTAAAAGCCCAAAAGGCAGAGCCGACAAAAGAAGGTAAAGTCATTGACTTAATGGCACAATTGAAAGCCAGTTTACAAAGTTCTAAATCCAAAAATGCATCGTAATGGCTCTTAAAGATTATAACGAAAAACGGAAATTCAACGAAACCAGTGAACCAAAAGGGAAAACTAAGAAGAGTAAGGATCAACTTATTTTTGTAGTTCAGAGACATGCGGCATCACATCTCCATTATGATTTTCGATTAGAGATGGAAGGTGTCCTTAAAAGCTGGGCCGTTCCAAAGGGTCCATCATTAGACCCTAAAGATAAACGTCTTGCCATGATGGTGGAAGATCATCCATACGATTATAAAGATTTTGAAGGGAATATTCCTGAAGGCAACTATGGAGCCGGCCAGGTTGAGGTTTGGGACAGTGGCACTTACGAACCACTGGAAGAAAACAACAAGCTTTCCGATGAGAAAGAACTGTTAAAGGAATTACACGCCGGATCATTAAAATTTATTCTCCACGGTAAAAAATTGAAAGGTGAATTTGCTTTGGTTAAAATGAAAAACACTGAAGGCAATTCCTGGTTGCTCATAAAACACAAAGATGAATATGCAGAAACAAATTATGATGCTGAAGAAAACACTTCTGCAAAATCTTTAGTCACCCAATTTTTAGAGGAAAAAAAAAGCCTAAAAAGCAGCAGAAAGAAATCATAACGACTCAGCCAAGATTCAGAAACTTTAATGCTCTAACCAACGAAAAAAAACTTAAAAATTTCATCAGGCCAATGCTTGCAAAGTCCTTTGAAAAAGCGTTTGATGATAAAGATTGGATCTTCGAGATAAAATGGGATGGCTATAGGGCTATTGCTGATGTTAGTAATGATACGCCTCTGTTTTATTCCAGAAATGGCATTTCTTTCCTGGATAAATTTCAAAAGATTTCAAGAGATTTCGATTCGCAAAAACATAAGATGATTCTGGACGGAGAAATTGTAGCTTATGACGAAAACGGAAAGCCCAGCTTCCAGTTGCTACAACAGATCGGAGATAATCCTAACCTTGCTTTGGTTTACCAAGTTTTTGACCTTCTCTGGCTCAATGGTCATTCTACAGAAGATATCCCATTATTGCAAAGAAAGGAACTTTTAAAAGAGGCCTTGATTGAGACTGAAGTTATTAAATATTGCGACCACATTCCCGAAAAAGGAATTGACTTTTTCAATCAGATGAAAAAAATGAAGCTTGAGGGGATGATCGCAAAGAAAGCAAACAGCAACTATATTGAAAACCATAGAACCACGGATTGGCTCAAAATAAAATTTACGGATACTGAAGAAGCCATTATCTGTGGATTTACGGAACCGAGGGGCTCAAGAAAAGGATTTGGAGCATTGATCTTAGGAAAATATAGTAATGGGAAATTGATTTATTCCGGTCATACAGGAACAGGATTTAATAAAGAATCTTTAAACCAGCTTCATGAGAGATTGAAAAAATTAATTATAAAGAAATCTCCATTTGAAACTGTTCCTAAAACCAATATGCCTGTAACATGGATAAAGCCCGAATTGGTTTGTGAAATTAAATTTTCAGAAATTACAAAAGATGGTATTTTCCGGCATCCCGTTTTTATTGCAATCCGTGAGGATAAAGATCCCGAAGAAATAAAAGGTTCGACAAATACCAATATCCAAACTAACGAAAAACCTAAAGAAATGAAAGCTACAACCTCTTCTCCCAAAAAAGCGCCACATTCTGAAAAGGAAATAACGTTAAACCGACATTCTGTAAAGTTGACCAATCAGGATAAAATCTATTTTCCAAAAGATGGTATTACAAAAGGGAATGTTATTGAATATTATCAATCGGTAGCTGAATATATACTTCCGCATTTAAAGAACCGTCCACTTTCCTTAAACCGCTTTCCAAATGGAATTGAAGCCCAGGGTTTTTATCAAAAAGATGCCAGTGATAATATACCTGATTGGATAAAAACCACTCAAGTTTATTCAGAGTCCAATGATAAGTACATTGATTATATTTACTGTAATGATAAAGCCACCTTAGCCTATCTTAATAATTTAGGCTGTATCGATCTCAATCCATGGAACAGTTCGCTTCCTGATCTGGAACATCCAGATTATTTGGTTTTGGATCTTGACCCTTCTAAGAAAAATAGTTTCGATGATGTGATTGAGGCGGCATTACAGGTGAATGAAGTTTTAAATTCAATTAAAATTAAAGGCTACTGTAAAACTTCCGGAAGTACCGGAATTCATATCTACATTCCAATGGGTGGTAAATACGATTTTGACCAGGTGAAAGACTTCGCTCATATCGTGATGAAACAAGTTAATGAAAAGCTACCTAAAACAACTACATTAGAAAGAAACTTACAAAAAAGAGATGATAAGAAAATTTATCTCGATTATCTTCAAAACAGAACAGGTCAGACATTGGCGAGTGCCTACAGCTTAAGGCCTAAGGAAGGAGCTTCTGTTTCTATGCCTTTAGAATGGGATGAGGTAAAGCCAGGATTAAAACCAACAGATTTTACTATTCATAATGCTTTAGAAAGAATTAAAGAAAAAGGAGATTTATTTAAATCTGTATTGGGAAAAGGAATTGATATGATGAAAGCATTGGAGTTGTTACAGAATCTTAAGTAAGCTTTGACTGATGAGGATCATTTCAGCATTCAAGCCATGGTAATAAAAAAATTCCTGCATTTATAATTAATGCAGGAATTTTTACTATTTTTATTTATAACCGTTACTTATTATAAAGATGTACATCTCGTTGTGGAAAAGGAATTTCAATTCCAGCTTGATCAAGAGCTGCTTTACAGGTTATCATTAACTCTTCGTTCATCGCCCAGAAATTTTCATTGGTAGTCGCTACTCTTATAGATAAATTAACTGCACTATCTCCAAGTTCAGTTACGACCACTTGTGGGACTGGTTCTTTAAGTGCATATTCGTTATTCTTTATCACCTCCAGTAGTATTTCCTTTGCCTGTTTTAAATCGGCGTTATAAGAAACTCCTATGTCGAACCATGTTTTACGTGTTCCTAGCTGTGTGTAATTCGTAATACTTTTATTTGAAATTTCGCCATTAGGTATTACGATTAATTGATTTTGTGGAGTAATTAATCTTGTGTGGAAAACATCAATTGCATTTACCGTTCCTGAAACTCCCGAACTTGTGGAAATAAAATCTCCGATCTTAAATGGTTTCAATAATAAGATAAGTATCCCACCTGCAAAATTGGTCAGTGAACCTTGTAATGCCAATCCCACCGCCAAACCGGCAGCACCTATCATTGCAACAAATGCAGAGGTCTGTACCCCCAATTGAGTTACGACAACGATAAAGAGCAAAATATTGAGACTCCAATTAATAATATTCAAAAGAAAAAGCTGTAAGGACGGCTCCATATTGCGCCTTTTAAAGGCTTTTTCAACTAATTTCTTTATCATCCTTATGATCCATGATCCGATGAGATATATCAAGAACGCAGAGATTACTGCTGTAATAATCTTTGGAGCCCATGCAATAGCTGAAGCCATAAAGGTATCCCAATGTTGCTGAATGTTATTCAATTTTAGATCGTCCATCTTTGTATTTATTTAATTTTTGATATTTTACCCGTTTATTTACTCTCATTTTGTAATTAATTTTGAAAAATAACCTGCATCCAAAAAACAACAAACTCTAAACCTTTGGTTTAAAGTACATATTATAGTAAAAAAATAAATTGGATAGCAAAATAGCCCTGTTTCAGGCTTAATCAATGATCATTTTTGAAATTGAATCTTGTAAAAAGAAGTAATTAGAATTTTAAAAATACTGAAAAAAAAAGTAATCCACAATTTCTATGAAGTCTGCCTTTTGGAAAACCTATAAGCACAAAAACAACAAATAAATCTATTTATTCTATTTCATGAAAATAAATTATCAAAAATAAAAATTAAATGAAAAAAATTACGGCAATTTAGCAACAAGACTTTCAGGTAAAACTTTCAAAATATTATAAATTATCTTCCATTTAAGATTAGGTACAATGGTAAAAGAATTACCTGCATGAACAATGAACTTTGCTACATAGTCGGGTTCCATCATTAAAGAATCATTAAGCTCCAGACCTTCATTCATTTTAGTTCTGATATAGCCAATCACTAAAGCATTAACAATGACTTTTCTGGAAGACAGTTCTTGTCTTAGCCCCGCTAAATATTGTGTGAATGCAGATTTTGTGCTTCCATAAATAAAATTACTCTTTCTTCCTCTTACCCCTGAAAGTGAAGAAAGTCCAACAATTCTTTCCAATCTTTTATTACTTTCATCCATGGCTATAATATTAAGGATAGAGACTCCACCCATATAATTCACCTGCATCATCTGGTAAGTTCCTTTGAAATCTCGTAAAGCTTTTTGATTATCAACTAAAAAACCTGCGGCATAAACCACAATATCAGGTTTTACAGGAAGGTCATTATAAAACTTCTGATGAGAATCAAAATCAGCTGCATCAAAATATAAAACCTTTATTCTTGAAACATCTAAATCATTATCTCTTACAAAACTCTCCAAGGATTCCGTATTTCGCGATGCTGCAATAACAGAAAATCCCTTCTGCAAGTATTGTCTACCTGCCTGCTTAGCAACATCAGAATTAGCACCTAAAATAAGAACAGTTTTATTTGTATTTTGATTCATCAAGCAAAGATAGATTAAACCATAGATAAGTCAAATAATCAAATATTTATTAGCTATTCAAACTGGTATAAAAAAATCGGCGCGGTGAACAAAGTTCACCGCGCCGATACTATACGATTTAAACTAAAAATTATTTCTTTTCAGTTTCAATTACTTCTTTTTTCTCAGCAGTTTTTTCAGCTGCTTTTGTTGCTTTTTCTCCAAAACGAGTATCAGTAAATTCTCTTGATACTGCTGCTTTTTCGAATTTTAATTTTCCTGATAATGTTTCAATAACAAAACCATCATCCTGAATTTGAGCAATTCTTCCATGAAGACCAGAAGTAAGAACTACCCTACTTCCTACTTTCAGATTCTCCTGAAAGCTTTTTTCCTGCTTTTGTTTTCTCATTTGTGGTCTTATCATTAAGAAATAAAAACCGACAAACATCACACCCATCATGATCAGCATCATAGAAGATCCTCCACCTTGTGGCTGTGCTTGTAAAAATATGGTTAACGTATTCATTTTATTATGGTTGAATATTCGCTGTGAATGTTAATTTAATTGGAGCTTTTTCTACGTTAGCATATACATCAGCATATTTCTGAACGTTTCCATCGAAGTTTGAAGAATCAAAGTGTAATGTAATTTTTCCTTTTTTTCCAGGTAAGATAGGCTCTTTAGTAAAATCAGGAGCAGTACATCCGCATCCAGGTTTAACTTCAGAAATTACCAATGGATTTTTTCCGGTATTAGTAACTTCATATACATGCTGAACTTTATCTCCTTTTTTGATCTTTCCAAAATCAAAATTACTTTCTGATAGAGCAATTGATGTAGATGGCTGGTCAGACTTTACCGGAGCTGCTGCAGTTTCTTCAGCTACAGGAGCTGTTGCAGAGTCAGCAGGAGCTGTAGTTACAGCGGCAGAATCTGCTGCTATAGATTCAGCACCTTTAACTTCTTTGTTTTCTTTTTTACAAGAAACTAAACCAAAGCCTATAATAGACAAAGCGATAATTGATAACGTCTTTTTCATGTTAAATTCTATTTTGATCTTTACAATATTTATCTAAAATTCCATTAATGAAGATATTAGATCGATCAGTAGCAAATACTTTAGCAATTTCTATATATTCATTAATTATTACTCTTGAAGGCGTGAAAGGAAAATTATCAATTTCTGAAATAGCTGTAGATAAGATAACTTTATCCATCAAAGCAATTCTTTCCAAATCCCAGTTTTCTAATCTCTCACTTAATTTCTTCTCATTATTCTCCCAGTTATTCAATGTGTCTCTAAGAAGTTTACCCGCAAAGCTTTTATCATCTTCATCTTTGATCATTTTTATCAATGTTCTGCTTTCTTCGTCTTCTTTAAGGAAACCAATCGTTTTCTGAACCATTGAATTTGCTATGTGAATATCATCATACCAAGTTAATTCTTTATCACCAAGGTAATCATGAAAATCTTCATTTTCAGCGATATATCGCAAAAATAATTTCCCGATAAATTTTTGATCTTCTTCGAAAGAATATTCTTCCACTTTCATGAAATCCTGATAACGCTTTCCAGCAGTAATCCTTTGGAAAGTTTTTACCAATAGGTCATCATGCAAATCCCATTTTAATTCCTTATGTTGTCCTGTAAAGAAAAGTCTTTCTGGATTTTCTTCAAGTTTAATCAACACCTGGTTGCTAATAAATTTTTGATTGGGATTAATGTCAGAATCAGTCTTCAAATACTTCTTCTTCCCAATTTCCATTTGGTTTTCCGCAAGATCTTTAAGACCTACTAAAAAATTAAGTTGATAAATATAGAGATGATAGATTTTTTCTATACTAGAAAACATGTTTTTCTCTAAAACATCGAACTTAATGGGATTCTGGTAGTATGAATATACATTTTCTACCACTTTTTCACGGATTTGTCTTCTTCCTAACATTCAAAGAGCTTTTTATGGGTGCAAAGATACAAAATTTAAAATTTATGAAATTCGTAGTGTGAAGGTATTTTTGTAATTTTGTAAAACTATATGAAAGCTTTAAAAACTCTGAACCCTTACTTTTGGAAACACAAAATATTATTGTTTTGGGGGTTATTATTCATCATCGCCAGTAATTTCTTCAATACCTATAAGGTTCAGTTTGTGGGAAAATCCGTAGATGAGCTTACAAAAGGAGGACAGATGGGTTTTAATAAGCAGGTATTGATTTACGTTGCTATCATTGTAGGCTGTTCATTATTGACAGGATTCTTCACTTTCATGATGAGGCAAACAATTATCGTTGCTTCAAGAAGAATTGAGTACGAGTTAAAAAATAAGATTTACAGACATTATCAGGAATTATCTTTAACTGATTACAAACAAACTACCATCGGAGATCTCATGAACAGGTTAAGTGAAGATGTAGTGGCTGTAAGAATGTATCTTGGCCCTGGTGTCATGTATGTTGTGAACCTGGTAATTTTGCTTCTTATCACCAGCATCTATATGATAAAAACAGATGTTTCAATGACCTTATGGACATTGTTACCACTTCCCATATTATCATATCTTATATTTAAGGTAAGCTCGATCATCAATAAAAAGTCAAAAATCATGCAGAAAAGCCAGTCTGGCATTTCGACTTTTGTACAAGACAGTTTTTCGGGGATCAGGGTTGTTAAATTCTTTGCCAAAGAAAATTACATTAAAAAAAATTACGGTATTAAAGTTACCGACTATCAGGATAAGGCCTTAGATCTAGCCAAAACGGAAGCCTATTTTTTTACAATTATCCTATTTGTAATAGGACTTTTAAATGTAGCGATCATTGTAATTGGTGGCCAAAAATACATTGCCGGAGAATTGAGCATCGGAAAAATCGCTGACTTTTTCATGTATATTAATACTTTGATATTTCCATTTTCAATGGTCGGATGGGTAACTTCGGTTAATCAGAGAGCGGAGGCTTCTATGCAAAGAATTAATGAATTTTTAGATAAAAAATCTGAGATCACTAATAAGAATTTCGATGACTATTCTATTAAAGGTGACATTGAATTTAGAAATGTTTCTTATGTTTACCCAAATACAGGAATTAAAGCTTTAGAAAATCTAAGTTTTACAATTAATGCAGGACAATCACTAGCCATTATGGGAAAGACCGGAAGCGGAAAGTCTACTATAGCATTACTCCTTTGCCGTCTAATTGATCCTACGGAAGGAGAGATCTTGATTGATGGTAAAAACCTTAAAGAACACAATCTTGAGGTTTACAGAAATTTTATAGGTTATATTCCTCAGGAAAGTTATTTGTTTTCTGATTCTATTGAAAATAACATTGGTTTTGCGATTGACAATCCTTCGCATGAAAAAGTAGTTGAATATTCAAAAATTGCTGATGTTCACAAAAACATTATAGAGTTTAAAGAACAATACAAAACTACGGTTGGAGAGCGTGGAGTGATGCTTTCGGGGGGCCAAAAACAAAGAATTTGTATCGCAAGAGCATTAATTAAGGATCCAAATATCATTATTTTTGACGATTCTTTATCTGCTTTAGACACCGAAACAGAGCAAAATATTCTTGAAAATATTGACACTAAAATCAATAACGCAACATCCATAATCATCACACACAGAGAGTCTAGCGCTCAAAAAGCTGATAAGATCATTAATCTTACCGAAATTACCAATTCTGTAACTGCTTAGCCGATTCATTCAAAATTGTTAAATAAATCATAAAAAAAATTTTGTGATTAAAAGAAATCTTTTATATTTGTTCTTAACAAGATTAAAAAATATCTAACAATGAGTGAATACAAGGAACGCCATGAAAATGAAATTTTCACGAAGGTGTTAAAAGCAGGAAGAAGAACATATTTCTTTGATGTGCGTGAGACGAAAGCAGGGGATTATTATCTTACAATTACCGAAAGTAAAAAGAATTTCGGAGAAAATGGAGAGGCTACATTTGAGAAACACAAAATATACCTTTACAAAGAAGATTTTAAAAGTTTCCAGGAAATGTTCAATGAGTCAACAGATTTCATCATTAATGAAAAGGGTGAGGATGTAATTTCAGAAAAACATGACAAAGACTTCAAAAGCAAATCTTATACTATAGATTCTGACGACGAAGTTTAAAAAAAAGAATATCTAAAAACACAAGCATCTGAAAAAAGGGTGCTTTTTTTGTGTCCAAAAATTCTAAAAGTGACCATTTTCCTTATTAAATATTTAAAATAAAAAAGTACACTTTTGAAAAGTGTACTTGTATGCTGTTAGCTGCTATAATCTCGAACCATTTTCTGACTCTTGCATTGTTTTTATTCCACAACTTTGATAGAAGTAAGCCATACAGTATAATACATTTCTTAGTTTTTAATAAATTTTTTAACGGCATCACCATTGTTTGTAATTACTTTAATCAAATAAGTACCAACTTGATAATTTGACACATCAAGTTGAACATCTTTTTTATTTACCTTTTCAGCTTTCAATACCCTTCCTGCCATGTCATAAAGTTCAATAGATTTAATATTTGAGTTTGAATTTTTAACGGTGATTATTGAATGAGCTGGATTTGGAAAAACTTCAATATCATCGTTCTCAAAATTTAATGCTGATAACCCAAGCAGAGAAGCAGGAATTAGAGAAACATTGTCTAAAAAATAATATGCATCAGGACCATTGCTATTTTGAAATTGAACATTATTTAATCCCCCAATATAAAGGTATTTTAAATTCGGGTTGCTGCCAGTTGTAAATGTAAAAGTAATTGTTTCCCATTCAGTTGCCGAAGTAGAGCTTGAAAACGTTGGATTTGTCAAAAAAACTTTATCCGAAGTTATATTTGAAGTTGGAATAATTCCGCCTGTTGTTAACTCTAAATTAGCATCTGTAATAAATACTTGAAATTTTATGCCGTTTAATAAATAATTATCAGCCTTTGATACATCAAAAGACAATTGATATTTAGTGTTCGGCAGCAAAGAACTCGTTAACTCGGTTTTTAAAGATTCACTATAAACATTTTGTAATAAAGCAGGTCTATTTGAAGAGATAAACATTCCAACATAAGCATGGTTTCCACTGATTTTATCGGCCTGATTACCAAATACGTTTGAAGGAATGCTTACTTGTGGATATGTTGAATCTGAATTGAAGTAATCAGGAGATGGGAAATAACTTGGAGATTGCCAACCACATGATTTATACAGTTGACTGGTATAACTGGGAGCGTAACTGTGTTCTTCAAAATCACCATTTCTAACCAAATTGGGTTGAGTAACACTTGTACAATGATTGAAAACATTAACATAAATATAGGTAATGTTTCCACGTTGCCCAGTTATATTGTCAAATGGCACATACCGTAACAGATGAACACCCGGGACATAAGATTTGAATGTAAATGAAGTGGGGGTAATTCCTGATATAATTGCATCCGGATCATATAAATCCTGAACAAATTCAAAACTTAAATTGGACGATGAACCACTAGTATAATCATTACTCAATATTCCATCTATACTAATATTTGTGCCTCCATTGCCTTGATAAGTATAAACTCCATTTAAAAATCCGTCATTAACTCCGCCAATTGATATTCCTCCACAACTTGCGACCCCATAATTTTTGTAGGTAAAGTTGCTAGTACTTCCAAAAGTTCCTTGAAGACTATAACCAATATCACATAACACCTGTCTTTCTTCACTTGTTAAAGTTCTTTTAGCGAAAAAACTGGAAGCCCGGTCGCTCATCATAAAATACTGATCGTTAGAATTCCCGTTGTAACAAGCGTCTTCAAAATGACTTAAGCTACCTCCATTTTCAAAACACGGCGGATTGTAAACAGGTACTGTAACATTACCAACATATTTCATCGAACTTGAACAATTAAAAGAACCACTATTGCCGTTAAATTCAGGTGGAAATACATTGCAGCTCGGAAATAAAACAGGACCTGGAATAGCTAAATTATAATTAAAACCATACATTTGGCCACCAATTGCGGGAGAATTTATAATTAATGATACATCTGAACTTGTTTTCAAATTTTTATCATATCTCGTAAAATAATTTCCCAGATTATTAAAGAAAGAACTGTTTCCATTATATCTCATTAAACTATTAACCCCCAAAGCATGTGTAACTTCATGAATTATTGTGGAGTAAAAATCAAGATAATTAGCTGGATATGCCGTAGCTGTATTATATTTATTATAATCTAAATTCCAGTTTACTGTTCCTGTAAAATTAAAACATGCCCAACCGTGATAGAACTCACCGACACTATTTGTGTTAATAATAGGAAGAACAGTATTAGAATACGAATCAACTCCGGCATGTATCGTCTTCCAGATTTCATTATCTAAAATTCCCCCAAAATCAATATTTTGATTACTAATTCCGGCTGAAAATGTTGGAAAACTATAAAAGGCACTTGCAGAACTACCTGTATTTGAGGACAACCCTACAGTTGTGGGATTTCGTATCCAAAACTTCACCTTATTTCCTGTATTTTTTAAAGGAGTGTTGATAAAATCAGAAATATCCAGAAATGCCTGAAGTATTATAGACCTTCTTTGGTCATGAACCACATTTCCGACAATTTCCATACCACTTCCATTTTCAAAATAAAGCTCAAAAATACCTGAAGTGAAAGACTGTCCATTTAATATTGTTTTTCCATTTTCTGTAGAATGAGATTTTATAATTTCAATTTCGGATAATTTCAATATTCGACCTTCATTATCGAAAACTTGGTCAAAAATCCCATTTGGTGTATGGTAAATTTCAGAAGCTTTTTTATCCTGTGCAAAACCCAAACAACTTATAAACAGCACTATATAAATAAACTTATATAATTTGTGAAAATTAGAATGAATCGATTTTTCCTTGTCTAGATAATTTTCCATTGACGTTTAATTTAAGAGTTTTAATGGGGTTAGTTTTTACAAATCTAGGAAATAATAGCATTTCTTTATTTTTTTGAACCAAATTTCATTAAATTAAAATTCAATCATTTTTTCACATCACTATTTAATGTAATTCAAAATTTTTCTCCCCGTTTTATATGCTCTGCGGAAAATTATCAATAAAAAAAAATTAAACAAAAGAATTGAATCTTAATAATTATGATTCTTTTTAATCTTAAATTGATACAAAATAAAAAAGTACACTTTTAAAAAGTGTACTTTCTTTGGGTGAATGAGGGGTCTCGAACCCCCGACCTTCGGAACCACAATCCGACGCTCTAACCAACTGAGCTACAATCACCGTTTTGTGGTTGCAAATATAGGAAAGAATTTTTAATTACAAAACAATTCCTTCAAAATTTTTCAATGCAATTAACTTCTCTGTCGTAAAGCCCTCAGCGTAAGCAACTCCCGATAAACGCCCTAAATCCTGAGCTCTGTAAGTTAAACTTTCAAGGAAGTCTTTGGTGGCAATTGGAGTCACCGGTTCTTTAGAATTTGGGTCATAAAATTGAGTTTTGAATGCTAAACATGCTTCAATCTTTTTATCAAGATGTTCGGATATATCTATTACGAATTCCGGTTGGATATGTTTCCACTGGATATAATGAAAAATATGCTTCGGTCTCCATACTTCTTGGTTTTCTCCTTCTGCTACAGTTACCACTTTTCTAAGCCCTGCTAAAAAGCATGCATCGGAAACTAATTTTGATCCTTTTGCATGATCTGGATGTCTGTCATCAATCGCGTTGGCTAAAACGATTTCTGGACGGTATTTGCGGATCATTTTCACAATTTCCATTTGGTACTCTTCTGAATTAACAAGAAAGCCATCCTTCATTCCTAAATTCTCCCTAGCAGAAACGCCTAAAATCTTAGCAGAATCAGCAGCTTCCAGTTTTCTGGTCTCATCAGTACCTCGAGTTCCCAGTTCACCTTTTGTCAAATCAACAATAACGCATTTTTTACCCTCTGACACCAATTTGGCTATTGTGCCTCCGCAACCCAATTCTACGTCATCAGGATGCGCTCCAAAAGCTAGTATATCTGTTTTCATCTGTTCTTTTTATTTTTTAATATGTCAGATGGAACGCCCAACAATTATGCTCATGTTTTTGAATTTTTAACCAAGGGCGTTTCATATTTTCAAAGATAAGTTTAAAACAAAAACTTCCCAAACATTACGAATGGGAAGTTTTAATATCTATAATTTAAATTTTAAATTACTTATTGATCTCGCCGTTAAGTTTTACAGCATCCTGATATGTTGGATCTAATTGAAGAGACTTAGCAACATAATCTTTAGCTTTAGCAATATCAGAGTCTTTACTCATATAAGCTACTGCAAAGTAAGCATAAGCTAAAGTCTGCTTATTAGCTTCTGTATCGGCAGGCTTTACAGTACTGATAAATTTCTCATAAGCTATTTTCGCAGCATCATTATTTCCAGCTTGTTGATAAGAATATCCCTGACTGTAATAAGCAGGAGCCCAATCTGGAAGTAAAGTACTCATTTTTTGCCAAGTAAGGATTGCCCCATTCCAGTTTTTAACATCTTGATAAGCTGTTGCTAATTTGAATAATGAATCAGTATCCTGAGTATTAGCAGCTACTTTTTGTTTTAAACCTTCAATTGTTGGGTTTGTTGGTCCTGAATCTGCAGAACCTTGTGTTGCCCCACCGCCTGCAATTTTAGCAAGCTCCATATCCCACTTCATGGTTTCATCTTTTGCAGCTTTAGCAATAGCAACTTTTTGTTGAGCTTCAGTTGTTAAAGCAGTCTTCTTAGCAGCATCCTTTTCGTCTTTAGCCAATCCAGCAGCAATTAGCCCCTGTAAACCTTGATCTGCAGGCTGCATTCTTGATTTATCAGCCTGAGAAGCGAAGCTGTCCATATTTTGTTTAGCTTCTGCATATTTTCCATCAGCATACAATTGATAAGCCCTCAATTTAAATTTGATTGGATCATCGATCTTGTCAAATATCTTATCTAATACTGCTTTAGAATTAGTATAATCTTCATTTGTAAAATAAAGTTTAGAAATTTCTAATTGTGTATATGGATCTTCATCTGCATATTTTGTATAATTGATCAAATCCTGAGTTGCTTTATCATTCTGCTGATACTTGATATCATAGGCAGCCAAAGCTTTATAAGCAGGAGCATATGTTGCATCAACACCAACTGCTTTATCAATATTTTCTTTAGCTAACTTCCATTGTTGAGCAGCCATCCATAAAGTCCCCATTCTTGCATAAACAGAAGCTTTATTTTTAGCAAGTGGTAACGCTTTATCATAAGCCGTCATTGCATCACCAGGAATTTTCTTTAATCTGTAGGCATCACCTAAAGTATAGTAATAATTTGCTGGAACTTCTTTTTTCTGTGCTCTTTCGATTGCTTTATTCAAGAATTGAATTGCTAAGTCAGGAGAGTTATTTTTCTCAAATAAAGTTAAAGCTTCAGCCGCTCTAAACAATACTTCAGCATCTTTTTCTCTTGAATCACTTACAATTTTCTGAATTTCAGCTACTGCAGCTTTATCACCTTTTCCTAATTTTACAGCTGCCAATCCAATCTTGTTTAGGTAACTTTTGTTATCCGCTGCAAGACCTTTGTTGAAACTCTCTGTTGCTTTTGCAAAATCTGGTTCACCCTGTCTTAGAAAAGTATTTCCCAAATAGAAATAATTTTCAGCAGTAGGTGCTTTTGCGATCATATCAGTGAAGTTAGTTTTTGCCTGAGCAAATTTATCACTATCGATGCTGTTAATACCATCTTGCAATGTTTGTGCAAACGAAAAATTGGCAAAAAATACCACCGCTGCTCCAAAAGCAATCTTTTTTACATTCATAATCATTATATCTTTCATTTTATATTTTCTAAATCGATTTAAATGATACACAATTTTCAGACCAAAATAGTGTATTTATTTAGGGTAAAAAGTTAATTTAATATTTTTTAACGCATTTGCACCTCTCTTTTATAGATATTATATGGTTGCAAACCTTCTTTTTGAACGATCATCTGCCCTAATTGGGTACATGAATATCTAATAAAGCCATTAGCAATATTAAAATTCCCTTCATTTGTTAAAAAATACAAAATTCTTGTAAAAGGATATTTCATTTCCCGTAAACCTGCAGCATCCGCAGTATATAATTTTCCGTTATTTTCTACAGGTAAAATTTTAACCATATCTCTTAATTGTTCAGAAGTCTTATCATAAGGACGACTAAATGTATTGAGTCCAATTACTCCAATTTTGTCGGGATACTTGTTCAACTGCTCAATAATATTTTCACTACCTGGAATAATAGAAAATTTCAGATCCTTAGGTTGTTTCTTTAATTTCTGAGCAACAAAATTCAGATTACTGGAATTCACACCATCAAAAATAAACTCTTTACTTTCGGAGAGAAGACCTTTTTGAACTTCATCCATTGAGATACTGGTCTTCGCAGAATTTTTCGGAACTACAAAAACAACTGCATCTGCAGCGAATCTGGCAGGAAGAAATTTAGAACCAACCTGCTCCTTATAGGCTTTAAGTTCTTCAGAACTAAGATCTCTTGACATGACAGCAACTCTGGCTTTATCATTTAATAAATCCAAAAAGCCTAAATCTTCTTTCTTTGTAACGATTTTTATATGTGCTTCAGGATAGTTGATCATATAGCCATCAGCTAATGCTTCTGTAACACTTTTAAAGGATTCATCTGTAAGAATCGTAAGATCTCCTTTATAATAGGAAGGAGACTTATCCTCTTTTTTACAACTTACAGCAATAACGCTTAAAACAAAAAGCATTATAACTTTTATACTATTCTTCATTTCCTGAATTTTTTATTCTTGAAACCGCTCTATAAATTCTAAAGATTCCGTATAGGATCATAACGCCTCCAAGAGGATACGCTACAGTAGGCTCTAAAATAATAAAGAAGAATTTGTAAAAAATAACTACAATTCCTAAGACAATATAAAACAATCCTGTAACTAGGGATAACCAATTGAACATCATACAACAAAAATACCAAAAAAAATAAAAAGAGAAGCATATGCTTCTCTTTTTTAATTATTATTTAAAGATAAAAATTACCCTTCAAAATTCATTGTCAATGGTAATCTGAAACGGTAACGTACAGATTGTCCATTAATTTTAGCAGGACTCCATTTATTCTTAATAGATTTAATGGTTCTTACTGCCTCAGAATTAAAGTCTGAATTTTTACCAGTTGCTTTAACGTCTGTAATACTTCCATCTCTTTCAACTACGAAAGTTACTTCAGCTTTTACAGCTCCTTCATCTCCATTCATCGCAGAACCATCAAAGTTACTAGACACTTTATTTCTAAATGCGTTAATACCTCCTGGGAATTCTGCAGTTTGCTCTACCTCGGTATAAACCTGAGTATCACTAACTTTCACTTCAGCAGTTGAAGTTTTTGTCCCTGTAGATGGCGGTGGCGGTGGTGGTGTGTAAGCCGGAGCTTTTACCCCCTCCTGATTATTTAAACCAGTCGTCGTTTCTAACTGCTTAGAAATTGGCGGTGGTGGAGTTTCAATCTTTGGAGCTTTTACAGGCTCCGGAACTACGTTCTGGATCACCTCAATTTTCTCCTCTTTTGGAGGTGGAGGTGGTGGAGGTGGTTCTTCTTCTTTTGGCTGCTCAATAATTTTATCTTCCTGAAGAATTTCTACCAAATCAGCTTTAACTTCTTGCTTTTCCGGTGCTGTAAGTCTTTTAATAGTAAGATAAATAAAAGGAGACAAAGCCGCAACTAGGAATAATGCCGTTCCAACAATAAAAGATTTTGTCAGAAGTCTTGGATACTGATGTCTCAGATCATAGGCACCATATTCCTTGTTTCTATTTTCAAATACAATCTCGTCTAAAGTAAGATTCTGACCGTATACATTTTCATCTGCCATAGATTTACAATTTTATGGTTAAATTACTTTGTAGCTGGTGTAGCCGCAGCTCCATTATTCCCAACTTTCTTGTTATAAATAGCTTGCTCCCAAGGCTTCACATCGGTAACTCCGTACTGCTCGCTTTTGGTAATAGCCATTTCATCAAGAATATCAACAAAGTTCTTATATACAGCATCGTCTGTCGGCTTGATAATTACAGTAAATTTAGTTTTATCTGCCGCTTGTGCTTTTGCTTGCTCAATTACTTTTCTAACACCTTCTCTATCAAAAGTAGTTTCATTAAGATTCTGATCAGTTAAAGATGTATTATCTTGCTGATGCCAAAAAATCCTATTGTTCTTACCTAATAATAAAGAAATTGAGTTAGAAAGTTTAATTTCAGTTGGAGGTGGTTTTTTGTCTTTTTCTTTCGGTTTTGCCGGAAGACCCAAATCCATAACGTTAGGTTTACTAAACGTGGTTGTGAACATAAAGAAGGTAATCAATAGAAAACCCAAGTCCACCATTGGAGTCATATCGACTCTGGTACTCTGTTTCTTGGAACGTACCTTGCCGCCTTTGGCGCCTTTTTCCTGTACTTGTACTTCTGCCATTTCTAGTGATATTAAGGTTTACCTTCTTGTGATGTAATCAACCAAAATTTAAGAAAATCGATATCTCTTAAACCTTCAAATAGGCTTTTAACTTTAGGATATTGAGTTGTAACGTCTCCTTTGATCGCTAATTTGTAATCAGGATTTACGCTCAAACTTTGTTGTACCCAGTCTACTAACTGCTTATTTGTACTGTCCATAGGAATCCCGGTAGGACTCTTAAAACTTTTCTGCTCCTCATCTGACAAATCAAGATAGCTTTTAAGTTGGTTCATAGGAACCCCAATTGCTTGTACTTTTTGAAATGCAGCTTTTTCGTTGTTGTCAAAACTAATTCCATATTTTTGACCCATTTTATCTAAAAGCTGTAATCTCTCTGATGCGTTCTCAACAGGCTGGAAATAAAATTTTCCATCCGGAGTAGCGTTGATAGTCATTAAACTAGCATCAGGAAGTAACTTCTCTGATATTGAAGATGGCGGTTTAATCTGCTCCACGTCAGGTTTTTTAAACTGAGTGGTCAATATAAAGAATGTAAGTAGTAGGAACGCAACGTCACACATTGCGGTCATGTCCGTTACTACTCCATGTCTTTTTGGTTTGACTCTCGCCATTATTTTTATTATTTTTAATTAAACTTCTTTTATTGCTAATGCAAATAGCTTGCTAAAAATTCTTAGTTGAATTCCGCGAAAGATTGTTGGATGCTCATAGCGATCTCATCGATCTTGTAAGTTAATCCATCAATTTTAGATGTAAAGAAGTTATAAAGGATAATAGCGATAGCTGAAGTACCAATACCTAATGCCGTGTTGATCAAGGCTTCAGAGATACCTGTAGAAAGTGCAGCAGCATCTGGAGTACCACCACCTGAACCTAATGCGAAGAATGCTTTGATCATCCCGATTACAGTTCCTAAAAGTGCTACTAACGTTGCAACAGTACCTAAAGTAGAAAGAATCATCATGTTCTTTTCTAACATTGGCATTTCAAGAGTTGTAGCCTCTTCGATAGCTTTATTAAGAGCTACCATTTTTTGCTCTTTGTTTAAAGTCGTGTCATGAGATAAAGCTTTGTAAGTCGTAAGACCTTCTTTAACTACATTACCTACAGATCCTTGTTGTCTGTCGCACTCTTCTAAAGCTTCATCAATTTTGTTTTGATTTAATAAACTTCTTACTTGAACTACGAAGCTATCTAAGTTTCCTTTTCCAGCTGCTTTACCAAGAACGAAGTATCTTTCAAAAGAGAAAACGATTACAGTGATCATGAAAGTAATCAAGATTGGTACGATAACCCCTCCTTTGTAGATAATACCTAAAAACGACTCTGGGTGAATGTCTTTTCCTTCAACACTTGAAAAAGCTACAGATCCACTCCCTAGTTTATCTGCATCTTTGAAGTTACCAGGACTCCCTAATACGAATAAATAAATACAAACTCCTATAACGAATAAAATAGGAATAATAATAGCCGGGTTTAAACCTCCTGCTTTTCTAGCAATTACTTGCTCATCATTTTTTGAAACATTCATTTCCATATTTAACTAAATTATATTGTTTTAAAATTTTATCAAGTTGTAAATTAAAGGCAAAATTAATTAAAATACAAGAGTCTTAAATAAACATTTTGCTTTTTTTTGATAACGAAATATTATTACGATTTCGATATTTCAATTATTTTCTTTTTTTTTATTGATATTCTCCAATATTTAAAAATACTTTAAAAATTTGAAAAAATTAACCCCTCATTTTTTCAAATTTACCAATGTTAATTTTTTTTTAAATTACAATATTCACAATTCTGTGAGGGACAACAATGATTTTTTTAGGGGTTTTTCCTTCCAAAATTTGTTGCATTTTGGGATCGCTAATCACCAAATCTTCAACCTCTTTGGCCGATAATTGAGCAGATAGGGATATTTTGAACCTCATTTTACCATTTACGCTTACAGGATACTGAATTTCATCTTCTACTAAATAAGATTCATTCAATTCCGGGAATTTCTCAAACTCTATAGATGTATTATTTCCTAACAGACTCCACAGCTCTTCACAAATATGAGGAGCATAAGGAGAGATGATAACGGCTAAGGGTTCAAGAATATTGCGTTTGTTGCATTTTATTTTTTGTAATTCATTTACAGCAATCATAAATGAGGATACAGAAGTATTGAAAGAGAAGTTTTCGATATCGAAAACAACCTTCTTTATTAAGGTATGTAATATTTTATATTCAGCTTTTGTAGGTTCTTCATCAGAAACTTCAAATACATCACCATTAAAATATAGGTTCCAGAATTTTTTAAGGAAACCATATACTCCACTTAGCCCTTGTGTATTCCATGGCTTTGATTGTTCTAACGGACCTAAAAACATTTCATACAATCTTAATCCGTCTGCTCCGTATTCATTACAGATATCATCGGGATTTACCACATTGTATTTTGACTTAGACATTTTTTCTACTTCACGATCCACAATGTATTTTCCATCTTCTAAAATAAATTCTGCCTCTGCATAATCTGGTCTCCATTGTTTGAACGCTTCAGTATCCAATTCGTCAGACGTACCTTTTAATAAAGAAACATCAACATGGATCTTCTGAGTCTTATATTCATTTGATAGAGCTTTTGAAACATATTGGTTGGTTCCCTCTATTCTATACACAAATGCACTCATCCCCAAAATCATTCCTTGATTGATCAATTTTTGAAATGGTTCATCCTGATTGATATATCCTCTGTCTTTTAAGAACATATTCCAGAAACGGGAATATAGTAAGTGTCCGGTCGCATGTTCGCTTCCTCCTATATATAGGTCTACCTGTCCCCAATAGTCTGTTAATTCCTTTTTAGCAAAACCTTCTTCATTATGAGGATCCATATATCTTAAGAAATACCATGAGCTTCCCGCCCAACCTGGCATTGTAGATAATTCCAGTGGAAAAACAGTTCCATCATCTATCAGATCTGTAGCTACTACTTTTTGATTTGCTTCATCCCACGCAAAAAATTTCGCGTTTCCTAATGGTGGATCTCCATCTTCAGTTGGCAAATATTTTTCAACTTCAGGAAGTTCTAAAGGTAAAGCAGAAACTGGCAAAGTATATGGCATTCCATCCTTATAATATATAGGAACCGGTTCACCCCAATAACGCTGTCTTGAGAATATAGCATCACGCTGTCTGTAATTTGTGGTTCCATGACCAATATTGCGATTTTCAACTTCAGCAATTATTTTTGCTTTAGCCTCCTCGTAACCTAATCCGTTTAGAAAATCTGAGTTTACGCAAGTACTCGTTTTAGAATCAAAAGATTTTTCCTGAATATCTTCATCGGTTTCAACAACCTTTTTAATTTCCAAATTAAATTTCTTAGCGAATCTGTGATCGCGCTCATCGTGAGCTGGAACAGCCATTACCGCTCCTGTACCATAACCCATCAATACATAATCTGAAATGTAGATCGGCATTTTTTCATTGCTGAACGGATTGACCGCATAACTTCCGGTAAAAGCACCACTCACGTTTTTAACGTCAGCCATTCTGTCTCGCTCCGTTTTTTTAGAAGTTTCTTCAATATAAGTATCTACTTCTGCTTTTTGAGCTTCTGTAGTAATAGCATCTACTAAAGGATTTTCAGGAGCCAACACCATGAATGTTGCTCCATATATAGTATCCGGCCTTGTTGTGAAGACCTCGATAATTTCGTTATGATTTTCAACGTTAAATTTTACCTGAGCTCCCTGAGACTTTCCGATCCAATATTCCTGAGAATCTTTCAACGGTTGTGGCCAGTCTAAAGTTTTCAGACCTTGAAGCAATCTTTCAGAATATGCAGAAATTCTCATACTCCACTGCATCATTTTTTTCTGAAACACTGGAAAACCTCCTCTTTCAGACTTACCATCTTTTACTTCATCGTTAGCAAGTACTGTTCCTAATGCAGGACACCAGTTTACAGTCGTTTCTGCTCTGTAAGATAAACGGTAATTTAACAAAGTATCTTCCTTATCTATATCAGAAGCATTTTTCCATTCTTCTGCTGTGAAGTTTAACTCTTCATTTTGATTGGCATTTAAACCTTCCGTTCCTTTTTCTTCAAAATGCTGAATTAAAGTTTCGATAGATTCTGCCTTGTCTGTATTTTTATTATACCAGGAATGATATAATTCAATAAAGATCCATTGTGTCCATTTATAATAAGAAGCATCTGAAGTTCTCACTTCTCTACTCCAATCGAAGGAAAAACCAATTTTTCTTAACTGCTCTTCATATCGCGTAATATTCTGCTCAGTAGTAATTGCAGGATGTTGTCCCGTTTGAATAGCATATTGTTCAGCTGGAAGTCCAAAACTGTCATAACCAACGGGGTGAAGTACATTAAAACCTTGATGTCTTTTATATCTCGCATAGATATCAGATGCGATGTATCCTAGAGGATGCCCAACATGAAGTCCTGCTCCGGATGGGTACGGAAACATATCGAGAACATAAAATTTGGGTTTATCTGTTGTATCGGAAGTCTTATAGGTCTGTTTTTCTTCCCAGTATTTCTGCCACTTTTTTTCTATCTGCTGATGATCGTAAAACACTTATGTATAGATTTTATTTAAAATTATTTTCAAAAAATTTGAAGAATTACAAAAATAAAGATTTTAAAAGAAATAGAACTTTAATTTTTAATTAATTAGCATGCTTTAACTAAACTAAAAGATCCCATCCGAAGATGAGATCTGTATATTTAATATGTAAAGTCTTATATATTACTGAGGAATTCTCTTGAATGTAATAGTTTTTGACTTGTATACATTAGGATCTGTAGCATCTTCGATCGTAAGATTCATTGTACTTTCATTGAGCGTAGTTACTTTTCCTTTATCCGGAACTACAGTTCCCTGATATTTAATCTCTATTCTGTTATCACTTGTACTGTAGGTATATGTAAAATTCTTTTCAGAGACTGTACTACATATTGCTGGATTTCCTATTTCATCTTTATCTGTTCTTTTTCCAGTACTCCCCTCATTGAACAGCCATCTTGAATCTTTTTGGCATGTTGTGTAGGCAATTTCGTCTGATACTCCAGCCCCATTTACAGGAACAGTTGTTACCACTTCTTTTAATGGTTGCCAAAGTCCGTTAATTGGAAATAGCTGCTGTGGATCATCATCTTTACACCCGGTTGCTACTAATAATGATAAACCTGCAAATAGTAATGCTAATTTCTTCATATATCAAATTTTTCAAGGCCTAAAATTATGATTTTTTTTAAATACTCTGTCATTTTTTTTAGGTTTTGCAATTATAATTTTCATTTTCTTAAAATTCCTTCAATAAAACAGATATTTTAAAACCTTATATTTGCAGAAAAACACGCATGCCCCAAGTTTCGATAATTACTCCATGTTATAATTCTGCCAGGTTTTTGGAAGAAACGATACATTCTGTAATGAGCCAAACATTTACAGATTGGGAGTGGTTGATCACAGATGATAAATCTGCTGATAACTCTGTGGAAATTATTCGGAAGATCAGTGATCCAAGAATAAAACTATCTGTTGCCGGAAAAAATGGTGGTGCCGGACATGCAAGAAATCTTTCTTTACAAAAAGCAAATGGTAGATATATTACTTTTTTAGATGCTGACGATTTCTGGGAACCCAATTTTTTAGAAGAAATGGTTAATTTTATGAAACGTGAAAATGCTGAAATTGCCTATTCAAATTATGCCAGATGTAACGAAGAACTAATTCCCCAAATTGAAGACTTCAAAGCTGACAAAGAGGTTACATTTGATAATCTATTAAAAACATGCCGCCTGTCTTTATTATCTTCAATGTATGATTCCCAGAGAGTAGGAAAAGAATACTTCCCGGAAGGCAGCAAACGTGAAGATCACGTAATGTGGCTGAATTTACTTAAAAAAATCCCTGTAGGAAAACCTCTTCCTAAAACTATGGCAAAATACAGAATGCATTCAACAAGCGTTTCGAGAAAAAAACAACATATTATAAAAGATCAATATCTGGTATACAAAGACTTTATGAAATTTTCTACATTAAAATCATTATACTATACCGCCAACTGGGCTTTAAATGGATTTATGAAATATTCTAAAATTTTCAACTAATGGAATATTCAAAAGAATTCAAAACTGCATTAAGTAATTTTTCTTCTATAGAAAAAGACCGTCTTATTTTCAGACTCCTCAAAAAGGATAAGCTTTTATCTAAGAAATTATATTTCGAGCTTATTGACACTGAAACAACAGATCAGAAAAGAGACCAAATGGAAGAATTAATTGAAGAAAAAGTTCTTTCCGCATCTAAACATCTGAGCAATCCAAAATATTTCCTCGTTCTCATCCGCAAATTAAGTGCAGAAATTACGGAACATATAAAAGTGACCACGGATAAATTTGGTGAAGTATCTCTTCATTTATTTCTGATCAATAAAATTTTAGATCATAATGATAAGTTAAGCCATCAAAGATTCGACAATGTTTACAAGTTATATCTTTATCTGATCAATAAATTGATAAAAGCTCTGCTCACCATAAAAAAACTGGATGAAGATTATTGGATCGAATTTGATGAATTATTAGAAGAATTGGAAACTAAGATACTTAAAAATAATTATTTACAAAAGCTTTGTATCAATAATAGTTTTGATTTTAATTGGTTAAAATCCGATGGAATCCCCGAAAACTTAGATCTGATTATAAAAGGAATAAAAAGCCAGGGCTTTTTAAAATGATTTGATTTTTTCTATAATAAGTGCTGAAGATTCTGGTTTATCATCTACAAATTTCCTGGCATTACCTGACATTTCTTCAATTACCTCATCGTTATTAAGAAGAAAAAGAATAAAATCGGCAGCTAAAGCTTCACTTGAGAAGGCTTTCCCTCCATTTGCAGAAATTAATTCATCTGCTTCAGGGTTTTTCTTGTAATGATCCCCAAACACGACTGGGACCCCGTACGTTGCTGCTTCAAGAATATTATGTAATCCGGCATCATGAAACCCCCCTCCTACGACTGCAATATCAGCATAGGAATATAATTTAGACAGTAAACCAATGCTATCTATAATTAGGAGTTGTTGATTCTTAATTAACGATTGGTCATTAGTTATTTCACTATACAATAAGGAATCTGGAAAACTTTGTTTTAAATTATGAACTCTTTTTAAATCATGGGGAGCAATAATAATTTTAACACTCCTATTCATCCCCGTAATTAACTCCGCAATTTTTTCTTCAGCATGCCATGAACTTCCAAAAACAATTGTCTTGTCTTTTCCTTTGAAGTCTTTAATATAATCTACATGATGATCAACGTTTCTCAATTGCTTCACTCTATCAAATCGGGTATCACCTGTTATAGAAGATTTTACCAATCCTACATTTTTAGCTAAAGCATACGAAAACCCCGTTTGGTGAAAAAACCAATCGACATTATTCTGCAATTGCTTTACAAACCATTTTCCGTAGGATGTAAAGAAAGACTGCCTTTCATAAAACAATGCTGAAATCACAAATACTTTTACATTTCTGCTTTTCAGCTCTGCAAAGAGATTATACCAATAGTCATATTTTACCGTAAAAAATAGTTTAACATTAAACTGTGAGACAAACTCTTTTATAACTTTCTTTCTATCAAAGGGTAAATAACAAACAACATCTGCAATATGTTTCTTTTTAACCACGTTTTCATAACCAGAGGGAGAAAAAAAAGTAATCAGAATTTTATGATCTGAAAATTCTTCTTTTAATTTTTCTAAAACAGGAAGTCCTTGTTCATATTCCCCTAAACTCGCAGCATGCATCCAAATAACTTTATCGCTTGGAGAAAAGCTGGATTTAACAAGTGCTAAAGATTCTTTACGACCTTCAAAACCCTTTTTTGTCTTTTCATTGAACAATGAAAAAAGTCTCATTCCGAAAACGAGTAAATTGACAAATATGTTATAAATAAAAGACATTAGTTATTTTTCAATTTCGGTTCTATCATTGTTAGTTGAGGGGTTAGAGATCACTAAGAACTCAAGATCTTTTGTTGCTTCATTAGCAATATAATGTTGAACTGTAGGTAAGATAGAAATACTTTCTTCTTCTTTTACTAAAACTTTTTCATTGTTGATATAAAACACAGCTTCTCCTCTTAAAATATAGAAGAACTGACTGGCTACCTTGTGGAAGTGTAATTTTTCAGCACTACCAGGAGGCATTTTTTCTTGCTTTACAGAAAGCCCGGGAGTATCTTTCAATACCCAGCTATCACAATTATTTCCCCAGATATAATGTTCGGAATTATCTTTCGAGTTTTTCATTTCTACTTTTTTTGAGCATGATAAATATATTAAACCCTAAAGCAATAAACAATAATCCCAGAAACACAAAAATCATATTACTTAATGTCCTGATCTTCTCTTCAGCCACCCACACACTCTCTACAACAGTATCTCCCATTAATAATAAAAATGGAATTAAGATACTGTAAGCAAATATTTGTATTGATTTCTTGTTACGAAAGCCATCAGGAACATGAACCATCGGAGAATTTGGGTTTCTTGTAACTCCGACAAGAATAAGAAAGACAAATGTAGAAATAGAAGGGGCAACCCATATCATTTTTTTATGATCATACCCATTTATATTTCCCTGAGCATCAAAATGAGTGGGAATAATATCTGGCAGTCCTGCATATTTCATTCCGGTAAAAACCCAAATTGAAATAAGTAAAATAATGCTGACAATTAATAAACACTTTGAAATCATTTCCTTTACTTACTAAAGAACACTTTTTATGACCCTCAATTTGTGGGTATGTTTATTCATTTCTTTATTAAAAATCCCTGTAGAATCCAGGATATCAATTCTTACTTTTCCTGAAGCGTGAATAATTTTCTGATTCTCCAGCATAATTCCAACATGGATAATTTTTCCTTCGGGGTTTTCAAAAAAGGCTAAGTCTCCCGGCTGACTTTCTTCAACGAACGTTAGCGGTTCTCCTACTTCCGCCTGTTGATAAGTATCTCTAGGAAGTTTTATATCGTGAATCTTATAAACCAATTGGGTAAAACCAGAACAATCTACTGCAAAGAAACTCTTTCCGCCCCATAAGTAAGGAACATTAATGAATTCTCTTGCTGTTAATGCAATACTTTCACGAATGTCATGACTTCTTCGGGATGCTACTGCAGAAAATTCAACTTCTGAACCCATGGAAAGTAATGTTTTCCCATCATTCATTAACACTGAAGCAAAGTCCTCAGTAATTAAAGTTACCTTTCTTTTAGCAAGCTCTTCGTCTGAAACAGATCTTATTTGTTTAGTATCCATCCATCCTTCATACCCATCATAGTGCATCTTTATTTTGGTCCAGTTTTTATCTACTTCCAAAATATCAGCACTTTCACCAAACAATATCTCTGTAACAATTTCTGCTTTATCCGAGTTTTCTGCACGAACAGGAGCTACAGTAACAATACAAATTCCTTTACTCATTAAGTTTATATTAAAAGATTGAATGATTCAAAGATTAAAGAATTAGATTCTCCAAAACCCTTGAATTTATTTTCTTCTCAGAAAATTTACGCCATCACGCAAAGGTAAAATAAGATTTTCAAAATCTTCATCTTTTGCAATCAAATCATTAAGTTCCTTAATTACCTGTGTTGATCTTTGTTTTGGATTCTCTTCCAATACTTTTCCGTACCAAAGAACATTGTCAAATAATATTACAGAACCAGATTTTGTATGCGGTTTAATTAATCTAAAATATTCAGCATAATTATCTTTATCCGCATCAATGAAAACCAAATCAAAAACTTCTTCAGTTTCTTTTAAAAAATCTTTGGCATCCTGAAGTCTAAAATATATCTGCTCTGAATATTCACTTTCTGAAAAATATTTCTGGGGAAGATAAGCAAGATCTTCATTCACATCTAAAGTCGTAATTTTTCCATCTTTAGACAAGCCTGTAGCTAAGCAAAGGGTTGCATAACCTGTAAAAGTTCCTATTTCAAGAACATTTTTAGGCTGCATCATTTTGGAAATAATAGTCAAAAGCCTTCCCTGCTGATAGCCGGAGATCATGTGAGGCTGCGTTGTTTTCTGGAAAGTTTCTCTCCTTAATTTTTTTAGAATTTCAGGTTCTGAAGAAGCATGTGCTTCCAAATATCTGTCCATTTCAGGGTTCTTTTCTTCAAAAAAACTCATGTTACCAATTTTTGTTATTCAAATTTAGCTAAATAAAAGAAAAAAATACCTCAATCCGCAACAAAAGATATGATAAAAATAGGGAAACCCTCATTATAAATACCGTAAAAACCCGGATGGTTTCGCCGACAATACATGGTATCTTTGCTAAGCGATAACGACACCAAATATTATATTATATATACCATGGAAACAGAAGTAAGTAAAGTTAAACAAAAGAGAAGAGTTACAGGATCTCTCGAAAATGTATCTTCTTCTGGAGAAAAGACACGCAAATTATCCGATTCATTTTTTAAGCGAATTATTTCATTATTGAAAAGAGAAGAACTAGTTTGATTAAAAGAATAAATCCCGAATTTCTTCGGGATTTATTTATTATTATAGTTTTTGAATTATTTCTTAGGCGTAATATCCATTAGTTTCATAAACTCATCAAGTTTAGGCATAATGATAATTTCTGTTCTTCTGTTTTCAGCTCTTCCGGAAACGCTCATATTTGTTGCCTTAGGATTGTATTCTGAACGTCCTCCCGCAGTAATTCTTGAAGGATCAACACCAAACTGAGTTTGTAGTATTTTAGCAACAGCAGTACCTCTCAATGCAGAAAGATCCCAGTTATCTCTTGGTAAATTCGCTGAACTTAAAGGAGCATTATCTGTGTTACCTTCGATCAATACAGAATATTTATCGTAATCGTTGATTACTTTCGCTACTTTACCTAACACCTCCTGAGCTGCAGGCAAGATATTGTAATCTCCAGTTTTATATAACATTTTATCAGATAGAGAAATCATAACTACTCCTTTCAATACTTTTATCTGAACATCTTCATCCGTCACATTATCCAATGATCTTTTCAGTTTATTAGACAATGCTAAGTTCAAGCTATCGTTTTTAGCATTATTTGAAATCAATTGCTTGATATAAGAGTTGGAAGCATTAATCTCACCTACCAATTTATCAATATTCGCAGAACTTTTTCCTGTATTAGACAAACAGGCATCTAAAGATGACTTTAAAGCATCATGCTGACTTTTCAGTAAATTATTCTCACCTGATAACGCAGAATTCTGAGACTTCAGATCCTGGATCTCTCTTTGTCTTTCTCCGATGTTTTCAATACATTGCTTATAGTTAGAACTTAATGCATCATACTGCTTTTTGCTGACACAAGATGTCATTCCCAACGCCATTGCAGAAACTGCTAAAATTTTTAATATCTTCATAAATAATCTTTTTTAGACGAATCAAAGTTAGAAAATTCAATTGAATTATATGAATTATCTTTGCACAAAAGAAATTCTCAACATGCATGTTGAAAAAATTAAGTATTAAAGATCAGCTAGAAAATCTCGTTAACCTACCAGAAAAATACACCTACCTTTTAGCGGTAAGTGGTGGTGCTGATTCTATGGTTCTAGTGTCACTTTTCCACAACTTGGGGCTCGACTTTGAGGTCGCCCATATTAACTATAAACTTCGGGGTGAGGATTCTGATTTGGATCAAAAAGTTGTACAAGATTTTTGTGAGAAAAATCATATTAAATTTCATTTGTATGAAGTTTCAGAGAAAGATAACAAACCAGAAAATTCTATTCAACTTTGGGCCAGAGAAATCAGATATCATTTTTTTAAACTAATTCAGGAAAAAGAAAATCTAGACTTTCTCGTAACAGCACATCATTTAAATGATCAGCTGGAAACCTTCATTATCAATCTTTCAAAAGCATCCGGAATTACTGGGTTGAGTGGAATTCCTGCAAACGACAATAAAATACTGCGACCACTCTTAAGCTTTTCCAAACAAGAGATCTATGCTTTTGCAAAAGATAATAATATTCAATACAGAGAAGATGCTTCCAATAAAAAAAGTGATTATCTAAGAAATAAGATCAGAAATGAAATTGTTCCGAAACTTATGGAAACAAATGATCATTTTTTAGAAAATTTCAAGAAAACATCTTCTTATTTAAATCAAACTAAAGATTTTGTTCAGAAACAAATTCAGGAAATTGAAAATAACCTTTTAATATTTAACAAAGACCATAAAATACTATCAAAAGAAAAGCTAAATCAGGAAAGTGATTTTGTAAAGTTTGAGATTCTGAAGAAATATGGCTTTAATCAGGAAGAGGAAATTAAAAAAATTTTTAATGCCGAAACCGGAAGTTCTTTTTTTTCCAGTAATTACCAGTTGATTGTCAATAGGAATGAATTAATTATTATTAATCAAACCGATGAAAAAGAAAATGAAGAGGAAATTATTCTGATGGAAAAATTCAATTCCAATACAACAGATATTAACATAGATCTTAACGACTTTATCCCTCCAGGTACTGATATTGAAAAAAGTTTCCGATGGTGTTTTGATGCAGAACAGATCGAGTTTCCATTAGTTTTGCGAAAAAAACAGGAAGGCGATTTATTTTATCCATTATACTTTTCGGGAAAAAAGAAAGTTTCCAAGTTTTTTAAGGATGAAAAATTATCTATTTTAGCGAAGCAAAAAATTTGGGTATTAGCAGACGGCAATAAAAATGTATTAGGCGTTATTCCTTACAGACAAGACAGACGATTTGTATGTACTGAAAAAACAAAATATACCCTCAACCTTTTTAACTAAAAGTAAAAATGAAAAGTAAATTTAAAGCATGGCTGTTATTAGCTTTGGTATTCTTATTTTCAGGACTCAACGCACAGATCAAAAATCCTGTAAAATTTAAATTCACAGTCAATGATCTAGGAAATAATCAATATGAAGCAGTACTGAATGCTACTATGGAAAGCGGCTGGCATATTTACTCCAGAGACATTCCTGAGGATACAGGAATTCCTACGGAGTATAAAGTTTCGGGGAAAAACATAGAATTGATTGGAAAATTTCAAGAGGTTGGAAAAAAGCACGAGGAATTTTCAGAGGCTTTTGGTGGTACCATTGTTTTTTATTCAAACTCTGCAGGTTTTAAACAAAAATTCAAACTTAAAGATCCTACAAAACCAGCTGACGTAACTTCAGAGATCACCTATCAAACTTGTGATGATAGAGTCTGTCTTGCTCCCAATACATTAGAATTTAATCAAAAAGTAACCCCAAAAGGAGTTACTGAAGAAGTAATTCCTGAAACCACCACAGAAGCTGCAAAAGATTCTGCGAAAACAGCAGTAACGGTTGTAGAAAATCCTGCAAAGGGTGATGTTACTGTTACAGAAGCATCACATTTAGACCCTAAACAATTAAAAATAGAAACACTAGATTTCAAAAAACCTTTAACTGATTGTGGCACTAAATCTTCAAAGGTTGACGAAAACTATTGGACTTATCTGTTTTTAGGGTTTATTGGGGGCTTAATCGCCTTGTTAACACCATGTGTTTTCCCAATGATTCCTTTAACGGTTTCCTTCTTTACAAAGGGAAACAAGAACAAAGCAAAAGGTAAAAGAGATGCCCTTATTTATGGATTTTTTATTTTATTAATATTTGTTCTGTTAAGTCTTCCTTTCCATTTAATTAATGGAATCGCTGGAAATATTTTCAATGAAATTTCTACGAGCGTTTGGCTAAATGTAGCCTTCTTCATTATATTTATTTTCTTCGCAGGAAGTTTCTTTGGATATTATGACATTACATTACCAAGCTCAATAGCCAACAAATCTTCTAAAGCTGAAGAAGCAGGAGGAATTATCGGAATCTTCTTCATGGCTTTAACACTGGTTATCGTTTCATTCTCTTGTACAGGACCAATTTTAGGAAGTTTATTAGGAAGTGCTGTTACAGGTTCTACGAATGTACCCATGTTATTAACTTTTGCACTAGCAGGATTTGGATTAGCTTGGGCAATTATTTTTGGACTTTTAGCATTATTCCCACAAGCATTACAAAGCCTTCCAAAATCAGGAGGCTGGATGAATACAGTAAAGGTCTTTTTAGGTTTCGTAGAATTAGCTTTAGCTTTAAAATTCTTATCCAAAGCAGATTTGGTTTCTAAAACATTCTTCCTAAAAAGAGAATTATTTATCGTTATCTGGATTATCATTACTATAGGTCTTACTCTATATTTATTTGGACTGATCAGATTCCCTCACGATGACAAAAAACCTAAGATCTCTATTACAAGAAAAATATTGGGAGCACTAGGTGTTGGATTTGTCATCTATTTAATTCAAGGGTTAATTCCTTCAGAACGTCCAAAGCTTCAATTATTGAGTGGAATCTTGCCACCATTGAATGTTAGTTATTTCCATGATGAAAAAGATGGAATTCTGGGAATGCATCCTGAACATGATTTCTTTAGTGCTATTGAGTTAGCGAAAAAAGAAAATAAGCCAATTCTAATTGACTTTACCGGTTATGGTTGTGAAAACTGTAGAAAGATGGAAGAATTTGTTTGGAGCGAACCAGACATTTTGCCAATCCTTCAAAATGATGTTGTTCTTGCCTCTCTTTATGTAGACGACAAGGAAGAGCTTCCGGAAGATCAAAAAACTAAAATTGATCTTGGAGAAGGGCAAATAAAAAAAGTAAAAACAATTGGTGACCGATGGAGTTTGTTCCAACAAGTGAATTTTAATAATAACTCACAACCACATTACGTATTGGTTACACCAGACGGAAAAGTAATCAATTCACCCGTATCCGGCTACATGCCAAAAGAGGATTTCAAAAAATTCCTTGAATGCGGAGTTAATTATTACAAACAGAATAAATAGTTTTAAACTTAAAATAATGCAGCCTTACCAATCTCTTTGGTAAGGCTTTTTTAATGCATTGATTTTAACAACATTTAAGTATAAATATTCAATAAAACAATTAAATTATTATCACTTTACTTAATTAGGTATAAACTTTGCATAGATTTCCTCAAATAAAGAAAAACACTTCATTCTTTATTAAAAACCGTTTAACATTTAAAAATTGTATTATGGCTGAAGTTATCGCACAAGAAAAATCAGGAAGCAAGCAACGGAAAAAATTAATCCGTATTGACATGACTCCAATGGTAGATTTAGGTTTTTTATTAATTACCTTTTTTATGTTCACTACCAATTTTACGAAACCGAATGTAATGGATCTGGGATTGCCTGCAAAGGATCACACTCCCAACCCTATACCTCCACCAATAGATATTGACACCCAAAATCAAATAACATTTATTATCGGGAAAGATAACAGAGTGTTTTACCACCAAGAGGCAAAAGAAGATTTAAACACCAACAATTTAAAGGAGACAAACTTCAGTGGAGTAAATATCTCAAAAGTAATTTCAGAAGCTTATAAAAAAGCTCCTAAAAAAGAAATCTTTACTATCATTGTAAAACCTACAGACGATTCCAATTATAAGAACTTTGTAGATATGTTAGACAATATTGCTATTTCTAAAAAGGAACGATACGGCGTTACAGATATCAAGCCTTGGGAGAAAAAAGTCTACGAAGAATTAACAAAATAAAAAAGAAAAAGAGCATTTTATGAATGCTCTTTTTTATTTACTTTTGAGTGTATAATTATATTCTTTGATGAAAAATATTTTAATTGCAGCCATTACCGCTACCTTTTTCGTTTCATGCTCAAAAAAAGAAACACAATCAACTCTAAATCAAACAGACAGTATCAAAATCATTGATTCTATTAATGCAGCCCGAACAAAAATAAATGACAGCATTAGAAGTACAAATTATTTTAAAGATTTTAACGGAGATCACAAATTCACCCACAACCTTATTAAAAAATCGGGTTCTGTAAATTTCAAAAAGACAGAAGGAGAAAAGGATCACTACAAAGTTCTTGGGGATATAAAATCAGGAAAAGATTATGTACATATTCAAGGTTATATGAAAATTGTTTCTGAGAAACATATGAATTTTACAGGAAGTATATCACAAAGTATTTCTGAAAATGAGAACGGAAAAATAGACATAAGACAGGGTACAAAAACTTTCCTATCCAAAGATGGTGGAAAAACCTGGCGGCTTCAGGACATGGTAAACGGCTCAGGATTTGTAGACTATATCGATATTCACTTTTAATTTTTGAACGCATGCTAAACTTTGAGAAAACAGGAAATGGAAAAGAGACATTAGTTTTACTTCATGGCTTTATGGAAAATCTTTCCATTTGGAGTGATGTTGAGTCTCATCTATCAAAAAACTTCACTCTTCTAAAAATAGATCTGCCTGGTCATGGGAAATCTGAAATTTTAGCCGATGTTCATACCATGGAACTTATGGCTGAAGAAGTAAAAAAAGTCTTAGTTGATCAAAAACTTGACAAAGTTCATTTATTAGGACACTCCATGGGAGGTTATACTTCATTAGCATTTGCTGAAAAATACCCCGAATCACTAAAAAGTTTAACTTTATTTTTCTCCACCTACTTTGCTGACGATGAGGAAAAGAAAAAACAACGTATAAAAAGTTACCGAATTATTCAGGAAGCATTTCCAAATTATGCCAGAGCGGGAATCCCCAATTTATTCAATCCAAATGAAAGAGATACGCTTGAAGGAAAAATAGAAACAGCTTTAGAGGTTGCCCTTTCTACCAATAACCTTGGGGCTTTAGCATGTGTAAAAGGTATGGTTGCACGAACAGATAAAAAACACGTCATAGAAAATCTCGAAGCGAAAATTCTGGTTCTGTCAGGAAAACATGACAATGCGGTAAAAACAGAAACCACCATTAGCAATCTTCCTGACAGAACAAATATAAAATCTTACGTTTTAGATTGCGGACATAACGGACACTGGGAAAAACCAAATATTTGTGCCGAAATTATCAACACAGAACTGCTTCATAATATGCCGAAAAATTTAGTTTTATAAAATTTAGTATATGAAAATCTGGATACTCTCATTCATCTTTATTGTATTTCTCAACTGCAACAAAGAAGCTGCAGAAGCGAAGAGTATTCCAAAGGATTCAATTCAATTAATTGAAAACACCAAAAAGGACAGTATAAAAACACCAGAAAATAAACCTGGCATCTTTACTTTCACCACTGAACTTTGCAATAACACCGGGTATTATGACAAGACCAAATATACGAAAGAAGAACTGGAAGGAACCTACAAGTTATATTTTGAACTTAATGGTTTATTACTAGATTCACCGCACGTTTTTGGACTCGAAGCGCTCCGGGAGACCAGAAGAAATAAAGATCAGATATTGCAAAAATTGGAGAAAGATTTTACTGAGAAGAAAAAGCTAATTGAAAACCTGAAAATTGTAAATATCCCGTATTGGCAGAATATGAAGAGGCAAAAATATCAGGAACTGCTCCAATACTATGAAAGGCAAAAAATTCAGATCATGGCCTATTCTGATCCATCGATTTTACTCAGCACCAAAACATCTCAAAAGTGCAGCCGTTTTGTAAAAGCTCTGAATTCGGATGACACCCAAATGGTTGAAGTATGGAGAAAGCTAAGAGAAGAGATGAGTAAAAGGAATGGAAACCCTCAAGAAGTTATGAATGAGTTTGAGAACCATCTCAATTCAGTCGACAAAAAAGACTATGCGATCATAGATCTGATTGTTTTTGGCTGGGGAAACTGCGTTAATAACGAAATTGAAAGGCCTAACTATGATGAAAAAATGAATGACCAATTTTATGCTCTCTTTATAAAAATGGATTCTGAATGCGATGAACCCTAATCCAGCCTTATTAAAATTTCTTGTATCTTAGTAAAGATTAATTTTCTCAATGAGTTTATTCTCTTTCAAAAAAAAGGACCCCATTATCGGCTTGACACTTTCTGGCGGAGGCATGCGTGGAATTGCTCACATTGCTGTTTTAAAAGCACTAGAAGAGTATAATTTAAAACCACAAATTATTTCCGGAACCAGTGCAGGTTCTATTGTTGGAGCATTCTATTCTTTCGGGAAAACACCCGATGAAATGATGGAAATCGTAAAGAGTACAACTTTTTTTTCAAGGTCCTATTTAAAGCTTTCTAAAAATGGGATTTTCAGCTCAAATTTTATTTTAAAACTCCTTACTGATTACTTTCCCGAAGATGATTTCAAGATTTTAAAAATCCCTGTCTATGTTGCTGCAACAGAAATGACACATGGAATTGTAGATTTCTTCTCGGAAGGCCCACTATTCCAACCTCTGTTAGCCTCTTCCAGTGTTCCTTTTGTTCTTCCTCCTGTAAGAATGGGTGAAAAAATATATGTAGATGGTGGCGTTTTAGATAACTTACCTATTGAACCTATTATTGATAAATGTGATTTCTTAATTGCATCTCATGTTAATTCGATCAGTTATGATGAATTAAAAAAAATGAGCTTAATGAAAGAGTTTGATAGAATTTTGCATTTAGCAATTGCAAAATCCGTTTATTCTAAAGTGAGTTCCTGCGATATCTTCTTAGATCCGCCCAAAATGACAAAATTTAGTTTATTCCACAAGAAAAATCTGGATGAAATGTTCCAACAGGTCTACGAATACACCTGTAAAGAATTGGAGAGCAAGGGGTATACAAAAATTTAAAAACCCTTTTTCTCTCTTTATGACTTCTTAAATCTAAACGATTTTACCTTCTTACAAATTCTCTTCTGCCACTCTGGTTTTAAAGGTCTCGAGGGTATCAGGTAAAGATTCATTTGATTTTCCACCTGCCGCATTGATATGACCACCGCCATTGAAATACTTTCTTGAAAACTGATTCACATCCACATCATCTTTACTTCGGAAAGATATTTTTATGAAATCCTCGTACAAATCTTCCATAAAAAATGCAGACATTTTAACGCCAACGATACTTAGTCCATAATTAACAAAACCTTCAGTATCTCCTTTTTGGAAACCATATTCCTGAAGCTCTTTTCTTGTCAGATACAAAACCGCTACTGTGCCATCATTTACCACTTCTATCCTTCCCAGAATTAAAGCAAGTAAGTGTAATCGGGAGACAGTGTTGGTATCCCAGGTATTAGAAGTAATAACAGAAGGATCAGCACCCTTTTCAATTAGATTAGCAATAATACGGTGCGTTGTAGCACTCGTGGAACGAAAACGAAATCCTCCGGTATCTGTCATAATTCCGGTATAAAGACATTCTGCAATATCTTTATTCACTAAATCTTCATCACCCATTGCTTCAATAAAATGATAGATCATTTGTGAAGTGGCAGGAATAATCGTATCAGAATACACATAATCAAATGCTTCAGGCTGCTGATGATGGTCGATAAGGATTTTTTTTGCAGTAGATTTTACAAGCCAATCTCCTAAAATTCCAATTCTTGAAGGTGAATTGAAATCCAAACAGAAAATTACATCAGCCTCATTAATCAGATCAAAAGCAATCTTTCTCTTATATTCAGCGACTATATTTTTCCTCGCCTCAGGCATCCATTTCAGAAACTTAGGAAAATCATTTGGCACAAGCACTTCAGCTACAATTCCTTTAGCATTCAAATAATGTTTTAAACCTAAACTGGAACCGATAGCATCACCATCAGGATTATAATGGGTAAGAATAACTATTTTATTTTCAGGAGTAAGTAGTGTATTAATTTCTAAAAGTTCCGCTGGTGTAAACATCTTTATGTTCTTTAAATTTGAGTCTCCAAAGATAGAGCTTTTAAATAAATCATTAAGCATTAATTTAAACAACATAGATGCTCTATTTACAATCAACCATATTAATATGACACAAAAAACATTTGAAATTATTTCAAAAAAAAGTAATATAAATTTGTAACTTCTAAAAAAATATATATCTTTGCAACCTGAAAAATAAATAGATAATTACGATTTAAATATATAGTAATGAGTAAAAGAACATTCCAGCCATCAGAAAGAAAAAGAAGAAACAAACACGGTTTCAGAGAAAGAATGTCAACGCCAAACGGTAGAAGAGTTTTGGCTGCAAGAAGAGCTAAAGGCAGAAAGAGTTTAACGATCAGTGCTGCACGCGCTAAGAGATAATCTCAAAATTATCATATACAAATCATGCTTGAAAAGAAGTTTTTCAGGCATTTTTTGTTGTTAAAATTTACTAAAATTTAGGTTCTTTAGGTTTCTTTTTTCTATTTTTAAAATCTGAAAAGATTTTCTTTAGAAATAGCCCTTTTAAAATTGAATTATGCCACATACAAATATCATAGGAGATAGCATTATAACTTTGCAGCACGCAAAAATTGCCCAAAAAAGCTTCACTGTACTTTCCGACGTTAATCTAAACATTAAGAAAGGAAGATTCTGTTATCTTATTGGAAAAACGGGATCAGGAAAAAGCTCTCTTTTGAAAACACTGTATGGACATATTCCTTTAGCATCAGGACATGGAGATGTAGTAGGTTTTGATCTTGCTAAAATGAGAACCTCTGACATTCCTAATCTAAGAAGAAAATTAGGAATTGTTTTCCAGGATTTCCAATTGCTTTCAGACAGAACCGTAGAAAAGAATTTAAAATTCGTCCTTGAAGCTACCGGATGGAGTGATAAGATAAAAATGGAGGATCGCATCAATGAAGTTCTGGGAAGCGTAAACATGAAAAGCAAAAAGCATAAAATGCCACACGAACTTTCCGGAGGAGAGCAACAACGTATAGCGATTGCAAGAGCTTTATTAAATCATCCTGATCTTATTTTAGCGGATGAGCCAACTGGAAATTTAGATCCTGAAACTTCAAATGAAATCATGACCCTTCTAAAGCAGGTTGCTTTGGAAAACGGAGCTGCAGTAGTAATGGCAACCCATGATTACCATATGATTCAAAATTTCCCGGGGGAAGCTATCAGATGTGAAGATGGAAAAGTATCAGTATTGGATACTACAGAATTATTTGAATAATTATTTACTAAAAATATGAAACTCTTTTGTGAGTTCCAGATATTGGTCCGAGTATTTTCTCGGACTTTTTTCTATCACAAAATCAACTTCTTCAATATTACTTTGATTCAAAGAAAATTCTAAGATTAATCTCTTAGTCTTTGAATTTTCTATTCCTTTAATATCAATTCTCCTTTTTAAAAACAAATGATGATCTTCAGAAATCTTCATAAAATCATTTCCGGCCTCAACAGGAATAATTACGGAGAAAATTCCATTTTCAGAAAGCAATGAAAAAGCTTTTGAAATCAGTTGCTTAAAATTTAACTCAACAGTTTGTCGGGCAACTTTATCTTTAGCAGAATTAGACTCTTCAAAATAAGGTGGGTTAGAAACAATCAGATCAAATTTTTCATTGGTTTCGAAAGTTTTAAAATCCTGAAGGGTATTTTTTAATCTTGCTCTAAAAATAGAATTTTCAAAATTAGTTTTAGTTAGGTTTACAGCCACATCCTGAATATCTAATCCTAAAAATTCGGCATCGGAGTTCCTCTGAGCAAGCATTAATGATATTAAACCAGTCCCTGTACCCACTTCCAGCACTTTTCGTACACCTGTTACATAGGCAAGAGCTCCGAGCAAAACACCATCCGTCCCAACACGGAAAACCTCCGGGGATTGATGAATATCAAATTGTTTAAACTTAAAAGGGTTCACTATAAGTTAGTGGGGAGTGTGATCGTAAATGTAGAACCTTTATCAACTTCCGATTTCACAGAAATCTCACCTTTATAATCTTCTACCATTTTTCTTACCATTGATAACCCTAATCCCATTCCACTATTTTTTGAAGTGAAATTAGGCTCAAATATTCTTTCATACATATTATCAGGAATACCTACCCCATTATCCTGCACAGAAATCATTACCCTTCTTTGATGCTGTTCTATATCGACATTAATGATTAATTTCCTATCATCACTTTGAGCCTGTTTCGCATTGGTAACAAGGTTTGTAATGATTCTTGAAAGATAAATCTTATCCATATTAATCATAATATTGGATTTGTTCGTATGAACGAAAACACTGTCATCGCTGAAAACCCGAAGAATATCCGCTATTTCTGCATTAAGGTTAATTGTCTCATTGTTTTTTTCAGGAAGCTTTGCAAATTCTGAAAATGCTGAAGCAACAGTAGCAATTAAATCGATCTGATCTACCATCGTCTTACTCATCAATTTCACCCTCTCCGTAACATTGGGATCCTGTGGATCGAATTTCCTTTCAAAATTCTGAATGGTAAGTTTCATAGGAGTCAAAGGATTTTTCACTTCATGAGCGACCTGCTTTGCCATTTCTCTCCATGCTTCCTCAGATGCTTTGAAACGAAGCCTTTCTTTTTGATCCTGAATCTGAAGGATCATCCTGTTATAAGCTCTTGCTAAGGCATTCAATTCATCATTCTTATAATATCTGATCGGACGCATTTCGTTCTCAAACAAAGTAATCCGGGTAATCATATCAGAAAATTTAGTAATATTTTTTGCTAAACTGTTTGATGTTACCCAACTGATCCATATACTAAATATGATAAGGAAAAAGTCAACTAAAAGGATATATTTAACATACTTATGAAGCACCTCCAGATAAGATGATTCATTATGATAAAGCGGAATATATACGATCCCTATTGGCTCCAAAACATTGTTTTTTAAAACCATATAAGAGGAAGTAAATACCGCATCTTTAGCCTGATCATAACCCCTGATATCCACTCTGGCATCAGTTGTCAGTATTCGATTAACAATATCTACCGGAATTGACTTTTGTGAGATCAATCCCTCATCTTTATTTGAAAGCAGATAATGACCTTTTAAATCGTAAATAACAATATCATGTTGATTAATATCTGCAATTTCGAAAATCTTATTTCCTAAAACTTGTGGAAGATCTTTTGTCTCAAGAATAGTACGACTTACAGCATAATCCAGAAATCTCATTACAGCACTGGTTTTTTCCTGCATGTCTATCTTACTTTGCTGTAATGAATTGCTTCTTAAAACAAAATAAGGAACAAGAGATGAAGCAACTACACTTAAAAGACATACCAACAAGAAACCGAAAAACACACGATTTCTCAAGCTATATCCTTTGTACTTATTAATTGCCATTCTGTTTATTAATTAACCTAGCAATATACTTACCAATTATATCAAATTCCAGATTTACTTTGTCTCCAATTTTTAAATGTTGCATATTGGTAAACTCCCAGGTATAAGGAATAATGGCTACCGAAAATTGAGAATCTTCACTTTTTGCTACTGTTAAACTTATTCCATTCATGGTAATTGAACCCTGAGGAACAGTTACAAAACCTCCTTCATTGTCATATTTAATGGTAATAAAATAACTTCCGTCTTTATTTTCAATTCCTGCAACCTCTCCCGTTTTATCGACATGCCCCTGAACAATATGCCCATCCAGTCTTCCGTCCATCTTCATACAGCGCTCCAGGTTCACAACTGTTCCAACGTTCCAATTTCCGAGATTCGTTTTTTCTAATGTTTCATTAATCGCTGTTACAACATATTGGTCATCTTTAATTTCAACAACCGTTAGACAACAACCGTTATGAGCCAGACTCTGATCTATTTTCAATTCATTGGTAAAGGGACAGGTTAAAGTAAAATCAATATTACTTCCTTTTTCCTCAATTTTCTCAATAACCCCAACTGCTTCAATAATTCCTGTGAACATATTATTTTTTGCTAAATTTGTAAAATTATAATCTTCAAAGATAATCAAAATGAGTCCAAAAAACTATAAAGTACGAGTAGGAATTTCAATAGGTGATTTCAATGGTATCGGCCCTGAAATCATCATGAAGTCTTTGAAAGACAAAACAATTACAGATTTTTTTACTCCGATAATTTTCGGATCAGGAAAACTTTTTACTTATCAGAAAAATATTTTTAAACTGAATCTTAATTTCAATTATATTAATGAAACTTCACAAGCGCAAGGCGGAAAGCTAAATATGGTAAACCTTGCAAAAGACAACTCCAATGTAGAATTAGGTGTTCCAACGGAAGAGTCTACCCAAATGGCAATTGCTTCTCTGGAAGCTGCTACTGAAGCTTTGATAAAAGGAGAAATCGATGTTCTTGTTACTGCTCCCATCAATAAAGATGAAATGGTAAAAATGGGCTTCAAGCACGCAGGTCATACCGGATATTTTGAAGAGAAATTCAATAAAAAAGGGCTAATGTTTCTAGTAACTGATGATTTAAAAGTAGCCGTTTCTACCCATCACATCCCTATTGCCAAGGTAGCAGAAAACATATCCAAAGAGAAAATCAAAAAGCAGATCAAAGCTTTAAACCAAACTCTAATAGAGGATTTCTGTATTCAGAAACCCAAAATTGCTGTATTAGGATTAAATCCTCACTCAGGAGATGGCGGAGTTATTGGAAGCGAGGAAATAGAAATTATAGGACCAGCTATAAAAGAACTGTCAGACAATGGAATTTTAGCTTTTGGCCCATTTCCCGCAGACAGCTTCTTTCAGCCCAATAAATACAAAAATTTCGATGCCGTTTTGGCAATGTATCATGATCAGGGATTGGCACCATTCAAAACATTAGCTTATGAAGAGGGTGTAAATTATACTGCTGGGTTACCGTTTATAAGAACCTCTCCTGACCACGGAGTCGCTTATGATATTGCCGGAAAAAACATTGCAGATGAGCAAAGTTTTACGGAGGCTATTTTTACAGCAATTAAAATTTTCAACAACAGGAGTGAATATAATGATCTAATGAGCAATAGAATGCAGCCAAGAAAAATGGTTGTAGACAATGGAATAGACGAAGATTTGCCTGATGAAAACGAAGCGTAAATAAAACAAACGCATTTTAAAACAATTTGTTTGACATTTTATTTGTAATTATAAAAAAAATGCATATTTTTGCACACTCATTTTATGGACAAGTTAAGAAACTATGACGTAAGCTTTTCCGGATTAAAAAACGGCAAGCATCAGTTCAAATTTGAGATAGATCAATCGTTCTTTCAATTATTTGACACTGAACAGGAATTTACAAATCCTAGAATTACGGTAGATGCTTTCCTAGAAAAGCACACCACTTTTTTAGAATTTGAAATAAAAATCAATGGAATTGTAGAATTGGTTTGTGATATTACAAACGCAGAATTCGACTATCCTATAGAGAATGAAATTAAAGTTTTGGTAAAGTTTGGAGAAGAATATGATGATAGTGATGAAAACGTTATTACCATTCCAAGCACAGACCACGCTTTCAATGTAGCACAGTTGATTTACGAGAATGTGATGCTTTCCATACCAATGAAAAAAGTATCTCCAAACGTAAGCGATGAAGATTTAGAAATTCTTGATCAATTCAGTCCTAAAGATATTGAAGAGGTTGAAGAAGAACACGAAAGTGACCCGAGATGGGAAGCGCTTAAAAAATTAAAAGACAAAAATTAAAATAATTTAAATATGATGAGATGATGAAAAAAATCTCATCGCTCATCAAATTAAAATAGTTATTACACAATGGCACATCCAAAGAGAAGACAGTCGTCCACAAGAAGAGATAAGAGAAGAACTCACTACAAAGCTGTAGTTCCTCAATTAGCTAAAGATGCAACTACAGGTGAACTTCACCTTTACCACAGAGCTCACTGGCATGAAGGAAAACTTTACTATAGAGGTAAAGTAGTATTGGAGAAAACAGTGGAAACTACTGAAGAAAACTAAGAGGCTATTTTTTAAAAAAACCTCATTTTAATACAAAAACCGTCCAATTTTGATAAAATTGGACGGTTTTTTGTTGTTTTTTATGTTTTTTTGGTATCTTTGACCCAAAATCAAATATCAAATTTATGGACATTAAAGACATACAAAATCTTATTAAGTTTGTATCTAAAGCTGAGGTTTCAGAAGTAAAATACAAAACTAAAGATTTCGAAATCACTATTAAAACTCCATTAGCAGGAAGTGAAGTGAACTATGCACAACCTGCAGTTTACCATACTGCTCCACAGCAAGCAGCTGCTCCTGTACAAACGGCTACTCCTGTCGTTCCTACTGAAAAGACTGAAGCCGCTTCTGATGACAGCAAATATGTAACTATCAAATCTCCAATGATTGGTACTTTCTACAGAAAGCCATCTCCAGATAAAGATGTTTTTGTAAATGTAGGTGACGAGGTTTCTAACGGAAAAATTGTTTGTGTAATTGAAGCAATGAAGTTATTCAACCAGATAGAATCTGAAATCAGCGGAAAAATCGTTAAGATATTGGTAGATGATGCTACACCTGTAGAGTATGACCAACCTTTATTCTTGGTAGATCCATCTTAAGGAATTTTAGATTAAAGATTATAAATTTTAGATGAATACTTTTCATTTAAAATAATTTAAAATTCAAAATTTATAATTTAAAATTTCGGAAAGATGTTCAAAAAAATATTAATAGCCAACCGTGGCGAAATTGCAATGCGTATTCTTCGTACTTGCAAAGAAATGGGGATCAAAACCGTTGCAGTATATTCTACTGCAGACAAAGACAGTCTTCACGTAAGATTTGCTGATGAGGCAGTTTGTATTGGTCCTGCGATGAGTAAAGACTCTTATCTTAAAATTCCAAATATCATTGCTGCTGCAGAAATAACCAATGCAGATGCTATTCATCCTGGATATGGTTTCTTATCTGAAAATGCTAATTTCTCAAGAATCTGTCAGAAGAATGGTATTAAATTTATTGGTGCTTCTCCTGAACAGATCGAGAAAATGGGTGACAAAGCTAATGCCAAGGCAACTATGAAAGCGGCTGGTGTACCATGTGTACCAGGTTCGGATGGATTGATCGAATCCTATGAACATGCTGTAAAAGTAGCTGGGGAGACAGGATACCCAGTCATGATCAAAGCAACTGCAGGTGGTGGTGGAAAAGGAATGAGAGCTGTTTGGAGAGCTGAAGACCTTAAAGACCATTGGGAATCTGCCATTCAAGAAGCCGTAGCTGCTTTCGGAAACGGAGGTATGTATATGGAAAAATTAATTGAAGAGCCTAGACATATTGAAATTCAGGTAGCAGGAGACCAATACGGTAAAGCCTGTCATCTTTCTGAAAGAGATTGTTCAGTACAGAGAAGAAATCAGAAATTAACTGAAGAGACTCCATCTCCTTTTATGACTGATGAACTTCGTGAGAAAATGGGTGATGCAGCAGTAAAAGCAGCAGAGTTTATTGGTTACGAAGGTGTGGGAACAATAGAATTCTTAGTAGACAAGCACAGAAATTTCTATTTCATGGAAATGAATACAAGAATTCAGGTGGAACACCCGATCACTGAGCAGGTAATTGATTATGATCTGATCAGAGAACAAATTCTTTTGGCTGCAGGAACGCCTATTTCAGGAATTAACTATTATCCAAAATTACATTCTATCGAATGCAGAATCAATGCAGAGGATCCTTATGCTGATTTCAGACCATCTCCAGGAAAAATCACAGGATTGAACATTCCTGGTGGACATGGAATCAGAGTTGACACTCACGTATATTCAGGATACACAATCCCTTCCAACTATGATTCAATGATTGCAAAATTGATCACTACGGCTCAGACCCGTGAGGAAGCAATCGCTAAAATGAAACGTGCATTGGAGGAATTTTATATTGAAGGTGTAAAAACAACAATCCCTTTCCACAGACAATTAATGGATGATGAGGATTATCTTGCAGGAAACTACACCACAAAATTCATGGAGAGTTTTGTAATGGATAGAAAATACGATAATCATTAGGATTATTTTATATAAAAAAGCAGAAACTGTCTCATTATGAGGCAGTTTTTTTTATTTAAAATTCACAGAATTCAACAAGAAATCTACAATCAATTATACTGCATGACTTTTATCACATCTCATTATTTCCCTTTTTTTTGATTTAATATTACTTTTGACATGATTTAGAAAAAATTATGAAGAAACAAATTCTATTATGCATAAGTACCTTGCTTATGCTATTTATGTCATCATGTTCCAGTGATGAAATTAATCAAACAACCACTGAAAAATCAGCAAATGAGAATCCAATATCGCTTGAAGATAGTAAAGAATTTGGATCCTATAATGCTTTAGGATACGGCTATAACGTTACCGGAGAATATGCAAATTCCAATTCTACAGGCTTTAAAGTAATTGATATTGATAAGTTTAAAATACACCAAAATCCTAGATTGGTTGATGAAAATACAGTATCTCAAGAATATTCAGAAGAATATGGCGCAGATGCAGCAGCTTTTTCACAAGTCATTTCAAAAAAAGTAAGTGCAACAGATAACCTGCTTCTTTATGGAAAAACAATATCAAATCCATTCAAGTCGGCCATCACAGAAAATTTTAATTTTTTTGATCCTAAATATATTTATGGAAGTTACAACCTCCTAATTAAACAAAAAAGATTTCGATTCAATGCTACAGCAGATTTACTAAGCAATTATTTAACTCAAGATTTTTTAAAAGATCTACAGACAAAAACACCAGAGCAAATAGTACGTGACTATGGTACACATGTCACAGTAGACATTTACACAGGTGCTAAATTAGATATCTTCTTTCAGGCACAAACAACAAATCAAGATCGTCAACGTGCTGCAAGAGCAGGCATAGTAACCGCTGTAAGTACTCTGAACTCAAGTATAGCAAACGATATAGACATACAGGAGGCTTCTAAAAATTATTCTAAAAAGCTATATTACAAAACAAGAGGAGGTGACAAGTCTAAGCGTTTTGCTAACATTATAAATATCGATCAAGGTATACCAAAAATTAATATTTCAGATTGGCAAAGCACCTCTAATAAAAACAATTCTGTTTTAGTAGATTTCGGAGCCAATGGCTTGGTAATAATTTATGATTTAGTAAAAGATCCATTAAAAAAATCTCAAATGAAATCATACATTGACAAATATCTCACTAACAATCAAGTATTTTTAGCTCCGTAAAAATATTATACAATTACTCCCATATTACATAGTCCGCCCATTATATGGCGGATTTTTTATTACTAAAAAACACCTTTAAAATATAATAAGAGATTATAAAATACAATCCAATTGAAATTCCAAATTAAAAATAAACATATCACTAATCAATCCAACATATAATTATTAACTTTGTACAAAACCAAAAGAATATGTCAACAGTAGAAACAGAAAAAAACTCACAGTATTTTATTGACCTTGAAGACAAACATGGAGCACATAACTATCATCCTTTACCCGTAGTTTTAGACCGTGGAGAAGGTGTTTTTGTTTGGGATGTAGAAGGCAAAAAATATTATGATTTTCTTTCAGCTTACTCTGCTGTTAACCAAGGGCATTCTCATCCTAAAATTGTAGAAGCTTTAGTAAATCAAGCAAAAAAATTAGCTTTAACTTCTAGAGCATTTTACAATTCTAACTTAGGAGAATACGAAGAGAAAATCACAACCTTATTCGGCTTTGACAAGGTATTACCTATGAATTCTGGAGCAGAAGCTGTAGAAACAGCGGTAAAACTTGCCAGAAAATGGAGTTATGAAGTAAAAGGAATTTCTGAAAATGCTGCAAAAATAGTTGTATGTGAAAATAATTTTCACGGAAGAACAACAACGATCGTTTCTTTCTCTAATGATCCTGATGCTAATCAGAATTATGGACCTTTTACACCCGGGTTCATTAAAATCCCATATAATGACATTGCTGCACTTGAGGAAGTACTAAGCAAAGAAGCAGGAAATATTGCCGCATTTTTAGTTGAACCTATTCAAGGAGAAGCTGGGGTTTATGTTCCAAATGACGGATTTCTGAAAAATGCATCTGAGCTTTGTAAAAAACATAATGTTCTCTTCATTGCTGACGAAGTACAGACAGGTATCGCAAGAACAGGAAAATTGATCGCTTGCCATCATGAAGATGTACAACCTGACATTTTAATTTTAGGAAAAGCGCTTTCAGGTGGTATGTATCCAGTATCTGCTGTTTTAGCAAATAATGAAATAATGAATGTCATTAAGCCTGGTCAACACGGTTCAACATTTGGCGGAAACCCAATAGCATGTGCGGTTGCAATTGCAGCTTTAGATGTTGTTGCCGATGAGAATTTATCTGAAAGAGCCGAGCAATTAGGACAACTTTTCAGAAGCGAGATCGAAAAATTAATTGAAAAATCTGATTTGATTACTAAAGTTAGAGGTAAAGGCTTATTAAATGCTATTTTAATTAACGATACACCAGATAGTTCTACAGCTTGGAATCTTTGTCTGAAATTAAAAGAAAACGGATTGCTAGCTAAACCAACTCACGGAAACATCATCAGATTGGCACCACCATTGGTAATCACTGAAGAGCAGTTACTTGATTGTGTGAAAATTATCGAAAAAACTATTTTAGATTTCAAAAAATAAATATGCCTGAACTCACTGAAAAAGTAAGTGGCTTAATCATAACCTATAACGAAGAAAAAAACATTCGGGAAGTACTCGAATGTTTTGATTTTTGCGATGAAATTGTTATTATTGACTCTTTTAGTAGTGATAAAACTTTAGAAATTGCTGATGCTAATCCTAAAGTAAAAATAATCCAGAATGTCTTTGAAGATTTTACAAAACAAAGAAATCTGGCTCTGGATCATGCTAAAAATGATTGGGTTTTATTTTTGGATGGTGATGAGAGAATTACGTCATTATTAAGAGCTGAAATTATTAACGAGCTCAATAAATCCGACAAAAAGGATGCCTATTATTTTTATAGAAAATTCTTTTTTGCAGGAAAGCCTATTCATTTTTCGGGAACTCAAACTGATAAAAATTTTAGACTTTTCAGAAGATCAAAAGCAAGATATATTTCAGAGAAAAAAGTTCATGAAACATTGGACGTTTCAGGAACAATTGGAGAATTGCAAAATAAATTACTCCATTTTTCCGTTTCAGATTATGAGTCCTACAAACACAAGATGATTCATTACGGAATTTTAAAGGGGCAGGAGTTATCAAATAAGGGGAAAAAATTTACTACAATAACACAATATACTAAAACAGCATTTAAATTCTTCAAGGCATACATTTTGCGGTTAGGAATATTAGATGGCAAAGAGGGGTATCAACTTTCATATTTACAGGCGTTAAGTGTATATGAAACTTATGAATCGTTAAAAAGGGAACAAAATTAGTTGAATGAAGATTTGTGTAATTAGTTATGATTTTTGGGGTTATGATAAACATATTGTAGAAACATTATGCAAAAAAGGTATTGATGCACATCATATCAAAATTGCTAATGTTACCCATTCTAATTTTCAAGAAAGAGCAACTAATGCAATTAGCAAGGTTTTCTTAAATAAAAATCTAAAAACAGAAAAAAGACAACAGTTTGTTTTAAATTCATTAGCGAAAATAGGTCATCAGGATCAAATATTAGTTTTAAACCCTGATGCTTTTGATACGTCTACTTTAGAAGAAATTAAAACCTATAGCAAACGACTGATCACCTATCTCTATGATAGTCTTGAAAGATTTCCTGTAGAAGATGAAAAGCTGGCTCTTTTTGATAAAGTTTTTTCGTTTGATATTACTGATATCGAAAAGCATGGATTCGAAAAGCTGACTAATTATATTTATCTGGATCATCTTTCCAATAAGAGTCAAAATCCTCAGATGGATCTTTTTTATATTACCTCATATGATAATAAAAGGGTCTCATACATTAAATTACTAGCTAAAAAATTAATTGCGCTGAACTTAAAATTTCAAATAATGATTATTGGAAAGAAAAGTTGGAAAAATCAGCTAAAAAACTTATTTATCACTGTCCCAGAAAACCTTTCCGTTATATTTAGCATCAAAAAAATCTGTCACAAAGATCTTCCTAGTTATTACAAAAACTCGAAAGCTTTACTAGATCTAACTCGAGAGAATCAACACGGTTTAAGTTTTAGAGTTTTTGAAGCAATGGCTCTTGAAAAAAAAATTATTACAGATAACAGTATTATCAAAGATTATGACTTCTATAACCCTAATAATATATTGGTTTTAGACGAAACTTGCAGTAATTTAACCAAGTCTTTTTTTGACCAGCCTTATCAAAAAATTCCCGATGAGATTTATAATTATTATATGTTAGACAAATGGGTAGATCGGGTTTTTAGACTATCTTAATCAAAAAAATTGAACCATACATCAATGATTACTTATACTGATCAATCGAAAATTATAATATTTTGTCCACCAAATAGTGTAACCGGAGGTCCTGAAGCTCTGCATCAACTCGCAGATAAGCTATATCATCTCCACATAAAAAATGTTTTTATGCATTACATCCCTAAAAGGAAAAATGCAAAACCAAAAAATTATTCTGTTTATCATACAAGTGAAATTGACATTGTAGAAGATAATTCTAAAAACATTTTAATAATTCCAGAATCTATGACTTTTTTGGTAAAAAAGTACCCTGAAAGCCAAAAAATAATATGGTGGTTGAGTGTTGATTTTTATAAGGTTTTGATGGATCATAGAATAAGAAAGCAAAATATTTTCACAAAACTTTTCTACAAACAAAAAGATAAGGAATATTATTTTGAAAATTTACCTAATGTTTTTCAGTGGGCTCAGTCTTATAGATCATCTGTTTATATTAAAAAGCATGGCATTCCTGAAAATCAAATAGATTTTGTTTGTGATTATATTAACCCTAGTTTCTTACAGAATAAAGGAACCATTGTAAAGGATTTATCAAATAAGAAAGTTCTATACAACCCTAGAAAAGGAAAGAAGGAAATATCTCAATTAATCAAAAATTCACCAGAGTTAAATTGGGTACCAATTCAAAACATGAATGCTGATCAGATAAAAGATTTGATGTCACAATCCCTGTTATATGTTGATTTTGGGGAAAATCCTGGTAGAGATAAAATGTTACGAGAATCTGTGTCTCAGGATTGTTGCATTGTTTCAGGAAAAAATGGTTCTTCCATTTATTACGAAGACCTGATGATTCCAGATGATTATAAATTTAGCTTTAGTGAAGATAAGATCCCTGAAATTATAAAAAAAATAAAGGAAATTTTGGAAAACTATAATGAACATATTCCTTACTTTTCACTTTACAAAAAAATGGTTTTAGATGAGGAAATCTCATTTGAAGAAAAACTAAAAGAAATATTTAAAAAATGACGCCAAAGAAGATCACATTAATCTATCCTTTTGCGTACGGTTATATAGATTTTATTGTTCAGGAGTTGCAATCAATTCCTAATGTAAAAGTTACGGATCTCAAAACAGATATCATAAAATATAAGTATCCAAATATATTTGTGAAAATCTGGAATGGCGTTACCAAATTATTTGGAAGTAATGTCAAGAAAAAATATCTTAGACAACAGATCCTGCAGAAAATCAAAGAAAAGCAGGATATTATATTTATTATTCGTCCTGATTTATTAGAAAATTCTTTATTAAAAGAGCTCAAGAATAATACAGCTTGTTTTATCGCATATTATTATGACAGCTGCAAAAAATATCCCCGACAAATTGAAATAATTCATTTTTTTGATGAAATATACTCGTACGAAAAAGAAGATATAGAAAAATATCATTTTATTGAAACTTCCAATTTTATTTATGATGAGACTTTACAATCACTACCTATAAAGTATGACATTTTCAATGTTTCGTCTTATGATTCAAGAATTGATGAAATCGACAGAATTTCAAAGACATTATCTGATGCTGGTTTCATAATTTATTTTGCATTATTCTGGTATGAGAAATTGGTTTATCCGCATTTACATTCTATAACAGAATATTTGTCCCTTAACGAAACGAAGAAACTTATTTCCGAGTCTAAGGCAATGATAGATATTCAAAGGAAAGACCAGAGGGGCCTTTCTTTTAGAACATTTGAAAGTATAGGATACAGAAAAAAATTGATTACAACAAACCCAGCAGTTAAGGACTATGATTTTTATCATCCAAATAATATACTAATTGTTGATAGTGATCAGCTAGATACTGCCGAAATTAAAAAATTTCTTGAATCAGAGTATGTAGAGATACCACGGGATATCATCAATAAATATACAGTCAAGAGCTTTATAAAGAAAATATTCAAATTATAGAATCATGGGTATTAAAAGAAAAATAAAAAATTATATATATTTAAAAAATCATTATCCTTTATCAGAAAAGACCATTATTCCTGATGAAAGTAAAAAAAATATACTTATTGTAGACAGTCAGATCCCAACATTTGATAAGGATTCTGCTTCTAATCGTATTACAGAAATTGCTAAGTTTCTGGCAAAACATTATAATGTATATCTTATGGATTGGAGAAAGGCAATTCCAAAAGTAGAATCTAAGAAATACATCAAAAATCTAAATGATCATAATGTAAATGTTTATACTCCATTTATAGGAAAATATGGTATAATGAAGGGTAAAAAGCACTTTATTAATGATTTGCTTCCAAAACTTGATTTCGTGTGGTGCCACAGACCTGAACTTTTCGAATATTATTTAGATTTCTTTAGAGAAAAAGCACCGAAAGTAAAGATCATCTATGATATGGTGGATATTCATTATCTAAGAATGGAGAGGGGTCTTGAAATTAAGTATGATAAAAACAGAGCTAAAGAATTAGTTCATTATAAGCATATAGAAACTGAATTATGCAAAAAAGCAGATAAAATTGCAGTAATCAGTGATAAAGAAAAAGAATTTATGACCGCTTTTGTAGATGAATCAAAGTTGTTTACAGTAAGTAATGTTCATAATTTAAAGGTAAAACCAGAAGATATGCCAACTTTTGAAAAGAGAAATGGAATATTTTTTATAGGTACTTTTTTACATGATCCCAATGTGGATGCTGTAGAAATATTATATCATAAAATCATGCCCTTGGTATGGAAAACCCTGCCAGACTTAAAAATTACAATTATTGGTTCTGAAGCTCCTGAATCAATTGTAAAAATGAATTCAGAAACATTTGAAATTGCAGGCTTTGTAGAGAATATAATTCCTTATTATGAAAAATGTTTTGCTTCTGTATCTCCGTTAAGATTTGGAGCTGGTGTAAAAGGTAAGATTGGACAGGCATTAGAGTATACTCTTCCTGTATTAACAACCGAAATAGGTGCAGAAGGAATGTTTTTAGAAGATGGAATTACTGCTTTAATTTCTGGTAATGAAGATTATCAAAAATTTGCAGATAACATCATTGAGATATGCAGTAATCCATTAACCTGGAATACATTGCATAACAATTCGGAAAAAGCTATTTATCCGTTTTCGATAGAAGCTCAGAAAGAAGAGATTTTTAAAATGCTGCAATAATTAGGAAAGTATATTGTTACAGATCACTTAAGAATCGCTTATTTTTTGATAAATAGTAACAAGTTCTTCAGCACTTTTTTCCCAAGAGAAGAGTGCTGAGCGATCCAGTCCTTTTCTAGCATATTTCTCTCTTAATGGCTCATTCAGATACAAGTCCAGCATAATTTTGGACAATAATTTTTCATCACTGGGGTCCAGCATAATTCCGGCATCACCAACAACTTCTGGCAATGATGAAGTGTTGGAGGTAACGGTTGCTACACCACATTGCATAGCCTCCAAAGGCGGCAAACCAAAACCTTCGTAAAATGACATATAGTAAAAAGAATGTGCATGGCTGTACAAACTGGCAAGATCTTCATCCGGTACTCTTCCTGTAATTACAATTCTATCTCTTAATTCTTGAGCATTATTATATTCATCAAAAATTTTATCATAATCCCAACCTTTTGCACCTACTAAAACCAGCCCTAGATCACAAATTGCATTTTCCTTAATCACTTTTAAAAAAGCTCGAATTACAAGATCTACATTTTTGCGAGGTTCCAAAGTACCTACACTCAAGAAATACTTTTCGGGAAGGTTATATTTCTTTTTTATTGAATTAAATTTTTCCTCGTTCCGGCAAACGTAGAAAAGTGATTTTGAAGCAGCAAGTAAATTAACAAAAACATGATTCGGATTGAGATGGGGTGCATAATTGAGTAGATCTTTTTTGGTGTTTTCTGATACACAGATTGCGTATCCATCCCTTCCAATACTTGCTATAATATCTTGTATAAGGTCTGCTGTGAAATGTAAATCCGGAAACAAAATAGGTATCAAGTCATGAACTGTAACAACTTTTTTTAGATTTGTATACTTTCTGATTTCGTTATTTATAGGATAATAAAACGAGTGAAAAATATTGGCATTTTTAAAAACCTCTTTAAAATGAGTATTTTTGTAATTATAAATTCCTACTTTATTATAGAAATAACGGAATAGCTTTTCTTTTCTGAACGGCAAAAATCCCCTTCTACTCCTGCTATTGGCTCCATTTATTCTTATTGAATCTTCAGTGAAAAAATCATCCAGCTCTTTTGTGGATGTTTCACTATTAAGTAAGCTTAAATGAGCATAAAATACCTCTATAGCGTCATTACGACTTATCTTCCTAAAGAGTTCCAAAGTTACCCGAAAGATTCCGGTTCGGTTATCTTTATAGAAATCTGCAATAACATCGGCATCTAAAATGATTTTTAGCTTCATAAGAATATTTATACAATGGTATCGTAAAAAGAATTTTGTTGTTCCTGTCGTTTTATTTCTTTAATGTGGAGCAGGCACATTGAATAATCTGAAGCTGGAAGCCCCGCAATTTTTTTATAATTACAAAGTTTTTCGTGGACTTTATTTTCCCACTTAATTCCCCTGTTAAGTTTAAAAATCCGATGTTGGTAGTCCGGAAAATTGATATATCCCTTATCATTTACAAGCCAATTCCAACGTTCAATATGTTCATTTGTAATTCCGTTTACAACATTTATTCTCGGAACCATAAAAACATCTTTTTTCCTTTTTTTAAATAAATAATATTTTATTTCTTCTATGAGAGAGCCTTTCGGGATTTCATCTGCATCTATTTGAAATAAATAATTTTTCGTTGCTTGCTTTATTAGGTTATTCTTAAATGTAGCAAAATCTCCATCGAGACGTGCTTCAATTCTGATAATCTTATCACCATAAGTATCCAAAATAGCTGCTACTTCCTTATTTTTCTCAGTAATATCTTGTAACACGATAACCTCATCATTTTTATTAATGAGGGGAAGTAATACATTTAAAAGTTGAGCAATTTCACCAACCTCATTATTAACCGTGATTCCGTAAGAAATACTGATAAAATTATTTACAATTTTTTTAATAACTTTCATATGATTAATTATTAATTATCGGATAATTACCAGAAAAATGAACAAAATAATTCTCTGATATTACATTGCGGACAAAAACTCTATACTTTTTAGTAGGAAAAAAACAATATCCTTCTTTTCTATAATAATAATTTCTAATGAATTTTGGAATCTTTTTTTCAGCGACTTCAATTTCCTTTCCTTTACTCGTTCCTTTTAATTGATATAGAATCTGGATATTAAATTTAGGGGGTAATGCTTCAAACCATTCATTAGTTTGAGAAATGTAAGCAAAAGGTGTTTCTTCAAAACTATTTAATTCGCCTTGATTATGTTCAGAAAAGTAGTATTCTTTAAAAACATCTGCCACTTTTTCTGGCCGGAAAACAAATACTCCCCCATTTATGCTTCCAAGCAATAAAGGATGTGGATCAAAATGACGATCAGTAAAATATATTTCAGTAGTTTCCTCTAATATTCTTGGAATATGTCCCCACGTCTTATTAAATTCTTTTGTTCCTCTGGGATCTAAAATAGCGCCAAAATATTTATGCTCTGGGAGATACTCAAAAATTGAGGGAGCTTTACTTGATATTACTATATCCAGATCCAGAAACAACACAATATCATAACCTTTTGTTTTTAAAGGGATAAGTAGCTTTTGGGATAGCAACGGACGGTGAAAAGTATCATCCAAAGGTTTGTCAAGAATAATTAAATCTGCCCCACATTTCTTGGCATAGCTTTCAAACTGTACTTTGTTTTTATTAAACAATTTTTGATATTTCTCTCCAACTATAAAAAGACAAATTGCTTTTTTCATTTACAACTTCAATGTTTTTGGATTACAAAAATACATTTAAAAAATATAAGGTGATTTGAATATTTATATAACTTTAAATTTCTATATAGAGAACAAAATTCGTTCTGTGTCCCGTATTCCAAGTGCAATTCGAATTTTTATACATAATAATTTTAGTATATTTGCATCCTAAAATTTAAAGCATATTTATGAAAAAAAAATTAATTTATCTCGCGGGATTATTTTTAATTACTTCTTGTTCTGAGAGAGAAGATGCATTAATCGCAAATGACCAATCTTCTTCAATCACCAATACTAATTTTCAGATGAAAGCTCCGATTGAAACAAATCGGCCTTCTCAAAATGGTGACTTTATAAAAGTAACGGATAATGGGAATGTATTGTATTGCATTAAGTTTGACGGTGTTTGGAGACATATTGATTCTCCTATGACATGGAATGGACTGTTTGTATCCTCAAAAACATTTCGCTATGAGTTCTCATCTATCCAAGACGCTACTTTTGCGACAAGAACATATTTTGGGGACCCCTTACTTGCCGATAATGGATTAGTTCAGGATAATTCTACTGGTAAAATATATTTTAGAGAAAAAAATTATTTGAGATGGATTCCTAGTATGGACTTGTTTAATAAATACAAATTTAATCCTGAAGCAGTACAACATGTAAGCTCTATTTCCGGCTATATAGTCAATCCAGATTTAAAGTAATAATATAAAACCTTCTCTCAGAAGGTTTTTTTATTAATATTATTAAGCTAATTCGGAAATAATTTTAAGTAAATTTGCACAAAATTTAAATTGATAATGGAGAAAGTAAGAGTACGTTTTGCTCCAAGTCCTACGGGACCTTTGCATTTGGGAGGTGTAAGAACCGCATTATATGATTATCTTTTTGCTAAAAACCAAGGTGGTGAATTTGTATTGAGAATTGAAGATACAGATACAGCGAGGTATGTAGAGGGAGCAGAAGAATATATTGAAGAAGCTTTAGAATGGTGCGGGATCATTCCTGATGAAAGTCCTAAAAAAGGAGGGAAATTTGCTCCTTATAGACAGTCTGAAAGAAGAGACATCTATGATAGGTATACAGAGCAGATATTAAAAACTGATTATGCTTATCTTGCTTTTGATACCCCAGAAGAACTGGACGCCATTCGTGCTGAGTATGAAGCAAAAGGAGATGTTTTCTCATATGACAACAAAACCAGAAATCGATTAAGAAACAGTCTTGCTCTTTCCGAAGAAGAATTGCAACAATTACTGGATGCAAAAACACCTTATGTTGTAAGATTTAAAATGCCAGTTGACAGGACTTTAAATCTTGAGGATATCATTCGTGGAAAATCATCTGTCAATACGAATACTTTAGATGATAAAGTTTTAGTTAAAAATGATGGAATGCCAACATATCATTTTGCTAATGTAATTGACGACCATGAAATGGAAATAACCCATGTTATTCGTGGGGAAGAATGGCTACCTTCTTTAGGCTTACATACTTTATTATATGAGGCAATGCAATGGGATGCTCCACAGTTTGCTCATCTTTCACTTATTCTAAAACCAGAGGGGAAAGGAAAATTAAGTAAAAGAGATGGTGACAAATTCGGTTTTCCTGTATTTCCATTAGATTTCAAAGATCCGGAAACAGGAAACATTTCTAAAGGTTATAGAGAAAACGGATATCTTCCGGATGCTTTTATTAATATGGTTGCTTTACTCGGATGGTCTCCCGCTGATGATAAAGAAATTCTGCCTTTAGAGGAAATGATTAAAGAGTTTGATCTTCATAAAGTTCACAAAGCAGGTGCGAGATTCAGCAAAGAAAAATCTGAATGGTTCAACCATCAGTATATTCAGTTAAAATCCGACAAAGAAATTTTAACGATTTTAAGAAATACAGATCTTGACATTTCAAATATTTCAGACGAAAAACTGATCAAAATAATTCATTTGATGAAAGAAAGAGCTACTTTCCCAAAGGACATTTATGAAAACGGAAAGTTTTTCTTTGTTGCTCCAGATTCTTATGATGAAAAGGCAGCTAAAAAAGCATGGAATGATGAAACTTCTGCAACGTTGGGTGAATTAGCCAATGTATTCAATGGTACTGAGGTATTTGCAGCTGAAGTTTTAAAACAAACTGTCCATGATTTTGCCGAAAATAAGGGCTTAGGAATGGGAAAAGTGATGATGCCTCTTCGTTTAGCTTTAGTTGGAGAATTAAAAGGACCTGATGTCCCGGATATTTTAGAACTACTTGGAAAAGAAGAAAGTATAGCAAGAATAAACAATGCTATTAATAATTTTAAATAGAGTCTCATAATTTTTCATAAATTTGAAAGATTAAATTTACTTCAAGAATGGAATATTTAAGTTTCGAACTTCCTATAAAAGAATTAATGGATCAATACCAAACATGTTCTTTAGTAGGAGAAGAAAGTGGTGTTGATGTAAAATTAGCATGTAGTCAAATTGAGGACAAGATCATAGAAAAGAAAAAAGAGATCTATGGGAATCTTACTCCTTGGCAAAGAGTACAGTTATCTCGTCATCCTGATCGTCCTTATGCATTAGACCATATTAAAGGGATTACAGATAAAGGTAGTTTTCTGGAACTTCACGGAGACAGAAATTTTGCGGATGATCCAGCATTAGTTGGAGGCTTAGCTACCCTGGATGGTCATAAAGTGATGATCATAGGAACTCAGAAAGGGAGAACAACGAAAGAAAGACAGTTTAGAAGATTTGGAATGCCAAATCCTGAAGGATATAGAAAAGCTTTAAGGCTGATGAAATTGGCTGAGAAATTCCATATTCCTATTGTAACTTTGGTTGATACTCCTGGTGCATATCCAGGACTGGAAGCTGAAGAAAGAGGGCAAGGGGAAGCTATTGCAAGAAACATCTTTGAAATGGTTCAGCTGAAAACTCCAATTTTCACTTATATTATTGGCGAAGGAGCTAGTGGTGGAGCTTTAGGAATTGGTGTAGGAAACAAGGTATATATGCTAGAGAATACATGGTATACTGTAATTGCACCGGAAAGCTGTTCATCCATTCTGTGGAGAAACTGGGATCACAAAGAAGACGCTGCCAATGCTTTAAATCTTACGCCAAAAGATGCTTTACGAGAAAAGTTTATTGATGGTATTATTGAAGAACCTCTTGGAGGGGCACATTATGATCCAGAAACAGCATATCTGAACTTAAAAAGTTCTATTTTGCAAAATATAAAAGCTTTCTCGAAGTTTACAGGACAAGAACTTGAGACCCAGCGACAAGAAAAATTTATTGCAATGGGGCAATTTAAAGGATAAAATAAAAAAGGTTAAGAATGTTGATTCTTAACCTTTTTTCATATCTGTAATCAATCATTTTATTCAGCAGATACATTCAATTCTATTTCAATATCCTTACTTATCTTTTTGATTGAGGAATATTTTGCATCACAAACCATTGTTGTTAATACATACTCTCCTTTATCTATGAGAATAAAATTCTGCCCTTTTGCCGGAACAGTCAGATTGTAATATTTTTTTCCACTGATTTTTACTATTAAATTACAAGAAGACCTGTTTTTAATATTGATATACGCTTCATTTAAACTGGCATCATTACTGAAAATATGTGTCAACATTGCAGCTGTTCTTTTATTCTCCTCACTTGGTTCAGATTTCTTACTACCACTAATGCTTGCATAGTTCACTTTTTTCTCGGGCGATGTGGGTGCTGAGTTTACAGCTACAGTCTTTCCACTATTTAATTCATTGTTTTTAACAATCTTCTCAATCTTCTCTTTACTAATAGGTTTAATCGTTGGTTTTGCTTCCGGAGAATTATCTGCCATGATAATTTCGATTAGTTTTCTTTTGAAATAATCAGTCTTAGCATGATTTGGATTTTGCTTTAAAAAACCGGCAATAACTCTCGCTTCTTTTGAGCTTTCAGCGTCCTGCTCTGTGTATATGATGAGCGTTTCCTTTTCCACAACAGCCTTAGATTTGGCTCTTTTCTTTTTCTGAGAAAAACCAAGTGTAAAAATGCATAAAAATATAAGGAGAAAAATTTTTTTCATTAACGAAGCATTTAAATAAATTATTAAGTATTAAAATAACGTAAAAAGTCATTTTTTAGTTTGTCATTAAAATCATTATCTTTGCATTGCTCAAAAATAAACTAAAAAATCAAAAGTAATCTTAATAAAAAAAATAATAGATATTATGTCTTATACACCAGCTGCTGCAGACGTAGCAAAATTGAGAAACCAAACAGGTGCAGGTATGATGGACTGCAAAAAAGCTTTAGTTGAAGCAGAAGGAGACTTCGAAAAAGCAGTAGATATCCTTAGAAAAAAAGGACAAAAAGTTGCTGCTAACAGAGCTGACAGAGAATCTTCAGAAGGAGCAGTTATTGCTAGAGTAAACGAGGATAATACTTTAGGTGTTATTATCTCTTTAAACTCTGAAACTGACTTTGTTGCTAAAAACGAAGCTTTCATTGAATTAGCTTATGAATTAGCTGAAATGGCGATTTTTGCTGCTACTAAAGAAGAGCTTCTTGCTACTGATTTCCACGGAATCACTGTTGCTGATAAACTTATCGAGCAAACAGGAGTTATCGGTGAAAAAATTGAAATTGGTGCTTTCGAAAGAATTCAAGGTCCTTACCTAGGAGCTTACATCCATGCTGGAAACAAGATTGCTGCAATTACGTCTCTTTCTACTAAAGTAGATGGAGCTGACGAAGCTGCTAAAGCTGTTTCTATGCAGGTTGCTGCAATGAACCCTATCGCTCTAGACGAGACTATGGTTTCTCAGGAAACTATTGACAAGGAATTAGAGATTGAAAGAGAACTTCTTACTAAAGAAGGAAAACCTGAAAATATTATCGACAATATTTTGAAAGGTAAAATGCAGAAATTCTACAAAGAAAATACTTTGGTACACCAAGCTTTTATTAAAGATGGAAGCCAGTCTGTTGCTGATTATGTAAAATCTGTAAACGGAGATCTAAAAGTTACAGGATTTGTAAGAGTAAGCTTAAGCTAATCGAATCTTTTAAAAGAAACATAAAAATCCCGATGAAGTTTCATCGGGATTTTTTATTAGTGGTAGAAAAATCTAGAAATTCAATCAAAATTATATTTGAATTTAAAAGTGAGTATCCTTCATCAAGCTATATACTACGAAAAAGACTCAATAAAATTACAAGTTTTCTATTCTATATAGATTTTAATAAAGAATCAAGAATATTTTTTCACTTTCACTTATTATTTATTAATAATATATCAAATATTATTTTAAATTTGTAGAAATCCTAATTCCCAAGTTTATGAAAAGATTTCTACTCAGTTTAGTATTGGTTTTTTTTACAGTTAATACAGTCTTTGCACAAAGAGATACAGAACATTGGATAGCACCTTTTTATGCCAATTCCAATGTTGGCGAGTATACTAATGCCTTGTACCTTTCCACAGATTCAGTAACTCCTTTTGATGTGCAAATTTTCAGTGATAATGCCTTAGTTACTACACTTACAATTAGCAAAGGTGATCCAAAGGTTTATACTATTACTGATAATGATATAATTTCCGCCAGCACTCCTGCTGATGGTTTTAAAGTCATTAATAAAGGTCTGTATCTTAAGGGAGACAAACCTTATTATTGCAGTTTAAGAATGGCACAGAGTGCCCATGGAGAAATTATTACAAGTAAAGGAAAAGCTGGTATTGGTAAAGAGTTTTTTGTAGCAACCAGCCCAAATACTTCGACCAACACACTCTATAATTTTACAGCAGGAATTCTTGCTACAGAAGATAATACAACTGTCACGGTAACATGGAATGGCATAGGTGTAACCTTTTTTGGAGGAACACCTGCCGGGAATTCTCATACTTTTACTTTAAATAAAGGACAATCATTCTTATTTGCTGGTGATGGTGGAGTAAATGCAAACCTAACAGGATTTATTGGAGCTAAAGTAGTAGCAGACAAACCTATTTCCCTTACCAACGGAAGCTGTAATGGGAACTTTGGAATAGGAGGCTCAGGAGGCTCAGATGCCGTTCTCGATCAATCTGTTCCGGTAGAAAGACTTGGTAGTACATTTGCCATAGTTAAAACTAAATCAACTGCTCCAAGTGAAAACATGGAAGGCGGGATTATTATCGCAGTAGAAGACAATACTGATATATTCCTAAATGGCTCCACTACAGCAGCAGCATCAATAAATGCGGGACAATGGTACAGAATTAATGAAACCAATTATGTAACACAAACTGGCGCCGGAACACATTCCAATATGTTTATTTCTACTTCTAAAAAAGTATATTTATATCAATTCGTAGCAGTTGGAAGCAGTAATGCAACCTGTGGATTTAACTATATCCCACCTTTAAACTGTTTTCTACCCAGAAAAATTGATGAAATCGGTAAGATTAACGAAATGCCTACTATTTCAACAAATACTATAGGTCTTAAATTAAATATTTTAACGGAGACTGGTGCAACTGTTTTAGTAAATGGAGCACCACCCACAGCGGCGCAAGGCCCTTATCCTTTAACCGGAAATACCCAATGGCAAACCTATGCCATTGAGGGAATTGCAGGAAATTTATCCATTACTTCTACCAAAGCCGTAACAGCAGGGGTAAATGGTGGTTTCAATACTGCAGGATACGGAGGATACTTTGCCGGATTCTCATCCATTCCTGTCATTGCTAAAAAAACAGGAGAGTGTATACCAGGTATTGTATTGGAAGTTGATGATGGATATGAAACCTACCAATGGTATCTAAATGGAGTTGCTATTCCTGGTGCTACAACCAATACTTACACACCTACCCAACCAGGAAATTATACTGTAAATGTGGGAATGGGAACATGCCCTACTGTAACAACACCAGTATATAAAGTTTTCAATTGTATTAAGAATACAACAATTAATGTAAATGCTTGTGCTACTAAAGTAATCACACCTGCTTTTTCAAGTTCAACACAAACTCCTGTTCCAAGTACGGTTTCAATTTTAACAGCACCAACTCATGGAACAGCTACCATAAACGCTTCTACAGGTGTTATTACCTACAATCCCACATCTGGTTATTTAGGACCTGATGTCATTGTATATACATTCTGCGGAAATGCACCAGAATTCATTGACTGTGAAACTATTACAGTAAACTTAACAGTTGTTCCTTTTATTGTAAGAGATGCAACATTAGAAGCATGTCAATATGAAGATAAAGCTTATTTTGATCTGACTACAGCCAATGTTATTGATCCTCTGTTAGTTGTTAAAAAGTTTTACCCAACTTTAGCTGATTTAAATGCAAATACCAATGAAATTATTCCGCCTACAAATTATGGCTCGACTGGAGGCGTTGTCTATGTTAAAATAACGAGTAATGAAGGCTGCGTAGGAATTGCAAAAATCACATTGATCGCAAAACCAATTAAAAAATCCCCAATTCTGTTAGATAAATATATTTGTATTGATGCAAAAACAAATCTCGATGCGGGTCCTGGCTATGAATCTTATCAATGGAATACCGGTGCTACAACACCTGCCATTGAGGGAGTAGGAGTCGGTGAATATACCGTTATCCTTGGGAAAGATGGTTGTTTTGTAACTCAAATTGTAAGGGTATTTAAAACTCAGGATCCTGTAATCACTCAGATCGAGATCTCAAATACTACAGCAACGGTCATTGTAAATGGAGGAACTGCTCCTTACAAATATGCAGTAGACGGAACTTCAAATTGGCAGGATTCTAATGTATTTACAAACCTTACAAGAGGACAGCATACTTTCTTTGTTAAAGATGTCAATAACTGCGCACCAATTTCTGTTGAAATTACAGTGCCAAATCTGATCAATGCTATAACTCCTAATGGTGACAATATTAATGACTATATCGATTACAGTGAATTAGCTTATAAAGAGAATCTAAGTTTCGTTATTTATGACCGGTATGGCAATAAAGTATTTACCGGTGATAAATTCAATAATTATAAATGGGATGGTAAACACTTTGATAAAAAAATTCTAACAGGAACCTATTGGTACCATATTAATTGGAATGAACCTAACAAAGAAAAAACTCCAATAAAATATACAGGCTGGATATTAGTTAAAAACAGAAATTAATATTAAATAATTATTAAATAATTAAACCACGATCTTAAAATCGTGGTTTTTTTTATCATAATGCCAATATTATTTTCAAAACATATTAAATAATCCACTATTTTTGTATGTAAAATTAATTCCCCGCACCATGAAAAAAATTATACTTGGCCTAGTATTGATTTTTTTTTCAATTAATACGCTTTTTGCACAAAGAGATACAGATCACTGGATAGCGCCCTATTATGCCACTATTGGAGGTTATACCAATGCCTTATACCTTTCCACAGATTCAGTAACTCCTTTTGATGTACAAATTTATAATAACAATAACATTATTGGCACTGTTGTTATCAGCAAGGGAAATCCACAGGTTTACACTCTTACTGATAATAACATAATCTCCACCAGCACTCCTGCTGATGGTTTTAAAGTCATTAATAAAGGTCTGTATTTGAGAGGAGATAAGCGTTTTTATTGCAGTTTAAGAATGGCACAGAGTGCCCATGGAGAAATTATTACAAGTAAAGGAAAAGCTGGTATTGGTAAAGAATTTTTTGTAGCAACCAGCCCAAACACTTCAACTAGCTCGATTTACAATTTTACAGCAGGAATTCTTGCTACAGAAGATAATACAACTGTCACGGTAACATGGAATGGCATAGGTGTAACCTTCTATGGCGGAACACCTGCCGGGAATTCTCATACTTTTACTTTAAATAAAGGACAATCATTCTTATTTGCAGGATTGGGAAATTCCAGCTCAAACCTAACAGGATTTATTGGAGCTAAAGTTGTAGCAGACAAACCTATTTCCCTTACCAACGGAAGCTGTAATGGGAACTTTGGAATGGGAAGCCCGGGAGGCTCAGACCCTGTTCTCGATCAATCTGTTCCGGTAGAAAGACTTGGTAATACATTTGCCATGGTTAAAACCAGATCAACTGCTCCAAGTGAAAACATGGAAGGCGGGATTATTATCGCAGTAGAAGACAATACTGATATATTCCTAAATGGCTCCACTACAGCAGCAGCGTCAATAAATGCGGGACAATGGTACAGAATTAATGAAACCAATTATGTAACACAAACTGGCGCCGGAACACATTCCAATATGTTTATTTCTACTTCTAAAAAAGTATATTTATATCAATTCGTAGCAGTTGGAAGCAGTAATGCAACCTGTGGATTTAATTATATCCCACCTTTAAACTGTTTTCTACCCAGAAAAATTGACGAAATCGGTAAGATTAACGAAATGCCTAGTGTAACAGGTATCTCATTAAAATTAAATATCTTAACTGAAACCGGTGCAACTGTTCTAATAAACGGGACAGCTCCAACCGCAGCTCAGGGCCCTTATCCTTTAACCGGAAATACCCAATGGCAAACCTATGCCATTGACGGAATTTCAGGAAATGTGTCTATTACTTCTACTAAAGCTGTAACAGCAGGGATCAATGGAGGCTATAGTACTGCAGGATACGGAGGATACTTTGCCGGATTTTCATCCATTCCTGTCATTACTAAAAAAGCCGGAGATTGTGCCCCGGGTATTGTATTGGAAGTTGATGATGGGTATGAATTATATCAATGGAACTTAAATGGGGTTGCTATTCCTGGTGCTACAACCAATACTTACGCGCCTACACAATCAGGAAATTATACAATAAAAGTAACCATGGGAGGGTGTTCTGTTACAACACCAATATATAAGGTTTTCAATTGTATCAAGAATACAACAACTCATATAAATGTTTGTGCTACTAAAGTAATCACACCTGCTTTTTCAAGTTCAACACAAACTCCTGTTCCCAGTACGGTTTCAATTTTAACAGCACCAACCCATGGAACAGCTACCATAAATGCTTCTACAGGTGTTATTACCTACAATCCCACATCTGGCTATTTAGGACCTGATGTCATTGTATATACATTCTGCGGAAATGCACCAGAATTCATTGACTGTGAAACTATTACAGTAAACTTAACAGTTGTTCCTTTTATTGTAAGAGATGCAACATTAGAAGCATGTCAATATGAAGATAAAGCTTATTTTGATCTGACTACAGCCAATGTTATTGATCCTCTGTTAGTTGTTAAAAAGTTTTACCCAACTTTAGCTGATTTAAATGCAAATACCAATGAAATTATTCCGCCTACAAATTATGGCTCGACTGGAGGCGTTGTCTATGTTAAAATAACGAGTAATGAAGGCTGCGTAGGAATTGCAAAAATCACATTGATCGCAAAACCAATTAAAAAATCCCCAATTCTGTTAGATAAATATATTTGTATTGATGCAAAAACAAATCTCGATGCGGGTCCTGGCTATGAATCTTATCAATGGAATACCGGTGCTACAACACCTGCCATTGAGGGAGTAGGAGTCGGTGAATATACCGTTATCCTTGGGAAAGATGGTTGTTTCGTAACTCAAATTGTAAGGGTATTTAAAACTCAGGATCCTGTAATCACTCAGATCGAGATCTCAAATACTACAGCAACAGTCATTGTAAATGGAGGAACTGCTCCTTACAAATATGCAGTAGACGGAACTTCAAATTGGCAGGATTCTAATGTATTTACAAATCTTACAAGAGGACAGCATACTTTCTTTGTTAAAGATGTCAATAACTGTGCACCAATTTCTGTTGAAATTACTGTACTTAACCTGATCAACGCCATAACTCCTAATGATGATAATATCAACGACTATATCGATTACAGCGCACTTGCTTACAAAGGAAATTTAAGCTTCGTTATTTATGACAGGTATGGTAATAAAATATTCACTGGTGATAAATTCAATAATTATAAATGGGATGGTAAACATTCTGATAAAAAAGTTGTGACTGGAACCTATTGGTATCATATTAATTGGAATGAACCCAACAAAGAAAAAACTCCAATAAAATATACAGGTTGGATTTTAGTAAAAAACAGAAATTAATCCCGAATTACAAAGCTTTTAAACAGTGAACCTATAATCTTGTTTTTTTCTATTATTGCGTGCAATTTTATAAAAACATATTATGATTTATCAAATAATCTACTACTTTTGCAAACAATCCTAATTCCCCTATCAATGAAAAAATATCTACTCAGTTTATTTTTATTTTTAATTACACTTAACACGCTTTTTGCACAAAGAGATACAGACCATTGGTTTGCTCCTTATTTTGATAACTCCTCCACATCAGCAACTAATTATACACATGGCCTGTATTTTTCTACAGATTCCACGACTCCTTTTGATGTGAAAATTTACAGTAACAATGTTGTTATAGGAACTGTTACTATTAGTAAAAATAATCCTCAGTCTTTTGCACTAGGAGCACAGTATATCAGAACAACAAGTTCTTCAAGCGCAGCTGTTCCAACTAATCTTGGTGTTTACACCAAAGGTGATAAACCTTATTTTACTTCACTAAGAATTTACAATAGCTCTCACGGAGAGATTGTCACTTCAAAAGGAAAAGCCGGCATTGGAACTGAATTCTACGCTGCTGCCACTCCCATGACAGTAAATTCAACATCTAATAATTTCACTACTGGAATAATGGCAACAGAAGATAATACAACTGTAACCGTTTCAGGATATGATCCGAACATACAATTTATTAACAATACAACTCCTCCACTTTCTATGACTGTTAATTTAAATAAAGGACAGTCTTATATTCTGGCAGGACTTGGAGATTCAGCAGCAAACCAAAGTGGCTTCATAGGAGCCAAAATAGTTGCTAGCAAACCAGTATCTGTCACTAATGGTAATTCTAATGGATTCTACGCCACTATTGCTGCAGGAGATTTTCCTGACGGCTCAGACCTGATTATGGATCAATCAGTACCTACTAATCGTCTTGGAAATGAATTTGCCATGGTTAAAAGTATCTCTACCAGTAGTGATAATATGGAAGGTGGAATTATCATCGCAACACAAAACAATACGGAAATTTACCTTAATGCCGGGACAACACCTGTAGCAACAATTAACGAAGGAGACTATTATAGAATTTTAGCAAATGCTTATGTTACTCAAACTGGAGGACACTCAAACATCTACATCCGAACTACTAAAAATGTATACTTATATCAATTAATAGGTTCTGGAAATGCCAACAATACGGGAGGATACAATTACATTCCACCTTTAAATTGTTTCTTACCCCGAAAAATTGATGAGATTGGTAAAATCCAGGAAATGCCAACCTATACTGGTAATGTTACTTTAAAACTCAATATTCTAACCGAGGCTGGTGCAGCTGTAACAGTAAATGGTACAACACCTACTGCAGCGCAGGGCCCATTTCCTCTTACAGGAAATACACAATGGGTAACTTACGGGATACAAGGTATCACAGGCAATGTGACAATTACATCTACTAAGGCAGTAACTGCTGGAATCAACGGTGGGTATAATACAGCAGGTTATGGCGGATATTTCGCAGGATTCTCATCTATTCCGGTAATTGCCAAACAAACAGGGGACTGTATTCCTGGAATTGTACTAGAAGTTGATGATAGTTTTGAAACTTATCAATGGTCATTGAACGGAAATCCGATTCCTGGCGCTACAAGCAATTCATATACTCCAACTCAATCAGGGAATTACTCTGTAAGAATTACTGTAGGAAGTTGTCCACCGGCAACAACTCCTGTTTATAAAGTATTCTCTTGTCTTGAACAATCTACTAAAGCAATAACACTTTGCGAAGGCTATCAGGCAATTGTTCCAGAATTTACAAATTCAACCCAAACATATGTTCCCGGAACAGTAACGATTGTTACCCCGCCTACTAATGGAGCTGCAACTATTGATCCTGTAACTGGAGTCATTACTTACGTTCCTAATTTCGGTTATTTCGGTCCGGATACTCTTGTCTATAAGTTCTGTGGAAATGCTCCTGAATTTATCGATTGTGAGCAGATAACATTGAGTTTAATCGTGTCTGCTACACCAGTTGTTAATAATGCTGCTCTAAGAACTTGTTTTCTTGAACAAAACCTTGCGACGGGTCTGTTTAACCTTACAACAGCAGGAGTAACTTCACAAACTGGAATTACGAAAAAATATTATCCATCTCCAACTGATGCTATTAACGGCACAAATGAAATTACAAACCCAATTACATATATTGCTCCAACCGGTGTAGTATATATTAAGGTAATTAATGCTAATGGATGTTATAAAGTTGCCGAAGTAACACTTACTGTTATGGCTCCTGTAAAATCTGCAGTGTTAGTTGACAAAATTATCTGTATGGAAGATAAGACAACCCTTGATGCTGGTCCTGGATTCAACACTTACGAGTGGAGTACCGGAGCAAATACACAATCCATAACCAACGTTGGAGTGGGAACTTATTGGGTAAAATTAAAAACAGGAGAATGTACAACATTACAAACAGTAAACGTCTATGCATCAGAACAACCTGTTATTTCAAATATCGATATTACAAGCAATACAGTTACGGTTTATGCTTTAGGTGGAACACCTCCATATAAATATTCTATAGACAATATCAACTGGCAGGACTCTAATATATTCAATAATATTCCGCGGGGTGATGCTACTGTTTATGTTAAGGACGCTTATGACTGCGATCCCATTAATGTAAGTATCACTGTTCCTAATTTAGTGAATGTAATTACTCCGAATGATGATGGAGTGAACGATTTTATTGACTATTCATCATTATCATACAAGCCTAATTTAACATTCAATATTTATGACAGGTATGGTGCTAAAATCCATGAGGGAAATAAACTTAATGGATATAAATGGAATGGTACAACAAATGGAAGCAAAAGAGTATCTACTGGAAACTACTGGTTTGATATAAGCTGGAGTGAACCAAATAAAAGGCAAACACCTATAAAATATTCAGGCTGGATCTTGGTAAAAAACAGGGAATAACAGTTTTAAAATATCTATATCAAAACCACGATTTGAAATCGTGGTTTTTTTATTGTTTTTTCAACACATTAATGCTTTTTATTATTAAATTTGCGTTAAAAGCTAGCGCTAAATGAAGAAAACTCTATCTTTTCTATTAATATTTTATATTTTCACGTCTGCTTTTGCACAATTAGACAGGGAACACTGGTTTGCTCCAATGGTAGATAGAACAGGTAATCCCAATCCGTATCAAAATTTGTATTTATCTACCAATCGAATAACATCGTTTCCGGTTAGTATTTATAACAATAATGTTTTGATTGGCACAGTAAATATAAGCAAGAATAACCCTCAGAAATTTGATGTATTAAGAGATTACATTATCACTACCCAACAAACGGATCTCTTTACTCCTACGTCAAAAGGACTTTACTTAAAAGCTGAATTTCCGTTTTATGCTAATTTAAGATTCTCTGTATTTAATCATGCCGAGATTATTACTTCGAAAGGTATTCCATCCACTGGAAAAGTCTTCTATGCTGCAAATGCACCACTTAGCGTCAATAATCCCATCCTAAATTTCATGACAAGTATTCTGGCAACAGAAGATAATACTACAGTTACCATATCAGGATATAAACCAGTTGTACAATTCTCAAATGGAACAACAGGGGCAAGTAATCCGGTCATGACTTTCACTCTTAATAAAGGTAAATCATACATTATTGATGGTATAGGAGATATTACAGGAAACTCCGATGGTTTTATAGGAGCTAAAATAGTTGCTAATAAACCAGTCAACATTACCAATGGTAATTTTAATGGCCAATATGCCGGAAACTTTCTTACAAGTTCTGATATTTTAATGGACCAGTCCGTCCCCGTTGAAAGGCTTGGTAATGAATTTGCCCTTGTAAAAGGAAATGGAAATCTCGGCGCAAATATGGAAGAGGTACTTGTAATTGCAACCGAAGATAACACTCAGGTTCTTGTTAATAATGAATTAATTCCTATTACAACCCTAAATACAGGACAATATTTTGTGATCCCGGATAGTAAATATCAATTGCAGGGAAATAATCATTATAACCTATACATCAGAACCTCAAAAAACGCTTATATATATCAGATGTTAGCAGGAACTTCTGTTGCAGGTGATGAAGTTGCAACAGGTGGTTTTAATTTCATTCCAGCCTTAAATTGTTACTTACCAAAACAAATTAATGAGCTCGGTTTTATTGATGAAAATTTTGTCTACTCCAATATTAATCCGAATGGGATTCTCAACATTCCAACAAAGCTAAATCTAATTACAGAAAGAGGAGCAAATGTAACGGTAAATGGTATTACTCCTCCAACTACAACTGGTCCATTTAATATGACAGGTACAAACAATTGGGTCACTTATGGAATTCCTAATGTTACCGGAACGATTACGGTCGTTTCTGATAAGGCTATTACTGCCGGTATTAATGCTGGAAGCGACGCAGTAGGATACGGAGGCTTTTTTGCGGGTTTCCCAACTCAGCCGGTTATTTTAAAATCAGGAGGAGATTGTGTTCCCGGAATTGTCCTTACGGTAGATCCAACAATTTACAATGCCTATCAGTGGTACAGAAATGGAGCCATTATTCCGGGAGCTACAGGAATAACGTATATTCCAACACAATCAGGAAATTACACTTGTGCAGTTACTATGGGAAGTTGTGCCCCTCTAATTACCCTGCCATATAAAGTTTTAAATTGTACCAATCAAACTACTGCTACTTATGATGTTTGTACAAGTCATGTGATAACTCCGGCTTTTACCAATTCACCACAAGCTCCGGTTGTATCCACAATAGCTATTACAACACCCCCTACTTCAGGAACAGCAACTATAAATCCTACCACTGGTGTTATCACTTACAATGTTACCAACCCAGGAACTGCCGGAACTGACACTTTTACATATACATTTTGCGGTAATGATCCAGATTTTCCAGATTGTGAAACCGTAACTGTAACAATAAATATCAAAGTTATTACTGTAACGGATACAAGTTTATCTGCCTGCAGTATTAATGGTCAGGGAACATTTAATCTTACATTAGCAAATGTTACCACAAATACCCCGGTAACAATCACATACTATCCTACTCTTATCGATGCACAAACAGAAAATGCGGCAGCACTGATAACAACCCCCAACACCTATTCGGCACCAAATGGTACTATTGTATATGCTGTTGTAAAAAATAATTTGGGATGTAAGAGTATTGCTAAAATAACACTCAATTTATATCCTGTGGCAATTGTCCTACAAAATTATACAGGTACTTTTTGTGATGATAATTTTGATGGCATTGTAACGGTTATCCTACCCAACATTACACCCTTGGTTTTAACTAACAGCACCTACTTCCCAAACGTCCGATATTATGCTAATTTTGCTGATGCCGACGCTGGAAACACAAGTACACTACCCAATACATGGAGTTTTAGTGCCTCAACAACCATATTTATAAGAGTAGATTCCCCTGATGGATGTGCAAAAGTTATTCAGCCTCTGAATTTCGTAATTGGTGCCAGGATCCCGCTGATAAAAGACACCGTAACAGAAAACTATTGCGATGATGATCTAGATGGAATTAAACAGGTTAACCTATCCCAATATATCAGTCAGTTTACTGCTGATCCACTAGTAACAGTAAGTTTTCATGGAAGTCTTTCGGATGCTCAGAATGATATCAGCCCAATTACTAACCCAGCAACCATAACGGGTACCCAAACGATATATGTAAGATTTGAAAAACCCGGAGTTTGTGCCCAAATAGGAAAGATTATCATCACCATTAAAACTCCGAGAAAATCTGATCTCCTGACTGATCAAATTATCTGCCCTAAAACAAGAACTACATTGGATGCAGGTCCAGGTTTTGAAAGTTATCTTTGGAGTACAGGAGCCACTACTCAATCGATTTCCAACATTCCTGCCGGCAGCTATTGGGTTGACCTAAAATATAATGGCTGTATATACAGACAATTTGTAAATGTTGTTGAATCCCAATCTCCAGCCATTATTTCAATAGATATTAATGGTAGTACTGTAACTATTGGAGCAAGCGGGGGAACACCACCGTACGAGTATTCATTAGATGGAACTACATGGCAAACTTCAAATGTCTTTCAAAACTTACCTAGAGGCAGCTATATTGCCTATGTAAGAGATTCTAAAAGGTGTGAAGATGTTCAAAGACCTTTTACCATCATAAACCTGATCAACACGATTACTCCAAACGATGATGGCCATAATGATGGAATAGATTACTCTGCATTAATGACTAAGGAAAATATTGAGTTTAGAATATATGACAGATATGGTGCAGAAATTTTCCGTGGCACTTCATCAAATCGTTACACTTGGGATGGAAAATTAGGTGGCAGGCCAGTGAATACAGCAACCTACTGGTATACGATCAGCTGGACTGAATTCGGAGCCAGTACTACCGTAAAATATTCAAGCTGGCTATTGGTTAAAAATAGATAATCAAGAATCTCATCCTTATAAAAAATGCTAAAACAATAATGTTATAACATTCATTAACAATTATGAACCAAAGTTTAATATAACTTTAACCTGTTTTCACTATCTATATAGGTATAAATTGATGTAATTCTGTGTAATTTTGCCCTAATATATGAAGAAACTTATTACTCTATTGCTGCTGGTTTTTCTGGCAAAAATCAACGCTCAAGTCTATTCCGGGGAAGTATTTCTCAGAGATAATTCAATACTATATCTTAATCAGGTTTATGTAACGAATCTTAATACACAGAGAACCGTTCTTACAGATTACAATGGAGATTTTAATATCCAGGCTAACCCTGGTGATATCATCCGTTTCACTTCCATTGTTACAGAAAGGAAAGATATTCAGCTTACCCCTCAAATGTTTGGTCCTAAAAGCTTAATTGAATTAAAAATTGCTTATCATGATATTCAGGAAGTTGTTATCAGCAGATTTAAACCAACTGGGAATTTAAGATATGATGTAAATGCAATAGCTAAAAAAGACAAAGCCCTCGAACTGAAAAAAGTAATTGGTCTACCAGAGCCCAAAGGAGATGGAAATCCCCCTCAACTTCCTGTGGCAGGGCTACGTGATGGTGGATTGACTTTCAGTCTGGAAAGTATTTATGATATCTTATCTGGTGAAAGAAAAAAGCAACAACGTTATGTAGCTTATGAAAACATGAATAATTCAGTTACTCAGATAAAAAATTATTTAGGTAAGGATTATTTTGTGAAATTTAAAATCCCGGAAAATCTAATTGATAACTTCTTGCAATTCGTTTATTCTTCTGAAAATATACAGCCATATATACAGGCTGGAAATTTTGAAGCTGTAAAAATTCCAATTGAAAAGTATTTACCTATCTATCAGAGAAGACTGAGAAACTCTCATCTTCAGGATATTATAAAATAAAAGGCATATTTTTTAGAGATTACTTAAAATTATTGTTTGCTTGATAATATATTCTTAAATTTATCTCACGAACTTGTGTTTAAAATAAAAACATTTTTAGTTCGTTATCATATTTAAAACTAACTGGCCCGAACACAAATTAAGGAGAAACACCAAATTTTTAACTTAATATTTGTTGAATGAAAAAGTTGCTTTTATCTTTTTGTACAATTATGTGCTTTAGTCTCTCTGCCCAAAAAAAAGGAAAAGACTATACTAATATCATAAAAAGTAAAAACATTTATGAAATAAATGCTTTTCTAAGAGATGCTCACCCAGACGATCCACGTAGATCAGTACTAAAGCCAAAAGTAATGGATATGATGGCGGAATATATAAAAAACGCCCATCCTGCAGATCAAAAGGTTAAAGAAATGCAGGAAATGCTTGCCTTGCTAAAAAGGAGACCGTCTACCAAGATCACTTTTGATGAAATGAATGCTATCATTAAGCAAAAACAAATAGCAAAATATAAAGCAGAACTAGCAGCCAAACAATCTACAGTAATATATACCCCAAGTAATGCCCAAAACGCTATTGTTGTAAATGCATCATCAAATACAGTTGCTATTCCCGATGCTGAAGCTGAAGAATTCAATATGTTGATGAGTGTCTCTCCTGTTGAGCATAAAAATAAGACAGTGAAAATATTGAACTCTCTTTTTGACAACGATCCCATGAGCAAGGACTGTATTGTTCTTATCGAGAACAAATCTGATTGTAACATTATCGTAAGAATGGAAGGAGTTGGTATTACTAAATACAGACTTGCTGTTCCTGCTCATAACGAAAGTTCAATTGTCATAGACAAAGGCGACTATCTCTTTACCAGTATTGTTTGTGGAGCTCAATACGCTTCTCAAAAAACAATTCAAAAGCCCTTACTTGTTGCCTTAGGCTCTTCTGACCCTAAATAAACAAAATAGCGGTGTCTCTTTTATATCTAAAAGCACTATATTTTACTTTAATTTTGTTATTTTTGCCAGATTTTCATTTATACTCATGGGCAAAAATAAAATAGCAAGATTCGAAGAAAACAAGATATTACCTAATGTTATTCAACCGACAAGGGAAGAAGCTTTAACTAGTTTTGAACTCAAAGGAAAGTGGAGAACAAATTTCTTCAAGAATGACAATCCTATTGTTCTTGAGCTAGGATGTGGAAAAGGAGAATACTCTGTAGGTCTTGCTAAAGCTTTCCCTGAAAAGAATTTCATAGGGATAGATATCAAGGGTGCAAGATTTTGGTTCGGAGCTAAAGAAGCTGTTGAAAACAATATGTCCAATGTCGCATTCCTTAGGTCTCAAATAGAATTAGTTGATAACTTCTTTGCCGAAAACGAAGTAGACGAAATATGGATCACCTTCCCTGATCCACAAATCAAATACAGGCGTACAAAACACAGACTTACTCATCCCGATTTTCTGGATCGTTATAAAAAATTCTTAAAACCTGGTGGGATTATTCATCTAAAAACAGACTCTGAATTTTTGCATGGTTATACTTTAGGGTTTTTACAGGGTGCCGGTTATGAAATTATTACTGCTCACCACGATATTTATGGAGCTCCAGAATATGATCCAGACACAAAATATTTAAGAGATATAAAAACATATTACGAAGAACTTTTTTCAGCAAAAGGAAAGACTATTACTTATATAAAGTTCCGGATAAGCTGACCCCATTTTAAAAACATTTGATGAAAAAAAAAATTTTGACAATCTTACTCTTCTCTTTTCTAACTCCCACTCTCATTAATGCTCAAAAGAACAAAAGAGAGATTCTAAAAAGCACAAATATCATAGAAATTGAAGAGTATCTTAAAAACACACATCCTGAAGATCCTAAAAGAAACGTTTTAAAAACCAAGCTAATTGTCTTGAAAAATCAGCAATGGACACTTGGAAGGAAAGACGCAAAACCTATGGAAGCCAGACCTGTTATTAACGAAATCCCTTCTAGACATCCCCATGATCCAGAAGAATTTAAACGATTAATTTTTGAAAGTTCCAAAAATCACAAAGATAAAACTGTTAAGCTCCTGAATACCATGTTTAATGAGGATACCACCAGGAAAGAATCGATCCTGTTATTCAGAAACAACTCTGACTGCAACCTTGTGCTAAAGATTAAGGGTGAAAACTCTTATCATATGGCAATTCCAGCACATAACGAAGATTTTATTGTAATTGAAAAAGGAAATTATGCACTTGAAAGCAATGTCTGTAATGTAGAATATAATTCCCAAAAAGAGATCAAAAGAAATATTATTCTAACTATAAATAATAGTGACTAGCTAGGGAAATAGAAATTTTATAAATAAAAGTAAACTCTTACATTTACAATTCAAATTTTTTTTTTTATGAAAAAGAAATTAATTTTTTCAGCTATAACAATATCCCTGGTCTTAGTAAGCTGCAGTGTTAATTATAATAATTATCCTGTTAGAAAGACCTATCCCCCAACCTCAAATACATCTTCTTCATCTGTTAATACAGAAAGAGAGTATAATGAGCTTTTAAAGACCTATAAATCTGAAACTGCTGATGTACTAAATGATCTCTTAAATGGCTCTTCAGACAGTTCAAAAACATCCTTCTCTGTAGAAAATAAATCCCGCTGTAATATGGTTCTTACCATTAGCGGAAATAATTACTATAAGAAAATACCTATTGGTGCAAATAAAATAGGATCCGTAATGCTTCCAAAAAACCAGAGTTACAAATTATCCGGAATGGTATGCAATTCCGTATATCAATCCACAAAATACATCTCGAGCTCATATTCTATAACCTTATCTAATTAACAAATTAGAATAGTAGAATTAAAAAAAAACCGCTAATAAATTAGCGGTTTTTTTATTTTAAAGAAAATCTTTAATTATTCTGCATCGAAATCAGCATCTGTATCAGCAGATACTTTTTCTCCTTCTTCTTTAGATTTTTCTTTGTCAGCTTTTCTTTGAGATTGACCATCTCTGATAGAATCAGAAACAACGTTCAAAATCATATCGATAGACTTAGAAGCATCATCATTTCCTGGAATAACGAAATCTACTTTTCTAGGGTCAGAGTTAGTATCTACGATACCGAAAACTGGAATACCTAATTTCTTAGCTTCAGTTACAGCGATGTGTTCTCTTAAGATATCAACAACGAAGATAGCAGAAGGAAGACGAACCATGTCAGAGATAGAACCTAAGTTCTTCTCAAGGTTAGCTCTTTGTCTGTCTACCTGAAGTCTTTCTTTTTTAGATAAAGTTTCGAACGTTCCATCTTTTTTCATTTTATCGATAGAGTTCATTTTCTTAACAGCCTTTCTGATAGTAACAAAGTTTGTTAACATACCTCCTGGCCATCTTTCTGTAATATAAGGCATATTAAGTTCTGAAGCGTGCTTAGCAACAACTTCTTTTGCTTGCTTCTTAGTCGCAACAAAAAGAACTTTTTTACCTGCAGAAGTAAGTTTTTCTAAAGCGCTACAAGCCTCATCTAACTTTACTGCTGTTTTATGTAAGTCTACAATGTGAATACCATTTTTCTCCATAAAAATGTACGGAGCCATATTTGGATTCCACTTTCTAGTCATGTGACCGAAGTGTACCCCAGCCTCTAGGAGGTCTTTTACATTTGCTTTTGCCATGTTTTCTGTTTTTGTTAGTTTACTTTCCGTCTTTTAAACAATCAACAACTTCTTTAGATGGGAGAAGCGTTTGGATGCTAAACGTAACGGGCAATTTTTTTGTTTAGATAAATAGATTTTAGATAAAAGATAATAGATTGAAAAAATTCTGAAATCCAAAATCTTGAATCTGAAGTCTGAAAATTAACGTTTTGAGAATTGGAATCTCTTTCTTGCTTTTTTCTGACCTGGCTTCTTTCTTTCCACCATTCTTGCATCTCTTGTAAGTAAACCAGCTGGCTTTAATGCTAATCTGAACTCAGCGTTGATCTCGCATAAAGCTCTTGAAATACCTAATCTGATAGCTTCTGCTTGTCCTGTATTTCCACCACCGAAAACATTTACGGTAACGTCATACTGACCAACAGTTTCAGAAAGGATAAACGGTTGATTTAATTTATAAACCATTACGTCTGTAGAGAAATATTCTTTAGCATCTTTACCGTTTACTGTAATATTACCAGTACCTGGCTTTACGTAAACTCTTGCTACAGAAGTTTTTCTTCTACCAATTTTATGAACTGTAGACATATTAATTATTTAAATTCGTTAATATTAATTGTTTTAGGCTGTTGAGCTTCGTGCTTGTGTTCAGTTCCTTCATATAAATAAAGGTTTTTGAATAAAGCAGAACCTAATCTGTTTTTAGGTAACATACCTTTTACAGACTTTTCTAATACTTTCAAAGAATCTTTCTTTTGAAGTTCAGCCGCAGTCATAGATTTTTGACCTCCAGGGTAACCAGTATGCCAGATATAAGTTTTATCTGCCCACTTGTTTCCGGAAAGCGTAATTTTCCCAGCATTCAAAACAATAACGTTATCACCACAATCTACGTGAGGTGTAAAGTTTGTTTTGTGCTTACCTCTCAAAATCTTTGCAACCTTAGAAGCTAGTCTTCCTAAAGGTTGTCCTTCAGCGTCTACCACAACCCATTCTTTATTAGCAGTAGCTTTGTTCGCTGAAACAGTTTTGTAACTTAATGTATTCACACGTTTTAGTTAAAGATTAAACATAATTTTCCCCATAAGGGTGTGCAAAGATACAAATTAAATTTGTAATGGAAAAACATATTTAATTTAATATGTTGGTTACGTGTTTAGGTTAAACGATTCGACAGATTCTATCTATAGAAAATATTCTTGGCACAGATATTGCAAAATCATATACGATGAAAAAAAAGTTTTAGAAGATTCTAAAAACACAGGTGATAAAGTAAAGAGTTTAGTTACTAAACTCTTACTTTATTAACTTTTCCGTAAAAATTTCCGCATCCTATTATCATTTAACCATTCATTAAATTACAATTTACATTAATTTCATGTAAAAAATTATTTTTCATTCTCGAAATAATTATATTTGCCGCAAAGCCTTACTTACCATGAGTCACGGAAAAATAAGAGAAGAAAAAAACTGTCTCAATTGCGGACATACCGTAGAAGAAAGATTCTGCCCACATTGCGGACAGGAAAATACGCAGCCCCGCCAACCCTTCTATTTTCTTTTCACCCATTTTATTGAGGACTTCACTCATTATGACGGGCAATTCTGGAAAACGATACAATATTTGATAGGACGCCCAGGAAGGCTAACCAAAGAATATCTTGCAGGTAAAAGACAATTGTTTGTGCCGCCTGTAAAACTATACATCTTCATAAGCTTTTTAACATTCTTTGTTCCTACTCTTTTCCCAAAATCAGAAGACACTGAACATGAAAAAACAGAAAAACACTCAGCACAAAAAAATCTAGAAGAGAAAAAAAATCAGGTAGCTAAAATAGCAGACAGCATAAAACGGGAAATGATCGCAGAAGGTGGAGAGGACAGTATTATAATTAATAATAGCATATCCAAACTCGATAAAGTTAACAAAATTGAAGATTTGCTCTCTACCAAAAAAGTTTTTAGCAGTTCTAAAGATAAATTCTCTATTCTAGGTGCAACAACAAAGAAGCAATATGATTCTCTGAGCATACATGGAGGCAAAATATATGTTTCTTTAAGACCTTTTGCTGAAAAAATATTTTCTTTGCAGGACAGAGGCTTTAACAAGAAAGAAATAACTAACCGTTTTGTGGAAACTTTTATACACTCAGTTCCAAAAGCGCTTTTTGTTTACTTACCTATTTTTGCTTTTTTTCTATGGATATTTCACAGTAAGAAAAAATGGTGGTATTTCGACCATGGTATTTTCACACTTCATTACTTCTCATTCCTACTGCTAAGTTCGTTAATATTTATTCTTGGTAGCCATTTGGTATCCGTATTGCCGAGCTACAAGGTGTTAACACTTATCTTCGGATTATGTTATACTGCCTTATTCTTTTATACCTCAGCCTACTTCTTTATAGCGCATCACAGGGTTTATGAGAATAGCAAGAGAATAAGCATCTTAAAAGGATCAATCCTGTTTATCGTCAACTTTATAGGTTTACTTTTAATGCTTATGATATTAACCTATATCAGTTTTATAATGATGCATTAATTACGCAAAGACTTACTTCCTCTAAAACTGGCTATTAAATAATAGGCTACAAAAACAGTTGAAAATTTTAGGATAGAAGGAATTGCTAATTGCAAATTAAAAATAAGAAAACCTATAAGCACTAAAACGCCCATTGCGGCAAAAGATAATCCTAATTTTTGTGGCAATGTAAAATTAGGGGTATCCAGATAATAAGCCAATCCCCATGCAAAACCAAAAGCAGCTGCATAGTAGAAATCAAGCCCCAGGTTTTCGCTGCTTAAAAGAAAATAATTAATTAGAAAACTGATCACAGTTCCCAGTCCAAAATAAATCAAAGCTTTCTGCATATAATAATATATAATGCAAAAGTAAATAAATTACTTATTATTTCTAAGGAGCATATTCGTAAAATAGCGATTACTTAATTCAATCAAAACACCTAATGACCTGAGTTAAAGAAGCATAAAGTTAAATCTTATGTTCTATATTATTATTATATTTGGGAATTCAGAAATTTTCTAGATTTTTTATGGAAACCCAAAAATATACTCCTAAAAACAAAGTAAGAATTGTAACAGCAGCGTCATTATTTGACGGACATGATGCCGCAATTAATATTATGCGTCGTGTTATTCAGGGAACTGGTTGCGAAGTCATCCACCTTGGTCACGATAAATCAGCAGAGGAAGTTGTAAATACAGCTATCCAGGAAGATGCTAATGCTATCGCTTTAACCTCTTATCAGGGAGGTCATAATGAATATTTTAAATATATCTATGATCTTTTAAGAGAAAAAAACTCTCCACAGATTAAGATCTTCGGTGGTGGTGGCGGTGTAATTCTGCCTGAAGAAATTGAAGACATCATGTCTTATGGAATCGACAGAATCTACTCTCCGGATGATGGAAGAGAGCTTGGACTTCAGGGAATGATTGATGATCTGGTGAACAGATCAGATTTTGCAACCGGAAAAGACATCACGGTTGAAGACTTAGAATCAATTAATTTCGAAAACTCAACAAGCATTGCTAAAATTATCTCTGCTGTTGAAAACTTTTCTGATGAAAAGCCAGAATTAGTAAAAGCTATTGATGAAAAAGCGAAAGATCTTAATATTCCTATTATTGGTATTACAGGTACTGGTGGTGCCGGGAAATCTTCATTGACCGATGAACTGGTAAGACGTTTCCTACGTTCCAATACAGATAAAAAAATAGCGATCATATCTATTGACCCTTCGAAAAAGAAAACCGGAGGGGCATTACTTGGGGATAGAATCCGTATGAATGCCATCAATGATCCTAGAGTTTATATGCGCTCAATGGCGACAAGAGAAAATAACGTTTCAGTTTCTCCATTTATCCATTCAGCACTGAATGTATTAAAACTGGCACATCCTGATGTTATTATTCTGGAAACTTCAGGTATTGGGCAGTCAGGTTCCGAGGTATCTGATTTTGCTGATGTTTCAATGTATGTAATGACTCCTGAATATGGAGCATCAACACAGTTGGAAAAAATTGACATGTTAGATTATGCGGATCTCGTAGCCTTAAACAAATCTGATAAACGAGGGGCACTTGATGCTTTACAGGCTGTAAGAAAACAGTTCCAAAGAAATCACCTGTTATGGGAAAGTCCATTAGATGATATGCCGGTATATGCAACGAAGGCATCTCAGTTTAATGATCACGGAACAACAGAACTATACAACAGATTAATTTCTAAAGTTAATGACAAGTTTTCAGAACTAAAACTGAATGGGTTCGTTGAGCAGGAAATTACAGAAGAAGTAACGATCATTCCTCCAAAGAGGGTTCGCTATCTGTCTGAAATTGTTGAAAACAATAAACATTATGATGCAAATGTTATAAAGCAAGCTGAGCTGGCCAGAAAAATGTATCATATAGAAGGGGTTAAAAATATTCTTACTAATGAAATTTTAGACACCGAATACCAAAAAGCTGAAAAAGACCTTCAACAGGAAAATATCGATTTTCTTAAAAACTGGGAAGACACTAAAAAAGCTTTCCATGAGGAATTCTTTTCTTATTTCGTTCGTGGAAAGGAAATCAAAGTAGAAACCTCAACTGAATCTTTATCTCATCTAAAAATTCCTAAAATCGCTTTACCAAAATATACGGATTGGGGAGATCTTATTTTATGGAAGGGACAGGAAAACCTTCCCGGAAGCTTTCCATATACAGCAGGAATTTATCCGTTTAAAAGAACTGGAGAAGATCCTACAAGGATGTTTGCGGGAGAAGGAGGTCCTGAAAGAACAAATAGAAGATTCCATTACGTTTCTGCAGAAATGGATGCAAAACGTCTATCAACAGCTTTCGACTCTGTAACATTATATGGACAAGATCCGGCATTACCACCAGATATTTATGGTAAAATTGGAAATGCAGGGGTTTCGATTGCCACTTTAGATGATGCAAAGAAATTATATTCCGGTTTTGATTTAGTGAATGTTATGACCTCTGTTTCAATGACCATCAATGGGCCTGCTCCAATGCTGTTGGCATTTTTCATGAATGCTGCTATTGATCAGAATGTTGAAAAATATATTGCCGAGCATAAACTTGAAGCGAAGGTTGAGGCTGTTTTAAAGGCAAAATTTGATGATAAAGGTTTAGAAAGACCAAAATATAATGGAGAACTTCCACCTTCTAATAATGGTTTAGGTTTAAAACTATTAGGAATCACAGGAGATGAAGTTATTCCGGCTGAAGCTTATGCAGAAATCAAAGCTAAAACTATTGCTACAGTTCGTGGTACGGTTCAGGCTGATATTTTAAAAGAAGACCAGGCACAAAATACCTGTATTTTCTCTACTGAATTCGCCTTAAGGTTAATGGGTGATGTTCAGGAATATTTTATCACAGAGAAAGTAAGAAACTTTTATTCAGTTTCTATTTCAGGATATCACATTGCTGAAGCTGGAGCTAATCCTGTTTCTCAATTGGCATTTACATTGGCTAATGGTTTTACGTATGTAGAATATTATTTAAGCCGTGGAATGGACATCAATGATTTTGCTCCTAACTTATCTTTCTTCTTCTCCAATGGTATCGACCCTGAATATTCAGTGATCGGACGAGTAGCAAGAAGAATCTGGGCAAAAGCTATGAAAATAAAATATGGTGCTGATGAAAGAAGTCAGATGTTGAAATACCACATTCAGACTTCAGGACGTTCTCTTCACGCTCAGGAGATTGATTTCAACGATATCAGAACTACGCTACAGGCATTGTATGCGATTTATGACAACTGTAATTCACTTCACACGAATGCTTATGACGAAGCTATTACAACTCCAACGGAGCAGTCTGTAAGAAGAGCGATGGCCATTCAGCTGATCATTAACAAAGAATTAGGTTTAGCTAAAAATGAAAACCCTCTTCAAGGTTCATTCATTATTGAGGAATTAACGGATCTTGTTGAAGAAGCTGTTTATGCAGAATTTGACAGAATTACAGAAAGAGGTGGTGTTCTTGGTGCAATGGAAACCATGTATCAACGTTCAAAAATCCAGGAAGAATCTATGCATTACGAATGGCTGAAACATACAGGAGAATATCCTATTATTGGAGTTAATACTTTCCTTGGAAAAGATGGTTCGCCAACAGTACGTCCTGGAGAAGTTATCCGCTCTACTGAAGAAGAAAAGCAGGTTCAGATTGAAACCCTTCACAATTTCCAAAAATCTAATGAAGATAAATCTGAAGCAGCCTTAAAAACATTACAGTACGCAGCTATCAACCAACAAAACTTATTCCATGTCATGATGGATGCTGTGAAATACTGTTCTCTTGGGCAAATCACCAATGCTTTATTTGAAGTGGGTGGTAAATACAGAAGAAATATGTAATCTCTGTTGAACAGACAATTATAAATTAAATAAAGCCGCAGATTAATCTACGGCTTTACTTTTTTTAGTCTATTTAAAGAATTATTTCTTATTAAAATCTCCAGCGAAAATAGAGATAATATTATTTTCAGAAAGATACTTTTTCAAAGCAGCATTTACTTCAGATAATTTTAGATTCTGAATTTTTAAATTCTGTTCATCAAATCTTTCCAATGGAACACCAAAAAGAAGTTTTGTATTCTCAAGATTAATAAGAGTGCCATCTGATCCTAAACTTGTTGTTCTTTCATTGGCATAACTTTTCTTGTTAGAATCTAATTCTGCCTGTGTAAATCCAGAAGCAAGTGCCTTACTTACCTCTTCTTTTATAGCCGCTTCTACAGCATTTCTTTTCGTTGGGTTCAAATAGGCATAGTAATTCCACGAAGCTACATCATTCGAAACAGGAACACTGAGATAGGAACCTACACCATAAGAAATCCCTTCTTTTTCCCGTAGCCTCATCGGTAATCTGGCAGAAAGGAATCCTCCACTTCCTAAAATTTCGTTAGCCATTACTAAAGCTGGATAATCTGTATGCTCCTGTGTCATTTTGAAACTTGAAGTTCCCAGGGCAACTGCATTTTCTTTGTCTGGGGTTATGATGTTTTTGTCCTGTTTTTTTGTTTCAAAGAATGTAGGTTTTACCTCAACAAATTTTGATTTGGCGGTAAACTTTCCAAATGTCTTTTCTAGTTCTGATGAAGCTAGCTTTGGATCAATAGCACCTATCAAAGTTCCAACACCATCTGATGCGCCCATCATATTCTGATAGAAATCTGTCACCTGAGCCTTGGTCACTTTTTTATTTTCATCAATTTGTTCCTGTAAGGAAGCAACATAAAAAATACTTGTCTTCGGATATGGAGACGCCAGTCTTTGTAGCTCATTACTTGCTATAGCCTGTGGATCTTTTAGCTGTCCTTCCAGCTGTGTATTGATTTCAGTGATGGTTTTACCAAGCTCATTTTCAGGGAAAGTTGAATTCGTCAATATATCCTGTACAATGGCCATTACCTTCGGATAATATTGTTTATAAGTATTGATGCCAATAATTAAATTTTGTCCATAAACATAGGTATAAACAGATGATTTCATTTGATCCAAATCATCCTGTATCTGCTCTTTTGTTCTGGTTTTAGTTCCGGATTTCAATAAAGCAGCAGTAATGCCTGCAATAGCTTCTTTACCTTGAAGGTCTTTTTCATTTCCAATTCTGAAACGGAAATTCCCCTGAACTTTATCTCCCTTGAGCTCTTTGTTGATAAGTCCATATTTCATCCCATTGGAAAGCTTTCCTTCGGTAAGATTCTTTTTAACATTGGCAATTGAAGCTTCAAAAGGTGCAGGCTCTTTTTCTAAAGCTCTTCCTTTATAATCTTTTACCAGATCCGCAATCTGATTATCCCTAAATTCTGTTGGGAAAACTCTTTCTTCATTTGGAGAAGGGCGGAAAACACCCATTGTACGGTTATTATTTATAAAATACTTTTTAGCTACCTTATTGATATCTTCCAGTTTTAGGTTCTCAACATTATCCCGGTAAAGGAAGTTCAATTTGTAATTTCCGGCTCCGATAATTTCCGTAAGATTGATCGCAAAATTGATGGTGTTATTTTTCTGATCTTCTATTTCTTTAACCAATTTTGATTTGGCTCTTTTAAGATCATCTTCCGTAAACTGGATCAATGAAATTCTATCTAATTCCGTTCTTACAAGTTTCGTGGTTTCATCAAGATTTTTATCTTTTGGAACATCAAAATTAAAATAGATCATTCCGGGATCTCTTAAGGAAGGCCTGAATGTCCAGATAGAAGAAACCTTCTTAGCTTCTACCAAATTCTTGTATAAATATCCTGAAGGATCGGAAGTCAGAATTTCACAAAGTGCTGATAAGGCTGCAAAATCTTTATCCGCATACGCTGATGTATGATAACCTGCAGCTATGATTTGCTGATCATTATTTCTTTTTATCTCAAAGTATTTCTCTCCATTTTGAGCAGGCTCTACTGTATACGTTCCGCCCAGTTCACGAGTAGGCTTCTTGATAATAGAAAAATAATCTGAAATGTATTTTAATGCATTTTTCTCATCAAACTTTCCGGCAACAATAAGAGTTGCATTATCCGGCTGATAATATTTTTCATAGAACTTTCGTAAAGTAGGCGCTTTTACACGTTCAATATCTTCCTTGCTTCCTATAGTGCTGTTTCCATAGTTATGCCAAACATATCCATTGGAAAATACATTCTGTATCATAACTCTTGTAGGATTATTCTCTCCAATTTCAAATTCATTTCTTACTACTGAAAATTCTTTATCCAAATCAGTTTGTAAGATGGTAGCATTGATCATTCTATCCGCTTCCATTTGTAATGACCATTTCAGGTTTTCCTCACTGGAAGGGAAAATTTCGTAATAATTGGTCCTGTCATACCAAGTGGTCCCGTTGGCCTGGCCTCCTTTATCGGAAAGCTGCTTTTTAATATCTCCAAGGTTCTTGGTACTCTTGAACAACATATGCTCAAGTAAATGTGCCATCCCTTTTTCACCATAGCCCTCATCTTTCGATCCTACATTGTACACAATATTCACAACCATATTGCTTTGCGAAGGATCAGGAATTAAAAGAATCTTCATTCCGTTATTAATGGTATATTCTTTAACTCCTTCCGTATTACCGATAAATTTCGGAGCATCAGCATTTTGAGAAAAAACAGGACTGATACTTCCTGTAAAAAATAGGACTGCCGCCCCAAATACTAAGTTTTTCATCTAGTTTTTATTTAATTTCGTTTAAATTTAAAAAGTTTTCTGGTCACTAATTATAAGACAACTATGCCTTACAAAATGTTACAGAGATCCATAAAAATATCACTATTTAATGAAAAAACCAAAAGCCCTATTTAACTGGAGCAGTGGAAAAGATTCCGCACTTGCATTGTATAAAACTTTAAAAGAAAACAAGTTTGATATAGCTTATTTACTTACCAGCATCAATGAAGAATATCAGCGGATCTCTATGCATGGTGTTCATGTTTCTCTTTTAGAACAGCAAGCATCCAGCATCGGGTTTCCTTTAATTAAAATGGAAATTCCCAAAGAACCTTCTATGGAACAGTATCGGGATATTATGAATAAAACAATGTCTGAACTAAAGTCCCAAGGCATAACGTATTCCATTTTTGGAGATATCTTTCTGGAAGATTTAAGAAAATACCGTGAAGACCAACTTAAAGCTATTGATATGGAAGCAGTCTTCCCACTTTGGAAAAAAGATACCACGAACCTCATCCACGAATTTTTAGATCTGGGTTTTAAAACAATTGTTACCTGTGTGAATGAAACCTATTTAGATAAAAGCTTTGCCGGAAGAATTATTGATGAACAGTTTATTGCCGACTTACCACAGAATGTTGATCCTTGTGGAGAAAATGGCGAATTTCATACGTTTACTTTTGATGGCCCATTATTCAAAAATCCTATTAAATTTGAGGTTGGAGAGATTGTGAAGAAAACGTATCCAAAGCCAAAAACTGATAATAATGAGAGTAACGGTGATTATGTTTTCTGGTTCTGTGACCTGATCTCAAAATAACCCCCGCTGTTTTTTGAAATTTTGCGGGGCTATTATATCTTTTATTTAAATGTTGTCATGATTTCATTCATTAGATCAAATACCAGCTTCACATCTTTTTCATTAGTTTTCCAATTAACAAATGCTGCTCTTATTCCTTTGTGCTGATTATAGAAAGTGGGAGTCATAAATACCTTTCCGGTATTATTAAGTCTTTCAAGAAATTCATTAACCTTATCCTGATCTGCACTATCTTTCAAACTAAAACAAACCGTATTGAGTCTTACCGGAGCTAAAAGCTTAAAGTCAGTGCTGTTCTCAATTAGATTACCGAATTGTCGGGACAAAGACACATTGCTTTCAACAATTTCCTGATATCCATTTTTGCCATAAGCCATTATTGAAAACCATGCTGGTAAAGCTTTTAATCTTCTTGAATTCTCAGGTAAGAAATTTAAATAGCTGAAATTCTCCAGAGGATCACCCAGATAAGGGGCATTAGAATTCTGAAAAGTTTCAACCTGCAGTATTTTGTGTTGTTCTTTTACGAAAAAAACAGCACTTTCATAAGGAACATTCAACCATTTATGACAGTCTATTGTAATACTGTCTGCGGCCTCCCAGCCTTCCACGAGATGTTTAGTTTCATCGGAACAAGCTGCAAATCCTCCAAAAGCAGCATCTATATGCCACCAGAAGTTATACTTATTTTTAAGCTCTTTGATCGCTTTAAAATCATCAAAATCCACTGTATTTACAGTTCCACCGCTTGAAATCAGGATAAAAGGTTCACCATGTAATTCTATAATCTTACTTTCCAGATCATCCATACACATCGCTTCCCGGTTCCCTTCCATTGTTTTAATTTTTACAACATTTCCACTTCCGATTCCCAAGAGAGATAACGATTTCAAACTTGAAGAATGTGGTGTGGCGGTAAGTATCTTGAAAGGTACCGAAATACCGTCTTTTGCAATATCCCTTCCATTTTCTTTCCCAATCCATTGTCTTGCTACTGCCAAACAGGTAAAATTGGACATCGTTGCGCCGGTTACGAAACCTCCTAAAAAGCTTTCCGGAAGCCCTAAGAGATCAAGTATCAATTTGATCGTCTCCATTTCTATGACCGCAGAAACATCCCCCTGCCCTTTCGTCGATTGGGTATTCTGATCATATACAGAAGCTAGCCAGTCTCCGGCAATAGAGGCAGGAGTAGCTCCCCCTGTAACAAATCCCCAATATCTGGGACCTGATGATCCAACAATAACAGGTTCAAATCTTTCATTAAAAATTTCCAATACTTTTTCTGTTCCATATCCTGATTCAGGTACTGATTCTTCTTGAGATGAAATTTTATGATCAACAGATGTCTTTCTGTCGGATAAAGTTTTTAAATAAGATACTCCTTGTGTTTTTATTGTTTCTAATAAGTGATCAATTTCTGACCAATCATCTTCCAGGAATGTTTTCATATTTGAATTAATAATCTATTCAAAAGTATTAATTTCCGTAACAATTTTGCTTACATAATTTGTGGGTTATCAAAATTTCCAGAAGAAACTATTAGTCAATATTTTACCTGTTAAAAAGTAAACTTAGAATTCCCGGCTCATTATTTTTAGTCCTAAAATGCCCTGTTTGCATCCTTTTTGATGATATAGCATTAAATTAAAAACAAATGCTGAAAATTTCCCATTTATTGTTCCCCTTATTAGTCACCCTCTCTTTAACTGCCTGCAAAAATGCACCTGAGTATACTACAAAAACAGTTGATAGAAATGCAATTATAGATTCCACGATAACATCCTTCAAGAAAAAACTATTAGAGAAGCAGATCGATTCTGTTTTCACAAAATATGATTTTAATGGAAGTATCGCCATTTTTAAAGATTCAACAGAGCTATATCGAAAAGAAAATGGGTTTTCCAATTTCGAAAATAAAGCAAAAATAAATGACAGTACAATTTTTGCAATTGGTTCTGTAAGTAAGCAATTTACATCTGTTCTTGTTTTACTTCAAATGGAACATGGAAAGCTCAATATTGAGGATAAAGTTTCAAAATATCTAAAAGAATTTCAGACTAAAGAATATGAAAACATAAGTATCCATCAACTTTTAAATCATACTTCCGGCTTAAATACTTTAGGCGGAAAACTATTGTTTAAAAGTGGTTCAGATTTTTTCTACTCGAATGATGGCTTTAATACTTTAGGGAAGGTCATTGAAAAGGTTTCAGGAAAATCTTATGATGAAAATGTTCAGGAGCTACTTTCAAAAGTGGGAATGAAAAATTCTTCAACAGGAAATACATTCAAAGGCAAAAATTTCGCAAGTGCTTACCTTGGAAATAAGAAGAATGCCGAAAAGATACCCAATATGCCGAAAAGATTAAGTGGAAAAGAAATTGGGATTCCTGCGGGAGGTATTTTATCTACTACTGACGATTTACATCGCTGGAACAATGCATTATACGGTGGAAAGATCTTAAACCCGGAAACTCTTAAAAAGTTCATCTTAAAAAGTTCGGAAAGGCACCATGCTATTTTAGGAAAGATGGGTTATGGATATGGAATCATGCTGAATATAGGAAAACCAACCACTTATTTTCATAGTGGATATATTAAAGGTTCTCCTTCTTTAAACATCTATTATCCTGACTCTAAAACTTCGGTCATTATCCTATCTAATATTGCCGATGAAGCAAAAGGTAAAGGCTATATTTTCAGACCTCATCTTGAGGTAAAGAAAATTACAGATGCCATTGAAAATACAGTTACTGATCTGAGAAAGCAAATGATCAAACCCGATAAGCAAAATGAACTCTGATGAAAAAGTTGTACTTTATAGCTATTTATCCACCACAGCAGATTATTGATGAGGTGAAAGTCTTTAAACAAGATTTAGCCAACAATTACAATAATCCAAAAGCGATTAAAAATGACGCTCACATTACTCTTTTTCCACCTTTTTCAAGAGAACTTAAACTGGAAAATGATATCATTGCTGCATTTGAAAGAATTGATACAAATTTAGCTCCGTTTGAAATTAAGCTGAATGGATTTGGAAGTTTCCCCAACCCTAAAAACCCGGTGCTCTTTGTTCAACCTGAGCAAAACGCAAATTTGACCGATTTGTATCACAGGGTAAAACGGCAATTTAATTTTGGCAAATACTCTTTTACTCCCCATATGACCATTGGTTACAGGGATTTAAGCTATGAAAATTACTTAAAAGCGTGGGAAGTCTATAAAGACAAACCTTACAAAACTAAATTCATAGTTGATAAAATTCTAGTACTTCGTTATGATGGAAAATGGGTTCCAATAGCAGAAAAAAAACTCATATAAAAAAATCGGCCCTACAGCCGATTTTTTAAATAGATACAAATATGTAGATTATTCTTTTATGATTTTCTGAGAAATAACCAAGCCGCCCTCATCTGTTACACTTAAGGTATAAGTTCCTGTTGGAATCGCAGTGATATTAACACGAATCGTTGATGCATTGTTCATCTCAAATTTTACAGGGATCAGCCTACCCGATCCATCATACAATACCACTTTAGCATTTTTTGAAAAATCCTGTTTACCTTTAATATAAAATTCATTCTCAGCCGGATTAGGATATATTCCGAATCTTCTTTCTTCTGCATTAACGTCGGAAATTTTCAATGTTGATGTTTTATTCAATTTCCAGGTCACTGTAGCAAAATGAACAGCACTATGACCTGTAACTTTTATTAAAGACGTGTTATCAGTTACTGAAAAAATCAGGGTGTTAAGACCCGTAACTAGCTGTGATGGAGAAACTGTTAATGAGTTACTCGTTGAAGAAAGAGCAGTTCCATTCAGTTTCCATGAATTTACTAATGTATTTGGTATTGGTAAAACTTCATTCACAGTAAAGGTCACTGCTGCATTACCATTTAAATTGCTGCTATTTGCCGGCGTATAAGAATCTATCGGAGAAACCAGCGAGTGTATTCTTTCAATAATAGCTTCTTTACATACCGAACAGAATTGTCTGTCAAGATATCTCATCTCGCAATTCTGATGTGGACGATACCATGAAGGGCTTTCCGTATAAGGATACACTCCTACACTATTCAACCCTAACCAGTTTTTCCATTTGATGGTAGCGGTATTGGAGTTTTGAGTTTTATTAGGAGATTCTCCAGATCCTGAAAACCAATACTCATCAGCCAGTTTTCCAAAAGAATGCCCAAGCTCATGGACCACAATTTCATTGGCAGCACTGTTTAATGAAGCGAATGCATATGTTCCGCCACAACCCCCATATTCTGTAGAATTTCCAAGAACGTACGTAATATCATAATCCGGTACGTTAGCCGCTAAAACCTGCGCTACCGTGTTGGTCGAATTACTGTAAATACATCGGTGAACACCGAAATCAAAGGAAGATCCCAAATAGTTGGTAGGGTTAGATACGGGAATTACAGGCTCTGTAACATCTGTTGCTGTTCCAGGATGTTTCACTCCACTTTGTGTAGAAACAACTTTCACTGCATAAGCATTAAAATAATTCTTATATTCTGTGTAAGGACTCTTTGTAAAAAGATAATTGACCGTAGATTGTGCGGACGACACAAAATTAGTTTGCTGTGCAGAGGTAAAACCATCACCTAAAACCGCAATATTAATACGATTGGCATTAGATCCGTTATTAAGAAGCGATACAGTCTGAAATGTCTGTGAAAAACAGAACGTACTGACAAGTAATAGAAATAAAGTTTTTTTCATGGCTATAGTTTTTGGTTAAATAATAATTGGTTACCGGCATTGGTGATCTTCTCTACTTTTACCACCTGGATTTCCGCAGAGTGAGAATAGCGAATACTAAATTCAGCAGCTTCTGTAGAAACTTTATGTCTGCTGATCCCTTCCTTTTCAAAACTTTCCATGTTTTGGTTCAATGGATCTTCTACAATTTGTTTCACAAATTCTTTTCCATTGGCATCAGTCAGAGAAATAATAAAATCCCCTATCCCCGCTGAATTTCTATCAAAAGAAGGGGTTGATTTAAGTTTTCCATCTGCTAATTTCTTTGATTCCAAAGTAATTTTTTCTGGTCCGGATTTCGTTTTTTCAACTTTAAAAAACAGATAGCCAATCTGGTTTTTGTCCCGCGAAAAATTTTCGTCTTTAAGCGATCCTCCAATATTTAAATCATTCATTTGCAGAAAACTACAAAAAATAAAAGTTGGAAGGATAAAAAAGTTTAGTAAGTTTTTCATAATCAATTTTTGATGAAGTTAAGAATATTTCACCAATTTAAGATTTGATTTTATTATTTTTTTTAATGACTATAAAAATTCAGAAAGTCCTATCTTTGACCCAATGATTGCAGAAAAGATAATTTTAGGAATTGACCCGGGCACTGCCATAATGGGTTTTGGGATTATTTCCGTTAAAAAAGGTCAGATGGAAATGATTTCCATCCATGAGCTTATTCTCAAAAAATATCCTAACCACGAAACGAAACTGAAATATATCTTTGATAAGACTTTGGCATTAATCGATGAGTATCATCCGGATGAAGTAGCGCTTGAAGCACCATTCTTTGGTAAGAACGTTCAGAGTATGCTAAAGCTGGGGCGTGCACAGGGCGTAGCTATGGCAGCAAGCCTGCATAGAAATATTCCTATTACGGAGTATTCTCCGAAAAAAATAAAAATGGCGATCACAGGAAATGGAAATGCCAGTAAAGAACAGGTTGCGGGAATGCTTCAAAATCTTTTAAAGCTAAAAGAATTCCCCACGAAATATCTTGATGCATCAGATGGTCTAGCCGTAGCTGTTTGTCATCATTTTAATTCCGGAACAATTGCAAATACCAAGTCATTTTCCGGTTGGGAAAGTTTTTTAAAGCAAAATCCGGATCGGTTAAAATAGCCTACAAATTATTGCCTTTCATAAGTATCTTCTATATCGGTAACTTTTCCATATATAATATCACTATAGAGAATTGAAAATTTGTTTTTTGAAATAATCTTAAACTGTTTGCTTTCTTTCAGATCTGCATCCATATAATTGAAAGAGCTTCCTTTTATGGTCACTAAGTTTCGGGCTGATGAACTTTTTATTTCACAGTTCTTTCCGCTTGCAAAGTTCTTCGTTAAAAATATATTCTCTTTTTCTTTTTCAAATAACAGGGTATAAAACTTTGTACATTCGTGGAGTGGATATACTTTATCTGCTTCCCCATCCTTGTAAGTTTCTCCAATAAACTTCCATGTTCCCACAAAATAATCTTTTTCATTCTCTGCATCTATAGCTTTTACCGTTTGAGACTGCGATTGGCAGTTTAATATAAAACTACAGCATAGTAAAAAAAATAATCTCTTCATTGTTTCAACATTTTTTAGCATAAAAAAAGCCCTTTTTTAAAGGGCTTTCTACTCTATTAGTTATTTGTAAATTTCTTTGATTCTTTTTTATCAGAGTAATTAATAATGTATACTCCTTTTGGCAACGTTTGGTTGATTTGAACTTCATTTGTTTTAGAAGTACCTTTCTGTAATACTTTACCGCTCATGTCATAAATCTGGTAATCTCCAAATGTGGCATTCTTCCCACCTACAAGTTGAAGTTTATTATCAGATTTTGTGTAAACGATCTTAGTATCTGAACTTTCTTTAACTTCAGATGTTCCTAATGTACTTACAATTCTTACTGCATAGTCTTCCATTTGTCCATATTGTAGCTGAGAACATGGTGTAAGATCAGGAAGGTTTACTGAATTGAAAGTGGCTGCATCTACTGCAATTCTCATTCTTAAATAAGTATTTTTTATTGCACTGGCAGGAGGTGTAATAGGAGTAATGATCTCCATTCCCGTCCCTGACAAGTTACCCGACAAATGATTAACAACAAGTTCAGAATCTTCAAAAGATCCGTTGTTATTATAATCTATCCAAACCTTTGTTCTAAACTTATCAGGTTGATTGTTAAAAGTATATGAATAGGATACGTTTAATTCTGTACTTGTAGTAGCAGAAATATCTGTATAGTATGCAGGTCTAATACAGTTTGCAGAAGCGAAATCATCGTAAAATGAAGGAGATGCCTCATCAGAATCATATCCATTAGTCACACTGCTTATGGTACCGAACTTCACACGTGTAGCTCCGATCGCAAAATTATTATTCGTTGGATGTGCAGTACTTGGCGGATTACACTGTGCTGCAACTATAGAAACAGGCGACGGAATTACAACTGATAAGTCCTTACCTGCTGTTGAATTAAGTAAATCTTTTCTATACTCCATCATTAGTAAAACAGCTCGGTCTCTTTGTCCCTGAGTAAACTTTCGATTGGTATTACTATAATTCATAATATTATACTGTACTCCCTGATAATTTTGGGTAGTACAAGGGTTGATCTGAGAGTTCGAAGGTGCCGGAAATTGATAATAAGCAGCTCCCGCTCTTTCCGTATCACACACCCTATCATCATCTACTGTACAATCACCAGTAGTTACAGGACAATAGTCTGGATCACCACTGTGAATTGTATAATTGGCATCTCCGAAAGTATGGTATAAACCGAATGCATGTCCTAATTCATGAGTTAATGTTACATTGTTCTGGCTTTTTATGGTAGCAACTTTCATAAAGCTTTCGTACTCATATGCATAAGAGTTTGGGAAATTGGCATATCCCATTAATCCTCCACTTTGCTGTTGTTGACCATCAAAACCGATTACAACATAAATATTAAAATAAGAATTTTCTGGCCAGTGGTGTGCTAATTCATTTTTAATTTGATAATCATTCACCCCACTTGTACCCATTACCTTTACTCCCCTAGTGTCATAAGAGGGAAGAGTACTTCCATTATATCTTACAATACCTGTAGTTGGAGTACAGCTTGGAGACCTTTTAGCCAATACTAGTTTAAAGGGAATTACATTTCCTCCATCTGCTCCGGGACCTTCTGCATAAAAACCATTCCCAAAAGTTGTAGCATACATTTTATTTGCTCTGTCGATCCAATCAATGATCTCCTGATCAGTGACATGTAAATTTGCATTAGCCGTTGCTTGAGATTCGATAACATGCACAACAACAGGGATTTCATATACCTGACCAGTATAAAGGTTATTCCAGGAAGTTGTAGCTCCTACTTTATTAAGATAAGCCTGTTTGTTCATAGCAACTAATTTTGCTTCCACAGCCTCTCTATCCTTTTTTAATTCCGGATGTCTTGCATCCATTTTTTTCATGATTTGATCAAAACCACAAATATTTTGTATGTTTTGAGAAAATGCATTAACAGAAAACATTAACGCAAAACATAAGATAATTTTCTTCATATTAAACTCATTTTTTAATTTATTCGATGCAAAACTATTATTTATTTTAAAAAATCAGCAATTTACAATCCATTAACTTTGAGAATTATATTATGTTAATCTAAATAAACAATAACTCACTGATAAACATAATTATAACAAAAACAAGCGACCATACTTGGTAAAACATATTACTGTCTTTAACATTGGTATGATTTTTAGTATTACTTTTGTATAAATTTTCAATAATGAAAAATCAACAACAAACTATAAATCAGACGAATCATAAAATAAATTGGTTTCAGAAGTTTCTCATGGTATGCTCCGGAGGAAACATTCATATCTTAAGGAAGACCCCTAGCGAATGGAACAAATTTGCGGGTATCGGGGGTATTGTTCTATTTACTGCTGTTTTTGCTACCCTTTCAGCAGGTTATGCCATGTATACCGTATTCGATAATATATGGACTTCAGTAGGATTCGGAATTTTATGGGGATTAATGATATTCAATCTGGACCGTTATATTGTTTCTTCTATAAAAAAAACGGGAACATGGTGGAATCAGATTTTGATGGCTATTCCCCGTTTGATATTGGCTACTTTTTTAGGAATCATTATTTCAAAACCTTTGGAACTTAAAATTTTTGAAAAAGAAGTTAACAAACAGTTGAATACCATTATTCAACGCAATAAAAAACAACTTCAGGGTGAGATGAGTGGAAGGATCCTTCAACAAAGCGGACCTTTTGAAACGGAGAAAAAACAAATTTCAGAAAAGACTGCTCAGTATCAAAAATCATATGACTCCGCTTCAGTAGAACTGGAAAAAGAAATCTTAGGAAAACAGTCTGGTTTAACCAGTGGAAAAGTAGGTTTCGGATCCAATGCTAAACGGAAGCAAGAACTTAAAGAACAGAGAAGACAGGATTTAGAAAACTACCAAAAACAAGTAGGGCCTAGACTCGAGTATCTAGATAAAGAAATTTCAAAAGTATACACCAACCTTGAAACAGAGAGAAAATCATCAGAAACATTTGAGGATAAATTCAATGGATTCGCCGCACGATTACAGGCATTAGATGAATTAGGAAAAAATTCAGCGATCATTGGTTTAGCTGCGGCCTTCATCATGGGACTTTTTATTTGTCTGGAAATCTCTCCTGTATTGGTTAAGTTAATTTCGCATATTGGACCCTATGACCATCTACTGGAAAAAACAGAAAATGACTTCCGTCTGTATTCAAAAGAGAAAATTGAAAAAGGAAATGCATTGACGGATTATCGGATTGATGATTTTAAAGAGAATTTGAATAAGTAATACTCAAATAAATAGATAACAAATACCTTTCACAATTGTGAAAGGTATTTGTTTTTACAGATAATACGTCATCTTTTGTCGCTTTGTTGGAATAGCTTTGCATTGAACATAAAACATGATGTAATTCATATTAATTCTTTTTAATGTGAAATTAATCAGTCTTAAAAAACGTTAAATTTGCAGGATTTTAAAAATCAATTACAAACTAAAATAAAAATATAATAATAAACATGCATAAACTCTACATAAGTGCATTAACTCTATGCGCTACCGCCTTGTTATACTCACAAGAAGTGGTTTGGCAAAAAGACATTAAATCCAATACACAGGATTTTCTTAGTCAGGTTACGACAACAATAGATCAACAGTATTTGATTACTGGGAGTGTGATTCAGGGAGGTAGCCTTCGAGAACCTCAGGCTACATCGAAGCAGAATAATGGGTACGATTTTCACTTGGTGAAACTGAACCAACAAGGAGATCAGGTTTGGGAAAAATATTTCGTAGGGAACAATCATGATTATTTATCCGCTACAGCGTCAACACAGGAAGGAGGTTTTTTGGTATCAGGTACCACATATTCTTCGAAAGGACTAGATAAAAAGGAAGATTCTAAAGGTGGATCGGATATCTGGCTCATCAGATTGAGTGAATTTGGTGATGAATTATGGCAAAAAACTTTAGGAACTTCTTCTGATGAAGAAGCCAGGGCTGTTATTCAAACAACTGATCTTGGGTTTTTTGTAGCTGGAAATGTCCAAAACACATCTAAAGGTTATGGTTCCAAAGATGTTTTGATCATCAAGCTTGATAAAAACGGAAAAGAGATTTCACAATTAGTTTTAGGTGGAAAAGGGCTTGATGAAGTGGAAAAGATGATCCCTACGAAAGATGGTGGAGCATTATTAGGTATTTATTCCAGAAGTAATGTTGGGGGATCGAAACAAACTGAAAACTTTGGCGAAGGTGATTACTGGATTGTAAAACTTTCAAAAGACGGAAAAGTAGAATGGGAAAAGAATTATGGAGGGAAAGGTGATGATCATTTAAGAACATTAGCACTAACATCTTCAGGCTATATCATTGGAGGAGAATCAAGATCTGAAAGATCTGGAAATAAATCGGTTGGAATTGAAGAAGGAACTGATGTTTGGTTAATCTCTTTAAATGAAAGGGGTGATGAAGAGTGGCAGAAATCTTACAATTTCAAAAACAGGGATATCTTAATGGGAATGAGTGTTATTCGTTCCGCAGATGATAAAACAAAAGGAATTTTATTAGGTGGCTATACGCAGGCCGAAGGAAGAATAGAAACCGATGATGAAACATTTTGGATGTTATATCTGAATGATAAGGGTGATGAACAATGGAGAAAACATGTAAAAGGAGAATCCAGAAAAAGAGAAGAAAGGTTATCCGATATTAAACTCAACAGAGATGGCTCAATCATTTTAGCAGGAACCAGTGCTGAGGAATTAGGAAAAGAAAACTGGAAGATTATAAAACTGGGTGATAAGCAGATTGATCAGCTCATTGTAAAACAAGATATCAAGATCTATCCGAATCCTGTTTCAGATTATGCCTATGTAGAAATAGGTTTCGACACTTCGACGGGCTCAGGGCAGGGCTTCAAGGAAGCTGATATAACTTTGTATGATATGGGTGGAAGACAGTTGCAGACTTTGAAAACAAAGAATAAAGTAACAAAGATTAATACGCAGGCTCTGATTCAAGGAGCTTATCTGGTTGTTGTGAAAACAAATGAAAATAAAACTGCTAATGCTAAACTGATTAAGAAATAATATTACAATGAAGACCATATATAAATTATTATCATTCTCTATATTGATCTTTGGCTCTGGAAAAGGTCAAAGAAATTTTGGGAATACTCCCGAACCGGTTCCTTCCGTTTCTTCTTTTTCGTCCTATGTCAATACGCCCGTTTCATTATCTACAGGAGTACCGGATATATCACTTCCTTTATTAAGCCTTCCTACCAGCAATAAAAGCTTGGAAATTCCAGTAGGACTTAGTTATCATGTTGCCAATGTTGTTAATAATAAACCTGGTAGTGAAGTGGGTCTTGGATGGTCCTTAGCTAAGGGTGGGAATATCTCCCGAGTTATCAATGATTATGTTGATGAGTTTTATGATAATGCATCAAAGCCTGGTTACATAAAAAATGAATTCAATGATGTCTATTATTATAATATTCCTGGAAATTCTGGTAAATTTACTTTCATCAGAGATATTACGAATAATACCTTTACCGTAAATCATATTTCAGGGAACAACATAAAAATTGAGTATACAAGAGATGCTAATACGGCTACTTTAATTATAAATTCTTTTAAAATTACAGATGAAAAAGGATTTAAGTATATTTTTGATGATTACAGTAAGTCTCTAAATGACCCTCTTTTTTATTTTAAATCTGCGTTTTATTTAAGTAAAATTCTGGATGAAAGCAATGTTGAAGTCGCCACTTTTACCTACCAAAAGGATAATATTAATAAAAAAGGAACATCAATTTTATTGTATCAAAGCTGTAAATTAAAAGAAATTTCATCAGACTTTGGAAAGCTTAGTTTTGAAAATGAGTATGAAACTATTAAAGAAGAGGGGATTGATGATCCTTATAAGATAAATAGCATATCACTTTTTGATAAGTCGAACAGGCTTATTTCCAAATATAAGTTTTTGTATCAAAGTGGAACAGATAGAAGAGACTTAACTGGCCTTGAGAGGTTTAACAGTATCGAGGAGAGAATTGAAAGAAGGGACTTCAATTATGCAGATCTTTCATCTTCGGGATATAAGGATATTGGTGGTGGTGATTATGTATGCTCTAATGAATATAGTAACCCAACTATCTATAAAATCCGAACGTTACAGAGTATAAGCCTTCCGGAGGGAGGGTATACCAACTATAATTTTCAATTTAAGGATATTTATCAGAACAACAGCTCAATCCAGTTGAACAATAATAGTTTAACTAATCCTGCTTTCCAAAAATTAAGTGAAGAAGAGAGAATATTTTTTGACACGAATCAAAGCAGCATATATAATCTTCATGTAGATGCGACAAGAGCTTATTATCTCATGTTTTTATATGATGAACTGTATGATGATAAATACCCTATTCATATGCCTCATGTTATTAATTATAAGCTTAAAAAAGCTGGTGTAGAGGTTACCCCGGTAACTTCTAACTGTAGTAAGTATATCCTGACTCCAGGTGACTATACATTTGAAATCAAAGGTCAGGGAAACAATCCTGGCTTTGGGAATGGAAATATAATATACCGCACCATCATTACTGCACCACAGCCTTATAAAAATGCTGCGCCGGCAGCAGGTGTCAGAATAGCCAGTATCGAGCATTTTGACGTTGACAATGTTTTAAAAAAGAAGACAAGCTATGAATACAATTCATTTGTAAATCCCAATGACTCAAGTGGCGGCACATATACTGCTGAAAATTGTGGGATTAATGATGAACTTTTTGATAATACAATTATCCTTTACAAAAATGTAAAAGAAATTTATGGAGATGCCACGAACAACCTGGGATATGCGAAATATTACTTTAAAATGCCTGAAGATTACACCTCGACTGTATCAATGTTCAAACCTTATTATAATATTACTTCTACAGGGCTTTTGTATAAGCAAGAAGTATATAACCAGCAAAATGCAATAACAATTTCACAAAATACAGATTATGTAATGGATGAAATCTCTGGCGCTCCGCAATATAGTATCTGCTCTGGGTATAACTCAAAAGCAGCATGGATCAAATCTACAAAGGTAACTTCCAAGACATTTTTCGATAATTCATCAAGCCTTGAGAGTATTTCTGAAACGACATTCAGCCCCTACAACTTTTCAATATCAACTGTAAAAGAAACCTCCCCTGAAGGGATTATCACTGAAAAAGCAGTAAAGTATGCGTCGGATCTTTCCAATACTAAACTCATTAACGCACGTATGCTTACCACTGCTTTACAGACAGAAACTAAAATTAATGGAAAACTGGTAGAAAAATCAGAAACTAAATTTGACAATGCTTCCAACCTATATCCTAGCTCTGTACTTTCTTTTGACCTTAAAAATCAAACTCCGGTAACAGAAACTGCCATTAACAACTATGATACTAAAGGGAACCCAAGAGAGCTTGTTTCAAAATCAGGTATTTCCACTGCTATTATTTACGGATATAAAGGAACCCTGCCAATTGCAAAAATAACAGGAGCTTCTTATAGTCAGATTGCATCTCTTGCTACGGTTACAGCAGCTATTACTGCCTCTGATGCAGATGCGGTTGATCCAACTAAGGAACCGGCTTTACTCGTGGCTTTGGAAAACCTTAGAAAAGATACCGCAATAAAAGATTATTCTATTACTACCTACACGTATGATCCCTTAATAGGAACGACTTCCATTACACTCTCCAATGGGATAAGAGAAGTGTACAGGTATGATAAATCCAACCGGTTACAAAGGGTGGAAGATAAGAATGGTAAACTATTAAAAGAGTATGAGTATAACTACAAACATTAAATGTACAATGTATTAAAGTACAATGTATTCATGTAGAATAAGCATAAATGCACCATACTATAATACAAAAATCAAAACTTATGAAAAGAATTTTAAATATATTCAGCATATTGTTTGTAGCAGGATCATCTTATGCGCAAACAGGCCCAAGTACTAACGAAAACTATATACAAAGCAGAACTTACCTTGAAGAGGTTACTTCCTCAAGTCCCAATGCCAGACAAATTCAGGCCATTCAGTATTTTGATGGATTGGGAAGAGCTAAGCAATCAATCATTGTAAAAGCTACACCACAAGGAAGAGATATAGTAAAACCCATCTTTTATAACGATAATGAAAATGGAAGACAAACCAAGGAATACCTTCCTGTTCCCCAACCAGGAACTCAGGGCGGAGCTATTTATAATACCCCTTTAGATAATGTTACAGCTGTTTATGGAAATGAAAGGATTTATGGAGAAAAGACACTGGAAAAATCTCCAACCGGGAGAGTGAAACAAGTTACTTCGATAGGAAATAACTGGGCCACGCATCCCTCCCAGTTTACCTATGCTGCTAATGCCGCTGGAGAAGTAAAAAAAATAACATCTGTTACCGCATGGGCGGGTGAAACAACTTCCACTGAAATTTTTTATAGTGGAGTGTATGCAGCCAATACCTTATCAAAAAATACAGCAACAGATGCAGATGGAAATACCACCATTGAGTTTACCAATGGTTTGGGACAGGTAATTTTGGTAAGAAAAAATGATGGAACTAAAAACACAGACACCTATTATGTGTACAATGAGTATGGTCAATTAACCTATGTAATCCCTCCATTGGCCGTTACTGCCTCTATACCAGATCAGACTACATTAGACAATTTATGCTATCAGTATAGATATGATAGTCTTGGAAGAATGGTAGAAAAAAAACTTCCAGGAAAAGGATGGGAGTATATGGTGTACGATAAAGCTGATCAACTGATCATGACACAAGATGCAGAATTGCGTAAAACAGGTAAATGGTTCCTCACAAAATATGATACATTTGGAAGGATAATTTATACTGGAATTATACCGGGTGTGGACAGACCAAGTCTGCAAAGTCTACTTAACAATTATGTAATTACCGAATATAGAAACACTCAGGGTTTTACCAGAAATGGAATGCAGATCTATTATACGAATGATTGGTGCAAGGAAGTAGAAACTATTTTATCCGTTAATTATTACGATACTTATCCGACCTATTCTTTTAATCCTCCATTCCCTACCACTATTTTGACTAAACCAGTCATTCCTCATACACAGAATGTTACAGTAAACACCAAAAACCTACCAGTGATGTCTTTAGTGAAAAATATTGAGGATGATAACTGGACGAAAAGTTACGTGTATTACGATGCTAAAGGAAGATCAATTGGAGGTTATGAAATCAATCATCTGGGTGGATATACAAAAACAGAGACAGAACTTGATTTTGCAGGAGTACCAAAGCAATCCAAAGTGTATCATAAAAGGCTTTCTACAGATACAGAAAGAATCATCACTCATACATTTGAGTATGACGCTCAAAATAGACTAAAAAAGCAATGGCATCAGGTGAATGGAGGAGCTCAGGAACTTCTTGCAGAGAATACCTATAATGAACTCTCTCAGCTTTCCAATAAAAAAGTGGGAAATAATCTGCAAAGCATTGATTATACCTATGACATCAGAGGCTCGGTTATCAAGGTCAATAACCCAGCCATTCTCAGTGGAAAATTATTTGGATACGAAGTGAAGTATACCAACCCGATCGGAACTTCGCCAAAGTATAACGGGACTATTAGTGAGGTAGATTGGAAAACAACAAGCGATAATGTTTTAAGAAGATATACTTATACTTATGATGGGTTGAACAGGCTGAAAAAAGGGACCTATTCAGAGCCGAGCTCATCAGTTCCTCAAAATGGTTTCTTTAATGAAACTATAGGATATGATATGAACAGTAATATCACCAGTTTGCAGAGAAATGGAAAAAGCTTTGCAGGAACAGCTGCACTGATAGATAATCTTACCTATTCTTATACAGGGAACAGGCTTAATTCTGTTAAAGATGCATCTGGAAATTACATTGGCTATCCCGATGTATCAGGAAATACAATAGTCTATGATGATAATGGAAATATGACAGACCATGTAGATAAAGGAATTCTACAAATCAAATATAACTTCCTTAATCTTCCAGATTACATAAAGTTTGATAAGACTTATATTCCGAGACCATCAAGTATGGAAAGTGACTTTAATGTTAGTACTAAATATTTATATCGGGCAGATGGGACAAAACTTAGAAAGACTTATATTTTTGGTTCTGGAAAGTCGAACATGGAAACTTATGCCCTAACTGAATATTTAAATGGATTTCAATACGAAGATCAAGTCAATATTCTTAGCCCTACTACTATGCCTCTGACTTTAAAGTTTGTTCCAACTTCTGAAGGCTATTACAATTTTGAAAATAACAAGTATATTTACAGCTATAGAGACCATCTAGGAAATGTGAGAATAAGTTACTCTAAAAACTCAACTGGTGGAACAGAGATCATTGAAGAAAACAATTATTATCCTTTTGGATTAAAACATGAAGGATATAATGCACTAGTTGGAAATCCTGCCTATAACTATAGATATAATGGTAAAGAACTTCAAAAGGAAACCGGATGGAATGATTATGGCGCCAGAATGTACATAGCTGACATTGGAAGATGGGGGGTTGTAGATCCATTAGCAGAAACAAGTAGAAGATTTTCACCTTATAATTATGTTGTAAACAATCCTATCAGCTTTATTGATCCAGATGGAAGAAAATTTGCAATGCCATATGAAGCTAGCGGGATCGAAGCTACGAATCCAAACTCTTACTGGTGGTTGGGACTTACAGGCACAAGAGCAGATAAGATGGTACCAATTGGTAAAAGTGGCGGCGCAGGAGGAGGATATATGATTGCTAATAGTCCAAAATTTGGAGACACGCAGGCGTTTAGAGATCTTATGGATGCTGCAAAAGCTGGCAATGATCGATTTAAACTAATTAATCGAGGTAAATATCTAGAATGGTGGGAAGATGGGGAACCTGCGCAAAATAAAAATGATATAACCGGTTTAGATGGTCATAGGTTAAAACTTGGAGGGAATCCAACAAAAACAACGACATTTGCAGGAGTTACAAGTCTAATTAACGAAAATCCTTTCATAAAAGCAGAAAATACGATGTATCATACGAAAGGAAGGGCAGGAATATCAAATATAGATTATAGAACGGTAAGAAATTTTAATACGGGTAATCTAAGTGGCTTAATATCTATGCAGTTGAATTTATCATCTCTTAACTTATATAATGAACTTACGAGCAGTTCGGATACCAATGGATTTATGATTAGTATTGGAAATTATTCGTTTGGTGGTTCGGGTACTTTATCATTTGACCTTATTAACAGCGACATTTCATTAAATTTTGGACAAAAACTTGACAATAACAATTCAAGCATAAATTCATATGGAATAAAACCTCTTACAGCTGCAATGGTTATAGTAGGGTATGTAGTTGAGAGATTTACACCTCCAACTGTGGTGCCTGTCTTACCATCAGGCGGAGTCATTAATGATCATTTAACCTTATAATTTATTAACTATGAAAAAGAAATTTTTATTAATATCCTTTTTTATTGGACTTACTGTTATCATATATCTTATCTACAGAACAGTTCTTTTTTCAGAATATAACAACAAATTAATAGTAAGTAATTCAAAACCAAAGTTTGCACTAGAAGATTTGCTTAATAACCGTAATATAAAAGTAGCTTACCTAAAAAGCTTTAATTATGATAATAATAATATCGGATTTGATGCAATAGTGAATGATAAGTATTATATTAAAGTTACAAAACTTGGAATGCTTAATAATACCCCATTTGCTATTAATAAGTCAAATAACGATTTTGCTATTAATTATGAAATAACACGTTTTCCAATTGATGCTGATGTTCAAATTGGACAATATTTTAGTTTTTACGACTTTCCATTTCATATAAAAGAAACAAAATATTATCTAGATGGTAAGGAATTAAAAAGAATTGATGATCATTTTGTAGAAATTATTTTTCAAGGCAATTATATTAATTTTTCCTTTAATAATAAGGGGAAAAAGGATTTTGGCTATCTTACACCCAATGAAGAAATGTCTGTTAGCTTTATTAATTATAAAAATGAATTGTATGCAGTCAATACAAAATCATATAAAAACTATTCTTTTAAAAGTTTGCATTCTTTATTAAATGAAAATATTGAGAGGTAAAAAAGGATAATGTTTCCCCCTGCTGGCGCATTCTATGACAAAAAGCAAATAAAAGATAATAACCAGCTCCGAGAAAGTATCCTTTCTCGGAGCTTTATTTTAAAACATCTTTCGAATATTTCTACAATCCCCTCACAAGAAATCCTCCCCAATAAAACTAAAAACAACAATTTTCTTTATATTTGTGGAAAGCACATACACAACCATTATGGAAAAGCTAAAAAGTCTAAGAAAGCAAAGAGGGTATACTCAGGAATATATGTCGAACATTCTTTCAACGGATGTTTCCAATTATTGCAGAAAGGAAAATGGAGATGTAAGAATATATGATGATGAATGGGAAAAACTGGCTAAAGCTTTAGAGGTTCCAGTTGAGGATATTAAAGAAGAAAGAGTGTCAGTTGTGCTGCATAATGATACAGCAACTTTTAATGATAATTCTGGCAACTATCAATCTAACAACTACCATTATTATAATATCCCAGATTACATCTTAGAGAATCAACAGGAATATATTAAAATATTGAGAGAACAAGTTGACTCATTGAAACAGGAATTGGAGAAATTCAAGTCCGGAAAATAATAAACCTTCAAAAAAAATCTACTTTGAGTTCAAAATAGCAAAAGCCAATTTTTAAGAAATTGGCTTTTATGATAGAATACATCAGCAAGTGAGATTTAGGATCTAACAAAACTATAATGAAAAATAAATCCTTTTTTAAACTATTTGAATACATTACAGAAATAGTAGGTTGGATTCAGATTTTTATATCCCCACTAATTGCAGGATGTGTTATAGGCTATATTGCTTACTACTTTATTCAAAATACTTTAGGTATAATTATAGGAATTTCAATTGGACTAGTGGGTTTTATATTGGGAATTATTTTAGCCAATCGTTCATGGAAAAAAGGAGGGACCGTTAAATTTCTTTCAAGGGTTATTTCTACGCCTGATATTGATAAGGACCTCGATGATTCAAAGAAGCAAGCAAAAATTAATAACAAATAATAAAAATGTCGTAGAGAGGATTATATATTGTCTTAGCTAATCCAAGAAATATTAATTATGGAAAATGAAAGATATATAGAACTGAGAAGAGACGTGTTAATTTCAATTCAAAGAGCATTATGGGGAATGATATATTCTTCAATTAGAGCAATTGCTATAGGATTTGAAAACACAGAAAAACTTACAGTTATTTATTATTTAGATAAAGAACCCGAAGAAGAAGATTATGAAAATATAGCCGAAGTAACTAGTGAGGTCTGTTCAGATATTAACTTTTCTACAGTAGAAGAACTTTGTATATATACAAATGAGCCATTTTCAAAACTGGACAATTTGGTTTCCTGGGTTTATATGAGAAAAGAAGAATAGAATCACTTTTAACAACATTTCTAATATCAAAAATTGTGAGCTACATTGTATTAAAAAAAATGGAAGGATTTAAAATCTACACTAAAACACAAAGAGCCTACTCCTGACATCTACAATTTCGTAGATCTTTTATTAGTATGGTCAACAGAAATCAAAAAAATAAATGACAAACAAATAAAACAATTATATTCAGAATTCCTGGAATACTACGAAACATTAAATATCAAAAATATTTTATATACTGGAGATCATGTTTGGTATTCTTTACAAGAAATAATAAAAATTGATATACTTTCAGCTGACTATAAATTTTATCAACAACCAATCACAAGAGTAAGTAATATCCTTCATAATATCTTAATTTTTAAATCTAATAAAGAATGTCCTTGTGGTAGTGATAATCTTAGAGTTTATCTAGAGGAAACATCGGAAAAAATAATTTATGAATGTGATGTTTGTTTATGTATTGTAAATGAAAATGGGGATAGAGAAAGTAATATCGATAAAAAGGTAATTCCCCTTCCTATCAAATTTGTAAAAATTAAAAATTTAGAGTCCGATAATTTTCTTAGCTAAATAATCCCACCTTGTGGTTTTATAACCTTGGTAACATACCCTAATAGGAATGTTTTTTGTACAATTAAAACATGCCTTCCTCAGTTGTACATAGTTATGAATATTTTCCGGAGACTGAAATATTACGAATTGTATATCAGTCGGGAGCAGTTTATGATTATCTGAAGGTTTCCCAACGCATCGTTGATCAATTCAAAGCCTTTCAATCTAAAGGAACATTTCTCAATAAGGTTATTAAGAAGAAATTTAAATATGTAAGAATAAAATAATATCAATGGGATTATTTTAACATTAATTTAAGTCAGCAAGGACTATCAATTGATTTCTTATTCCTAATTTTAATTTTTAATTCGAATTCTTTATTTAACCAAATCCAAAAATATGATATTAGAACAAGGAACCTCAGCCCCGGATTTTGAACTTCACGCTACTCCAGATCAGAAATTAAAACGTTCTGATTTCTTAGGAAAGAACCTAATACTCGTTTTTTATCCTGCAGACTGGAGCCCGGTGTGTGGAGATCAGGTGAGTTTATATAATGAAATGCTTTCTATTTTTCATAAATACAATGCCGATATTCTAGGTATTTCTGTTGACAGTGCCTGGTGTCATGATGCTTTTATGGAAAACAGAAAACTGCATTTTCCTTTATTGGCAGATTTCAATCCAAAAGGTGAAATCTCAAAAGCTTATGGTGTGTACAATGAAGAAAACGGGACTTCAAAAAGAGCGTTGTTTGTTATTGATCCGGAAGGAACGATCCAGTGGAGCTATCTGTCACCAGATGGAATTAATCCCGGTGCTGACGGAATCATTGATGCATTAGAAAATTTAAAACAAAAATAATATTTATGTCTACTTTAAGAATTCCTATTGGTCCTCATGATCATGTTCAGGGAAATCCGGATACTGCAAAAATAGTTTTAGTCGAATATGGCGATTATCAATGTCCTTATTGCGGACACGCTTTTCCTTTGGTAAGAAAATTTGTGGAAGAAAATATAGATGATGTCGCATTTGTATTTAGAAATTTTCCTTTAACCGATGCTCACGAATATGCTATGGCAGCGGCAACAGTAGCCGAGGCCGCAGGAAAGCAGGGGAAATTTTGGGAAATGCACGACCTCATCTACGACAACCAAAATTTATTGAATGAAGCTTTGCTCAAGGAGTGTGTAAAAGTTTTGAAACTGGATGTCAATAAAATCGAGAATGAGATCAATACCGCAGAACTTCAGGGTAAAATTGAAGCCGATTTTGAAGGTGGTGTGCGCAGTGGGGTAAATGGCACTCCATCATTTTTTGTTAATGGAGAAAAATGGGAAGACTATGATGGAACATATGATTCTTTCATTGACCTACTTTCTTAGTTGAAGCTATATTCTAAAAAATTAGTGATATCATTTCGGGTATGTTTTGGATAAAAACCGTATTGAGAAATCTTTGTATGATCAGATCTCGATACATTTTTCTTCTGAACTACGTTCGCAGGATTACATCCTGTATTTCGAAAAACACTCGATCTGACGACAGTCATTCTTACTTATAATAAATAAGGCTACCTCAACAATGAGGTAGCCTTATTTTTATATTTAATTTATTATTACAAAGAATAATTCGGAGCTTCCTGTGTGATGATCACATCATGAGGGTGGGATTCTTTTAATCCGCTTCCTGTGATCATTACCATTTTGGTGTCTTTCTGTAAAGCTTCAATATCTTTCGCCCCACAGTAACCCATTCCAGCTCTTAATCCACCTGTCAACTGGAAAATAACATCTTCCAATTTTCCTTTGTGTGGAACTCTACCTTCAATTCCTTCCGGAACGAATTTTTTAGCTTCACTTTGGAAATATCTTTCTTTACCTCCTCTCTTCATTGCTGAAAGGCTTCCCATTCCCTGGTAAGATTTGAATTTTCTTCCCTGGAAGATAATTTCTTCACCTGGTGCCTCGTCAGTTCCTGCTAAAAGAGAACCAAGCATTACTGCTCCTGCTCCACTTGCAATTGCTTTTACAATATCTCCGGAAAGTTTGATTCCACCATCTGCAATTACGGCTACATTTTTAGATTTAGCGTATTCGTAAACGTTATAGATCGCTGATAACTGAGGAACTCCAACTCCTGCCACTACTCTTGTCGTACAGATAGAACCAGGTCCAACACCTACTTTAAGAACATTTGCTCCTGCTTTGATCAAATCTTTCGCAGCGTCAGCTGTTACAATATTTCCACCAACGATATCCAGATCCGGATATGCTTTTCTGATTTCTGAAATTTTATCTAAAACTCCTTTAGAATGTCCGTGAGCAGAATCAATAGCAACAATATCAACACCAGCTTGTACCAATGCTGCAATTCTGTCCATAGTATCTTCACCCACTCCAACTCCTGCACCTACAATAAGACGGCCTTTCTGATCTTTATTTGAATTTGGATACTCTAATTGATTATCGATATCTTTAATCGTAATTAATCCAACCAGTTTATTGTCCTGATCTACGATAGGAAGCTTTTCAACACGGCTTTTAAGAAGAATTTCTTTTGCCTTTTCAAGATTGGTATTTTTATCAGAAGTGATCAGATTTTCTTTAGTCATGATCTCTTCCACTCTTGCATCAAGATTCTCCTGATATTTTACATCTCTGTTGGTAATGATTCCTATCAATACATTATTCGGATCTACAACCGGTAAACCTGAAATTTTATATTTAGCCATCATTTCTTTAGCCTGAGCTAAAGTGTGATCTTTTGAAAGAGTAACAGGATCAGAGATCATACCATTTTCAGAACGCTTTACACGGTTTACCTGTGCAGCCTGTTCTACGATCGTCATGTTTTTATGAATGAAACCTAAACCACCTACTCTTGCTAATGCAATCGCAAGATCGCCTTCAGTAACTGTGTCCATTGCAGCAGATACTATCGGAACATTCAGTGTGATTTTATCGGTAAGTCTTGATTTTAATGATACCTGGTTAGGTAAAACTTCTGAATAAGAAGGGACTAGAAGAACGTCATCGAAAGTGATGGCTGTCTCTACAATTTTGTTATGAATAGACATCTTTACTTTCTTTGCAAAATTAGGCTATTTTAGTGAGATATGAAAATCCTTTTCAATAGTTTAAATAAAAATTAATAATCAATAAGTTAAATCGAAAAACCGCTCTTAATTAAAAGCGGTTTTCGACAAAATAAAATGAGTTATATGAATATGAATATGAAATTATCTTTTAATGAGCTGCTGGTTGTCCCTTTTCATCAATATTTTCAATGTGGGTCTGATTGTTTTTATCCACATAGATCTTTAAACGTAATCGTCCTTTGTCATCGCGGATAAAAAGTCCAACATCTCCGTTTGAGGTTTTTCCTGCAAAAAAACGTTCATTACCAAGCTTGCCTTCTTCCCTCAATTTTGCAAAAGCTTTCTTTACGGCAACAGGATCATTTAACTTTTGTAAAGAATCATCGAACTTCAAGACTTTTTCCAATGGGAAATCATCTGGCCTGTCCCATAGCTTCAAGCCATAAGCCCGTTTCTTATCTGAGCCTGTACCTTCAGTATACTGCAACTGCATGATCTGATCTGTTTTTCTCTGATCCACAGAATATACCATTCCGGAACCCTTTTCATCAGAATCATAAATCAGTCCGCCACATTCATCCCCCAATGAGTTAAAGAAAATTAACCCCGCTTCTCTTTCTCTTTCTCTTTCTTTAAGAGGTTTGCTATTGAGTAATCCCGGATGTTGGCGTTTCTTATTACTGATCACCATTTTTAAGGTTCCATCCTTCTCAACGATATTAATTCGTTCCACATCAATTTCCTCAAACCTTTGATGTTCATTACTGGATTTAAAAGCCAGTAAAAAAAGTAAAACGAATGCGATAGTAAGTGAAGCTGCATATATCTTAAGCATATGCACTTCTCTGATTAGTTTTTCCATGAATAAATAATTTTATTTTATAAAAATAAATTATTTATCTGAAGCTGAATTAATGAATTTTGAAATATCATCCGGAGTAAAGTTCCCTCTCACATCTACAAACACCAATTCTTTATCTGAGTTTACTGTGATCAGCATATTTTTGATGTTTTCACCGGATTGTTTTACCCGGACATTTACATTATCTCCATCATGCTTTATCGTTGCCCAATCTTCATAATTGTTATTGTTAAGATATTTCGCATAATCTGCCAGCATCTCTGGGTCTCCATTCTCTACAGTCAACACTTTGACTTTCGATATCTTCTTGATAAGATCAACAACTTCTTCATTATCTCCATCTTCTCTCAGCGCTTTTTTTATAAAAGGCTTGGCTAAGAACATGGGTACATTGATACTTTCAAACTTTGCCCCTTTAAAATCATATCCGGAGTCTGAAAAGAAATCCATATTAGGCCGATGTGAAACTACACAAGACTGAAGCAGAAGTAGCGTACAACTAATAAATAAAATGGTTTTTAAGTTTTTCATGGCGATTGGTTTTAGTCGATGGGCTTTAAAGTTCCACCTGACATTTTACTGATTTTAGAATCAATTTCCGGGTTTCCTTTATATTTCACCAATCCACCTGATGAAGCCCTTACTTTAAGTTTACGATCCACATTAATGCTAAGACTTGCTCCTGATGTAGATTCCGCCTCAACTTCGTTTATTCTTAAGTTTTCAGCTTTACATACCGCCCCACTGCTTATATCCATTACTCCAGAATTAGCTTGCCCTTCAAGCTTAGTATCTGATCCGCTTGATGCTTTAACAACGATAGAGGAAGTACTGATTGTTGCTTTGATATTAGCACCTGAAGTTGAACTGACATTAGTAACATTAGAAATATTAAACTTTCCATTGATAACGGCTCCCGATGAAGCTTCGATATCCATATTATCTTCTTTCACTGTATTTACTGTTACAAAGTTTGCTCCTGAAGATGTTTTTATATTATTCATTCTTGGAGAAGAAACGTTAACATTTAAGTTTTTAAATCTCAAATTTTTCACCCCTTTATTATCAACATACACCTTCAGAATACCATTTTCCACTTTGGTAATAACATACTGAAGTTTATCAGCATCAGCAATTACTTTTACACTGATCGGGCTTTCCTGTTTATAAACCACATTTACACCTGTGCTTACCTGAATTCCTGAGAACTCACCCACATTTCTGGCCTCGCCATTCAGGTATGAAGTGCTGTTACTCGAAGTAACGCTGCTTGTCCTGGTATTGGTGATCGAGCTTGTTTTCGTTTCACTGGACTTAATAATTTTATTAAGATCATCCATGGAGAGCTTTCCATCCAGCATTACCAAGACATTACCTCCATCTCCACTGTCTATACTTAAGAGTACATCATCCAGTATACCGTCTTTAGCTTCTGACGAAAGAAACTTTATTTTGTTTCCACTACTGTTTACGGTCATAATCTCATTGTAATTCAGGTGGCTAAGGTAAGAGGAGATATCTTTATTGATCTGGGACAAACTATTTTGCACCTTCCTCCCTACGCTGCTGTCCGCATTTTCGGGATTTTCTGTGATCAGAATTCTCAATCCATTGATCTTGGAGAGTAATGGCTTGATCTGATCCAGCTGAGAGTCATCGATATTCAGACTGCTAAGCATTCCAAACATTGGTTTTGCAATCTTAATAGAAGTTACACCTTCTACTTGTTGATATTTTTCAAAAAGTCTATCGAACTTGTCTTCCTGCCCATATGCAGTAAAAAAATGGGAAAAAGCAAGCGCGAATATTATCAATATTTTTTTCATGAGTCAATTTTTAATTTTAATCTGATAATTAATGCCTGATCAGGGAGTAATCTCTTTTTTTTAGTTAATAGTCATCGTCCATCACTTTAGGTTGTGCTAACTTTTCACTAACGTTATTTGCAAATATTTGAAATGAATATTTAGTCACATTAATAGCCTCTTCTACATTGTCGATTCTTTTTCCGTTTACAATCACATAATTGTTATTGTATCCCGTAGAATCTTTTTTAGCGGCATTATATTTTTTATAAGAAGAATTGTATGTAAATTTTGGTCTTACTTCTTTTTTCAATCTTCCTCTTTTTGGAAGAATTTCATCCATCACGTCTTTCTCCGCAATTGTATTCTCCTGAATCAGGGAATCTTTTTTCGCACCCTCAATGGTATCTGTATTATTTACGGCTACCTGTTGTTCAGGCTCGTGATTTTCTTCAATAAAATCCTTTTTTTGTTGTAGCACCTGATTTTCTACCAATTTAGATTGATCATCTACATCAGAATTTCCCAGATTGTAATTAACAATAAATCCAGCACTTAAAAGAACCACTACACTGGCGGCCATCCAAAACCATTTTGGAAAAGAAGGTTTTTTACTTTCAAGGGGGATGATCTTAGTATCATCATTATTTACGCCTTCTGCTTTTTGAAGAAAATCTTCAAAATCCCAATCCATTTTCTCTTCCTTTATTTCCTGGAAGATTTTTTCGTACTTATCTTGAAATTGATCGTTGTTCATAATTCATCAGTTGTGAGATTTGTTCTTTTACTTTTTGTCTTGCCCGCATAAGATTTACTCTTACCGCATTTTCTTCCATTTCCAGCATTTCAGAAATTTCAGACACTTCATACTCTTCTACATCTTTTAAATGGATAACCATTTTTTGTTTCTCAGGAAGCTGATTAATAAATCCAATAATATGATCCTTGAGGTTATTAACTTCCATACTATAGAGCTCTGACCGATGAAGCTGCATATCTGCAAAACCAATCTTTACATCATGGTGCTTCAGTCTGTTCAGACATTCATTCTTTACTGATTTCAGTGCATAGGATTTTAAATTTCCAAACTGCTCCAGCTCATCTCTTTTCTGCCAAAACTTGACCATTAGATCCTGCACGACATCTTCTGCTTCATCACTGCTCATGACAAACCTTTTCGCAAAACGATACATCTCATTTTTGAGAATAAACACCGAATTTTTAAAGGTTTCCTGGGTCATAAGTTTTGCTTCTATTAGTAAGACAATTAAAAAATTGATTTTATTACATCATTAAACAAAAAAACTTCAAAATAATTGAAGTCCTTTTTATAATCAGGTCTGATAAGTATCAAAAATATGTTTTAAAATCCCCTTGTCATCTTCTGTTAAAGGGACTTTTCTTCTTGCCATTGCTCTCTCTGCAACTTCGTAAGCTTTATCTAATTTAAATCTTTCATCTCCTTTAAATCCACCCCACGAAAAATTTTCTATAAGGTTCGGAGGAAATCCTTCTTTAAAAATATTAGATGCTACACCGATTACCGTTCCGGTATTAAGTTGTGTATTAATAGCCGTTTTAGAATGGTCTCCCATAATTAATCCGGCAAACTGTAATCCTGTATCTTCAAAAGCCTTGGTTCTGTAGCTCCAGAATTTTACATGTCCATAATTATTCTTCATATTTGAAGAATTCGTATCTGCTCCGAAATTACACCATTCTCCAATAACAGAATTTCCTACAAAACCCTCATGGCCTTTACTGGAATATCCAAATACAATAATATTATTAACCTCACCACCAATTTTACAATGAGGACCAATTGTGGTTGCTCCGTAGATCTTTGCTCCAAGATTAAATTTAGAATGATCACAAAGTGCAATAGGTCCACGAAGGTGGCAGCCTTCCATTACTTCTGTATTTTTTCCGATGTAAATTTTACCGGTTTTTGTATTTAATGTAGAAAACTCAATTTCTGCTCCTTCTTCTATGAATAAATCCTTTTTATCACCTAAAAAACCATTGGTTGAAGAAAGTTCCTGTGATACTTTTCCTTCCGTTAATAAGTTAAAATCGAAATCAATAGCTTTATGATTATAAGTAAACAGATCTTTTGGTTTCTTAAAGAAAACAAGCTCTTCTTTAATATCCGTCATTTTTTCAATCTGACTTAATGAAAAACCTTTCATATTGATCTTAGCAGCAATCAGTTCATCTTCATATACTAAAGCTTCTCCTTGTTTCAGATCTTTTATTTGCTGTAATACACTTTCAGTTGGAAGAAAATTAGTCACAAGAAACAGACTCTCTTTTTCATCGGGATTTTTAAATTTCTTTTGTAAGTAATTTTCTGTGAAATAAGAAACTTCAGAATTTTCTAATAATTTCTGCCATCTTTCAGAGAAGGTAAGAATCCCACAACGCATTTCTGCAATAGGACGTGTAAAAGTAAGCGGAAGAAAATCTTCCCAATATTGTGCATCTGAGAATACTAATTGCATTTTTTAAGAAGTTAGAGGTTAAAGATCCGAAGCTAGAAGTTCGAAGCTGAAAGTCATGATATACCATTGATATAATAAATTTTCAGATTTTAAGTTCTAATTTCTATCTAAAACAAAAATACAAATAGTAAGACTAACTTTTTACTTCTGATCTCGAATTTCTATTTAAAAAACAATAAAAAAGTCTTCCAAAATATTTGGAAGACTTTAATATCTTTTATTTTCAAAAAATTACTTAGCGAATTTTTTGTATTTGTTCATGAATTTATCTACTCTACCTGCAGTATCTACCAACTTCACTTTACCAGTGTAGAAAGGGTGAGAAGTAGAAGAGATTTCCATTTTGATTAAAGGATACTCCTGTCCTTCATACTCGATAGTATCTTTTGTCTCTGCAGTTGATTTGCAAAGAAACACCTCGTCGTTACTCATATCTTTGAAAACAACAAGTCTATAATTTTCTGGGTGAATTCCGTTTTTCATAATACAATTTTTTAAAAAATTAAAGTTCTGCTTTCGAAATAGTAATGGATATTTCTCTGCTAATTTTAGGCTGCAAAAATACAATATTTTTTTAAATATCCAAATAGCTAATCCAATATTTTTTAATTGATAAGAAATTTAAAGTATTTTCGTTAAATTTGAAATCTATATTAAACTTTAATTTCGATGAAATTCAAATTATTACTGGCTTTTTCTTTTTGGATGCTTCTCATGATGGTATCATGTAATAAAGATGATATTAGTTTTGACGCTCCTTCCCAACAATTAAGATTCTCCAGAGACACGGTATTTTGTGATACAGTATATCACCAGGTCCGTTCTGAAACTTATGTTGTGAAAGTATATAATAATGAAGACAAAGATATTTCTATTCCGAGAATTAATCTGGAAAAGGGATCTGCTTCTTTATATAAGATCAATGTAGATGGAAAATCAGGTTTTGATTTTAAGGATGTTCCTTTAAGAAAAAAAGACAGTTTATATATTTTCGTTGAAATTGCACCTCAAGCAACAGGGCCAGAAGCAATCGCTGAAGACCGTGTCGTCTTTACAAGCCTGGCAGGACAGCAACATGTAACTTTATTTTCTGTAGTTCAGGATGCTGAATTCTTTATTCAGACTCCAACCAATCCAAATGTGATCAGCAACCATACCACCTGGAATAATACTAAAGCCAAAATCATTTATGGTGACCTTACTATAAATCCTAATATTACACTGGATATTGAACAGGGTACTAAAGTTTATTTCCATAAAAACAGCGGAATGAAAGTAGCTACAGGTGCTACTTTAAATATCAATGGAACATTGAATAATGAGGTTGTTCTCCGTGGAGACCGTAACGATCCTTATTACGACACCATTCCTAAGAACTGGAATTCTATAAGAATGGATGTAGGATCTACTCTTCATATGAATTACGGAAGGCTTTTCGGAGGGACAAGAGGCTTAGAAATGAAACAGACCAATGCAACCATCACCAATTCATTTATCCACACTTTCCAGGAATATGGGATCTATGCTATAAATGCTACGGTAAATGCAAAGAACCTTGTCATGAACAATTGTGGTGAATCCGCAGTAGGTATTTTTAAAGGAGGTAATCATAGTTATGTTCACTCTACAATAGCGAATTACTCAAGAACCATGAATTCATCCAATAGAAATGGCATTTTTGCCACTAACGAATGGAAAAATGATGCAGGACAAGCAGAGCAAGGCGCCTTACAATTGAATGTAAAAAACAGTATTGTATACTCTGACAGGGATAATTCAGTTAATTTTGAACAAACTCCAGGTCAGCAATTTAATTTTCAATTTCAAAATTGTCTGTTGAAATATTCCGGAACCTCAGAGGCCGGATTTAATTTTGACAGCAATCCAAATGTGATTCAGAGTTTAAAGAACGAAGATCCTCAATTTGTTAACTACTTTACGGCTCATCAGAATCTAAGGGTAAAAACCACCTCACCTGCAAAAAATAAAGGAGATGTTACGGTGGCAGCAACGGTTCCAACAGATATTGCTAATGTATCAAGAACGGCTAACCCAACTCTTGGAGCTTATCAATAATGGAGATTACCAATTTACAGCAGCAGGTCGACGAATGGATCAAAACAATTGGGGTTCGCTACTTTAATGAGCTGACCAATATGGCTATGCTAACGGAGGAAGTAGGAGAAGTTGCCAGAATTATCGCCAGAAGATATGGTGAACAAAGTGAAAAAGAAAGCGATAAAAGCAAAGATCTGGGCGAGGAATTGGCCGATGTTTTATTTGTAACATTATGTTTAGCCAACCAAACAGGAGTCAATTTACAGGAAGCTTTTGATAAAAAAATGAAGATAAAAACTGACCGTGATAAAGAGCGGCATCAGAATAATGAAAAACTGAAATAAAGATTTCAGATACTAGATCCCAGATATCAGACTCTTGAAAGTTTGAAGTACCTGTCTGGCCTCTGATGTCTGAAATCTGAAATCTTAAGAAACAATGAAGTTAGAAAAATTCAACCTAATAGGAAACCAAACAATACAGATCAGCGGTTCGAAAAGTATTTCGAATCGTTTGTTGATTTTGGAAAGTTTGTTTAATAATATAAAAATCGGAAATCTCTCAAATTCTCAGGATACGGATATGCTTAGTAAGGCACTATCCGGGAATTCTGAATTAGTAGATATTCACCATGCAGGAACTGCAATGCGTTTCCTTACTTCTTACTTTTCAATTTTTGAAGGTAAGAACACCATTCTTACCGGTTCCGGAAGAATGAAGGAAAGACCGATCAAAAATTTAGTAAGCGCCTTAAAAGACCTGGGAGCTGAGATTGAATATATGGAAAATGAGGGCTTTCCACCTTTAAAAATCACTGGAAAGAAAATTACTCAGTCCAAAGTCAATGTTCCTGCTAATATTTCAAGCCAGTTCATTACTTCCTTATTGCTTATTGCAGGAAAATTGGAGAATGGATTAGAGATCAACCTTGTCGGTGAAATTACTTCAAGGTCTTATATTGAAATGACTCTGGATATTCTGACAAAATTCGGAATTAAAGCAAGCTTTACCGGAAATATCATAAAAGTAGAACCTTTCACCAATCCATCTTCTGTGATCTGTTATGAAGTGGAAAGTGACTGGAGTTCAGCGTCATACTTTTACTCCATTTGTGCACTGGGAAGAGAAACAATACATCTGAAGAGTTTCTACAAACAATCTACTCAAGGAGATTCAGCCATTGCAAAAATTTATGAAGAGTTTTTTGGTATTAAAACGATCTTCTCAGAAGATGACCATAAGATCACCTTACAGCCTGATCCTAATTTTATATTTCCAGAAAAAATTGAATTGGATATGAACAACTGCCCCGATATTGCACAGACTCTTTGTGTAACAGCAGCGGCACTAAAAATTCCTTTTGATATTTCAGGACTTGGAACGTTAAGAGTAAAAGAAACGGATAGACTTCAGGCTTTATATAATGAACTTAAAAAATTAGGAACTGACACAGAGATCACCGATTTAACGATTAAGTCTATCAGTTTTGGAGAACCGGAAGAAAATATTTCCATTAAAACCTATCAGGATCATAGAATGGCGATGAGTTTTGCTCCATTCTGCCTGATTAAAGAATTGAATATCGAAGAGGAAGATGTTGTCGAAAAATCATATCCTAAGTTTTGGGAAGATCTAAATACTATTTTAATTAAAAACTAATAATGTCACAACATAAAACTATAATCATCACAGGAACCTCATCGGGAATAGGTTTCGTTCTTGCTGAATATTTCGGAAAGAAAGGTCACAAGGTATATGGTTTAAGCAGAAAACATACGGAAAGTCAACATTTCAAATCTATTCCTACAGATATCACTGATAATGATGCCGTTCAAAATGCTATTGGAGAAGTTTTAAAAACAGAAACAAAAATTGATATCCTGATCAATAATGCAGGAATGGGAATGGTAGGTTCTGTTGAAGATTCATCCAAGGAAGATATTTTGAAATTATTCAATCTGAATCTGGTAGGCTCTGTTCAGATGATGAGCGCTGTCATGCCTAACATGCGTGAACATAGATTCGGAAAGATCATCAACATTTCCAGTATCGGAAGTGAAATGGGCTTACCATTCCGTGGATTTTATTCGGCTTCAAAATCAGCATTGGACAAAGTAACTGAAGCAATGCGTTACGAAGTATACCCATGGAATATTGATGTTTGTTCACTTCATTTAGGAGATATTAAAACAAGTATTGCAGAAAATAGAGTGAGAACCAAAGTTTCTGAACCCTATAAAAATGTCTTTGACAAAGTATATGCTTTAATGAATTCTCATGTGGGTGATGGAACCGAGCCTCTGGAAGTTGCAGAATATATTGAAAATCTTTTAAGTAAAAATAAATGGAAAGCTCATTATTATTTTGGTAAATTCGGACAAAAGATAGGAGTTCCTTTGAAATGGATACTTCCACAGGGAACTTATGAAAATCTAATGAAAAAATACAATAAACTGGATTAGTTTCAGTTTTTAAAAGAGTTTGAAGCTTTTACTTAAAATATTTTTCGTGCTGTTTTGCGTTCTTGTTCAGGCGCAAAAGAAGATGTATTGGCTTACTGATGTACAAACTAAACAAACGAAAAAAGTAAAAGATTCTGCTTCTGCAGCAAAGTTTCTTGATTCGCTGGCACAAAGCAATTATTTCTTCACCCAATTAAAAGATGTCAAAATAAAAGGCGACAGCACAGAGATCTTTTATGATAAAGGCAAAAATTTTAATGAGACCTACGTTAATCTCTCTGATTCTATTGTTGGAAAATTGAAAATTAAAAAAGAATTCTTCACTAAGAATTTAGATTCAACAAAGAAAAACATTAACAAAAGATATATTGATGATGGCTATTCATTTAGTAGGATCAAGTCCAAATACAAAGGCCAGAAGGATGGCTACCCTATTGTAGAGCTGGAGATCAATAAAAATGATAAAAGAACCATAAATGGTTTTGTGGTAAAAGGCTATGAAAGGGTTCCAAAAAGATTTATAAAAAATCTTGAAAAGGACTTCAAAGGAAAAACTTATGACGACAAGAATCTGATCGCCATCAACAAAAACTTTCAAAGCCACCCTTTTGTCACGTTAGAACGACCTCCTCAGACCCTTTTTACAAAAGATTCCACACAGATTTATCTTTTTATGGAAAAGAAAAAAACCAATACTTTTGATGGAGTTATTGGTTTTGGAAATGATAAGACAGACAAATTTACTTTAAACGGAACATTGAATGTAAGTTTCAGGAATATGTTCAATGGTTTTGAGGCGATCAATTTATATTGGCAGCGAAATCCTGATAAAGGACAAACCTTTGATCTACAGACCGACGTCCCTTATCTTTTTAAATCAAATGTGGGTTTAAACATGAAAGTGAATATCTTCAGACAAGATTCTACATTCGCTAATGTAAAACTACTTCCTGCACTTTATTACCATATTAATAACCGATATAAAGTAGGTCTGAGAGGAACTTTTGAAACGTCAAGTATTATCGATACTTTATATGTTCAGGGTAAAGATTACAACAAAAAAGGGATTGGAGTCTGGCTTGATATGACAGAACCTACTGATATTGACCTTTTTCTTTATAAAACAAAAATAAATGCCGGGTATGACTTTCTTACCACTACATATACGAAAGATAACATCAAGGCCAATCAAAACCAGTTCTATTTCTTTGGAGAGCATAATTACCATATTTCAGGCAACCACTTCCTCAATATAAAGGCAGAAGGAGCCATGATGGATTCGAAGATTGAATTTTCTGCCAATGAATTATATCGTTTTGGAGGCTGGAACTCAATGCGGGGATTTAATGAAAAATCCCTCGCCGCCGACTTTTATTATTACGCTGGTTTAGAATACCGATATCTGATAGGAAATCAGGCATTTTTTGATTTCTTTGGACAATATGGGCAGCTCAACAATAAATCTCTAAGTGTAAAACCCAAGCTCTACAGTGTCGGGCTCGGATTTAACTTCTTTATTCCAATTGGCTTAATGAGCTTCCAGATTTCGAACGGTAATGAATTTGGAAATCCATTCAAGTTTAATGACATTAAAATTCACTGGGGGATCTTAAGTAGATTTTAGAGAGAAACTCCTTTTATTCCTACCCATATCTGTCTTTTAAAATAAAGTAAAAAAAGTGATATAAACAGCTTTTTAAGCTTTATAATTATATTAATTTATTTTATCCGAAAAGGTGAAATCGTATTTTTATCTTAATATATCATTAAAACCCTGGTAACACTACACGGCTAAATTTGTCCTCAAAAAAATGAAGAAGACTTTAGCTACTTTTGCGATTTTTTTACTCCCCCTTTATTTAACTGCCCAGGAAATTAATATTTCCGGAAATGTAAAATCCGAAAACGGCACTAGTGTTTCAGGTGTAAATATTACTGACAAAAACACTGGAAAATCAGCTATAACTGATGAAAATGGTAATTTTACAATTACTGCAAATCCTAAAGATATCCTTGAGTTCTTCTCTCCGGAATACTCTTCTTATAGTATAGAGGTATCTTCCAGAAGACAATATTCGATTGTTCTAAAAAAAGTAAATGAAAAACAGATTGAAGGTGTTGTTATTACAGCTTTAGGTATTGCGAAAAAGAAAGAAAAAATCGGGTATTCTACTCAGGAAATAGGAACAAAACAATTTGAATCTATTACAACACCAAGTATAGGAAACTTATTTTCCGGACAGGTTGCCGGATTAAATGTTTCAAACCCTACCGGAATGCAGCAGGCTCCTGAATTCACTTTGAGAGGTAATTCTAATTTGGTATTTGTCATCGATGGTGTTATCGTAGAAAAAGAAGTTTTCCAAAATCTTGATCCAAACAATATCGATAACATCAACGTATTGAAAGGTGCAACAGCTGCCGCATTATATGGATCACGAGGAAGATATGGTGCTGTTTTGATCACGACAAAGAGTGCGAAAAAGAAAGGTTTTACAGTAGAGTTTTCACAAAACACTATGATTACAGCTGGTTTCACCAACCTTCCAAAGACTCAGACTCAATACGGAAACGGTTCTCATGGAAAATATGAATTCTGGGATGGTGCAGATGGAGGTGTAAATGATGGTGATATGATCTGGGGACCTAAATTTGTTCCAGGATTACAAATAGCACAATGGAATAGTCCAATTAGAGATAAAACAACAGGGCAGGTTATTCCATGGTATGGCACTGTAGCAGGAAGCCAGTACAATGACAAATCAAGATATGAAAGAGTTCCTATCGATTGGGAATATCATGATAACTTAAATACTTTTTTAAAACCAGCAGTTATCAATAACAATAGCTTTTCTATTAGTTATAAAAATAATAAAGACACCTACAGACTTTCCGGTAATTTCATGAATTATGATGACAGAATTCCGGAAGCTTATTTACAACGTTATGGAATAAATTTCTCTTCTGAAAATCATATAACTGACAAGCTAATCTTTGATACGAAGTTTAATTTTAATCAAACTTTTACCCCAAACATTCCTAATTACGATTACAATCCAAGTGGGCATATGTATACCATTCTTATCTGGATGGGAGGTGATGTAAACGGAAAAGATTTAAAAAACCACATGTGGGTTCCTGGTCAGGAGGGACGAACACAGGCTAACTGGAACTACGCATGGTACAATAACCCATGGTTTGGAGCAAATTATTACAAAAATAAGAATAGAACCGATGTGATCAACGCACAAACAGGTTTAGAATATAAAGCAACTCAGGATTTCTCTATTAAAGGTAAAATATCTATTGTTGAAAATCACAATACGCAAGAGATCTTAAGTCCTTATTCATATTTCAATTACAGTGCACCAAGAAGTGGAGGATATCTTTTGAATGACACAAAGACATGGAATCTAAATTCTGATTTTTTAGCCACTTATAAGAAAAAGATCTCTGAGAACTTTGACTTTACAATTAATGCCGGAGCTTCAACATTTTACTATAAGAACGATGTAGATAATGCTTCAACAGATGGATTAAAAATTCCTGAACAATACACACTAGACAATTCTGTGGGAGCGGTAAAATACTATGACTATCTTAAGGAAAAGCTAATTTACAGTGCGTACAGTACCATAGATATTGGCTTATACAATGCATTCTTCATTAATGTGTCCGGACGTAACGACTGGTCTTCTACATTGCCAAAAGCTAACAGGTCTTATTTCTATCCTTCTGCTTCATTAAGTGCAGTGATATCGAATCTCGTTAAAATGCCTGAAGCTATTAACCTGTTGAAGCTATCTGCTTCATGGGCGAAAGTGGCTTATGACTTTCAGCCTTACTCGATCAGAAATTATTATTTAAATAATGATGGTATTACTTTCAATGGAAATCCTACCAATTATTATCCAACAACCTTAAATTATGAAAACTCTCTGAAACCGGAGCAAACCAAATCTTATGAACTAGGTTTAAGTGCAGGTTTGTTTAAGAACAGAGTAACATTAGATGCTACTTATTTCAGAACATTAGATTATAATAATATCCTTCAGTTTCCAAGTGCAGAATCTTCAGGCTTTAAGTCTCAATATGTAAATGGTAACGAATATACCACAAAGGGAGTCGAGATTTCCTTAGGGCTGGTTCCAGTAAAGACGAAAGATTTTATGTGGAAATCACTGATCAACTGGAGTAAGTACGAACAGAAACTAACATCTATCTATGAAAACATGCCTAATTACAACAACATTAAGCTAGGCGAAAGAATGGATAGTTATTATGATTATACGTGGCAAAAATCGCCGGATGGAAAAGTAATTCTGAATGCAGAAACCGGAATGCCAACAAAAGCGAACACTCCTACTAATCTTGGACATTTCAACCCAGACTGGACTTTTGGATTTAATAATACATTCAAATACAAAAAGTTGAGTTTAAACATTGGCATCGATGGAAGTATTGGGGGAGTAATGAGATCTCAGGTTGTGGAAAAAATGTGGTGGGGAGGAAAACATCCTAATTCTGTGGCATACAGAGATGAGGAATATGCTAATCCGGGTACTTATTATTTTGTACCGGATGGCGTAAATTATAATGCTGCTACCGGTACTTACACTCCGCATATAAAACCTATCAGTTTCCAGGACTGGGCACAAAATTACCCTTATCAGGCAAGGGTAACAGAAGATGAAAGTGAAGAATTTGCCAATGTTTTTGACAGGACTTTTATAAAATTAAGATCAGTAGTTCTGGAATATGATTTCTCTTCTTTGTTAAATCCAAAAGGATTTGTAAGGAATTTTACTGTAAATGTATCAGCCTATAATCTTGCCATGTGGAAAAAATCAAAAAACCTCTACTCTGATCCGGACTTCCAGGTAAAAACAGGAAATGACATTCAGGATCCTTCAAGCAGATGGTTTGGAATTGGATTCAATCTTAAATTTTAATTAAATAACATTTCAGTCAAAATGAAAAATATTATAAAATCATTAGTTGTTATAGGAGCTTTTGCACTTACTTCGTGTGAATCAAATCTTGATAAGATCAACGAAAACCCAAACGATCAGGCTACTATTGATCCTAAATCTCTTTTAACCTATGTTTCAAAATCGGCTTTTCAGGTAAACGGAGATAATATGTATGCATCAAGAATGTTGATCGGAATCGATGGTGAAAATTCATATCAATATATGAAATGGAATGATTCTTCTTTCGAAGCCTATACGGGTGGTCTTCTGAATACCGTAAAAATGATGCAGGAAGCGGAAAGGATCAATAATAAAAATTATATCGCTATAGGTAAGTTTTTAAGAGCCTATTATTTTTTTAATCTAAGCTTAAAATCCGGAAGTATTCCTTATTCAGAAGCAGTAAAAGGAGAATCAGGAATTACCCAGCCTAAATATGACAATCAGGAATCTGTAATGTCAGGGATTTTAACAGAGTTGAAAGAAGCGAATGATCTTATTAATACCACTGATAAGATAGAAGGTGATATTATTTATAACGGTGATGCAATGAAATGGAAGAAATTAATCAATTCTTTCCGATTGAAAATTTTAATTACACTTTCAAAAAAGACAAGCGTTGGAAACTATACGATTGCAACAGAATTCGCCTCGATTGCAGGAAGCCAGCCATTAATGTCTTCCATTGCTGATAATGGGGAGTTAAAGTTTGCAGACGTTGCTGACAGCAGATATACCATGTTCAATAACAGTGGTTATGGTTCAAGTTTGTATATGGCAGATTATTTTATTAATCTTTTTAAAACCAGACAAGATCCCCGTTTGTTCACTTTCGCAGCTCAAACTACGTCAGCTAAGGAAGCAGGAAAACCGGTTACCGATTTTACAGGATACAATGGTGGAAATCCTACCTCACCTTATTCTGATAATGCCGCATTGGTTGCTGCGAAAAATATTTCTAAGATCAATGACCGTTTCTATAAAGATCCAACAAACGAACCTTCTTCGGTATTAAGCTATCCTGAATTAGAATTCATTTTAGCAGAAGCTACAGCAAGAGGATGGATTTCAGGATCTGCAAAAACTCACTATGAAAATGCTATCAAAGGTAGTTTTAGTTTCTACCAAACCTATGTAAAGAATCCGAATCTTTATTTTGCAGGTTTTAATGTAAATAATTATTTAACGACTTCTTTAGTTTCTTATGATAATTCAGCTTCGTTAGCCAGTCAACTGGAAAAAATTATGACTCAGAAATACATGACGATGTTTCATCAGTCACAATGGACATCTTATTATGATTATCTGAGAACTGGTTTTCCTAATTATCCTTTACAAACCGGAGTTTCTGCGCCTTTACGATTCAGATACCCACAGACAGAGTACAATTACAACAGTGTAAATCTGAAAGCTGCACTGGCCGCACAATATGGAGGAACTGATAATATCAATTCTAAACCTTGGTGGTTACAATAACAATTTAACATTTTAATCTACATAAAAGAAATCGCAGGAAATATTATCTTGCGGTTTCTTTCTTATTATAATTCAACATGAACAGAAAAGAATTTTTAGCAAAGTCAGGGCTTTTATTAGCAGGTCTTGGAACTTCAAGTGTTTTACATCCTTCAATTTTAAAAGCATTAGCTATTGAACCTGCTGCTTTATCTACATTTTATGATGCCGAACATGTCGTTATTTTGATGCAGGAAAATCGTTCATTTGACCATGCTTTTGGTTCATTAAAGGGTGTAAGGGGATTTCTTGATAAAAAAGCTTTCGTAAAACAGGATGGACATTCTGTTTTCTTTCAGAAGGGTAATGATGGAAAATATGCTTCCCCTGCCCGTTTGGATCTAAGAAACACAAAATCTACATGGATGAGCTCACTACCACATTCGTGGTCGGATCAACAAAAGGCTTTTAATAAAGGAAAATATGACCAATGGTTACAATCAAAAGCTTCAGGAAATAAAGATTATAAAAATATCCCACTTACTTTGGGATATTATAATCGTGAGGATCTCCCGTTTTATTATCAGTTGGCAGATGCGTTTACGATATTTGATCAATATTTCTGTTCTTCCCTTACGGGTACTACTCCGAACAGACTTTTTCATTGGTCGGGAACTCTTAGAGAGCAGCAAAATGGTAAAGTAAAAGCTAATGTCTATAATGAAAATATAGATTATGATAAAAACCATCAGGCAAGATGGAAAAGTTTTCCGGAAATATTAGAAGAACAAAATGTCTCATGGAAAATATATCAGAATGAAATCAGTCTGCCAAAAGGAATGTCCGGAGAACAGGAAGCATGGCTGAGTAATTTTACAGATAATCCTATAGAATGGTTTTCAGCATTTAATGTAAAGTTTTCCGAAGGATATTATAAAAATATTCCAAATGTTATTAATTATCTGAAGCAGGAAATTGAAAAGAATCCCAGCCATAAAGAAAGATTAGAAGATCTGATCACAGAGCTTCAGGAAGATCTGGTTAAATATCATCCGGATAATTATTCAAAATTATCTCAAAAAGAAAAAAACCTCCATGAAAAAGCATTTACAACCAATTCCGGAGATCCCAATTTTTGGAATTTAGAAATTGGAAATGATGAACATGGTGAAAGATTGGTAGTACCAAAAGGAGATGTACTATTTCAGTTCCGCAAAGATGTTGAGGAGAAAAAACTGCCACTGGTTTCATGGCTTGTAGCTCCAGAACATTTTTCCGATCATCCCGGATCACCATGGTATGGAGCGTGGTATATTTCAGAAGTTTTAAATATTCTTACCAAGGATCCTGAAACGTGGAAGAAAACCATTTTTATTATCAATTATGACGAAAATGATGGATATTTTGATCATGTTTTACCTTTTGCTCCACCATTAAATCCAAGTCAACCTGTCGATATGAATGGAAAAGAAGGGGTAGATTATGTCAACAAAAATCAAGACTACATGGCTGACCGTAAATTAAAAGACCATGAGCGTATTGAAGGAACAGTTGGTCTGGGTTATAGAGTTCCTATGATCATTGCATCTCCATGGACGAAAGGGGGATTTGTAAACTCAGAAGTTTCAGATCATACTTCTGTCTTACAGTTTCTGGAAAAATTTATTAATAAAAAATTAAATAAAAATGCCACAGTAGAAAACATTAGTGATTGGAGGCGGGCAATTTGTGGAGATTTAACTTCAGCTTTTAATTCTTCAAATATTAAAGCACCACAGATGGATTATTTAAATCAAAAAGAATATGCAAAAACCATCAATGCGGCCAAAAACAAACCTGTTCCAAATTTGAAGTGGCATTCAGAAAATGAGCTAAACAGCAGTTTATTGGAAATTCAGGAAAGAGGAACAAGACCTTCCAATGCATTACCGTACAACTTTATTGTTAATCTAGATGGTGATCAAATTAAAATGCAGAACTTGAGGGAAACCGGAATTCCTTTATTGATCTATGACAGATCAAAACTAGATAGTGAAAGCTATTACTTTTCATATGCTCTTTATTCAAAACAGGAATTATCACATTCTTTAAATCTGGATCACTATAATTACGAAGTTTTTGGTCCAAATGGTTTTTATAGAAATTTTAAAGGAGATCAACAACCTGGATTTGAAATACATTTATTAAATGATACGAGGAATAATGAAGTTCAGTTACTTTTCAAAAAACATATAAAAGAAAGTATTTCTGTTATAATAAATGATATGTACGAGAAGAATCAAAGAAAAATTACTTTAAACAAAGCTCAGGAAACGATCATCATAAATCTTAATAAAAATAAAGGCTGGTATGACTTGAAAATAACCGAAAATGATCATATCTGGCAATTTTCGGGCAGAATAGAAACAGGAAAAACATCGATCTCTGATCCTCATTGGATGTAATAATATACATTTAAATAAAACTTAAGCCTTACCTTATTTGTGTAAGGCTTTTTTGTGCGCTACCAAATAATTTTCGTTCTTACATAGATCAAATAATAAAAATTTAGGCATTATTCTTGATGCCATTAAAATATTAAATCCAAGCTATGTGAGTAAATATATACTATGCAACGCATACTGGAAAGTAAATTGCTGTAATTATTAAAAAATTAAAATTTTCATTGTTTATCTTAATTTCACTAACTTCACTTAAAATTAACTATAACTAACTATCATGAAAAAATTTAAGTTTACATTATCACTTGCTTTAATTGCCCTTGCAATTTCGGCTAATTTAAGTGCACAAGACACTAACACTGACAATCACACCATCTCGGTTACGATTCCCGAAGTTGCGCTAGTAGATATTGAGCCTGCAGCTACAAAAAACATTACTTTAGGTTTTACGGCTCCAACAGAAGCAGGGTTACCAATCATTCCGTCCACTTCAAATAATACACTTTGGTTAAACTATTCCTCAATTAAATCAGTTGCAGATGCTACCCGTAATGTTTCTGTAAAATTAAATGCCATAATTCCAGGAATAGACATCCATGTTACAGCTGCTGCTGCTGCTGGAGCAGGTGCCGGAACATTAGGGACACCATCAGCACAATTAACTTTGAGTGCAGCAGATCAAACAATTATTTCAGGCATTGGCAGTGCGTATACAGGAGATGGAGCTAACAACGGACATAATCTCACCTATGCTTTAGCAGCCGGAAGTGGTCCTGGTGGAGTTGCAAATTATGCTGATCTTCAAGCAACAGCTACGGCTGTCGCTACAGTGACCTATACCATTTCGGATAATTAGAAGCTAAAAATCTTATATAATTTTAGTAAGAAGAGATCATACAGATTATTTCTTCTTACTATTTTGTTGCCGTGTTTTAATCTCAAACTTTACATAATTATGATAAAGCGTATTTTCATTTTTACATATCTTCTTTTACCACTTGTATTTTTACACGCGAGTATTGTAATTCTTAATGGTCTTACTCATAACTATAAAGTAGAAAACGGGCAGGTTTATAAAGGAAAAATTGCAATAGAAAATACAGATAATAAACCTCAGAGCATAAAAATATTCTTACAGGATTTTACCTATCAGGCAAATGGAACTATAAGTTATACTGCACCCCATACGAATGAGAAGACCAATTCGGATTGGATCAAACTTAATACGAATTACCTTAGTCTAAAAGCCAAAGAAAAAACAGAGGTATATTATGAGATTACTGTACCTGACCAAATTTCCGAGGCTGGCAGCTACTGGAGTGTCATCATCGTAGAACCAGTAGATGATATAAAACCAAGTAATAATAGTGCAGGAGTCAATATAACGTCTATTGTTCGGTATGCCATTCAGGTGATTACCGATTATGATTCTGAGAAGTTAAGACCTGACCTTAAATTCGAAACAGTGAAAATTGACAAGGAAGAAGGTAAACAATTATTAAAAATTGCAATTGCTAATAAAGGGAAAATTTATTGCAAACCAACAGCATCTATTGAGATATATAATAGAAAAAATGGACAAAAAATAGGCAATTTTTCAAGCCAGGCGATGGGATTATTACCAAGCACATCGAAATCCTTTTACATTGATATCAGTAAAGTTCCACCTGATAAATATAATGCCGTCGTCATCGCAACAGATGAAGACGAAAATGCTTTCGCCCTCAATGTGGAACTAGAAGTAAAAAATGATTAAAATTTGGGCTTTATATCTCTTCATACTCCTCCCAGTACTTACTTTTTCTCAAAAACAACCTAAAGAATTTGTCAGCAAAAAAGATAGTCTACTTCCGGGAACGGCTACTTCTGTTTCGTTTACTTTAGAAAATAAAACTTTAATAAACAAGACTTATGATATTCGTATTGAAACTTCCAATCCATATATCAGACCTATTTTAAATAGAAATGAATTGACAATCCCTGCGGAAGAAAATACGGTGTACATTGTTCCTTTAAGAATTGCAACTGAAACTCCAAAAGGAGTATATAATGTAAGATTATATGGAACAGAAAAAAGTGATGGTGAACAATTCATCAAAACACTGGAAATAGAAGTTGTTGGAAATAGAAAACTTTCCCTTACCGCAATAAATTCTCCAGAGTTTGTAAAAGCAGGTGAAACCATTACCTCTTCTTTTTTATTAAAAAATAGTGGAAATGTAGCCGAGAAGCTCATACTGGAAAGTAAAAATGCTGTTGTGGATCATGAAGCTTCCTTACTTTTACCACCCGGTGAAACTAAAATAATTAACATCGCTAAAAATACAAATCCTGATTTGGGAAAAAATGAATATCAAAATCTCAATCTTTCTGTATATTCAATAGACAATCCCAAGGAAAATCAAACCGCTTATAGCAGTACCAAAATTATTTCTGTTAAACCTACTGAAGACGATATATATCACCGGTTACCTGTTTCAGCTTCTTTAGCTTTTATAGGAATGAAGAACAGAGGGATTTATCATGATGGTTTTCAAGGAGAATTATATGGTAAAGGTACCCTAGATAAAGAAAATAAAGGAATACTAGAATTCCATGCAGTATCTTCGAATCCTGTTGAATTTAACTCTTTTACCCAATATGAAGAATATTTTATTAATTACAGGCGTGATAATCTCTTTGCTCATTTGGGAGATAAAACTTATTCTTCATCTTATCTTACAGAGTTTGCCAGATATGGCCGTGGTGTAGAATTACAGTATAATTTCAAAAAAATAAGTATTGGTGGCTTTTATAACCATCCAAGATTTTTCCGTGATATTAAAGATGAATTTAATGTTTATTCAAAATTTAAAATCAATAAAGAATCAGAAATTACAGCAGGATATTTATATAAAATACCAAGAACCGGAGACGTCAAATTAAGTTTAAATGATGTCAGATTAGATTCTAATGCTCATCTTCCTTATGTAACAGGGAAATTCAAACTTGATAAGCATCTGGATGTATCCGGAGAACTGGCCTACAGCAAAACAGATAATACAGACGGTACTGCTTACATGGTACAGGTTTTGGCTAGCTATGAAAAGTTTAACGGAAATATCATGTATATGAGAGCGAGTCCTCAATTTTCCGGATATTTCACAAATACAAGTACTTTCAACGGGAATTTGCAGTATAAGGTATCAAGAAGGCTCAGTGTATTTGGAAACTATGTACAGGATGCAAGAAATTTTCAAAGAGATACTCTATTTTTAGCCGCGCCTTACAGGAAATTCTTTCAGTATGGTATCAACTACAAATACATGAAGACTGGTACTATAATGCTTTATAATGGATATCAAAGATATCAGGATCGTTTGGAACCAAGGCAATTTGATTATTATGAGAGATTTTTCAGGGTAAGCATCGACCAACAAATTGGTATTTTTCAGGTAAACCTTCAGGGGCAATTCGGAAAAACAGAAAATTATCTTAGTGAATTTAGCGGAAATTCCAGTTTTTATACTTTTAATTTAGGTTTTGAAAAATTTAAAACTTCCTTTAATGTATTTGGAAGCTATGCTGTAACTTCTCGTTATCAGCTACAAAATCAAGATCAATTTTATTATGGTGCCCGTATTATCAGCCGGTTTTCTTCAAAAACTGATCTTAGCATTTTTTACCAGAACAATTATATTCCAGAAGAATATTTTACCGATCGAAATCTTTTTGAAGTTCTTTTTCATCAACGGATCTTTCCCGGACATGAATTAGATGCCTCTGGACGGTACGCTTTACAACGGGGAGAGCTAGGAAACAAAGATTTTATATTCTCAGTTCGCTATACTTGGCGTCTGAATGTTCCAGTTCAAAAAACAGCTGAATACACTACTTTATCAGGAAACATAGGTAATCTTGGTGTAAAAAAAACAGAGGGCATAAGACTTATGATGGGGAACTATCTTTCTATGACTGATAAAAATGGCAATTATATATTTAAAAATGTAACCCCAGGAGATTACATAATAGAAATAGATCGATCAACAACAGGGATAAACGACATTGCTGATATTAGTATTCCTGCATCGGTATTGCTGACCAATAAGGAGAATATTTTTAACTTCGGATTGACGACTGCCGCAAACATTCAGGGACATATTGAATTGACAGAAAATCAGGAAAGCAATCAATTCAGTTTTGCTCATTTTCAACCTAAAAAGGAAAAAAAGAAGCGGGAAAGCATTATAATAGAAGCATCAAATGGAGAACAGACTTATCGTAAAATAGGATTTATAGGTGAGAATTTCGATTTTACTTATTTACGACCGGGAGACTGGACTGTAAAGATATATCGTAATGGATTGGATAGACGTTTCAAAATTTCAATGGACACTTTTCGTTTTGCCTTAAAAGCTTCTGAAACTAAAAAGTTAACCATTAATGTTATGAAACAACAAACTGAAGTAAAATATCAGCAGGAAAGTATTAAAGTAGGCTATAATGAAATAAAAAAACAAAAATGAGATCAGTTGTTCCCCACATATTATCTATAATTTTCTGTATACTATCCGGTAAACTGTTTTCACAAATTAATGTTGCGACTACATTACCCATTGTCACTTTATTGGATATAGAACCTACAGGCAATATTGTTTTAAGCTTCGTTGCTCCCACCCAGGCAGGATTATCTATAGTAAATCCTGCGGTCAATACAACCAAATGGATTAATTATACTTCTGCGATAGCATCAGGAGGCGCTACAAGAAGAGTTACTGCGTCAGTTAATCAGGTCATTCCTGGTATCAACATCAGATTACAGGCTGCTGCAGCTTCAGGTGCAGGCGGTGGCACTTTGGGAACTCCTTCGGCTCAGGTTACACTTACAACGACACCGATTACTATAATCAGTGGAATTGGTGGAGCATTTACAGGAAATGGAGCTAATAATGGTCATAGGCTTACCATTACCTTAGTGACTAATACATATGCCAACCTATCAGCTCGTACCAATACACCAGTCGTTATCACCTATACGATCACCGAATAAAATGAATGAAATGAAATATAATAATGATTTTTTGAAAAAAAAGATTTCTTTTATAAATAATATATCTATTTTCTTCTTGATACTGGCAGGTGGCTTTTGTAAAGGACAATCATTAACTGTAGGAGGAAGTAACTGGACAGTAAGTATTCCATCTATAACCGAAGCAGGAAGCAATTATGCAGGTAGTTATGAAAGTGCAGCCAATCAAATTCTATTGGCAGCAAGTGTTCCTTTGCTGCTGGGCAGTGCAAAGGTATCTGTACATTACATAGCAAATCCAACATGGAACAGTTCCTTAGGGCTAAATATTAAAAGAACAGGAAATGGCACCACCGTTTGTTTATTATGTACTATAACTGGAGGAATTACTTATCAGGCTCTAACAATTACTGATGTAGAATTATTTAGAATTGCAGCAGTACTAGCACTCGCATCTTATAGTAATATTCCTATACAATTACAGCTAACAGGTGTATCAGTAACAGTACCTGCGGCGGCTTATGGCAGTAGGGTGGTTTTTACTATAGGTTCTCTTTAATCTTAAAATGAAAACCTCAATCTTATCGAATGAGGTTTTGCATATTTTATATTTTTAATGTTTTGCCCACCAGAGTGGAGTAAGTACAGCATCTTCTGCTCCCAACAGTTGCACTGCTTTTTGATAACCTTCTGGATCCGAATTTCTAAAACTACTAGGATATCTAAGTCTTTGTGGGAAATTCTTAAGAGAATTGGTCATAAAATTGCCTGTTGTAATGGCCGGTAAATTAACCAATGGAGTTTCAATAGCTGGATTTTCAAAAAATGGCAATCCCAATCTTCTATGGTCATTCCATGATTCCAAAGGAAGCCATGGCATATTAGCTAAATACTTTTGAGTAATGATTTTAGTTAATTTATCATTTTTAAAAGCTCCGTTTTTGTAAATAGTATTAACCGGGTAATTAATGGTAACTGAAACAAGATTATTGCTGGCAGGGTCTCTATATTTCATCGTATGAGTTGATCCCGGTTCTGTAATATGCCCATAAGCAACGGAAGTTCCATCTCTGTTGTAATCAGTAGAAGCAATATATTGTCCGTAGAACTGAGAAACACTATTATAGATAAAGCTATCTTGTATCCCTTTATTATAAGCTGCTTCATCATTCATTGGTGTAGCCCATCCTTTTAAGGCTGCTTCAGCAATTAAGAAATAAGATTCCCAGCTTGCAAAAAATATTCTTGAGTTGGTACTCTCTCTATATTGCTTTCCCAAAGCAGGTGCACGACCAATTAATCCTCTTAATCCATTTCTTTGGCCTTTCTCAGCCCAGTTTCCAATTGCAAATGCATTCCAGGTATTTACAGCGTTTACAGTGATGGTTGTATTATTCGTAAATTGAAGATCCCCATAGTTTGTTTTAGCATCATTTGTATAGGTAGGATAAAGAGAATAAATAGGATTTGTAAAGTCTCCTGGAATATAAAATGTTTTAAACGCTCTTGGATCAATCTTATTTGGAATTCCATCCAGCCAATAGCCAGCAGAAGGATCATTGGTAAGTTTAGTAAATTGCTCATCATATTTTATTCCAATATAATCTGCATCTTTTATGGCACTGTGTTTATCTTGACTTAGCTGATCCATCGAATTAATCCCTCCTAACCCAATATATAAATTATTGAGCGTGCTTGATAACAATTGTGAATTCCACTCTCTAGACATTACCCCTGTTAAACCATCCCATCCAGGTTTTTCAGCAATCGTAAAATTATCGGAACTTACACTTATAAAATTATTGGATGCAATCGCAGCTTCAAATTCTGACTTTGCTTTAGCGGGTTCTACTTCAGATATTCTCATGGCAACTCTCATACGCAAGGAATTGGCATATTTTACCCATTGGTTCCATTTTAGTTTATATGCCATATCATACTTCGAAATATTATCAGCTGGAATGGGTTGATTAAGATCCATTTTTGCGACAGCATCTTTTAATTCATCTAAAATAAAATAATACACTTCTTTTTCAGAATTAAAGTTGGGATTAGTTCCCTGGAAAGCCAGAATAGGCTGTGGACCAAAATTATCTGAAAATTCGCTCATTAAGTAGGCTCTCCAAATACGGGCAACCTGGATTAGATTGTCATAATGGGGTAGCCCCTGTCCTGTCGCTTTTTTCTCATTAGCAATTTGAATTGTTGCATTAGCATTATTAAGCCATTGAGAAATATACTTCCAGTATTCTACTGTCCAAGAATCATTATCAGTTCCTCCGGCTATACCAGTACTTAGATGCTGTCTCGCCGCAGTTTTCCAATACAATACAAAAAGTCTCTCTGCAATATTAGGATCTTGCTGCGCACCAAGAATAGAGCTGTTCAGAAAGTACTCAGGTTGCACCTGATCAATATTTGCAGATAGTGGATCTGTATTAATTTCTTCAAAATCTTTACATCCGCAGAATGTAAGAAAAATCGATGCTAGAGCAGGAATTATATATTTTTTCATTTTTTTTATGTTTATTAAAATCCTAATGTAATGGTAAATAAATATGATCTCATGGTTGGAAATGCAAAGTTTTCAAAGCCAACTGCATTGGAACTTATAGCGAATACTGATTCCGGATCTATGCCCTTTGACTTACTGTAAATCATCCAAACATTATTTGCTGTGAAAGCTACTTTAGCACTTTTAATTACAAATTTCTCAAACAAAGCTTTTGGAAAGTTATAAGAAAGTTGAATATTTCTAAGCCGGATATTAGTAGCATCATAAATATTCTGTTCCGTTATTCCTAAATTTCCAGTAGTAACAGCTGCCCAGTAATTCTGTTGTGTAATCTCCTTATTATTGGACATGTAGTTACCGTTCGTATCTACAACCACTCCGTCTACTATAAAATTATCACGTTTCCCTCCTGGCGCCGTATTTTCAGCTAGACCGCTCCTTTGTAATGCTGCTTGTGTTCCAGAAAAAAAATCGCCACCAATCCTCCCATCTATCTGGAATGAAAGCCCAAAGTTTTTATAAATAAAACTATTGGTAAAACCAAATAGAGCTTTAGGAGATTGATTTCCCAAATAAAATAAGCCAGTCTCTTTTTGAGGAGCGCCATTCCCATCTACTATTAATTTACCATAATAGGGGCTATTGGCATCTTCTACACGTTTAAATTTTGAACCATATATTGCTCCATATCTTCTGCCTACTTCGGCAAATATGCTTATATCATCAAATCCACCAAGCGAATATTTCATGACTTCACCATCAATTTTATTAATTCTACTGGTCATTTGTGAAAAGTTTACACTCGTATTCCAAATAAAATTCTGATTCTTGATAACGTCTGTATTAAATACTATTTCAATTCCTTGATTTTGCAAACCTCCTGCATTGATCTTTTTTTTCTCATACCCTGAAAGAGGATTCATAGGTAAGTTGATTAGCTGATCAGTTGCTTTTGTATTGTAGTAACTTACATCCAACGAAATACGATTAAATAAACGCAGATCTAAACCAACCTCAAAGGTCTTAAGCTTTTCATTTCTCAAGTTTGGATCATAAAGGATCTTCTTTCGATCTGCTGTAACATTTCCATTCGGGTCTTTTTTTATTTCGAAAGTATTATATAGCTCATAGGCTTCCAGAGAATTTCCTGTAACAGCATAAGAAGCTCTTATTTTGGCAAAAGATAAAATATTAGATTTTGTTCCATTCAATTTTGTAAGCATATCTGTAACGACTAATGATGTGCTTATAGATGGGTAAAAATAGGATCTGTTTTCTATGCTGAGAGTAGATGACCAATCATTTCTTGCCGTTGCGTTAATAAACCAATATCCATCATAATTAATCTCTGCCGCTGCAAAAACTGAGTTAATCTTTTTATTTAAGATAACCTCCCTTATATCGGGATTTCCTACAGAATTATTGATATTAAAAAAATTGGGTGAAGTTAAATTAGGAGCAGAAAGATAAATAGCATTTGTTCTTGTCTCCATCATTTGACCATATACAGAAAGAGATCCGCCCCATTTACCAACAATATTATCTCTTTTTGCATTCAAACTCGTAATGTAGTTATTTTCATAAAACCTTTCCTGGCTTGTATTGTAAGAATTATTTAGTCTTGATCCAGTCCATGTTTTTGCATTGGCTGCTAAAGAATAATAATCTGTTCCTAGCCTCACATCAACACTAAGCCAATCATTAAATTGATATTTTAGGTATCCACTTAGCAAAAATCTATCTTTCTTATCCTCATTAAGCTTGTTATAAGCCGCCCAATAAGGATTAATTCCATTATTTGTTATCCATCTTTGAGTAACATTATTTTGCATCATTCCTTCTTTATAATCTCTTATATCAATGTTTCTTGGCATTAATAGAACGTTCCCATAACTATTCCCATCCAAGCCACCTCCAGGACGATTATTCGCTTTGGTACTTATATACTGAATTTTTACATCAGTAGTCCATCTTTTCTGGGCTCCAAAATTGGAGTTCATTTTGGCCATGAAATTCCACCTTTCATATTTTGAGTTTGGTATCTGGCTATTATCATATAAATAGTTTCCAGACGTATATAGACTTGTGCCTTCTCCCAGATTTTCCTGAAAACTAATAGTGTGCTGCGTATTTGTTCCAGTCTTAAAAAAACCTTTGAGGTTATCATAAACCTTCATATCAGTTCCTTCTATTGAAGGGCCCCAGCTATCCGTATTATCAAGGTTACTTGGGAGATTTGGAAGTCCATTACTTCCACGGGCAAAACTACTCTGTAAGTCGGGCTTCATAAATATTTTTTCAAAACCTAAACTAGTAGAATATGTAATACCAACACCCCCCTTCTTCTTTCCTGATTTAGTTGTTATCAAAATAACTCCATTTCCTGCCCTTGCTCCATATAAAGCAGATGCAGCTCCTCCTTTTAAAACAGAGATAGTTTCAATATCGTCAGGATTGATATCACTCAATCCATTTCCCATATCTGTATCAGGATTCCATAAGTCGTTATTCTTTGCCCCATCCTGACTCCGCCCTTTTACTCCAGCAGAATTATTAATGGGAATGCCATCTACAACTATTAATGGTTGGCTATCTCCTTCAAAAGAAT